>JAJRSO010000027.1 GCA_024278755.1 Calditrichota bacterium | reverse complement strand
GCGGTTGATTGAACTTGACTTTATCTTTGCTGCCATCGGTTCCTCCTATTTTTGTTTTGGCTAAATGAATTTAACCAATTTTTTGGTTCTTGGGGAGGAACCTTTTCTTCTAAATTTCAACTAACTTTAAGATAACGCCCAAGCTTTGAATAGTTGCTGTTTTTTTGTGCATTGACACAGTCAATGCGCTCCAAATAAACAAATTCAAATAATTAAATGTGATTCAGCCCTCTTTAACTAAATCACTAAATGTTTTCTTCCCGAACAGGAAGTACTGTAGAATTGTACTTTTCGGAAACAATAATTTCTCCACTTCCTGCGGCGCGGTAATACAGTTTTTCTGCGTTTCCTTGCGCTTTTTTAGGATAAAACGCAAATGCGCCCACACCCAAAAATGGGCTTTAATGATGGCCCGCGAATGCTGAAAATCAAAGCGGATTAAAGCCGAGTAGATAATATTAATCGTATCGAGCATATAGCGTTTGAAAAGCGTGGAGAGTAGCTTTTGGGACGATAGATTTTTAAACAGCATAAAAATACCGTTGCGGTGGTTCCAGTACAGTTTCATAAAACTGAAGGGTTTAATGGTGCCGCCGTCGTAGTGCAAAATCATCGATTTGGGAATGACTTTCAGTTTGTACCCGGCAAGATGCAGCCGCCAGCATAAATCGATTTCTTCCATATGATGCACAAAATCTTCATCCAGATTACCGCTTTTTTTCAGCGCAGAAGCCCGCACAAACATGGCCGCCCCGCTGGTCCAAAACAGTTCCGTTGCATCGTCGTACTGTCCTTCGTCTTTTTCGATATCAAAAAAGAGCCGGCCGCGCATAAAAGGATAACCGAGATAATCCATAAATCCGCCGGAGGCGCCGGCATATTCAAAATAGCCCTCCTGCACCATAGAACGGATTTTAGGCTGCAACGCGCCGATAGTTTCATCCTTTTCCGCCGCTTCCACCAGGGGTTCCAGCCAGTCCGGATTTACTTTTACATCGTTATTAAGCAGTACAAAATACTTAGCGTCCGATTTGGTAAAGGCGATGTTGTATGCCCGGCTGTAGCCGGAATTACTGCCGGTTTGCACAATCTGCACTTCGGGGAAATTTTGCGTTACATATTCCACATCATTTTCGGTGGACAAATTATCCACCATCATCACCGTAAAATTGGGATAGGTGCAGGCGCGCAACGATTCGAAGCAATCTTTTAAAAACTGCTGCCCGTTATAGTTTAAAACCATCACGGTCACGGAAGGAAAATTAGTGCTGTCGTTTTGGTTTTTCATTTTATTTGTATCATCCATTGAGAGCTTTATCCTGTCGTTCTCTTTTCCAGTTACGTATTAAAAATCCCATCGTTAGCAGCAGGGTTAAAAGCGTAATCCACATACCCGCGTTAAACGCCGCAGAATCATAGGCCATTTCGATTGTATGCGTGCCGGCCGGGATAACAACGCCCCTCAAACAATAGTTTATCCGCAAAAGTTCCGCCGGCTGGCCGTCGATTTTAACCTTCCAGGCCGGATACCAGATTTCACTGATATTCAGAAGCCCGTTTGCTGCGGTGGAGACTTCATACTTTTGATAGTTATTGCCATATTCTGCGCAGGTTACGGAATTTTTAACCGCGCTGATATTTACCTGCGGAAGCGTTAAACCAAGTTTTTTTTCAATGAGCGACTCATTTTCAAAATCAAGACTATCCGATTTTATATCGGCGGCAACATTTTCCGCTGAGGAAATAATCGTTTTATAGGTCATCCGGGCGTGGGGCAGGATATCCTTTTGCTGCTGAAAATAGGACTGCCGTGTTTTCTCATCCGTTTTTATGCGGTAACGAACCGATAACAATTGCGGCCAGGCTTTGCATGGCTGGATTTTCCGCAGCAGTTGCAAGGCGTTAAACCCTTCGATGAGCATAATTTTATTGACCATTCCGGAATTTCTGCGCAGCGGCAAAACAAATTTATTGCGCATTTTCACCCGGAAAATATCGCGCGGCGGTTTTGCTTTCAATACCGCGGAAAGATTCGGATTTATTTTATACAGACGTTCGGGACTAACGTTATGATTCTTAAAAGCGGAAAGATTAACGGTCAGATCGGCCACAACCACTGTAATTAACAAAAGTCCGGAAATCATCGGCGGAATTTTGGTCTTTTCATAGACCATAAAAATGGCGGCCCCGCTGACGACAATAAAAATCAATGCCGTAAAACCGTATCCTTTTATTTCAGCGATAAAGGGCTGCGGCGCGCCAAAAGCCGAAGGTAGAACGCCGCTTAAAACGGCTATTGCCAAAACTAACGGCAGAGCCGCGGCAACGGCGATTACCGAGAATTTCAGTTTTTCTTTTTGTTTAGCGATGGCGTCGTAACCAAACCCGGCGAAAATCGAAAATCCAAATACCAGGTAGTAAATGGTGCGCGCCGGAAAGCGGAATTTATCAAAACCGGGCAGGTGAAACAGCAGCTTAAAAAGAAAACCGTTAGAACCCAAAGCATGCAGGAATCCGATCACGGCGGCAAATATTAAAAAGGCCATCAGACGAGAGCGGTAGTTCTTCGCTATTCCGATTAGTCCCAGAATCAGAGCAGGAATGCCAAAATAAAATCCGGTCTCCCAAAAATGGTAGCCTTTGCGCAGCGCAATATAAAAAGGGACATGTTTTACCTGCGACATATCGGTAAAGCCGAACAGCTTCGGTGTTATCACCGTTAAAAGCTGTTTAAACTGCAGCGAACCGTCGACAGCTTCCTTGTAAGTTAGCAGCGTTCGTTTAGATAAAGAAGCCAGTTCCTGCGTATGCAGCAATTGAATGGCCGAAACGCCGAGAGCAATCACAAACGGCAACGCGGCTATGGCCGTAAAAACCAAAATCCGGCGGCCTTGTATTTCTTTATTAATAATCCCGGCGGCGCCATTCCAAAGAATCAGCAGTCCAATCAAAAGCACATTGTAGAAGATGGCCTGCGGATGTCCCACCAGCATGGTGAGTCCCAGAACCAGTCCGGCGAGAAGCGCGTCTGTCCATTTTAAGCGTGTGATGGTTTTATGGAAGAGTAAAAACAAAAGCGGCAGCCAGGCAAACTGGTAGATAAAGGTCTGAATGACAACCCGGTAAACCAACGCGCCCGAAAGCGAATAGGACAGCGCGGCGATAACGGCCCCGGTTCGGCTAACCTTAAAATGCCGGGTTAAATAATACATGGAAACCTGAGCGATCAGGAAATGGAAAATAATCTGAAGTTCCATTGCCTTTACGGGAAGTCCGTGAAGCGGCGCCAAGAGGGACAGAATAAGATTAAGGGGATAGAAAAAGCCCACCTGGATATCCGCTAAAAATGGCATTCCGCCAAAGGTGTAGGGATTCCAGAATGGAATCTGTCCCTGCCGAAGACTGTCCTGAATAAACGTCTGAAACGGGATATGCAGCTCATTAAAATCAGACATAAAAGTCGCCCAGAAATGCATTCCGCCAAAAATCTGCTCATAAAAGAAAATCAAATCGGCAATGATAAAAATAACGACCGGAAGCCAGGACGGCAGATCGCCTGAAAACAGCGCGTTCTTTTTAACCGAATCCGTTGGCGCCGTTTTTTTCGTTGCTTTTAATTTTGCTTTTTTCGATGATTTTGCGCTCATTGCAACCTGAAAGTTTTATTAATATTATTTTTCTTCGTGGTATTCTTCTTCCACATTTACCGCCCAGATATTGGCTTTGGAGGTAATCCCGTTTTTGATATTTTCCACGGCTGTAATGGCCGTCAGCATCGAATGGTCCTGATTGTTATAGCGGTGCATACCGTTGCGGCCGATGAGAAAGAGATTTTCGATTTTATCCGTAAAGTCCGAAATTTCCGAAAAACGGTCGTAAGCGCCAAAATAGGCCGGATAGGTTTTTGGCATCCGAATCACAGTACTATCCAACACGTCTTCTTTATTAATGATATCGATCGTTACCAGTTCATCAATGGCAAATTCGGCAAATTCTTCGTCCGGTTTTTCCCATAATTCATCGCCTTCGTTACAAAAATACTCCAGCCCGATCCAGGCGTTCGATTCGTCACGCACCATGTAGGGGCTCCAGTTGTTAAATATCTGAAGACGTCCTATTTTTACATCCCCTTCCTGAATGTAAATCCAGTTATCGGGAACAATGTTATGAAGCGTTTTTATGGCCGTTGTATTTTTAATTTTTAATTTATTCAGCAACAGTCCCACCGTAATAAAATCACGATACATCAGGCCGCGAGCGACTTCCCGGACATTGGGCGAAATTTCACCCTCCAGCGAATCGATTAGCTCCCGCACCGGCATGGTCGAAAAGAAGTAATCCGCTTTTACGGTTTTCATTTCTCCCGTTTCTTCATCCCGCACGCTGACTTCCGTAATATTTCCCTTTTCCATTTTCAGAGCGGTCACTTTGTGTTTAAGAAAAATTATCCCGCCTTTCGACTGAACCGATTCCGCGACCTTTTCCCATAATTGCCCGGGACCCAGTTTGGGGTACATAAACTGTTCGATGAGCGTCGTTTCCGTTTTTTTCTGTTCGATGGAATCTTCTTTTGAAAAGATATTTTTAAGCGCATGAAAAAGCGCTTTGGTCACCGACAACCCTTTTATGCGCTGCGCGCCCCAATCGGCCTGAATTTCTTCGCAGGGAACGCCCCACACTTTTTCGGTGTAATCCTTAAAAAAAGTGCGGTACAACTCCCGTCCAAAACGGTTGATAAAAAAATCTTCCAAGGATTTTTCTTCTTTTACCGGGAAGAATTTAACCGAAAGGTAACTGAAACCGATTTTCATAATCCGTTTAATTCCCAGGTTGGAAATGGTATTGAAGTTTAAGGAAATAGGATAATCAAAAAATTTACGCAGGTAAAAAATTCTGGAAAGACGGTTGCGTATTAACATTACCCGGTCTTCCCGTTCGGGATCGGGGCCGTTTGCGGAGAGTCTCGAACGTTTATTTTTATTATTCAGTTTAATATCTTCTTTGGACGGCGCGCCCTGAACGGGCATTATGTTTTGCCACCATTTCATTACCACGTCCGATTTTGAAAAGAAACGGTGTCCGCCAATATCGATGCGGTTGCCCTTATAATTAACCGTTTTGGAAATACCGCCAATATCGGCGCTCATTTCGTACACAACGGGAATAATATCGGTTCTTTCCAAAAGTTCGTAGGCGGCGGTTAAGCCGGCCGGACCGGCGCCGATAATGACGGCTGTTTTTGCGCTCATTAAATATTCCTAATTAAACAGTGTATATTTCCGGGCAAAAAAATTCCACAGGTAAACAATGCCGGTGGAAACGATTTTTGAAAGTAAATAATACAATCCTGCAAATTCTGTAAATACCCATATAAACAGTTCATTCAGACCAAGCCCTACAATCCCAATTACCGCAAACAGAGTAAATTCGATCGATTTATTTACCAGTTTTCTTTTATCGAAAACCCAAAGAATACTTAAAAAATAATTTATGATCAAACCGGCGGTAAGCGCAATTGCGGCTGAGATCAAATAATGGATGCCCATTAATTCAGTCAGAGCAAACAATAAACTAAAATCTACAATAAATGCAAATCCACCGACAAACGTATAACGGAATAATTGAATGAGTGTATTATTTGTTTCGTTTTTTAGTAATTTTTCTAAGGTTTCATATTTATACACGTATGATTTGTTCCTTTTTTTAAAAAGGATAAGGTTACCAAAGTTTAGGCAAAAAAACAAACCATTGTGATGGGCAGAAGCTCTTATAAGGAGGCGTATTTCAAATCTTTAATCAGCCAGCGAAAACACTAAAAACAATCTCAGCGGTTTTCATCAAAGACATTTAAATATCCGGATACTTTTATATGAGCCGTTCTTTTTCCCTTTACTGTTTTCTATGCCTGAGAATCACATCCGTCATAAATCAATTAAAAAAAATCCTGTGAATGCAGTTGTAACGCATCCCCCCTCGCAAGGGGGGTGTTTTTTGTACAACCGACGCAATTACGCTTAATAGATTTACAACTCCCTTTCCCCCTTTTTAAGGGGGAAAACAGCTCACAGCCAAATACCATTTCATAGGTAAATAAATATTCTGATTATTTAGGACAGCTCTGCCTGAGAATGTATTTTCAAATTAAAAAATTTAAAAAAATAGTATTCCCGCCTTTTAATCCTGCTTGATCGTTATTTCAAAAGGAACCGTAAACGCGCCCAGCGCCTGTTGCGCCTGCGCTTCTGTTTTTTCTTTGTCCGCCTCTGCGCTAATTTGAATATTTACCCTCGCCAGCATCCCGCGCACCTTATCCGGGCCGGTTACAACCGCGGCCTTTTCCACCCCTTCCGTCCTCTGAAGCGTTCGCAGGTAGATTTTATCCACTTCCTTCCAGACCAATCGCGGCTTAAATATTTTGCCCACCAAAGTGAGCGGAATTTCATCGACAATAACAATCTCTTTGGGAATGGCAGCGCGCTCGCTGATATTCTCTTTCGCAAACTGCAGTAGCTCTTCGGACGTAATTTTAGCGTCCTCTTCCAATTGGACATAAAGCACCGGAAGCTCCCCGGCGTGGGCGTCGGGCCGTCCCACCGCCGCCGCCAAAGACACGGCCGGGTGTTCGTGCAGCGGATCTTCAATGAGCTTCGGATCGATATTGTGGCCGCCGCGGATAATTAGCTCCTTCTTTCGTCCGGTCAGCCACAGATAACCGTCCGCGTCCAGCCGTCCCAAATCGCCGGTAATCAGCCAACGTCCGCTGCCATCCCCGGGATCGACCCAGATAGTTTCATTGTAGCTTTCTTCGGTGTAACCCGGAAAAATATTATCGCCCTGTATCAGAACCGCGCCAATCTCATTGGCCGCACAGTCCCGTTCATATGTATTATTCGCTTTCAAAAGAGCGGTTTTTATGGGCTGGTACGGCAGATGAAAGCCCACCGATCCGACGCGCCGCTCGCCGTCTTTGGGATTCACCGCGCTCACACAGGTCCCTTCGGTTAACCCGTAACCTTCCACGATGGGCACATGTGTGCGCTTTTCAAATTCATGGAAGACTTCTACCGGCATGGGCGCCGCTCCGCAGGCGGCGTATTCCAGCGAGCTGATGTCGGAAGCCTCCACAGGGACATTGAGCAAAGCGCTGAACAGCGTGGGTACACCGCTGAATGTGTTCAGTTTATAATGTTCCACAATTTTCCAAAAATTATCAATTAACCCTTCGCCGCGATAGCCGGCCGGCGTACCGAGCACCACTTTACAGCCATAAAAGAAGGGCATCAATCCGGTTACGATTACCGCGTTTACATGGAAGAGCGGCAGTCCGCAAAAGATAACAAATCCGGCCTGGAGATTTTGATACTGCCCCAGAGTCCAGGCGTCAAAAATTTCGTTTTTGTGGGTGTGGCGGGCCAGCTTCGGTGTACCGGTAGTGCCCCCGGTATGAAAAAGAGAGGCCGTATCATCCGCTTTGATGGTACGTTTAAAAGCCAGATGATTGCCCGCGTGTGTTTTAAGTAATTGATCAAAATCGTGTATGATATGGCGACCAGGACGGATCTTTCGTTTTTCATTCCAGGTTATTAATTGGACCAGCGCCTTTTTAGGCCCGCTTAGAAAAGCGGCTAAATCGACGGTTAAAATAGTTTCTAAACTGGGCACCCGGTCGCGAATCTGTTCTACTTTTTCCCAGATAAAACTTACCTTGGGAAAAGGCGCCGTGGTTACCAGTACTTTTGTTCCGGCCGCATTCATTATTTCGGCAATCTGCTCCGCTTCGAGCAACGGATTAATGGGATTCACAATTCCGGCCGCTTCTCCGCCCCAAATGGTAAAATGCGCCTGGGGCACCGAGGGTAGCAGCATGGAAACCACATCCTTTTCGCCGACGCCAAGACTGCGAAACATATTGGCGGTCTGGTTTATTTTTTCAAGAAATTCCCGATATGTCCAGCGAACGCTGTTTTTGTAATCCGTGCCTTGCAGGAAAAACTCAAGCGCTGCGGCTTCGGGATTAATGGCGGCGCCACGACTGATCATTTCATAGGTATTGCCAGGCAAATTATGTTCGGCAAGCGGTTTTTGTTCAAATTCTTTAATTTCCAAAATCGTTTTCATCTTGTTTTACCTTTTTTATATTAACCAACGAATCCGCTACTATTAATCCATTTTTAAGTACGGATTTTACAGTTCAATCAGAATTTTTATCCGTATTCCTTCGGCGTTAATCGATAGTAATTTTTTTCATTTTAAATTTATGAGTTCACTATAAAACCCACGAATTTACACGAATCTATTCAATGTAATTTCATCCGTGTCTTTCTGTGGAAATCGGTGGCTATGCCTTTTTAGACTGGACTCATTTATATTAACTGATACGAATTAAATCCATCCGTTCTTTCAGATTTTCCTGCATAAATCGCTTCAGTTCAGAATGCGCCTCTTTCCGCAGCAACGGGTCTTCCGCCACCAAACCGAAAGCATCCTCGCGGGCCTGCTCCAGAATTTCCCGATCTTCGATGGGATTGGCCAGTTTGAATTCCGGCATCCCGCTCTGCCTGGTTCCAAAGAAATCACCCCAGCCGCGCAATTTTAAATCTTTTTCGGCGATGATAAAGCCGTCATTTGTTTCGGTCATTATTTTCATACGCTGCTGGGCCGTTTCCCCGATATTGTACGGTGTTTTTAAAATACAGTAGGATTTTTTCGCGCTGCGTCCCACGCGGCCGCGCAACTGGTGCAGCTGCGACAGACCAAAGCGCTCGGCATGCTCAATTAAAATAACCGTAGCATTGGCCACATCCACCCCTACCTCGATAACGGTAGTCGAAATCATAATATCAATTTCACCGCGGGCAAAGGCGCTCATAATTTTTTCTTTTTCCGGCCCCTTCATCCGGCCGTGCAGCAGGCTGATCCGGAAACGGGAAAGAGACCCTTTCGACAATAATTCAAACCCTTCGGTCGCGGCTTTCAAATCCAGTTTTTCACTCTCTTCCACCAGCGGATAGACAATGTACGCCTGTTCCCCGGCACGCACCCGTTCGCCGATAAAATCGTAAATCTGCGCCGCCCTATTTTCGAAACGCCACACGGTTGCCACCGGACGGCGATTGGCGGGCATCTCATCAATAATGGAAACATCTAAGCTGCCATAAGCCGTTAAAGCAAGCGTACGCGGAATGGGAGTAGCCGTCATCACCAGCACATCCGGATGAGCGCCCCGTTCAATCAGGCGGCCGCGCTGCATCACTCCAAAACGGTGCTGTTCGTCAATTATCACCAGACCCAGATTTTTAAAACCGACACCAGGCTCATTAAGCGCGTGTGTGCCGACAACGAGACAGGGAGCGCCTGTTTCCAATTCTTCTTTTATTGCCTTACGTTTTTTTGCGGAGGTACTGCCTGTCAGTAGATGAACGTCAACCTTCAGTGGCTTTAACCATTTTTGAATAGTAAAAAAATGCTGTTCGGCGAGGATTTCGGTAGGCGCCATCAGGGCCGCCTGCACTCCATTATCCAGCGCAATTAAAATCGCCATCACCGCTACCAGCGTTTTTCCGGAACCCACATCGCCCTGAAGCAGCCGGTTCATCGGTTCCGGCCGGCGCATATCTTTCCGAATTTCCTTTACCGTTTTCTTCTGGGCCTCCGTCATTTTAAAAGGCAGCGTCTTATAAAACTTTTCCAAACGCGGACTTTTCTTATCGAAGGCAAAACCGTCGGGCAGGGCTTTGCGGTGCGCGCGTTGCAAAGCCAGCATAAGTTGTAAAAAAAAGAAATCTTCAAATTTAAAACGGTAAATTGCTCTATCTAAATGAGTCATATCCCGCGGTTCATGTATCTGCCGGTAGGCTTCCGCCCGTTCTAAAAACGCGCGCGCACGACGTAAGGATTCGGGCAGCATTTCCCGGATAAAATCCAGCTTTTCTTTAAATAAAAAATGAAAGGTACGGCGCAGGGTTTTGGAATTTAATCCGCTGCGTTTAAACGTATCATTTCCCGGATAAAACGAAATGATTTTCCCGGTGTTCAAAAGATTGTCGATTTCAGCGGATTCAAATAAATCGTAGTCGGGATGGGTAAGCTGATAGCCCCGGTAAAAAACGACTTTTCCGGAGAGGGAAACCCAGTCACCCACTTTAAACAGATTTTTAAAATAATTAATGGAATTAAACCAAATCGCCTCCAATAAGCCGCTTTCATCGCTGATGACGATGTAAAACATGGGCCTGCGCGAACGGCGAATACCGGCCGCTTCGATCTTGCCGATGACGGTAACTTCCTGTTCGGGACTGAGGGAACTCAGAGGAATGATCCGGCTGCGGTCGATATGCCGGCGGGGGAAAAAATTAAGCAGGTCTTCGCGGGTTTTGATTCCGTATTTAAACAGGACAGCCGCTCGTTTAGGACCAATGCCTTTTAAAAACTGAAGTTCATATTCCTGTTCGGATGGTGTCTTCATAATATTTTATACCAGGGTTACTTCCCCTTAAGGTGAATAATTTTCCCGGTTTGCCACCCTGCATTTGTAGCCATTCGTAAAAAAAATACGCCTTTCGGCAGATCGCTAATATCAATTTTTTTACTATTAGAAAGCACTTTTACGCGCTGGCCCAGTATATTAAAAATTTCTATCTTTGTAACAAAATTTGAATGAATGGAAACCTTTCCTCTTGTAGGATTCGGATAGATTTTTATATTAACAGGATGTGTCGTTTCATTTTCATTTATGGACGCCGGATGTTCCCATTTACTTACGATTGTATCCAGCGTATCCCACAAAGCCTTTGTTTTGGGAACGCAGTCGTGTTTATAATACCACCAAAAATAGCCCCGTATAAAACCGGGCGTTGCTATTTCCATTCCGTAGTAACGATGCATATATTCCGCTTTTCTTGATTCCATCAATGTTCCGCATTCACCCATTCCCAGCTTCGAATTGGGAAAAGTCTGATGTAAACTGTCAAAAACAGCCTGCCATTCGTCCGTGGACAAAACGGTGTTTTCGCAATCGTCTTCGTAATAACTGACCAGTACGTAATCGAGTCCCTGTTTCATGGATTCCGATATATTTTCATTGACCCAGGTAAACATTTCGTTTTGAGGATTTTCATAACAGGAGGCATTATAGTAGAGCGTGAGCGCCGTTTTTTTATCCCTGTCGGCAACAATGGCATAGGCGCCTTCAATCTTTTTTACCACACTGTCGGTTTCGCCTAACCACTCCCCGTTTACTTCGTTGCCAATTTCCCAAATATCCACATTGTTTTCAAATCGGTCTAAATACTCAGTTGTTCTGTCTAGGTATTGCTGCACAGAATAGGCGCTCACATAATAGCTGTCCAAAATTTCTCCCATAATAAAACAATAGGGTTCTAATTCGGCAATCGGCGCATCATACGCGCTGGCGGCAACGCCTTCGTCAAAAACAATACGCGCGGTGGGTTTAATGCAATGGGCGGAAAACGCTTCAATTAAACCGGTTCGGTCGCCCCAGGGATCGTCTATGGTCACCCCAAAGATTTTTGTCGTATCGACCACTTGTTGCGCGTATAAAAGGTTTACAAAACAGATTAAACTTATCAAAAAAAAATTTTTCATGATAAGCGCCTTTGGAGTTTTTGAAGTTGATACAATATCAAAGGATAAAACAGATACCAACGGTTTTATACAATCATACCGTCATCCAGCCGAACGGTACGATTGATCCGGTTTCCCATACTATCCGCGTGGGTTACAATCACCAACGTTTGTTTGAATTTTTGGTTTAGATTTAACAGTAACTCAAACAACTGGTTACTGTTTTGTTTATCTAAATTACCGGTGGGTTCATCCGCCAGAAGTACCTGCGGTTTGTTAATCAACGCCCGCGCCACGGCTGCCCGCTGCTGTTCACCGCCGGACAGTTCATTCGGCCTGTGCTCGAGCCGGTGCGACAGCCCCACTTCATTCAATAAAAAACGGGCGTATTCTTCTTTTTCTTTGGTCAGCGGTTCGTGCATCATGGCCGGAATCAGTACGTTTTCCAGCGCCGAAAATTCCGGCAACAGATGATGAAACTGAAAAATAAAACCCACCGTCTTGTTGCGAAAATGAGCCAGCGCGTTACTTTTTAACTGTACAATATTTTGCCCGTTAATAAACACATCTCCGGAACTCGGCAAATCCAATGCGCCCGCGATATGCAGCAAGGTGCTTTTCCCAACCCCGGACGGACCGGTAATCAGCACCGATTCCCCTTCTTTAATAGAAAGCGTAATCCCTTTAAGTACCTCTACTTTTTGGGGCCCGTTCTCGTAGGATTTAAAAACATCTTTTATTTCAATCATACTTTTCATCTGCTTCTTTTCTATGATTTAGAAAATCATTGCTAATTACTCTTGGATGTTGGCGTTTGGAAACCTGTTTTGGTAAAAAAGATCCAAACGCAATAGTAAATTCACCACAACTATTCGTAGCGAATGGCCTCTACCGGAATTAATTTGGAAGCGCGGTGCGCCGGGTAAATACTGGCAACGAGGCTTAACAAAATAGAAACCGTTATGATGGCAAAAAAATCCACCCAATGCATCACAATAGGCAGCGAGCTAATAAGGTACACATCGCCGGGCAGTGCAATAATATGAAAATGGTATTGGGCAAAGGCCAGGCTGTAACCGATAACCGAACCCAAAATCGTACCCGCAATGCCGACGGCCAAACCTTCGTACATAAATATTTTACGGATGCTGCGCTGGGTGGCGCCCATGGATTTTAAAATGCCGATTTCTTTTGTTTTTTCCATGACGACCATAATCAGCGAGCTAATGATATTAAAGGCCGCGACCATAATGATAAGACTTAAAATAATGAACGAGCCCCATTTTTCAATTTCCATCCATGAATAGAGCGAGCGGTTTAGCTGGAACCAGGTCTCGGCGAGATAGGGATAGCCCAGTTCGTCTTCCAGCGCCTGTGCCACCCCGGCGGCATTTTCATAATTATCCAGCTTTAATTCAATCCACGAAACGCCCTTATTCATCCCAAAGAGTTTTTGGGCGTCTTTAATGGAGGTGTAGGAAAGCGTACGGTCATATTCGTAGTAACCGATTTCCACAATGCCGGCCACATAAAAGCGTTTAATGCGCGGCTGGGTAAAAATGCCGCCTTTCTTTGGCATCACCCACAGGGTTACAATATCATCGATATGGGTGGAGCGGATAGCGTCGGCGAGATAGCGTCCCAGTACAATTCCGGGAAATTTACGACCATCAATCATTTTCTCCGAAAAATCCAATTCGCCCAGCACCATTTTAGCGCCGATTTCCGTTACTTTTGCCGATAATTCGGGATCGATGGCTTTTACGATGGTCGCGTACTGATTATCTTCTCCGGCAATCATTCCCTTTTCCACGATAACCGGGGCTGCGGCCTGCACATGTTTGGTTTGCATGGCAAGGTTTAACAGTGAATCGACGCGGGTAATCGGCTCCACATAAAACTTACGCAGGCGTACATGGGCGTCGGCGCCCAACAGGCGGGAACGCACCTCTTCTTCAAAGCCGTTCATCACCGAAAGCACTAAAATAAGCGCGGCCACTCCGATGGTCACGCCGCCAATGGAAATATAGGAAATGATGGAAATAAACCCGGTGCGTTTTTTTGCTTTAAAATAACGCCGGGCCATAAAAATTTCGAATTTGTTCATTTCTTCTCCGGCCGCATTTGCGGGAATAGCAGAACGTCTCGGATGCTGTGCTGCCCGGTAAATAACATGACCAGACGGTCGATGCCAATGCCCAGTCCCGCCGTGGGCGGCATACCGATTTCCAGCGCACGCAGATAATCCTCGTCCAATTCCTGCGCTTCCAAATCGCCGCGTTCTTTTAATTTCATCTGGCTTTCGAAACGCTGCCGCTGGTCAAGCGGATCATTCAGCTCGCTAAAAGCGTTGGCCACTTCTTTGCCGCCAATGATCGGTTCGAAGCGTTCCACCAGCCGGGGATTATCGCGGTGTTTTTTAGCCAATGGCGACATTTCCACCGGATAGTCCATAATAAACGTGGGCTGAATCAGCTTTGGTTCTACCAGCTCCCCAAAAATCTCATCGATAATTTTTCCTGCGCCCATTTCGGGAGAAAGATCCACATTTAATTCTTTGGCTGCTTTACGTAAACCGGCTTCATCTAATTGGCTAAGGTCTTTCCCGGTGTATTCTTTAATCGCATCGAACATAGTCAACCGTTTCCAGGGCGCGGTCAGTTCGATTTCATGACCGCTAAACTGTAATTTTGTGGTGCCGTTCACTTTTTGCGCGGTATGAATGAAAAGCTGCTCGACAAAATCCATCATCCAGTGATAATCTTTGTAGGCCACGTACAATTCCAGCAGGGTAAATTCCGGATTGTGAAAACGATCCATGCCTTCGTTACGAAAATCTTTAGAAAATTCATACACTCGGTCAAAGCCGCCCACAATCAGGCGCTTTAAATACAATTCATTGGCAATGCGCAGATAGAGTTTACGATCCAGTGTATTGTGATGAGTCACAAAAGGCCGGGCCGCGGCGCCGCCGTGGATGGGCTGCAAAATGGGGGTTTCCACTTCGAGGAAATCCTGTTGATCCAAAAACTCACGAATAGCGGTGATGATTTTGGAGCGTTTCACAAATACTTCTTTAACGTTCGGATTAACAACCAAATCCACATAGCGCTGGCGGTAGCGCATCTCTTTATCGGCAAACTGGTCGTACACCACCTTTTCGCCGTCTTCCTCTTTTTCTTTTACAATGGGTAGCGGACGTAACGATTTGGACAGTAATTTCAGCGTTTCAGCAAAAATGGTCACTTCGCCCGTACGGGTTTTGGCCACCTTGCCTTCAATTCCCACCTGGTCGCCGATGTCCAAAATTTTAAACAGCCGATAAGTTTCTTCGCCCACCGTGTCTTTACGGATATAAGCCTGAATACGTCCCTGCTCATCCTGGATATGACAAAAAGAAGCTTTACCCATTAAGCGCACCGCCATAAGCCGCCCGGCTATGGAAACGGTTTTCTCCTCAAGTTCTTCGAAATTATTTTTAATCTGCTCCGATTTATGCGTCTGATTAAATTCATACGGATACGGATTTACGCCCATTTCTCTGATGGTTTTCAGTTTGTCCTTCCGTATCTGAATAAGCTGGTTGAAATCTTCCAAAAAAAACTCCTTTAAACGTTGTAAACTATTTTATTATTCTCCGCCGAATTCGGCGAGATATTTTTCGATAAACATATCGAGCGCGCCGTCCATTACCTGTTGGATATTGCTGGTTTCCACATTGGTGCGGTGGTCTTTTACCATATTGTAGGGATGAAAGACATAGGAACGGATTTGACTGCCCCAGGCGATATCTTTTTTGCTGCTGGCAAACTCATCCCGCTGAGCCCGCTGTTCGTCCAGTTCTTTTTGATAGAGCCGGGCGGTTAAAATTTTTAAAGCGGTCGCTTTATTTTTAAACTGTGAACGTTCGTTCTGGCACTGCACCACGATTCCGGAAGGGATATGAGTTATGCGGATAGCGGAATCCGTTTTGTTTACATGCTGCCCGCCGGCGCCGCTGGCGCGATACGTATCAATACGTAAATCCGCCTTGTTAATTTCGATATCGATATCATCCCCGATTTCGGGCACTACAAATACAGAAGCGAACGAGGTATGCCGTCTGCTATTAGAATCGAACGGCGAAATGCGCACCAGCCGATGTACGCCGGCTTCGGCTTTAAGCAGACCAAAGGCATAGGAACCCTTTACCATAATAGTCACACTTTTTACGCCGGCCTCATCCCCGGACTGATAATCGATTATTTCGGTTTTAAAACTACGGATTTCGGCATAACGCAGATACATGCGCATTAACATTTCCGCCCAGTCCTGGCTTTCGGTGCCGCCGGCGCCGGGATGAATGGTAACAATGGCATTGTTGGGATCGTCTTTGCCGCCCAGCATACGTTTAAATTCCAGCGCAGCAATCTTTTTTTCAAGTATTTTGCTTTCGGACTCTAATTCCTTATCAAAACCGCTGTCCGGATCTTCTTCGGCCATTTCGGCTAATAGAATTAGATCGTCGAGGGCCGCTTTGCACTCGTTCCAGGGTTCCACACATTCTTTTCGGACATTGATTTCCCGGTGTACTTCCTGGGCTTTTTCATTATCCGTCCAAAAATCATCGGCTAATACTTTTTTTTCAAATTCGGCAATTTCAGATTCTTTGGTATCAAGGTCAAAGATAACCTCGTAATTCGGTCAGTCGGTTTGAAAACTGAGAGATGAGTGCGCTTATCTGTGTATCCATTTGCTAATAAATTCCTTTAATACTACACCGTTCAAAATAATGGGAAAGTATTTCAGTATAAGATTTTCCATCCTGAGCCATCTTTGCGGCGCCTACCTTGCATAAACCGACGCCGTGTCCTTTACCCGCACCGATAAATGTAAAACTAATGGGGACTCCGTCAATATCCAGCTCCGGTTCTATTATAAAACAATAACTGTTGAGCAGCGTATTAGAAAAAGCGGAACGGATATTCATTTCCCCTTTAATAGTTATATTTTTAAGGCTGCTTAAAACTTCAATTTCCATTATACGGCCGGAAACACCTCTTTTAGCCGGAATCAATTCATAAATAATGCCTAATTCTTCCCCGGTTTTTTCATAAATAATCTCTTCCAGTTCACTCCGCGTATAAAATACTTCCCAACGGAAAGCATCCGAAGATAACTGTGGGCGACCGCCCTGTGTAAGCGCATCCGTTTTACATAAAACATCGGGACGACTTAAAATCCATTTTCGAATATCTTCATTTTTCTGCAAATTTAAGTTCTCTGAAGCCGGAATTAAAGTATCGGGTTTTCCTTTGATATAATCAAAGTGGTCATTTAACCAGATGCCGGAAGCATTTTCCGTGTGCCCGCCGCAGGAATAGCTAAAATAGGCATTACACACCTGTTTCTCCGAAGAAAGAATCATCCCTCTCGTTTCTTTCAGCACCTGTTCTGTTGATTCTTTTTTTTCATCAATTCCATAATAACGCAGACAATGGCTGTCACTGCAAAAGTCAAATCCTTCATGAGCATGCATTTGACCAATACGCGCAAATATTTGGCTGCGTGCTGCAATTGCAAGACTTTTAAGATATTCCGGATGGTTACTTCCATCCATTTCGGAGTGCAAAACGCCCTTTAAATAATCTTCTACGGTAATTTCATTAATTCCGAATTGTGTACTGTCTTCATCAATGCCAATCCGCAGAACCCCCTGATATGATAAATCTTTGTGTTCAATTTTATTGTTTTCATGATAGCAGATTGCATAGCGTTTAATCTGGAAATAAGCCCCTTCCTTTTTAGGAACTAAACGCAAACCGCCTCTGACTTCTGTAAATATTTCATAATGGGGATCAAATATTTCCAGTATTCCTTTAGGCGTTTCCAAAGCTTTTTTATAGATATGGCAATGGTTACGCTGGGCAAAGTTTTGTGAGTGATGACGGGCTTCCCGTTCGGAGGAAAACGGGCCTGCAATTAAGATATACTTATCATTGGCTGTCACCAGCCGGTTGTCTAAAATTATATTTCCGCCCACATGCTCAATAGAAACGCCCTGTCGCATACATTTCAGATCCTCTTCCAGCGAGGCGCGGTTATCCGATTCCTTAAGAATCAGATAATAAATGTACGGCTTAGTATTGGCTTGTTTAACTTTAATTCGCCAACGCCCCTGATTGTGCATGTCTTCGAACAACGGTTTTCCGTCTATATCTTCAAATACAAAGGCATTAGGTTCAAACTGTAAATCCACATGTTTCTGCCGTTTGAAAATATTTATATTTATGACGGGCTGTTTATTGATTGTCTTTAAAGTTATATCCATAAATTCCGGGCACATAATTGATTTTGTGGAATTTAGCGTATTTTGAAATGCTTATCAAGTAGGCTTTACCGGAATGTCCCTGAACCCGAATTTTTATAACCTTTTTAATAGAATTATTGGGGCACTTTTGGGTAAAAAAAATCCCCGGCCTGATAAACCGGGGATTGATAAATAGTATTCTGTCTCTGAACGGGTGGAGTTGTTACAATTTTCTAAAAAAATTAATCCTGCTCTTCCATAATCTGTTTTAACTCTTCCAGTTCATTTTCTGCTTCTTTACGTTCTTCTTTGAGACGATCCAGTTCTTCCTGAACATCTTCCGATTTCTGACGTTCTTCTACGATTTTCTGAAAGAATTCAACCCGTTTGTTAAATTCGTCATGCTGAACTTCCGCTTCGGATTTTGTTGCCGATGTAAATGGAAGCAGGGTCAGGTTCAATCCCATATGAACTCGCCAGGGCGCATAGTTCGGAAGATCGTAATCGGGGTTTGTTATATTTGGTACGCCGGAAGTTTCGTCCGTTGTTCCTAATGCACGGATATCCACGCCTAAGTCCACACTTAAAAAAGGTAAAGCTTTAAAACGAATACTTGGCGTCACATACATATAATTCTCGCGGCTGTATACAAACTCATCCGGCTGGCTGATAAACGCAGTGCCAAAAAGTTCCAGACGGTAGTCGAATAGAGCCGTCGGATAAACAGCTCCAAACGCATATTGAAGTTCCGAGGAATTTTTAGTCGCCTTTAACTCATTTCCGTTGGCAAATTTATACAAAACTGTACTCGCTTCGTTATGATTCCACCAGCCTAAATTTAAATGTGCATTAAAGGAACGTTCCGGTAAATAGGGGTCGGAAAAGTACGACAAGGCCCCGGTAAAGGCATATTCCAACGCGCCGCTGGCATATTCTGTAAACGGATAATTATGCTGCTCGCCCGTGGCAAATCGAAATGTGGACATGAGCGCCGCGTACATTTTCCGGTTGGCAAAAGCAAATGAACCACCCTTAAGAGTCAAGAAGATATCGCCCGGCAGATTATACTCATTGGCATAGTGCGTATCCTGATAGAGACGGGATGCTAATGTCACATCGAAATTATCCAAAATGCCGTATGTAGCTGTTAAATTACCGGCAACAAGCCAGTAATTAACGGCATTAAAGTTGGCCGGCTTCGTACCGGAACCAATAAACTCGGTGGCTCTTGTAAAGAAATTCATATCCGAATGAATTTCGAGACGGCCGCTCTCAAATGTACGGGCACTTTGTGTGTGGATCAGACTCTTGCTTCCGTTAGGCGGCTGGCTAAACGCCGTACCAATGATAAGAAGTAAAAGTAACAGGCTGATCTTTTTCATCTCAACCTCCTCTAATTTCAATGGAGTTAAATATCTATTCTGAATACGCTTAAGATATTAATTAATTATCAATTCCGCAAGACGGATAAATGAATAGTTTTAGCCGCCTTCTATTGGTTTATACCGTTTAATCTTCTAATTCTTGTTTCAGGTCTTCAATTTCTTTTTGCGCTTCTTTACGTACGTTACGTAGATTTTCCAGTTCCTGCTGTACTTCTTTGGCCTTTTCTTTCTCGTCTAATACAGATTCGAACAAATCTACTTTTTCTTTAGCTTCTTCGCGTACATAATCGGAACTAACGGCATTTCCTTTGCCTCTTAAATTAAGCGCGGCATTGAGCCCAAGATGGATTTTCCAATCCGGATAGTTTGGAGGTAAATCAAGACTGGCAGAATAATCGTAAATAGCCGCCGTTGTTAATTGACGATCTTTCGGAGAAATACGAAAATCGGCGCCAAAATCGAGTGCCAGCCAGTCTGTCGCCCGATACCGTATACTCGGGCTTAAAAAGGCCCACTCTTCTGCGCTGTATACAAAATTATCTGGTGGTGTGATATAAAGAATGCCGGATAGTTCCATTCTAAAATCAAACATAGCGGTGGGAATGACGCCGGCCAGGGCCATCCTGAAATCCTTTGAACTAACAGTTGCTTTTAGTTTGGTACCATTAGAATATGTATATAAGGTGCTGCCATTTTCATTGTGGTTCCAGAAGCCCGCATTAAAATGCATACTAAACGATCGGTGCGGCAGATAGGGATCGGCATAAAATGAAAATGCGCTTAAAAATCCGTACTCAAACGAGCCGCTGGCATATTCTGCAAAGGGATAATTGTGATCTTTGCCGGTGGGAATTCTGGAGCTAACCATAAAACCGGCCTTAAAATGATTACGTCCAAATGAATAGTTGCCGTTTCGTATGGTTAAAAACATATCACCGGGTAGATTATACTCGTTGGGTGAATGCGTATCCTGATACACGCGAAGACCGAGGGCAACATCCCAATTTTCACTGATACCGTATGCAAACACGGTATTACCGGCAACCAACCAGTAATTTACCTGTTTAAAATCAAGAGGCTTGGAAGAACCGATAAAATCGCCCGCTTTTGTAAAAAAATTCATATCGGTGAAAACCTGAAGCTGGCCCGGCTCGACGGTTGCGGCCGTTTGTGTATAAAAAAGCTCCTGATTTGCGTTGGTTAACTGGGCAGATACACTGCTTATCAAAAGCAGTAAAACAATAACAGTAAAGTAATTCTTTTTCATTTTACCTCCCACATAATTTAAAACAGGGATCTGCAAATTATTAATATGTGCGGTTAGCCAGCACAAATACATTGGCAATAATGGCTAAATCCCGGAAAATTGCCACGACTCTTGTAAATATATCCTGTACGCTTCCCGACACAATAATCGTATCGCCGGGCTGCAGCAAAGGAAGCAGTGCAACATTTCCTGTTTTGAGAAATTTTTCTATATCAACCTGAATAACTTCCTGATTTTTACGAACAATCCGCACATCGCTGAGACGGGCGGTTTTAAGCGGTCCGCCTGCCGATGAGATTAAATCGATCAGCGAATAGGCGCTAGGAATACTGTAAATTCCCGGACGCTGTACATGTCCCCATAAATTCACATTAACCAGCAAAATATCGTCGCTGCCCAATATATACTGCGCCGGACGATCCGAAAAGCTGTTAATGGTTTGTTGCTGCTGGTTAAAAACCGGGAGCTGATCAAAACTCTGGGCGGATAAATTTATGGTAAACATAGCGATAAACAGAAATAAGAAACGTTTCATTCGGTGCTCCAAATTACCTTAAACGGCTTCCAGTCCGATTCCGATCCGGAATAGGCATGATGCTGTATATCCTCGTCCCCAACCGTATCGATACGCCAGCGAAAATGTCCGTTAGTATAAAAAAGTGTCTTTAACCAATCCCCTTCGAGACGGTAATTTTGCCAGCCATCATCATAGGTGCTTTGTATTTTGGCAAAATATACCAGGGGATGAAAATCTTCATTTATATATTCTTCAATCCTTAGATAGAAAAAATCGGTTTCCAGGCTCCACCAGCTAAAATCCATTACCGGCTCTGTAATTTCCGAAGAATTACCATTTAGGGACAATTGGTTTGGTTTTGCTAACAACTCATACGAAACCGTATCGGAAGTTGTGCTTTCCCGGTCGTCTTTATCTACCGCGGTGACATAATAATAGTATCGAACATTCTGTTCTAAATCTTGAGTATCAATATAAATTGTATCGACCGCGCCTTGCTGACCAATTTCTTTAACCGCGTGCAGGTCATAATTGACTACTCCGGATTCATGCGCGCTGCGGTAAATTTTATATTGTTTTAAATCAACTGTATTAGCCGGTTCGTACCACATCAGCTGAATGGCATTAAGCACTTCGCCCGGATTCGGAGCAGCGTCAATACCCCTTTCGATTTCCAAAGAATCCGCTCCCGGAACCCGTAAGACCAGCTGAACAGCATCCGGAGGGGTTGGCTTTACGCCTTGCGGGTCCGAACAGGACGCAATTAATAATCCTCCAATCAGATAAAAAAACAGACGTTTCATATCAGCTACAGACCAAATAATATTGAAATACGGTGTGAATTCCCCAGATCATGTCCTTGATATGAATAATCAAATTTGAATTTCCATAAATATAAACCGGCGCCGGCAGTAAAAAAACCGGAATTTAATCCCATCCGTACGGCAAGTAGCGAATGATATAGAAATTCTCCCCCAAGATGGGCCGAACCGGTATATCTGCTGTTCAAATCAAACGCAACCGTAAAAGTACTTTTTAAAAAAGATAGCGGCTGTGTATACGCAATTCCATATTTAAAATTATAGGGAACTTTATCTTTATGTTTAGAATCGGTATTCCATGTTATCTGCGTCTGTGTAAGATCCTGAATATTTAATCCAAAAGCAAGATCACCATAATTAATATCGCTAAAAATCTCATTGAGACCGATACGGGAAATAAAGCCGGCGTCTAAGCCGATACCCGAACCCGTTTTATCATCGATGGACTGGCGTATCATTTTTAAGTTAAGACCAAATCCCACATCAATGGGAATTTCAAAGTATTGCCACCCAAGGTCAACATTCCACCGGATGTACTTGGCAAAAGTAACGATAAAAGCATCATTAAAACTGGAGAAATGATTTACCGGCAAAGAGGTGAGCGGTGTGCCAATACCGCTAATCACACGATCATAGGCGTCAAAGCTATTATCAAATTCATAACGGGGAATATCGTCAATACTCAAACGTACCCAGGACAATGCGATAGAAGCGCCACCGAAAACCGGCATGGCTGCGGCCGCGTAACTCTGGTTTTCCAACTGATTAAACAAACTGGCATACATGGATGACGCCTGCGGATTTGGTAAAAGCGCTAACCCGGCAGGATTCCAGAAAACGCCGGTTACATCATTGCTTATCCCCACATAAGCGTTGCCCATTCCCAAAGCCCGCGGCCCAATACCCAGTTCCATAAAGGAAGCTGCATAACGGGAATTCTGCGCCTGACTAAAAAGCGGCATTAATACAATTATACTATATAAAAGAATTTTTTTCATCGTAATCTTGCAATTTTTAATGTACGTTTAACTGTTTTTCCTCTAAACTTCCCTGTTACAACCATAAAATAGACTCCGTTAGCAACCTGTTTGCCATCGTCATCTCTTCCGTCCCAAACAACTTCATGATAACCGACAGAACGAATATCATCATCAAAAGCATTTATGGATTCATCAAAAGGAAGCATTGTTTTTCGTATAAGTCGACCGGATACCGTATAGATGCGTATTTTAAAATCATCGAGATCATTTATACTGCTTACGGTATAAGCCAGAATGGTTTCATCAGAAAAGGGATTTGGATAATTTCCGTGAATAGTTAATGTAAAATTATCCGTAATTACAAACTGACTGTTTTGCTCGGCAAGGTTCCCATTTACATCGGTTACCGAAACGTTAAGCGTATGGGTTCCCGCTTCCAGATTGGGAGACAGAGCAATCATTACCGCTTTTGAATTACGCAGGCTGTCCGGGATGGAAACCTCTTGCTGTATCTGTGGAACGCCGTTTATCACATAGGGAATATCGTCGAGAAAAACATTTAAGGAATTTGTGAAATTTACGCCGTTTTCATCTTGTAAGAGCATGGACAGACGCGGTTTACCGGAAAGCGTCATATTCTTTACAATGGGACGACCGTCGGCGCTCACTTCAATAACCGGTTTTTCTTTATCGTTTGCATAAAAAACCGCATAGTCACCGGATTTATTAATTGTTGCATAGAGGATTCCGTTCCGTAAAGAATCTTTCCCCATAAGCAGCCAGAGATTTAAATAGGAATCAAAACGGAAAAGCGTAATGTTTTGCACTTCCTGCGTAGAAAACACAGTTGTATCCAGTTTCACCGAAAGCGTTGCCTTTAGGTTTGCCTCCGAAATAAACGGCGGATAGGTTATGGTAATTCCCGAAGAATCCTGTGAGCCGTGAAACGGCACATAACGGAGCCCTTTTTGAATATCCGCTTTAAGGAAGCCCGATAAATCGATTTCTGAGAACTGAATTACAGCAGAGGACGGAAGCGTATTCGCTTCGACAAAATAATTCCATTTTGCTGCAACCCGAATTGTATCATTACTCATGCCGTCCGAAGACGTACCCAAAGAATGGTTTATAAATACATGATCTGTGGTTAACGTTTGCAACAGGACATTGTTGTTTTCATTTGATTCGTCAATTGTATCATCCGGATCGGATATAATTTTGAATGATCGCACGGTTGCCGTATTGGCAGGTGTGTAATCTACCAAAATTATTTTTTGTTCTCTTGCATTAACAGGCACAGACAACTCGGTAAAATAGTCACCGGTTTCAATACTCTGCTGATCAAAGCAACGTATTTTTACATTAGATAGCGAGCTGTCCGAATTATTTTGAACCTCAAATTTTAATTGTAGCTTATCGCTGCCCGTATAGGCCAAACTTCCGACTTTTAGAGCGATATCCGGACGGGTGTCTATAACGGTGAAAGCCTGTCTGCGCTGCAGAAACGTCTTCCCTGTTTCATCCTTGGCATAAATATCAAAATATTTTACCCCGCCGTCGCTAAACCCGCCATACGAATTGGAAGACTGAAACAAGGTATCGTTCACCCGCTCCATTTGAATGCGGGTAGATGATCCGTATGGAGTATTGAAATTACGAAAATTTATTAATTCCATTTCGGTCAATCGGTTTTGACTCTTGGCAACAATGCTAAAAGAAATAGGTTGGTTTACTTTCGGGTTCCGGGGCAAGATGGATACGGATTTAATAAATGGTCGTTCCACCTGGATAAACGCATTTCCGGCTCCATTTGCAGAAGAAACAGAGACAAAAGCCTTAACCGTATACGTTTGCCCGGCTCCCGCTTCCGGTACCGGGAATCGGAAAGAATATCCCGAAGTATATGAAAAATAATGTTCGTATACTAACAGGTTTTGCTGATTTGTAATTTTAACATGCCCGTCTGCCGCATTTAATGAGGTTCCCGAAAGACGAATATCAAGCGTATCTCCCGCTGATGGACTGGGATTCGAAACCTGAACCGTAATCTGCTCTTGGGGTTGAATAATTCTTAACGAAGGATCGCCGAGGAAATTATACTGATTCACCATGGAATGTTTTAAACCACCGTAACCAAATGTATAAAAATCACCTTCTTCTGTCGTATAAACCGGATTGGCCATATAATGTATCTTCATCAAATTGACCGCCTGGCCAAAAGTAAGATTCTTATCCCAAAGGAAATCCAACAAGCTCCACTCTACGGCAAAATCATTGTATTTCCAACCTACACCCGAGGCAGCAAGGATTCCGATGGCGCCTTTTTTTTCACTTAAAATTAGTTTTTCAGCCAGACCCAGGCGACTTGGGTTTTCAAAAGCGCCCGTAAAGCAGGTCATACTCGCAACAAAGGGCAACTTGTAACCATTATTAAGATCATCCACATCGGAAAGATTTAGAAGATTCACATCGGCCCAGATTCCACCGCCGCCATGCCCTAAAAAGTTGACAAAGGCAAGACCGTCATTAAAATATTCCTTAAGATCGGTCGTGCTGCCAAAATCAGGATCATATCCCTGAATACTTTCGTCTTTAACCGTATTCAGGCGACTGGTAAACATATTTTGCGGAAGCTGATTATTAAGAAGACGTAAATTCTGAGAACGAAAAATGGGTTGGTTTGTTAGATATTCCCGGTCTCCGTTGCCGGCGTCATTGCCGCTTATAAACAAGGCGTTGTTTATCCACTCGCCCGGAATGTTATTTTCCTGCTCATAATGTGCTACTTTATCAATATAGTTAAGCAATTCCTGATTCGTAGAAGCCGGAATACGCGCCACGCAGACATCAGGTATATAATCATCATCTAATAACGAATACCAGTAATCCGACGCCGCCGCCCCGTATTTTTCCGTCTGATATAAAAAGGTGGGGACAAGATCCGAATCCTTTTTTATGCGTCCTTTATAGTCGTAAGAGGCTTTTCCTACAAAGACCACATATTCCAGGGGAGCCGATACGCTCCAATTTTGCACCGCATATTTAATGAATTCTTTTATTGCTAACGGCGACTTGATTCCGTTATTAAACGTATCGTAAATATTTTCTACCGTAACTACTTCGGCCGAAAGCCCCTGTTGAATTTTTAAATCGCGCAGTTTTATCGCATTTTGATAAAACAATTCGTGGGTTACAATTAAATAATTTATCGGAACCGAAACATGTAATAATGTTTCGTTTGCGTTCCTGCCGTTCCACGGTTTAAAAGGAATGATGGAAAGGGGTTTCTTTTTGGCGCTCTCCGTTAAAGCAACATATTCGATGGAGGGATCAAATATTTGATCCTGAAAAGATATTCCGAACGAATGAAAATTATTGTCATTTATGAAAGCAATTTTACCGTTAACCAGTTTACTAACCCCAATTTTATACAACGAAATATCACTGGTATCAAACCCATCCACATTTATCTGAATATTATCGCCGATATTCACGTAGGCATTGTTAAAAAAATCTTCATCCACATGGAACTTGATATAATTTTTATATGCCCTGTATTTTCGCAGATATTTTATTTCAAACCAGTTCATCAAAACAATATCCGTGACGCCGGTTTGAAACATATCCACTTCGATTCGGTTTAAACCGTTATTCAATACCGACTGTGATATTTTTACGGCTGAATCGGCATTGGAAATAAAACGCATCTCCTGATCACGCCAATGATCTGCAGGCACAACCCGGGCAATCAATTTGGAAACGTCGCCTTTTCCACGCAGTTTTAAATCGACCTGGTGACCTACCAAGGGATTTGTTGCACTGCTAAAATAACTTTTGCCGCGAAAAGCAGCCGTTATTTCAACGTTCGAACCGGATTCAAATGGATAGGGCACATAAAAATCATAGGCAATCCCTTCCGGCGCACTGATACCGGAATCAAAATACCAGTGATCTAATTCATAAGACGGACGATTCCGCTTGGAAGTGGAATGGCCGAAATTCTCATGGTGATTGTCTTCTTCAAAATGCAGGGTTTCGGTATAGGCATAAGGCTGAAACACATACTTTTCCCCGCCGAGCAAACGTCCGCTTTCCTCCGACATTTTCATTCCCGGTTCGTTTCCGGCCGCCAGCCAGTAAACATTTATGTCGGAAAAAGGGTCTGCATAAATATCAGGAAACCGCTCCAAAAGTGTTTTTTCATTGCGTTGGCCCCAAAATTCGATATAATCCTTTTCATCAAATGTACCGTCTGCAAGCCCATGCAAATAAAGCGGAACTTCACGACCTTTGTTAAAAAGCCTTAAATTGGACGGATTTACAGAAGCAATAGGAAACTCCGCATCTTCTAAATCGGCATACGTAATTTTATAAATTCCCTCCTCGTCGACCAGAATCTTAAAAAGTGTCGTATAGCGATCAAACATACCTGCAGCCGTTTCCGCAGTTTTATCCAAAACGGAAACAGGCTCTTCCGAAACAGAAAATGTTTGTTTTTGATTTAGAATAACCCGATTTAAAAAGCTATTGTTTTGCGTTTTTGTCTGTACATTCAAAACAGAAGTGTTTTGATTCGAATGGCCGGCAGTCACTTCGAGTTCTATCTCTTCGTACCAATCAAGCCTCCCTTGCTCTACATTATAGCGAACCGGAAATATATTCAGGACAAACAAAGGGATTTTACTATAATTCCCCAAATATTTTGCCTGCGCTACCTGACCGGAATTATCATTTTCCAGCTTAATACTGCTACGCTCCGCAATTAGGTAATTCGGCGTCTGCATACTGCTTATCTTGCTTTGAATTATTTTTACCTGAGGCGCCTCTTTTGAAGACAGATTAAACAGTTTGCTCAAAACAGGAAGATAAGCGTTTTGCGCATCCGTGTAATATTGCGCATCCGGATAAAAAGCAAATGTTTTGCCTTGTTCTAACCGTAAAACGGGTTTCGGAATATGGATTTTTATATGAAAAACATTCGCATCATTGCGGATAACGGTATATTGCACATCTGCCGCCGGCAGAATATTGACAATAAAGAATAAAGAAAGGAAAAGAAGCAGGTTTTTTTTAATCATTTATCTAACTTTTATTTTGATAAAGAAATAGGAACCGGAAAATACATTTTCCGGTTCCTAAATCAATGTAAAAATACAGTACTTTTCGTTATTTTTATTTTATTTAAGTAAAATCATTTTACCCATCTTAACAAACTTACCGGCAGAAAAGCGATAAAAATACATACCACTTGCCACCCGGTTACCGTTATTATCCAAAGCGTTCCAGGTAATACTATGCTCGCCCATATCCTGAACCGCGTTACTCAGCAGCTCTTTAACCACACGACCCTGGGCGTCATAAACCGTTAAGGTAACCTGCTGCGACTCAGGAAGCTGAAATTTAATGGTTGTCGACGGGTTAAACGGATTCGGATAATTATTGAAGAGAGCATATTCCGTAGGTGTTTTCACCGTAACTTCAACAACTCTCTCGTCTACTCGCAATCCGTTCAGGCTTACCGATTCCAGTTTATACACATAGGTTTCCCCGGAAACAACCTGTGCATCCACAAAGGTATAATTGGTTTCCGTAGAAGTGTTGCCCTGTCCTTCAATCATTGATTCATTCATCTGCGCCCAGTTATTTTCCTGGCTTTGCAGACGACGATATACGTTAAAGCCCTGATTATTTAATTCGGACGCGGTCGTCCAGTTCAGCGTTACATCGCTAATACCAGCTTCCGCCGTAAAGGAGGCCAGTTCCACCGGCAACGAATTATCGGAAGTACTGGTTGCCAGAACAAACTGCGGATTAGCGCCGGTACTTACAGTTACCGGATTTGAGGCAACACGCCCTGAAGTAAAATCGCCAATAGCGCTATTTAAACCTCCAGCGTCATTCCACTGAGTACCATTATACTGAGCAACGAGCACTTCGCTTTCATGTCCGTTAGCAACGCCGTCACTCGTTGATTCCCAATAAAGCGTTACATTGGCCGTTACAGAATTTACACAAGTGATATTCCAATAATAAACACTTGAAACATGATCAATTCCCGAGCCATATGTGGTACTTACACCCTGGCCGCCCGGATTGCCATAAACTAATTCAGCGGTATATGTCTCAGCAGTTGATGCCGTTGGCGCGATTCGAACCCTGCGTTGCAACGAACCATTTCCAATCGGGAATTCGTAACTGGTCGCATCACTGTTCGTCATACGGGCGAGCGGGCCGTTAACATGGCTGGCGTCGCCGCCTCCGGAATAGCTGGCCGCGGTACCCATTGTCAATAGATTCGTAGAGGTTGTAATTATATCACCGGCCGTAAGGGTAAGTGTACCACTTACCGAAACAGCGGCACTACAGGTAACATCGTTTGCACTTTTATTGATAGTAATATTATTAAAAGAAGCTCCCGAGCCGCTGATAGCCTGTGCATTTCCGCCGCTAAACGTAAACGTACCTGCAGCTGTTCCGCCGCCAAAAACCACATTCCCCTGGACATTTGCCGTACCGGCAACCGAACCGCCGTTAAGCGTTGTTGTTCCGCTAACCGACAACGAAGTGCCGCTAAAAGTTGCCGTACCGGACGTATTGGTATAAGAACCGGCGGTAAATGATTCTGCCGTACTAAAATCAGCGCCGTTTTTCGTTAGCAAACCGCTAACAGTGGTCGTTCCGGAGCCGGAAGTTCCCGTGGCGCCGTTTATGGTCAAGGCGGCGTATGTGTCTACATAAACTAAACCGGTAGCATATTCAACGGTTCCGGAGTAATCTGTCAGTGATTGGTCATATCCGCTGCCGCCCATTTGAACCGTGCTGCCGTTGTATTTGAGCGAACTTCCGGAATTTAAAACAAGAGCATTTGTCCCAGCCGTCAAATTCAATGTAACCGATCGGCTTAGTGTAAGATTTACCGCACTGCCGGCAGGATTAATTTTAATACTGGCAAATTCACTGGCAGTGGCAGAAGCGTCATATTCTACTGCTTGTGTAGAACTATAATTTCCGGAAAACTCCACATCATCACCGGTTTGCGGCTGTTCTGCCGGATTCCAGTTCCCGGCCGTACTCCATAAACCGTCGCCGCTTGTGCCGGTCCAAACAATCGTCTGGCTGGAAGAACCGATAGCGAGGAAGCCATCATTTGTAGGATAGGAGGTTAATCCAGAACGCGTAACGGTTGAAGCCGAATGAGTACTGGCAGCCGTATATTCATACGTAGGTCCGACGCCATTCTGAACCAATATCTGGTTACGATTCTGTGAAAAGCCGCTTCCCGTCCAGGTAATCTCAATATCATAGCTCGTAAAACCGGTCGGCGCTGAAATTTCTTTTAAGGTATAGTGATGCGATGTGGCAATGGTCGAGATTCCGGATGGTGGGGTACCGCCCGGATTACCGCTAATGGCCTCTATTTCAATTACTCCCGTACCATTTAATCCCGTATATGTATAAACTGCCGGCAAATACGTCCCGGCATATCCAATCGGGTAAGTAAAAGTAATATCTGTTGTAAAGACTTTTTCCAGAGGCCCAATAATAAAATCCGTATTATCCGTACGCGTTACCGTAATTCCATCGGCAAGTCTTAGCGTATTGGCCGCAGAAGAAGTAACCGTACCGTCCGTAAGAGTCAGAGCCGAATTTACCGTAAGAGCGCTTGATGTTTGCACACCGGCGCTATTGTTTACAACCAAGGTTCCTATGGAGCTTGCCGCCGGTATCGTTTCGGTACTCGAACCGTCAAACTCTACCGTGCCGGTTAACGTATAACCGCCGCCATAATTGGTAATATCCGAACCGCCTGTTTTTAAAGTTCCGCTTGCACCAACCGTTAATGCGCTATTCGCGGCATCTTCAACGATATCGTAACCGGCAAGATTTAATGTTCCGTTATCCACATTTATCGAGCCATAAGACGAACCGTCATTTCCGAGAGTAAAAGCGCTGCTTACGATTACCGTACCGCCGCCGGACACTTTTAAAACGCCCTGAATTTCAAAATTATTATTTAAGGTCGCGTTTCCAAGAGTCGTAATCGAATGAAATTTGGGAGTTCCGCTGGTTGTAATCGTGCCACCGGGGCTTAACTGAATCTCATTATCATTCCCAAGGCCAAAGGAACCTGAGCTTGTTCCGGCAATTCCCGCCAGCGTAAGAATCTGAGAGCCCGCGCTGTAATCGGCGGCTCCGTTTTGTAACGTTAAAGTTCCACCCAGTGCCGCAAGACTTGTACTACCAAGCGACAAACCGGTTCCATTATCAACCGTTACATTCGTCGGAGCGATATTGGTACCCGCAGGAGTCGTCCACTCTACTCCCACTGTTTGCGCGCTGCTACCGTTATAAATAACCGTAGCGCCACTCCCATACCCAATGGACTCATTTGCTCCGTTAAAAAGAAGCTGCTTATCTGTTAAGGTCAAATCGTTGTTAAAATTAAAGACAACCGCACTATTAGATCCTTTTAAAGTTACATCCGCACCTTCAACTTTTACATTATAGAATACAATAGAAGACAAAACAGACCCATCCACATCAATCGTCTTAGAAGAGGTACCCGTAAACTTTATAGTCGATGTATTTGTAGTGGCATCAAAACCTCCATTGTTAATGTTAATAATGGAAGCGTCAATCGACAATTCACCTGCGCCAACCGTAAAGGTCCCCGCTCCGCTCTGTAAGTCAAGCGCGCTCTGTACCAACATCGCGGAAGAACTGGTTGTAAGCGCTCCGGTACCGCTATAGATTAAACGGTAAAAAGTAGGTGAACCGGAAATAACCATTGCCGATGAACCGTTAAAATCAACGTAAATGGCTTCGGGATTTGTTCCGCCTAACTGGTTCCCGTTAAAGGTACCGCTATTGCTAAAATTACCGCCGATAGCCAATGTATGAAATGCGATTCCGGCATCATCCGTATCAATAGTACCAGAGTTTGTCACATTTCCGCTGACGGTTAACGTGAAGGTACCAGAGGCACTGCCAAAATGAAGCGCTCCCGTACTATTTACAGTAAGTGAATTAACGGTAGTCGAAACATCCAGGGTAATCGCATCACCTCCCAGAATAGTCACATCGTCGCCTGCAACAGGCACCTGTGCAGGATTCCATGAAGATGCTGAATTCCACGCGCCGCCACCTGTTCCGTTTGAACTAATAGCCGCCGCAAATCCCATTCCGGAAAATGCAAAAAACAAAAAAGCTGTCAACACAAGGTTCGCTTTAAATAATCTCGTACCAAAGGATCCCATGGTTCCTCCCGTTTAATTTAATATCTATTTTTTCTATTCTGAACTCCAGCCGGTGATCCCTTTTTTAACAACGCCCGGTTTTGGAGAAAATATCTCATCTAATTTTTTACGCAGCATGCTATCGGTCAACCCCCGTACCAACTTCCCATTCTCTGCGTACGAAATCATTCCCGTCTCTTCCGAAACCACCAGTACAAAAGCATCGGATTGCTCCGACAACCCCAGGGCCGCCCGGTGTCGGGTTCCCAGCGCAGGGTCTAAATCCGGCTTCTGCGAAAGCGGCAATAAACACTTGGCCGCAACCGCTACTTCATTGCGAACCAGCAAAGCCCCGTCATGCAAAGGAGAACGCGGATTAAACACCGAACTTATCAACTGTTTCGAAAGTTGTGCCTGCAGAACAATACCTGTTTCGACAACTGATTTTATATTCATATCCCGAATGATAACGATTAATGCGCCAAAATTCTTCCGCGAAAGTTCCTGAGCCGCATCAATAATATGGTCCACAAACTTTAAATCGCCCACATGGACGAACGTGCGAATGAGACGGCTTTGCCCGAGATAAATAAGAAGCCTGCGCAGTTCCGGCTGAAAGACAATAACAAAACCGAGCACCCAGACCGTCTTCAATCCAGACATAATCCAGGTTAAGGCGCTCATATCCAGCAATTCACCAAGGATAGAAATCAGTAGTATTACCAGCAAACCGATAAACATACGGATGGCAACACTCCCTTTTAAAAACTGATACAGCTCATAAAAGAGGGTGGTAACAATCGCGATGTCGATCACATCGATTAGGGTAACGGGTATAAATCCAATTTTAAAGAGCATTTATTCTTAGTTTTAGTCGGATGAAACATTTAAATCTTTAGTATAAAAATCTTTGTGATGATTTTCTGCTCAAATTGATTCAGTAAGCAATCCAGCTATATAGTATATATCTGTCCGTATTTTGGCAAATATAGCTTAAACCTTTGTAAAATACAATTCTAAATACCGAAAAAATCATTTTTCCGTAGATATTTTTTAACAGTTCCTACAGACTTTAACCTATTAATATTTCCCGACATAATAAACAATGACCACGGTCACGTTAAGTTTAATCGTTCAGGATAGCAAACTGCATTCGAATAGCATCTAAAGTTTCTTTAACGTCGTGTACGCGTAAAATTGAAGCGCCGTTTAAACTGGCTGAGAGGTGTGCGGCAATTGTTCCGGCGCTCCGTTCATCAATATTGCGGTCTAACGTATTCCCTATAAAAGATTTCCTGGACAAGCCTATTAACAAAGGATGCTGTAAAAAAATAAAGTCTCTTAAGTCTCTTAAGATATGCAGGTTATCTTCGGTACGCTTTCCGAATCCGATTCCCGGGTCCAGAATAATTTTTGAGACTTTTTGTTTGTTAAGAGAAGAAATCCGTTCTTCAAAATAATCATATATTTCTGCAGTGACATCCGCGTAAGACGGATTTTTTTGCATATTCTTCGGTGTACCTTTGATATGCATAACAATAATCGGGCAATCAAACAAACGGGCTGTCTCAGCCATCTGCCTATCAAACTGAGCGCCGCTGATATCGTTAATTATATCCGCTCCGGCTTTTAGTGCGGCACGCGCCGTTTTGCTGCGATATGTATCTATCGAAATCGGGACATCACTGTATCGACGGATTTCTTCAATAATCGGTACAACGCGATTTAATTCTTCTCCCGGCGGAACCGGATCAGCTCCGGGCCGTGTGGACTCTCCCCCAATATCGATAATTTGCGCGCCCTCTTCCGCCATCGTCAGGGCATGCTCCACAGCATGATTCTTTTCGATAAACCTGCCGCCGTCCGAAAAGGAATTGGGCGTAACATTCAAAATACCCATAATAACAGGTGGGCCGTTAAAATCAAGTTCTGTTTTACGTAACTTCCAAACCGGCGACACAGCTTGCCCGGTAAAAGTCTTTAATTGCGGATAAAGCATAGTAATTTCTTCTGGCCATGATTGCCCTGCTTCTAAAAAGATAAAATAGCTGTCCGAAACAGCCGTCGTAAAAAGAAGCAAACCGGCGCGCCTGCGTAGCCCTGTAGCCTCTTCTATGGATACTTCGGATGTAAAATATACAAATCGGCCAAGGAGGGATTCCTGCAGTAGTGAACCATACCGCTGGTTCAATTCATAAATACGTTTATGTGAAGAAAGAAATACAGCCCTAATGTTCATGTTTTATAGTCGTGTCGCTTAATATTTTTCGGATGCCTTTCATCGCCTCTTTGGCCCACTTGTCATCATCGCCGCTCTTACGCCGGATACGCTCCCGATAGTAATGTAGCGCTTTTTCGTTTTCACCTAACATGCGATAGGTAATGCCGGCGTATAAATAGGCATCCAGATTTTTGTCAATGGCAATTGCTTTTAAAAAGTTTTGCAGCGCTTCCCGGTACTCTTTTTTCATAAAACGCACCACACCCAAATTATACCAGGAATTTGACGCTTCGGGTACCCGGGCAGCAATTTTCTCATATAACTGAAACGCAATATCATAATATCCCAGTTTTAATTCGATCGAAGCAAGCAGGCTTAATATTTTTAAATCTTCCCGATTAATTTTTAAAAACGTTTCAATGGTCTGCCGGGCTTTTGTCGTTCCGGTTCCGGATGCGGTTCCCGTGCCCGAATTGTAATATTCCTGTGCCAATTGAAAAACGCCTTCTCTAAAACCGGGATCTAAAGACACAGTTCGTTTCAGGATATCAATGCGACTGTTATAACCAAACTCCTTCAGACGATCCGGATGCAGGTAACTGAGCTGTAAAAGAATCCGGGCATTTGAAGGATCTTCCACAAAGGCTTTTTTAAGATAGACTTCCGCCTTTGTATACGTTTGGTCGTAAATGGCCATGCGTCCCAGCCAATACGCGGTTTCCGGCGTATCCGCTCCGGCTTTGATAAGTTTGGAAAAAATTCTTTTCGCCTTCTGAAAATCGGGGTTTTCAATTTTCATATATTTTGCTTTTTCACGATCGATGGGTCGCAGCAATCCCTTTCGGACATAGGCCTCCGCTACCATCTGCAACACTTCAAGGCCGGAATCGGCCGCGGCAGATTGAAGAACCGCATCGTTTTTATTCTTGAGTAAAAGTAAACGCAGTGTGAGAGCTTTAGGATCGATTTGAGAGAATACTGCCTTTTCCTTAAACAATCCGGTATTCCGTTTTATTTTATTAAGCAGACTATGTGCGCCGGAGGCCGTAAAATACAGACTATCCCCGTCGGCAACCACAGAACATGATATTCCGGTTTTTTTATAATAGGGCTGAATGATTATTCCAGGACGAAGGGCTAATGCCGTTTTTTTCCATTGCGAAATAAAGTTCACAGAATCGGGATCGATGGTCTCATAAAGCCACGTCCAGCGATGCAGAAGGTATTTTGGTTCAAATGCCGAAGGGGCACAGCGCCTGAACAACTCCGCTAATTCGAAGGCGCGGGCATCTGCCTTAAAAGAGGCGTCTGTGGAAATCGTCGGCAATACAACCACACGGATTTGCGGTTTGGGGGGCTGTGTGGCCAACCAAATACCAATATAAAGCATCAGCAAAGCCAGCGAATAGGTACGCCTGTTTTTTTTACTCTGCTCCGCACTGAAGAGTTTTGATGTTTTTAAAAACGAAAACGCCAGATTGATTATCAGCAAAAACAGCAGAAAAACAAGGATTCCTCCCGGCACGCCACCGGAAAGAAAATTAATTAGTTGTTCCATTTATTGTCCCGCACCTTAACAGCAAAGCTGAAATCAATAGTTCGGCTAATGACCGCCTGTTTATACACAAAAAAACGAACCGTTTTGTCGATTCAAAATTTCAAACCGGTATAACCGCCGAACGGATTATTCTTTTGTATCGCTCTTTTTATTTTTGACGGCTTTAACAGATTTTTCCTTTTTCGGTTCCGCTTTCGCTTTGTTTTCTTTGGAAGACCGCACCGTTTTTTTCTTTGGCGACTCTTTTTTCCCTTGGGCTTCGGTTTCTTCGCTTGTAGTAAAGGCAATGGTATTTATTGATTCCCCGTTTATCACCCGATCAATTTGTTCACCGTCGAGGATTTCATGTTCCAGCAAGGCTTTTGCCAGATTATGCAGCAGATCAATATTATCCTTTATTATTTTTTCTGCTTTTTCTTGTGCGGTGATAACGATTGACCGCACTTCCGAATCGATCTCAACGGCTACCTTTTCGCTGTAATCACGGTGCTGTGAAATTTCCCGGCCCAGAAAAATTTCCTGTTCCTTCTGGCCAAATGTTATCGGGCCCAATTTCTCACTCATTCCCCATTCGCAAACCATTTTCCGGGCAATGGACGTTGCGCGTTCAATATCGCTTCCGGCGCCGGTATTTACCTGATTAAAAACAATTTTCTCAGCAGCCCGGCCGCCTAAAAGTTTGGCCAGCATTCCTTCGAGATAATCCTTCGAATGGGTATGCCGATCGTCGATGGGTAAATATGAAGTTACGCCCAAAGCCCGGCCGCGTGGAATAATGGTTACTTTATGTACCGGATCCGTTCCGGGAATCAGCTTTCCAACCAGTACGTGGCCCGATTCATGATAGGCTGTGGTCTTCTTTTCTTCTTCCGTTATCAGCATGGATTTACGCTCAATACCCATCATAATTTTATCTTTGGCGTCTTCAAAATCCGCCATCATAACCACATTTCTGTTCTTGCGGGCAGCCAGCAACGCAGCTTCGTTTACTAAATTGGCAATATCGGCGCCGGATAATCCGGGCGTTCCTTTGGCCAGGGCTTCGAGGTTAACCGATTTATCGAGAGGGACATGTTTAACATGCACCTTAAAAACACCTTCGCGACCGCGCACATCCGGACGATCAACCACGATTTGGCGGTCAAAGCGTCCCGGGCGCAACAACGCCGAGTCCAGAACATCGGGACGGTTTGTTGCCGCCAGTAAAATTACGCCCTCTTTCGAATCGAATCCGTCCATTTCAACCAGAAGTTGGTTGAGCGTCTGTTCACGTTCATCATGGCCGCCGCCAAGCCCCGCTCCACGGTGACGTCCCACCGCATCCATTTCATCGATAAACAAAATACAAGGCGCATGTTTGCGGCCCACTTCAAATAAATCGCGTACACGACTGGCGCCAACGCCAACAAACATTTCCACAAAATCGGCTCCGCTCATACTAAAAAACGGAACGCCCGCTTCTCCGGCAACCGCTTTGGCCAGCAATGTTTTTCCCGTTCCGGGAGGGCCCACCAGAAGCGCTCCTTTGGGAATTTTACCGCCTAAACGGGTAAATTTCCCCGGTTCTTTCAAAAATTCAATAATTTCCTGCAATTCCATTTTGGCCTCGTCTGCGCCGGCCACATCGTCAAAGGTCGCTTTTTTCTTATCTTCGGTCATCATTTTGGCTTTACTTTTACCGAAGCTGAACAACCCGCGCGACCCGCCGCCGCCACCTGCTCCGCCCTGCATACGCCGGATAAAGAATATATAGACACCCAGTATGAGTATCCACGGGAGCATATTAATCAGCATCAGACTCCATTCGTTGGAAGGTTCGATAAAGCGGATAGGAATATTTCTGTCTTCCCACTCTTTTACAACCGAATCATCCAGGTAAGGTAAATTTGTGCGAATCTGACTAACTGGTTGCGGCCCCAAGGTACGGTTTTCTTCCACCAGTTTTCCGGAAAATACATTTTCTCCGAGAGTAACCTTACCTTCTCTTATTTTGTTTTCCTTTAACAGTCGCTTATATGTTGCGTAATCAATGTCCGCTTCTTTGGGATTACCGGAGGAAAACATGGAGCTGAAAACAACGGCTGCCAGCAGAACAACTATCCAGATAATACCCGTTTTAGATGCTTTTTTCCACTGAAAATCGTCATCCTTTTTATTACGGTTAAATAAGTTTTTATCGTCTTTATTTTGATCTTTTTTCGGTTTATCCATTAGTGCAGAACCTTTCTTAATCGATATAATAAATAGAGCGTAGGTTTCGTTTTATCTGCCCGTCATCCAATCCGTAACCAACCACAAATTTATCTTCAATCTCAAAACCGGTATAGTCAATTTTAAGATCGGTTACATTTTTGGATGGTTTATGAAGCAGCGACGCAAAACGTAATTCGCTGGGGCCGAAAGCACTAAGCATATTTTCTAAAAATTTTAAAGACAGACCCGAATCCACAATATCTTCCACCACAATAACCGGCCGATCTTTAATATCCGCGCTCAGGGGTTTCAATATTTTAATATGGCCGCTGGACTCGCGGGCATTGCCATAACTGGAAATACGCAGAAAATCCATTTCCATATCGGTGTTGATAAAACGAATGAGGTCGGCCAGAAAAATAAAACCGCCGTTTAATATGCCGATAAGAATAGGGTTCTTCCCTGCAAAATCGTTTGTTATTTCCGCGCCCAATTCTTCGAGACGCTCTTGAATTTTTTCTTCTGAAATTAATAATTTATAATTTTCGGGGATAATTTCCGATTGGTCAAAACCACAATTCATATTCGGCTGCCTTTATCTTATTTTAGAGTGAGTTGGTATATTTTTTTACATGTTTCACTTATTTTAAAGCGATTATCCAGGCGCATCCCGCCAACCCAGATGATATCCGTGCCGGAACAAACAAGCGGAATACTTTTTTTTTGATATCCTTCTGTTTTTTGATCCACAAAAAAGTCGCTAATCTTCTTTTTCCCTTTCATACCAAGAGGATAAAAGAAATCGCCCGCCAGCCAGGAACGCACAGTCAGAGGGAATAGAACCCGATCCGCGCAAAAAAATTCCTGGTTGCAGTCATTATTTAGGGTAACTTTTTCATTCTTCACATTTCGCAAATAAATGCGGTATTTTCCCCAGCTAACCGATTCTCCGGGATAAAGTTCCACTGGGGAAAGTATCTCCGGCTCGGCCTTGTAAAAGAATAGGTCTTCTCTGTTTTTGCGTACAAACAATGCTTTGCCTGCCTGAAATCGCGCCCCGGCAGCCGCACCAAAAACAAACCGGTCAAAGGCCTTCCATAAACCGTTTGAAGCGATTAAAGTTAATGGATTCGTCCGTGAAATACAATACTGGAAAACAGCGCGCCTACGAAGCGGCGGAAGTTCGGAATATGCGGAAATGGCCAATCTGATTTCCGAACCATTCAGCGTCACAATCTTTTTAAAAAGCTGTTCATTTTCCCGCTTAAAAACTATTTGATGGTTTTGTATTTCGTTTAAACTTTTGCTAAAACCATGATAAAAAGGCTCGCCAAACACCTCTTTTAGCGCCGGCACAAGGGCATGCCGCACATGGTTGCGCAACTTTGCAGTATCGGCGTTGCTACGATCTTCCCGAAAGACGATCTGTTGCCGCCGCGCATATGTTTCAATTTCTCTGCGCCGGAAGGATAACAGAGGACGAATGTAGGCATCCCGTTTAAGCGGAATTCCGCTCAGTCCTTTCAGGCCGGCGCCTTTGGCCAGACGCATAAAAAACGTTTCTAACTGATCGTCAAGATGGTGTGCGGTGGCAATTTTTGCGTCGGGATAGTGCTGCAAAATTTCTTCAAAAGCAGCATAGCGGGCCTGACGCAGGGCGTCTTCTGACGAGGCGCGGTTGAGTCCGGATAACCGCTTACATTCAAATGACAAGTTAAATTTTTTAGCCTGCTTGTTCACCAGCGCTTCATCCGCATCACTATCGGCGCCGCGGACCCTGTGATTAATATGCAGCACACGCAGTTCGAACGGGAATTCGCCGGAAAGCCGCTGTAATAAATCCAGCAAAACCATCGAATCAACGCCGCCGGATACAGCTGCAAATACTCGATCATTGGGGAAAATAAGCTGATGAGTTGTGATAAAAGCGTGTAACCGCTCCTGCACTGGTTACCTCGAAAAGAATGAAAGAAGAAGTGTAGCGGCGCAGGGATTCGAACCCCGGACACTCGGATTATGATTCCGATGCTCTAACCAGCTGAGCTACGCCGCCAATTAAAAACAGGCTAGTAAACTAGCCTGTCATAGTAGCGGGGGCAGGATTTGAACCTACGACCTTTGGGTTATGAGCCCAACGAGCTACCAGACTGCTCCACCCCGCGATTCATAATTGAGTCGTTGAATATAAGGGATTATTTTTCGCTTGTCAATATGGAATACGTTTATCTGTTAAAATATTTCAGAGTGTTCGTAAACAATGAGAGTATTTGTTTAGGGGCGACTTATATTGGAATAGCGCTTGTCTTCCTCTTTAAAAAGAATTGTTCGCTGAATAAAGGATTAAACGCAGAGAACGCAATGAGCGTAAAGAAAAAATAAAACAGAACAAGCATTAACCAGAACCTTGTTATTAGCTTCCCCTGACGAAACGCTGTAAATTTTGCGTTTTAGATAAAAACGGCTACGCCTCTTAAAAAACAGGACAATACGAGTGCTTTGCTTTCCTTCGCGCCTTCTTGATGTTTATATAATGGGAACTACCAAAAATTACGTCAATTGTGAACTGATTGTTTGTATTAATTTCTCTTCATCATCAAATAAAAGATTTTGACGCACGGCCCGAAGTGGTAGCGGGAATTTCGCTATTTTCAGATTCTGAATTTTGCCTAAATCCTTTTCGGTGCATAAAAGCAGCTCGCATTCGTGTTTTTGCGCCGCAATAAACAGTTTTTGCAAATCCTTCTCCAAAAACCGGTAATGGTCACTAAAACCTTCAAAACACAGTACGCGTATTCCTGCTTCTGTTAGCGCCTTCTCAAAATTCTGCGGATGCGCAATTCCGGCAAAAGCCAGTACTTTTTTTGTTTTAAAATCGGCAGTCGATCCAGCTATTTTATTGTCCAAATCAACCACTTCCATTAATTCCGTATTGCTTTTAAAAAAAGGCCGTTCTTGTGGTGTAAATGGCAAGTCCGTATCCGAGTCCGCATTGGTAAAAACAACTACCTGCGCCCTTTTGTAATTATATTTAAACTCCCGTAGGGTTCCCGCAGGAAGCGGGAAATTATTTTTCCAGGGTTCGTTAGCATTTACCAACAAAATATCCAACTCCCGTTTAACGGAACGATGTTGAAAGGCGTCATCCAAAACAATGAGATCTGCCTGAAATTTTTCCACTGCCAGGCGCATACCGTCGGCCCTTTTTTCGGAAACGACAACAATGGCATGGGGCAGGGTACGGGCCATCTGATACGGTTCGTCACCGGCATTTTCCGCATTCAGATAGATTTGCCCTTTGGCAGCCACCAGCTGCGTCCCTTTGCTTTTACGGCCGTACCCCCTGCTGACGATGGCAATTTGTTTGTACGTTTGCGACAAATGCCGTACCAGAAAAATCGTGAACGGGGTTTTACCGGTTCCGCCGGCGGTGATATTCCCAACAGAAATAACCGGCACATCAAACGATTCACTCTTTACAATCCCCCAATCGTACAACCAGTTACGGATTTGCAGAATGGAGCCGTACAGAAATCCAAATGGAATAAAGAAGCCTTGTATTATTTTTACTATTTGTTTTTGCATCGTAAAAACCACAGACCACAGATTACACAGATTTTTACGGATAGTTTTTTAATAAATAATCCATGTTTTTCCGTGTAAATCTACGGCTACTTTCTAATTATTATTCGTAAAAACCGGATCTCTTCTTTATTTAAAAATCCACCGAAATAAAATAATACCGGCGAAATCAGAATGAGCAGCAGGCGCACCCAGAAGGTTAAATCAAAAGAGTAGAGTAAAAAGAGCATTCCCGCCAAATAACCCAGAATTGCGGCAATCCGGCCAAATTCATAGGGCACCGGATACATTCTTTGATTGGCAATCAGAATGGCCGCCGCCATCGTGATGTAACTGAGCAACGTGGCCACCGCGGCGCCCATAATACCGAAATGCGGCATTAAATAAAAATTACTGCCCACATTTACCAGCGCCGCCAGCCCCGTAAACACAACCATCAGCCGGGTCTTCTTTTTAATATAAACGCCTACCGTAAAATTGACATACAGGCCGTAAAAAAGATAGGCCGTAAGGATGACCGGGATAATCGTCACTCCGCTCCAGTAAGCCGAACCCATCAGGGTTTTCGTTGGCGACAGCGGAAACTTGATCAGATATTCGATAAAATAACTCCCGGCAACTACCACAAAAGCGCCGCCCAGGGTAAAATAGGTCAGCACCCGGGCGTATATGCGCCGTGGATTTTCATCTTCTTTGGCAATTTTTAAAAAGAAGGGCTGCCATGCGGTACGAAAGGCGATGACCACCAACAGAAGCATCGCGCCGAATTTATAATTGGCCGAATAGAGCGCCAGCGTCTCTTTTCCCAGCAGAAATCGCATCAGGTATTTATCGCTCATCTCCACCGTCAGGTAGGCGATACCGTTGGGAATCATCGGCAGACCGAATTTAATAAGCGTTAAAAAGGTCTCTTTACTGAACGCCGCGCGCAGATATTTTTGCTGATAAGGCAGCAGCGCCAGCAGGTTTACAAATGCGGCTATCACATTGGCGTACAGAATCCCGATAACCCCATAGCGCAACACGACTACAAACAGAATATTCAGCAACACTTCCAGCAGAAAACGGCCGATGCGAAACAGTGAATAAGCAGCGGATTTCTCTTCGGCCCGCAGAATGAGATACGGCAGATTCCCCAGCCCATCGAGAAACATAATAACGGCAGCCAGTTTTATAAACAACGCGTAGGCGGCGTTTCCCAAGAGCACATACGCCGCCGAATCGGCAAACAGGAACAAGAGACCGGAGATCAGCAGACTGTTCACAAACACACCGATAAAACCGCTTTTGTACACGGTACTGCGCGACTCCTTACCCAGAAAAAAATAGCGCAGCAAAGCCGCATCCATTCCATATAAATAAAGGATGGTCATAAAGGCGGTAAAGGTATAAACGAGGGTCAGATCGCTGTAAGCGGTTTTAGAAATATAGGCAATATCCGTATAAACGGGCAGCATCACAAAACCCAGCGCCCGCTGGATAAAGGTACTGAACGTATAAACCGACGAATGCCGGGCTAAATTTTTTATCTGTTGAATCATTCGGCTTTTCTTTTTAACTGATGGGCCAGCGCCTGCACGGCCAGTACATATCCGTAAATGCCAAATCCGCTAACCGTACCGCTGCAAACCTCCGAAATAACCGATGTACTGCGGAAATCTACCCGGCCGTGCACATTGCTGATATGCACTTCGGCAACCGGAATATCCACCGCTTCGATGGCGTCGCGGATGGCATAAGAATAGTGGGTATATGCGCCCGGGTTAATAACGATCCCATCCGCTTCGTGTGCCGCCTGCTGAATTTTATCGATGATTAGGCCTTCGTGGTTACTCTGAAAAAAATCCAGTTCCACCCGTTTAAAATACCCTTCGATAAATTCATTTACTTCATCAAGACTTTTATGGCCGTATACATCCGGTTTTCGGGTTCCTAATAAATTTAAATTTGGGCCGTTAATAATACGTATTTTCATTTTATATACTCCGGTAAAATAGGATATTCCATTCTGTTTAATAATTTCAACTTTTTAGCACAATATTGCGGAATTGTCAAGAAAATTATGTAAAACGTTGCACAATTGTCGAACAAAGCTTATTCAAACCTGCATTTTAACGCTAAGATAAACACATTATTCATTATTCATTGTTTCAAGTTCCAGCCCATCATAAGCAAAAGCGTAACCATCCGGCAGGTTTTGCCCGTGCCTATCTTCATCCAGAATATGGCTGATATGTGTAAACCAGGTCTTCTTTGCCTTAATACGCGCTGCCTGCTCCAGCGCCTGTTCCAGGGAGAAATGCGTAGGATGCGGCTTTTCCCTGAGCGCATCGAGCGCCAAAATATCCAGCCCTTGCAGTAGTTTAAAACTCGCTTCCGGGATACGACTCACATCGGTACAGTAGGCGAATTTTCCGATCCGGAAGCCCAAAATTTCCTGATCGCCGTGTAGCAGCGGAAGCGGAATAATTTTGACTCCGCCAATATCAAACACACCGTCAATAATTTTAAGCGAAAGGTTGGGCACTCCCGGTTTTAACGCGCCCGGCTGAAAGGCATAATGAAAAATCGAGCGTAACGTTTGGGCTGTTGATTGATTGGCATAAGCCGGAATGCGTTCTTTCTGAAGGTAATTAAAACGGCGCAATTCATCCAGACCAAAAATATGGTCGGCGTGTGCATGGGTATACAACACCGCGTCCAGCCGTTCGACGGGACGGCGCAGTAACTGCTGACGCAAATCAGGGGAAGTGTCGATTAAAATAGTTACCCCGCCTGTTTCAATTAAAATGGAGCTCCTTAATCGCTTGTTTTTTGGATTGAGAGAACGGCATACGGAGCAACTGCAATTGATAACCGGAACACCGCCGGAGGTGCCGGAGCCTAAAAATGTAACGCGCATATAAAACCTATCCTGAATAAACCAGAAAAGCCAATAAACAAAAATCAAATAATTTCTGAATCCCAATAATAAAAATCCAAACACGCTGAGTATTGCAATGAATGCAATGGGAAACAATAAAACAGAGCCTTGTCTCTATTTTCGCCGGCGATTCTTTGCAAGCGCTGCGTTTTATTTAAAAACGGCAACATCCTCCTTCGCGGGAATAATACATACATTCTAACTCTACAACGATCATTTTCGATTGGAATCGAATTAATTCATTTCAATAAATTTTTGCCAGACCGTTTTAATTTGTTCTTCCCCGGCAGTCTGATCAATTTTATACGTCCCTATTTCTTCCACAATAATCAAACGGATATTTTTATCGTGTACTTTTTTATCCCGGGTCATATGTTCCAAAAGAGCATCCGGATTTAAAGCGTTTTTTTGCAGCGGAACCGGAATCTGTCGTAACACTTCCATTCCCCGTTCAAATTCTTCCGTTTTCATACGACCGGCTTCCCGCGCGTAAAGCAGCGCGCATTGCATTCCCAGTATAACCGCTTCGCCATGCTTTAAGCCTTCGTAGTTAAATTCCGCTTCCAGGGCGTGGCCGAAGGTATGGCCAAAATTTAAAATCATGCGCAGGTTGTTTTCTTTTTCATCCTGCTCCACTATTTTTGCTTTTTCACGGGCCGATGTTTCCACGAGATGCAACAAAGTTTCCGGATCTTTTTGCAGGGCTTTCCCCGTATTTTCCTTCAGATATTCAAAAAAAGCGCGGTTCAAAATAAAACCGTATTTAATCACCTCTCCCAGGCCGCAGCGCATTTCCGCATCGGGCAGGCTTTGCAGCGTTTCGGTATCGGCTAATACAAACATCGGCTGTTTAAATGCGCCGATTAAGTTTTTCCCAAGCGGATGATTCACCCCGGTTTTACCGCCGATGCTGCTATCGACCTGCGCCAGCAGTGTGGTTGGAACCTGCACAAAATCAACCCCGCGCAAATAGGTAGCCGCCACGAATCCGCTTAAATCACCCACCACGCCGCCGCCGAGGGCCGCAATCACCATCCCGCGTTCGAACTTTTTTTCCAGCAATCTTGTGTACAACGCTTCTACCTGCTGTAACGATTTTGCTTTTTCTCCGTCGGGAATAAGCAAGACCTGTACCTGTTCGTTGTTTTCAAATCCGGAAAGCAGCGCCTCGCCGTACCGCTCGAATATCTCTTTAACGGAAATAACAACAATCTGCCGGGCTGAAGTATGTTTGGCAAGGATTTGCGCAAACTGATCTAAAATACCGTTCCCTAAATAAACCGGGTAGGAATCCTGCCGGAGATTTACATTAATCGTTTTCATTTATTGCTTCCCATTTTAGGTGGATTAGCGTATTTAATTCTGCTACAATCGCTTCCGGCTCCAGTCCGTCACGCTGATAAACGATATCTGCCTTGGCGTACACCGGTTCGCGCTGCTCCAGCATTTCTATTATTTTTTTTAGCAGTCTGTTTTTAGATTGTTGATCTTCAGGCATTTTTAACAAGGGACGTTTATCCGAACGCGCAACCCGCTCCAGAATCTTTTCGGGCGCGCTTTTGATATAAATCAGCAGCCCGGTTTCCCTAATGATTTGATAGTTTTCCGTCTGCATCAACGCGCCGCCGCCAAGAGAGATGACCGCCGGATAGGCCTCTGCGGAAACACGGCCGATAGCCTGCGCTTCCTTCTGACGAAAATACGCTTCCCCTTTTTCCTCGAACAATTGCATAATTGTCTGGCCGGTTTCTTCTTCGATCAGCGTATCCGTGTCATAAAAAGGCCAGTTCCTTTCGGCTGCCAGCGTGCGCCCGATACGGCTTTTGCCCGCACCCATAAATCCGGTTAAATAGATGTGTTTCTTCATTCGTTGCCTTCAGCGGTCAGCTATTGTCCAAACAGATATTACTGCTAAAAATTCTAAACTATTAACTTCACCGTTCATTGTTATTTGTTAAGTATTCATGCGTTCACTATAAAAACCACGAATTAATACGAATCTATTTAATGTAATTTCAATAAAAACAATCCGTGTCTTTCTGTGGAAATCAGTGGCTATGCCTTTTTAGACTGGACTCATTCATTGTCTATTGTTTAGTATTTTTCTTAAAAACGTTTTTCGATGAATCGGACACGGCCCCAATTCCAAAATTTTCTCACGATGCGCTTTTGTTCCGTATCCTTTGTGCCGCTCAAAACCGTAACCGGGAAACTTATCGGCATAACGCAGCATCAGGGCGTCACGGTAAACTTTAGCTAAAATGGAAGCCCCGGCGATGACGGCGGATTTGGAATCGCCTTTTATCAGCGCTTCGCCATGTAACGGTTGGCCCTTATAAATAAAGCGGGGAAAATCACGTCCGTCTACTAACAGATAGCCGGGTTTTACCGCCAAGGCATCCACGGCGCGTTTCATCGCTAAAAAGGTCGCCTGAAGGATATTTAGGTTTTCAATTTCCTGTTCATCTGCCAGCCCGATGCCAAAGCTCAAGGCCTGTTCACGAATTTGGGCATCGAGTTGCCTGCGTTTTTTCTCGGATAGTTTTTTAGAATCGTTAATGGTGTCGATTTGAATTCCGACAGGTAAAATTAAAGCCGCTGCCACCACCGGACCCGCCAGCGGTCCGCGGCCGGCCTCGTCAATTCCGCACAAAACCATCCGTTCGGATGTTCTGTATTTTGAATCAAAAAGATAGATAACCGCTCCGTATTTTGTTGAGGGAATTTAAACGGAGCCGGATTAGAATACAAATCGGAAAACCGAGCAAATAAACGAAATGGAACAAGCGATTCCATAAAATAACATTTTTCTATACGTTAAATATTTTGTAAAATGCAGACAGAATGAGCAGCATAAAAAGTACAAAGGAGAAACTATGCGCTTAAAACAATCCGCACTTGGGGCGGTAACCGGAATTGTTTATCTTTTTCTCTCCCGGATAGCAGGCACTTTTTGGCCGCAGCTCTTTTACAATAGTTCTGCCGCCCGCGCTAACGCCGCACTCTCCTTCTTAGCGGCGGGCGCCCTGCTTCTGTTTTATCTAATGATGTATCGTCACTTCACTCTTCCCAATAAAAAGGGCGAGCAGATAAAAAATGAACGGCTTAATAACGCATCTCTTTTTGCCGCAACCGGACATTTTTTTGTACTTCTTTTTTTCACCGGAGGACTAATCCGGGTATTTGGTATGGAACATTTTCTTTCGGAAAAAACTCAAGAGACCATAACGGTTTACTTTTTGCTGGCTGGCGCCATCGGCTGGGTCTATTTTGCCGGCGTCTTTTTTGAGGAAACGAAGGGTAAGATATCCGAACGTTTATTCTCGGCTGCTAAACTGGCCGTCTGGGGTTCGTCAATGGGATTGCTTTTGCGTATTTATTTAATGCTGCGCCTCTATTATCCCAGCCAGTTTCGCTGGAACGGCTCTTTAAACAGCGGGCCATTGTTCCTTTTAATTCCAATGATGCTGTTTGTCTTTTTTACGGCGGTTAATTTTCTTTGGGCCTTTTCCCGGGAAAATTAACGTTTCAAACATATCCATCCTAAATAATTAGGAACAATCTTGTTAATGCCGTTATAACGTTCCCCCCTCGCACAGAATGTTGCGAAAATAAACTCTAGCCGCGAAAGAACGCAAATTAACGCGAATAAGTTTAAACAAACGAAACAATAAACTCTGAAGGGGTTTAATCAGTGAAAATCTGTGTTCATCCGTGGCTAAAAAAAGTTTACAGCAACCACTTTTAAAGGGGAAAATAACTTATAAGCAAAGGTTAATTTATAAATAAGTAACTTTCCTGATTATTTAGGACAGCTCTGCTTTTAAAAATGTTTAAAGTAAATCGATTGAGTCGATTCATGCTTTATATTTAGGCATTTGCACAATTAATGCGGTCCAAAATACGACCAAAAAACAAACTGAAAAAAATCAGGGCCGCAGGATATTCAGATAAATGGTATCCGTTACCGCCGCTCCGAAAACACCGATTCCGTCCCCCTCGATATCAAAAATGGGCTCGTGCAGATTGCCGTCCATTCCCATCACACTATTATAGGTATTGTAATAGTGGTAGTAGTTTTGATCCCCGGCGTACAGCACCAATCGATAAGGTCCGTAAAACCAGATGCGAAACCAATTCACTTCAATAAAGCTGTAACTGTTGTTTTGGTTATCCGGCCGTTTCCACTTGCCGCTGTACTGAAGCTCTTCTATTTTCCGCCCCCGTTCCAGCATCTTTTCCAGTTTCTGTCCCATGGGATTTTCATAGATAAACGATGAAAACCCGGCGTCGAGAGCGCTGATGGAAAGCAGATAGAAAGCCGCATTCGGAGACTGTTCGTAAACAACTAGTGGAGAGACTAATTTTCCCTGTGTATTTAGTTGACGATAGGTTAAATCCCCATATACTGAAGCCAACCGGTCAATCTTGAGCCCCGCATCCGGTACGGTCGTCAGCGAAACGGCCTGCAATTGCTGTCCGTCCACCGTCGCCGTTACGTCTAAACGGTAGCTTTTACCATAAGCAATCGCCCAATCATCGCCGTCGTACTCAAACCAGGCCGAATCGGAATTATAACTTAGAGGGTAACTCATCCCCGATTCCATATCGGTTATCTGAACCTGCGCACCGCTTAGGGGAATTTCATCTATAGCGATGGTCTGTCCCAACGGGAAATTACGATTGATTTTGATTTTGGAAACAGGATGGTCTGGAATCAAAAAGCCGTTAATTACAATTTTGGGTTCGTAGGTACTTTCGTCCACGGAAATCGTAGGCGTCCCGCAGGAAAAAAAAAGCAAGATGCCAAGCAGCGCGATTGTTCCGGTTTGTATGAAATGTTTCATTTTTTTACCTTATATAAAACTTTTAAATTTTTATTAATGCTGCCCCGACACGTCGGGATTTCTTTTCGTTTACACGAAACTCAACAAGCTCAGTGAGCGATATATTTTTTAAAATTCAAAGCGAATGCCGAACGTGGGCAGGATGGGAAACATATTAACGGTGTCCACTTCCTGAGTAATCTGATCTTCCGTTTCTTCGCTGTCGTACTGAACAAACCAGACATTTTCCCGGTTACCGATATTAAAAATCTGTAAATAAGGCGCCATCGACCAGTGTTTAAAACGGCGTTTCCAGGTAATACTCAAATCCAGCCGAATGTAATCGGGAAGCCGGTAGCGGTTTATGGCCGTCGGGTACAACAGCAAACGCTCATAATCCTGATCCGGAATGCCCGCGCCGTAGTATGTGGAACTGGGCAGCGTAATGGGTTGGCCGGAAGTGTAAATAAAATTCATACCCAGTTTCCAGTTGCTTTTCGCGGTGGAAGGCTGCTTCCCCCGCCATTCACGAATGGCATTATTTAAATCCACATTAACGACGGCATTTACCACATGCGTACGATCGTGCCGCGGCGCGTAAGCGTTTTCCTGATTAATGCCTTCCGTTATATATTCCGTCCGCGCCAGCGAATAGGCCAGCCAGCCGTTAATCGATCCGTATCGTTTACGCAGCAATAATTCGATGCCGGCCGAATAGCCGTCTCCGCGGTCAAACAAACCACGGGTTTCGGTAAAAACGGGGCGGCCGCTGTCATCGTATCGTGACGGTTCAAAATCAAGAAAATAATTTTTAAGCGAATACAGGTTTTGGTACGATTTATAATAGGTCTCCACTTCAAAGGCCAGATTTTGCGCCACCTCATACTGGAGGCCCAGAATATAATGCACCGCTTTGGACCGATCGTGGTATTTATCGGAGGTGGTCCAAATATCGGCGATAAAGGGCCGCGGGATTTTTTGCAGGTACTGGTAATAAATGCCGCTGGACGCTTTTAAATTGATATTCTTTGTCAACCGGTATTTGGCGGAAAAACGGGGCGCCCAGTCCCGAAAGGTTTGATCCGAAATAAACGTATTATAGCGCAAGCCCGGTTCAATCATCCAGTCGGCGGTGGGTTTCCAGCTAATGGCCAAATAGCCTGTATAGTACTGACGTTCCCGGTCCACATCCACCACCCCGCGGGGATTATCCTGTTGCAAATTAGTATGCAGGTTCTTCTGTTCAAATCCAAATTTAACGTCTATTGATTTTGACAGGGCATATTCGAGCTGGCCCTTAAAACTCAGATCGGTCAGGTCGTTAGTTTCGCTGTGCCCGACTTCAGTGACGTCAAATTTGGAATCAAACTGACTCGACGTAATCCAAAAATTAGAAAACAGGTTTGGCGTAAAGACATGCGTCCAGCGCAGGCTTGCGGTCGTATTTCCCCAATCGTAATGGATGGCCGGGGCGCCTTCCGCTCCGGAAGCAAAGATATAATCTAAAAAATCATCTCCTTTGAAAAAACTAAGGGAAAGCTTGTTATCGGCATTGATATCAAAAAAGGCCTTGATGTGACCGTCGTAAAAATAGTACTCGGGAATGTCGTCGTAAAATAATTTGGCCGTTTCACCGATATAGGTGCGCCGCAGGGAAGCGGAAACGGAGCCGAAAGAGCCGATGGGCGCCTGTACCGTCGTTTTGGCTGAAAGCATACTGATTTCCGCGGTGCCCTCAAAGGATTTGCGGTTACCGTCCAGATTGGTCACATCCAGCACCGAAGAGAGACGGCCGCCGTATTCGGCAGGAAAACCGCCTTTGGAAATTTTAATATCTTTCACGGCGTCCGTGTTAAAAGTGGAAAACAGTCCGAAGGCATGCTCCGGATTGTAGACGTCCGCTCCGTCTATGAGATATAAGTTTTGATCCGACGTTCCCCCACGCACATATATTTTGGAAGAGAAATCGGAGATGGGTAGAATGCCCGGCAGACTTTGCAGCATGCGCAGTAAATCGGTTTCGGCCACAGCCGGCATGGTTTTAATTTCCGATGGAGAAATATCGATACGGGAAATGGCTTTACGGAACAGGCGCACCGCGGTGCGTACGGAATCGGCGGAAACGACCACCGCTTCGGTTTCCATTAAAGCGGGCTGCAACTGAATCATCAGTTTAAAGCTCTGATTCTCCTTTAGTTCTATTTTTTTTGAATACTCCCGGTAGCCCACGTAACTACAGTGTAACAAATACTTCCCTGCGGGAAGATCGGAAACCACATAGTAACCGGAGCTGTTGCTTGTGGCGCCGTAAGGTATTTTCTCAAAGTAAATGTTTGCTCCGGTAAGGGATTCCCCGTCCGATTCATCAAACACGAATCCGCTAATAGTTCCGGCACGGCTGGTAGCGGAAAATAAAAGAACAAATATTAATAAAAATAAATATTTCAATTACAGCTCCTGTTTAAACTGTTTATAATGTACTCTCTGACGAACGGAATTTCAAAAGGTTCCTTTTATAAATCAGCCGTAACGAAATAAGTTGCAATCATAAGCGCTTCGGCTGTATTTTTAGATTCCTATTTTGCACGGAACTTTAAACCTCTAAACCAAGGAGAAAATATGCAGGAAAGCAGCGCCGCAAAAACGACCTGGAAGTTCCCGCGGGAATTCTGGATGGCCAACTTAATGGAGCTGACCGAGCGGGCCGCCTATTACGGTTTCTTTATTGTCCTCACTTTATATTTAACCGATATCGTCGGTTTTGGCGATAAAATGACCGGCGTAGTCGCCGGCGTCTTTTTTGCCGGGCTCTACCTGCTGCCCCCTTTTGTGGGCGCCATCGCGGATCGCATCGGTTTTAAGAACGGACTTATTTTAGCTTTTTCCCTGCTGACCATCGGGTATTTTTTTCTTGGCATCTTTACGACCAAAATCCCGGTTCTGCTTTTTTTAACCATCATTTTAATCGGCGGCTCTTTTATTAAACCGCTGATTACCGGAACCGTGGCCAAAACTACCGACGAAATCAATCGCGCCCGCGGCTACTCCCTGTTTTACTGGGTCGTCAATATCGGCGCCTTCGGCGGAAAAACATTTGTCCCTTTTATCCGTCAGGGTTTGGGACTGGAATACGTTAATTTCTTCTCCTCTGCAATGGCCTTTGTCGGTCTGCTCTTTGCCATTTTCCTGTTTAAACAGATCGACCGAAATGAAGAGCAAAAATCCGCAAAAGACGTCTTTCGCGCCTTAGTCGCTATTTTTACCACACCGCGTCTGATTATATTAACCCTAATCGTTTCCGGCTTCTGGATGATTCAGCATCAACTCTATGCCACCATGCCCAAATACATCATCCGCATGCTGGGCGAACAGGCGCGGCCGGAATGGATGGCCAATGTAAATCCGCTGGTTGTAGTTATATTTGTCGTATTTATTACTCAAATGATGAAAAATAGTAAAGCGGTAAATTCCATGTTGTACGGAATGATTCTAATGCCTTTCTCCGCGCTGGCCATGTCGGCCGGACCTTTGCTGGAAACCTTTACCGGCAGCGAACTTTCTATCTTCGGCGCCTTTATGATGCATCCGTTAACCCTGATGATGATTGTCGGCATTTCCATCCAGGGACTGGCCGAGTGTTTTATTTCACCCCGTTTTCTGGAATATTTTTCCTTTATGGCGCCCAAAGGCGAAGAAGGGCTTTATCTTGGTTTCAGCCATCTGCATTCCTTTATTTCGGCCCTGGTCGGTTTTATCATGTCCGGTTTCCTGCTCGATTATTACTGCCCCGATCCTAATACGCTACCGACCGGAATAAGCGCCGCCGAAAAGGCCGCCCATTATGCACATGCCCATTATATTTGGTATTATTTTGTGGCTATCGGGCTGACCGCCGCCGTGGCGCTTTGGCTTTTTAAAATTGTTACCGAACACATCGATGCAAAAAAGGCCGTAGCTTAACTAGTATTAAACAGGGCGGTTGAATAAAACCGCTCTGTTAAAAAAATGAATGATTATTACCAAAATTTCTAAAGTATAATTTAGGAAATACAAGCGCCAAACAACAAATAAATACCAAATTCTAAAATTTAACCCCTCCTCTACACGGTGATTTTTGTTTGGAATTTAATCTATTGTTTTTTTTGATATTTATTATTGAGTTCACTATAAAAACCACGAACTCCCCGAATTTACACGAATCTATTTAATGTAATTTCAATAAAAACAATCCGTGTCTTTCTGTGGAAATCGGTGGCTATGCCTTTTTAGACTAGACCATTATTTATACTTTAAAATTTAAGACTTAATGAAAAATATGGGAATTTTTAGGAATCTAATACGGAGGTTTATTCTTTCGGTTTAAATATCAAAAACACTATTCAGCCGCAACGATACAGTTTCGTCCCTTATCTTTAGCCTTATATAGCGCCCTGTCCGCTTTTTTCATTAAGCCCTCAATATCTTCGGCATCATCCGGTACCGTCGCAACACCACCGCTAATCGTAACATGCAAACCGGCTTTATCAAATACCAGCTTCTCAATTTTTTCACGCAGGCGATTAGCCGCTAACACGCCTGTTTTTTTCTCTGTATTAGGCATTACAATAACGAATTCCTCACCGCCAACGCGACCCACATAATCGGTATCACGCATATTATCCCTTAAACCGGCAGATATTTTTTGTAATACCACATCCCCAAAATCATGGCCGTATGTATCGTTGATATTTTTAAAATGATCCAGGTCCAACAGCAGAATACTGGAAGATTGCTTATACCGCTTCACCCGTTTTATTTCTGCAGACAGACTGTTTTCCAACATGCGCCTGTTATACACCTTTGTCAGGGTATCATACTGAAGCAGCTCATTTAAATGCGAATACCGCCTTAAAACCGATTTTACCTTTGCCAGCAATACATCGGGATCAAACGGTTTTGGAATATAGGCGTCGGCATCCAGCTCCATACCATGAACTATATCATATGCTTTACCCTTCGCAGATAAAAAGAAGAAAGGAATAAAACGGGCTTCGTCCCGTTCCAATAACTCCCGTCGAAACGCATAACCATCCATATTGGGCATCATAATATCACTGATAATCAAGTTTGGAGTCAAATGATTTAATACTTCCAACGCATGCTCACCATCCCGTGCCCCAACCGTTTTTATTCCCGATTTATTCATTATAATCGATACCATATGTACAATATTTGGGTCATCTTCAACGACTAATACCGTTGGGCTATTTTCAGTTGTCTGCATGCGGACTTGTTCCTATTATTAGATTTGTGTTACAGCGATTGGCACATAGTTTCAACATCATGAACTGTTTTGGGGATAGGCCTGCCCAGTACCCGATGCCCATCTTCCGTTACGAGAATATCATCCTCAATGCGAATACCGCCAAAGCCGATATATTTTTCTACGTTTTTATACTCGATAAAATTTTCAAATTTCTTAGCTTTTTTCCATTGATTTATTAAATCGGGAATAAAATAAATACCCGGTTCCACTGTAAGGACAAAACCCGGCTCCAGTTTCTTAGCCAGGCGCAAATAGGCCAAACCAAATTGGTCGCTACGTTGAACGGTTTCATCGTATCCGATCAAATCTTCTCCGTAATTTTCCATGTCATGTACATCTAACCCCATCATATGTCCCAATCCATGCGGAAAAAACAAAGCGTGCGCTCCTTGCAGGACGGCCTCTTCCATATCGCCTTTCATTAAACCAACCTCTTTTAAACCGTCGGCAATGATGCGGGCAGCAAGCAAATGCACGTCACGGTACATAATTCCCGGTTTCAGAGCTTCAATCGCATCCATCTGCGCTTTTAGTACAATTTCATAAACCTCTTTCTGTTTTAGTGAATATTTACCGTTTACCGGGAAGGTGCGCGTGATATCCGCCGCATAGTGCATCATCGATTCCGCTCCGGAATCATTGACCAGCAAATCGCCATCCTGCATAATATTGGAATGCGAATGATTATGTAAGATTTCTCCGCGTACCGATAAAATAACCGGGAAAGAGACACCGGCGCCGCCGCATAAAGCAATTCCTTCTATCGTTCCCGAAATATCACTTTCAATTATACCGGGCGCCGTTTTTTTCATAGCGGTTATATGCATCTGGCGCGTAACATCGTGCGCTTTTTCGATTTCCGTAACTTCTTCTGCTTCTTTTATCTAGCGCTGAGCGACCACCGCTTTTATTAATTCCTGTGATTCTCCGTTCATCAGCTCTGCACGGTTTTTATCAAGCAGGTCCATCATCCTAAAGATAACTTGGGCCTGGTACGGTTGTATATAGTGTATCTTCCGTCCCTTTTTTTGCGCCTCTTTTAACACTTTCGGCAAAGATGATAACGGTTTTACATTTTCGATTCCGGATTCGGACGCTTTTTCACCGAATGTTTTTAACCGGCCCATCCAGATGATATCATCTATTCCCAATTCGTCTGCAAATAAAATATCCCTGTTATTATCCATATCTATCATTCCCGCTAATCCCGGGTTGTTAATACCAAAATAATATAGGAACGTGCTATCCTGCCTGAAGTGATACGTATTATCCGCATAATTCATAGGAGAAAGTTGATTGGCGCAAAAGAGAATTAATCCGGACTTTAACTGTTTTTTTAATTCCAATCTTCTTCCTTTATAAACGGATGCCTTAAACATAGTATCTCCTTTTTGTATTTAGCTCACGAATTATCTTGTGAATATTAAAGTAAAAACCATTTATAAACAAGGATCATTTTACGCATAAAGATTATCAACAGGCCGCGTGATATCTTGACAAATCAGGTGTTTTTTTCTATGTTGCTATGATTATAGATAATAATCCCGGTAACTATTTAATAAATGTCATTAAACTGAATATTTATTCGGAATTATTTATTTAATAAACCCGGCAACTGTGAACTGTCTCACAAAAACTAAAATAAAATCGTTATACCTTTCATTGGTCAATTAATCCGGGATGGAGTTTTTATTAATGAATGGACACAATTCTTCTTTTAATAAGAGAATTACCAATTCTGCTGAGAAATTAGTCGGGCGAAAATTTGTTAAAATCATTTTTGACGCCTTTTTGCTTGCGATGGCTTATCTTACAGCGTATAACGTTCGTTTTGATTTTGCTCTTCCGCCGGAGCATGTTGCTTTTCTGGAAAGCACCCTGCCTCTGGCCGTTTTAATAAATATTGCGTTCATTAATATTTTGCGTATGAACCAAAGTCAATGGCGATACTCCAGTGTACAGGATCTACTCAATCTTTTTGGCGCGGCTACAGCCGGCTGGGTTGGATTTATCATTTATTTGTATTTCGCAAATATTGTGGTAATTCCGCGATCCGTGCTTTTTATTTTTTGGACATTATCAATCATCTTTCTTGGCGGTGCCCGTTTTTTGCCGCGAATTGTTTTAAAAATTATGACATGGACCGCTGCAAATAAAAAGCATGTTTTAGTTATCGGCGCAGGAGATGCCGGAGAAATGATCATCCGTCAAATGAAAAGCGACCCGGAATTAGGGTATTATCCGGTTGCTTTGCTTGACGACAACCCCAGAAAGCTGAATACAAAAATACATGGCGTTCGTGTAAAAGGCACGGTTGATGATTTGCAGAAGATTGTAAGTAAAAACTATATTGATGAAATTATTATCTCTACTCCTTCCGCACCGCCAAGACAGATGCGTCGAATAGTGGAAGCCTGCGAAAAGACAGGGATTGATTTTCAGACGGTGCCCGGCCCGCGGGAGATTGTGAACGGGCATGTAAAAGTACAGCAAATCCGTCGCGTAAAAGTGGAAGACTTGCTCGACCGCTCGCCCATTGAAATTGATTTAGAACAAATCACAAATTATCTAAAACATAAAACCGTGCTTATTACAGGGGCGGGTGGTTCTATTGGTTCCGAATTGTCACGGCAAGTGCTGCAGCTCCACCCGGAAAAGCTCATTTGTCTGGATCGGACGGAAAACAGTTTGTTCTATCTGGATTATGAATTACAACAGTTGGAACAACCTACAAAATATGACATTATTATCGCAGATATTCTGGATTCGGATAAAATCAGAACCGTTCTTGCGGAAACTCAGCCCGATATCGTTTTTCATGCCGCCGCATATAAACATGTACCTCTGATGGAAAGTCATCCGGAGGAAGCGGTACGAAATAATGTTTTGGGTACTTTAAATATGATGAAACTGGCCGAAGAGGCCAAAGTAGAAAAATTTGTTCTCATTTCTACTGATAAGGCTGTAAATCCCTCTTCTGTAATGGGAGCCACAAAGCGCGTGGCCGAACTGATTCTGCAATCCTATTCGGCACAGGCTAAAATCAAACTGCTAACCGTTCGTTTTGGTAATGTGCTTGGCAGTTTCGGCAGCGTTGTACCCTTATTTCAAAAACAAATTTCTCAGGGTGGGCCGGTTACTATTACCGACCCCGAAATGCAACGCTTTTTTATGACTATTCCGGAGGCCGTTAAGCTTATTCTTCAATCGGCTAAAATGAGTAACGGAAATGATATTTATGTGCTGGATATGGGTGAACCCATTAAACTTATTAACATTGCACATCGTATCATTAAACTTTCCGGATATCAGCCCGAAGTTGACATTCCCATTAAAATTGTGGGACGCAGGCCAGGTGAAAAGCTATATGAAGAATTATGGAATAAAGCCGAAATCCCGTTAAAAACCGACCATCCCAGAATTTCGATGGCCGTGGGCAGTCATTACAACCATTGGGATTTAATGATGCATAATGTAAGCGTTTTAAAAGAATTTGCCCGCAAAAAAGATCATGCCGGTATTTATAAAAAATTACAGGATATTATCCCCGAATATGTACCGGAAGGAAGCATTACTGAAAGAACAATACAACCACAGGCAACGGCGGCCATTCCTCTTAGTACGGAAGTGCAAGGTATTGTAAATTGAACAACTGAATCTCTAAAAAAAAAGCCCCGTTTGTATCTAACCAACGGGGCTTTTTTTAATCTGTTTTTATGGCTCCCTAAAAAACGAGTTTAATACTTAACGCATTGAATATCCCTTTTGCATAAGTAGGCCATAAGGCGCCTTTCATGGCAAAAGAATAGTCCAATTGGAAAACAAATAAATGCAGGCCAAAGCCTAAACCAACCTGCGATCCCTCACGGCCTCCCAACGCAAAACCAGCCCGTAACGGCAGCCATTTTAAAACGTAATATTCCGTACCTGCGCCAAAACGCATACGCACGGAATTACCGAAGGCACGATTTAAACCCTGGTGATAATCAGCGCTTATTTTCCATTTTGGAGATAAACGATAAACAGCGCCTAAACGCATAACTGCCGGAAGCGCTGTAGAAAAGGAACCGGTGTCGTATGTGGTATCAATCGATATTTCGGTGGATTCCCGCTCTTCATTATTCATATCTGATACAGATAGAGAATCGGCCTTATAAAATATAGCTTTTTGAGTACCGCCGGTCCAGTGTATCGAGGCGCCAATATTCGAGAAGCTCCAGGAGAAATCCCACTTGCGGCCATACCCGCCAGAGATGCCAAAATCAAATCCCTGACCCACACCAACCGGAGAACCGCTTTCCGAATACGCAGCCCGGCCTTCAACCGAAACGGCGTATTGAATGGATTCCTCATCACCGGGAATGCGTTTAAACAAAAGATTGGATTTTCGTGTCTGCGCGGTTCCAAAACCAACATAACGGTTCCAGCTAAATCCAACCGCTATATCTTTTAAGTCCGGCAGCAGCCATTTCATCTTAAAAGGATAGGCATAACCCAAGGATATTTTCATAGCCGAATAAGCCGCAGCCTTAACCTGAGAAGGTTGATTATACGTATAATCATTGTCGAACATATCGCCAAAGAATAAGATTTTATACGGTGTTTTATCGGAACTCATCGCCGAATATCCCTGACCGATCATTTGCACAGCAAGTCCGAAATTATTAAAAGCAAGTCCCAGGACATTCATGGTTACGTCCGCATCAACGCGCAGGCCATTGTCATCAATAAGATCAAGCAGATCGTTTCTGTCGGAGGTACTCCACTCGCCATTATTTCCTTCCGCGGTAAAATAACGGTTGTATGTGTTCAGGTTAAAACTATTGTTAAAAAGCAATGTATTGACGGAAAGAATGTTTAATTCCATAGTATTCCCGCGAGGTAATGCTAAGTTTGCCGGATTCCAGGATAGCGCGTTTATGCCTCTGCTCATAGCCGAATAATTTCCGGCAAGTCCCTGACTGACGCCATCAAAATTCTGGGCCGACAGAAGCGCTGTACATACGGTTATTAAAAAGATTACTTTTTTCATCATATCGTCCCTGATTATTCCTGATTCATAATGTAGTTAACTTTTAACAAAGCATCTATCTCAGCCTTATCCGTCTGACGGAAACGCACGGTCCCCGACGTGGGTTGAATAGTAACGATCTGTTTCATAAAAACCGGCGGCTGGGCAAAAATTTGCAACTGCGTTTCGGAGAGATGAAAATTAATGATACTCACCACCGGCTGTGACACATAGCCGGACGCATCGGAGTCTCCTGCCTCTACAATGCCGTGTAATACAATCTTTTTAGATGAATCGGCAATCACAGCGCTTCCTAAATCGGAAGAGTTTAAAGCAAGGTAGATGGACACTTCCACTCCCACAGGCAGCCCGTTTGTCAGCTTAATCTGTGCGCGGGCATCCGTAATTTCTTTTGTCAGCATATCCCGGGTATCTTTATCGAGGTCTTCTTCGGTAAGCGTATCCGGATCGCTCTCCTGCGAAATGGCATTGGGAATATTAATACTTAAAGGCGAACTTATTGCATATCTTACCCGCATTCCCTGGTTTGCGGCAATGCTGCCCGAACCGTCTACCGTAGCCCGGCCGTAAAATTTTATCTTATTGGGCAGGATTGCCAGTAAATCCACTATGCTCGGACTGCTGGAACCTTCATTTAAAACGATTTCCGTTTCCGGCGCAATACTGTTCTTCTGAATGACTTCGGCCAAAGTAATATGCACCGAATCAACTACCTGCTCATTTTTAATTCGGTACCCCACAATATGCAAATCCAAATCTATGGGGAAATCAATCTCATTTTCAAAGAGAAGGCGCATTTCCAGGTCGGGTAGCCGGAGACCGCTTTCTAATTCCGAAGGAAAATCGATGGCTTCTGATTCGGTCGGTTCTATTTCAAAATTTAACTTGGCAATATCTCCTTCGATGAAGGAGAAATATAAAGAATCGGCCACAATTTCTATCGTTACAGAATCACTTGCGCTAATGGGAACAATGGCTCCGTTCGACCCAATCATGGAAGAGACTTCAATATGTATATTGTCAATAATAGAAGCGGGATCAACAGAGTTAATCAGCTCCCAACCATCAAGCGCCACATTCTCTACCGTCTGTTCTCCCGGAGAGAGAAGAGTATTGATTGTTTTGGGATTTCCGTTTTTCACGAAATCGGGCATTGTAATTTGTACCTGAGCATTAATGGAAATATTATTGTTCAGACGAATTATGAGCCCGCCTTTATCCACAACCGCACGTCTCAGATGGATATCTCCTTCAGGCAGCAAAAGTGAATCGGAATAGACAAATTCCTGATCCGGCACGATTGCCCGCGCTTCGTCGACCACCAGTTTATCCATAAACATGTCGCTGAAATAATAACCCTGTTTCATCTCATCGGTTAAAATAGTTGGCAAAGCGTTACCCATAATGGGAATAGAATAGACAACCCGGATCTTATTAGAAATGGTTTTATCCGCCAGATTAAGCAGTTCACTATTTACGGATGTGCCCGTTGGGATAGGACTGTTAAAAATAAACTCGCCGATTTGCGTTCCGGAGCCATCGTTGTTATATAGTTTTACGGACATACCGGCGTCAATATTTAAAAACATCTCATTGTGAAAGGTCAGCCAGATATTTCCGCTTAAAATATGCACACTTTCATAGTGAGAATACTCTTCCGTCCCTTCCGACGCTTCGGAAAAATCGGGATAAGGCAAAAGTGTATCCCCAATTAAAAGTTCGGAAGGCAGAATATCCATTACGTAAACCGTATCCGTTTGAAACTCATCCGCATCACCCAGCTCGATATTGCCCACCGTCATCGTATACGCTTCATTTAATTCGTCAAGCGCCAAATCGCTTTTATCAATTCGCTGCCACTCACTTGTATCGGAAGTACTAAAACGAATAATGGGGATACCGTTCTGAGTTGTATCGGCCACCAGAGTGCTATCGTCAATGATTTCGGACATGACAAAATCGGTTGTCGGAAGCTGAAGTCCCCATTGCGTATCCCAGGAGGGAAGCTTGGGTTCGTTTAGCGTACATGCGGTCAGTAACGCCGTAATAAACAATAAACCTATTTTTATTGATTTCATTTTAAACCTTTATTCGTTTATCGGTACATTTATTTAATTTTAAATATCGGATTAAAATCGGCTAACTTTATTCGGATGCGTAGTTTTAACACAATCCAACCGATTACATCTCTTTTTAAATGAACATTTAAGCTTTTAGCGAACGAAATGATGTGACGTGCTGCACGAAATTAAAATAGTGCGGTCGTATTCGGGTATTAATAAAAGGAACCCGAATACGAAAAGGGAAAAATGAAATCTAAAAAAGCGGCTTTTACATACCGCCTGACTGCGGGTGTACTTTACTGCGTACCGGGAAGGCCTGATCGTAACCCATTGTTTTTGCCAAATCACGGATTGTTTCGGCTTCGGTTCTTTTTAAAACATCTCCAATACGAATTTTATAAAAAGGCGCTTCGAAGGACCAGTAAACCTTATAATCATACGGGGCAAACTGTTCTTCCGCTTTTTGTTTGATAAGCGTGGCCGATTCGATGCTACGGGTTGCCAGCAACTGAACCCGGTAACCGTCAACTTCTGTTTGTATCTGTCCATCTTCCTTCTTTTCAACCGGTTTGGCAGATGTGGATTTATCTTTTTGCTGTTTTCCCGAGTTCGGTTTAATTACAATATCATCATCTTTCAGGCTAAGAGGGTCAAATGATTCGTCATAGGAGGATGTTTTCTTTGCCTGATCGGGCTGCATTTTTACGGTTTTTTGCGAAGCGCCGCAACCAAAGACAAAAACAAGAATGGGAATTAATAAACGGGCATATTTCATATGATCTCCATATTTTCCTGGGTCAACCAGCCGGTTTTACCGTCGGCCAGTTTTATTTCCTTCCAGCCGTTGCTGGATCGTTCTATCTTAACTTTGGTACCTTCGTGTAAAACAAAAACCTCGGTACCCGAAGCGCTGGGTTCGGCAAACACCGTAACCACCGGCTGTAATATAACGCCATATGCTTCTGTTTCAAGATGGTAAATTTTCTGACCGAAAAGAAACGCCGTTAAAACAAATAAAACAGCGCTAAAAATAAACAGCGAACGAAAACGTCTGCCCCGGCCGCGAATCATTGCATGCCGGCGCAACGCGCTGCCGAACAGAAACAGGGCCAGCAGTCCTGCCGTAAGCCAGGTGAGGAGTTGAATACTGAAAAGTCCCAATATAAAATCTCTCCAGTCATTTAGAAAAAAGCGCGGCGGTTCCGGTATTTTGTCCACCAGCTTTTGTTTTAACAGTAAAATATTATCGGTTAAATCTTCGTCATTTTTTAGAATCCGGGCAGCGCGTTCGTAATTGAGACGGGATAAACCGGGCCGATCCAGTTTATAGTAGACATTTCCCAGATTAAAATAGAGCGCTCCGCTTTTGTAACCGGCATCCAGTACCGCCTGATACCGGGCGGCCGCCTGCTCGTACTTCCCCTGCTGGTACAATTCATTTCCAGCTATAAAATTTTCCCGCGGCGTGGCGGCATTTAACAAAGCCGAAGACAAAAACAGCGCCAGCCAAAAAACAACAAGTGTCTGCTGACCAGCGAAAAGAGACCTTTGCATAAAAAAGCTCTGTGTTTTATGATTTATTTTTGGCATAATTATATCCACTTTTCCAGCCGGGTTAAAATGGTTTTTGACCGTTCAAATAATTCCTTCCGCTCTTCGGAAGAGGAAGCCGTTCCGGCAAACTGTTTAAAATCGCTCTCTTCCAAAACAGCAACGTATTTCTCCACATCTTCGGCGGGAATGCCGCGGGCACTTAGCTTTCGACGGACATTCGGAGCATTGAATTCGGTCAATTCTATGTTCAGCTTATCCTGCACAAATCCCCGCAGGGCCAGCGAAACCGCCTTATAAAATTCACCTTTTTCTTCGCCATTCAGATGACGCCGGGCTACGGCCAATTGTTTGGAAGCAAGACGGCCGGCCCGCTTACTGCGCACCAGTCGTTCGTCTCCGAGAATGCGCGCCTGTTTATCGTCGTACACGATAAGGCCCATAAATAAAACCAGCATCCCCAAAACACTGCCCCAAAAATAAAACGACAAATAGGGTTTGTAGGCAATCGGTTCCAGCTCGGCCGATTCTTTAATGTAATGAATATCTTTGCCCAGCAAAGCTACTTCTTTTTGACTTAAACCGCTGTTTTGAACGGCGGAAACGGCCGGCTGCCCCGAGCCTTTTTTTACTTTGAGCACAATCGGTTTTGTTTTGGAAAATTTATATTTTTTATCCTTCGGGTCAAAATACGAGAATGCCGCCGGCTTAATGGTAAAGGTTCCGGCAACCCGCGGCACTAAAATAATTTCGGCACTTTTTTCACCGCGGATGACGCCTTTATCTTTAGTGGTTTTAAAACTGATTTTAGGTTCGTATTGTTCGATATCGGGCGGAATGGACAGTTTCGGCAGTTCGGCCATTTTGATATTTCCCGCGCCTGCTATTTTTAGTCTCAGTGAAACGGCCTCATTCACATTTGTTTCCGTTTTATCCGTGCGCAGGGTGTAGTTAAAATTCCCGACCGCCCCGCTGAAATCTTTTGGTTTCCCCAGTTCCGGAAGCGGTAAAACATTAACGGTTACCGGCCTGGTCGAAATTGCTTTTTGAACCGTCCGGCCAAAGGGATCGTCAAAAAAGCTGTCGAACAAACTGCGCCGCCTGTTGCGGGTTTTTACCACAACTTCCAGTATGGCCTGAATGGGATTCAGCAACAGCTTGCCGGTTTGTGCCGGGAACAAAGCATATTTTTTAAGAACCGCGGTATTATAAGTAATTCCGTTTACCACTTCGCGTCCCATTGCCGGCCGCCGGGGTATCGCAAAATCTTCTTTCCAAAAACCGGGGAAGGAAGGCTGCTTTTTAAAATCAAAACCGCGCACATCCTGCCGGAAGTATAATTTATAGGTTACCGTTATCTGTTCGCCTAAATATACTTTGCGTTTCGATACGAGGGTTTTAATGTATACATCCTGCCCGCTGATTTCGGAATCCGTTTTTGATTGAGCGGGTTTTTTTGCAGCGGCGCCCGCTCCCGATTGTCCGGCCGATTTCACTACTTTTACGGAAACGGCATTGGATTTATAGACCTTTCCCTTATAGCGAATCACAGCGGGGGGAAGAGTAAAAGCGCCCTCTTTTGTGGGCTGCAGGTAAAACGTATTTGTTTTAGTGGAAGACATACTGCCGTTTATTATCTGGATACTGGTGGAGGAGTTCGGGCCGGACAATACCATAAAATCGTTAAATTCCGGTAGCTCTGCATCGGGCAGACTGGCCGCGCTCCCGGAGATCTCCAGCGAATAGGTAAATGGATCGTTCACCCCAACCGTATTGGCGGATACAGACGCCTGTAGCCGGATATCCTGGGCAAACGTCAATCCCGTTAAAAGTAAAACATATAAAAATATTAATTGATTTTTCATATTACCAGTCTTTATCCACCCGTCCGCGTCCGCCGCGCACCGGCCGTGTTTTTTTCTGTTTATTCTTTTCCTGTTCACGCAGCGCTTGCAGAATTTTTTCCGCCTCTTCTTTGCTCAGTTTTTTCTTCTTGTCACCGGCCTTTTGCTGCTGTTGTTTCTGCTTGTCTTTCTGATTCTTTTGATCGTTTTGCTTTTGTTCCTGTTTCTTTTTCTGTTCTTCTTTATTCTGATCCTGTTTTTTCTGCTGATTCTGATTCTGCTGCTGTTGATTTTGTTGTTGCTGCTGTTTTTGTTTATTCTGCGGCTGTTTTTTAGCGTTTTCTTTTAACTTGGCCCGCGCCAGTTCCAGGTTGTATTTGGCGTCGCGATCATCGGGATTCAGTTCCAGCGCTTTTTTATAGGCGTCGATACTTTCTTTTAACTTGTTTTGCCGAAACCGAACGTTACCAATATTGTAGTAAGCCTTGGCGCTGAGTTTAATATCTTTGCTGGCCGTGACCTTTTGATACGCTTCAAGCGCCTGATCGTATTTTTTCAGTTTATAACTGGCGTCGCCGTCATTGAACAGCGCCGCTTCATTCAACGGATCGTCTAACAGCGCGTCTTTATAGCTGGTTAGCGCCTCTTCGTATTTTTCATTTTTATACTGTTCGTTTCCCTTTTGCACTTTGGCGCGGATGCTTTGCGCCGGAAGAGAAACCACCGTAATCAGTAAAACGGTTATATACAGAATGATATTCATAAAAATCTGTCTTTCATCCAATTCTATATTAAACGATTTCCAGTTTTTTATCCCGCACCGGAATTAACATTTCCAATATAAAAAACAATAGGGCAAACACCGCAAAAAACTGGTAGCGATCTTCATATTGCGTAAACTGTTTGGACGTTAAATTTTTTTTATCCATTTTGTTTATTTCTTTATAAATCTCTTTTAATTCCGTTTCACCGCTGCTGGAAATATAATATTTTCCGTTTGCTAAAAAAGCAATTTTTTGCAGTATGGCAGCATCTAACTTTGTGGTGACCACATTGCCTTCCCGATCTTTTTTGAACCCGGAGCGGTTTCCGCTGCGGTCATACACGGGAATCGGCACACCCCGTTCGGAACCCAGCCCGATGGTATAAATGACAATGCCCTCTTTGGCGGCTTCTTCCGCGGCTTTTTCAACATCACCCGTGTGACTTTCGCCGTCCGTAATCAGAATAAGCACCTTGTGTTTTCGGTCTTTCTGTTCAAACATTTTTGTGGCCTTTTTGATGGCGTCGGCCAGAGCGGTTCCCGGCTGAGGGATCAGATCGGTGTCCATCATCCGCAAAAAGAGTTTGGCGGCAGCATAGTCCAGAGTTAAGGGGCACTGCGCATGCGCCATTCCGGCAAAGGCCACGAGACCGATACGGTCACCTTGCAAAATATCAATCAGCTTGGAAATTTCGTGTTTGGATTTTTCCAGCCGGTTGGGCGCTATATCCTCGGCCTGCATACTGAGCGACACATCAAGGGCGACCACAATATCCACCCCTTCGCGTTTCACCTCTTCCAGCTTGGTGCCCATTTGCGGATCGGCCAGGGCAAGGACGAGAAAAATATAGCCCATAATAAACAGGGCGCTTTTCCAGGCGGTGCGGGTTTTACTAAATCCGAGCATCATCTTGCGCATCATTTCGAGATGACCAAATTGCCTGAGCAGCTTTTCTTTATTTTTGGATATCCACACAAAAAACAGGATTAGCAGCACAACCCCCCAGAGTCCCTGTAAAAAGAGCGGATATTGAAATTTTAAAACATTCATTTTTTAAGCACCAATTACAAATTATTCATTAATCATTTTCGTAATATATTATTTCCTTCGGCAAACTTAGGGAACGGATTCTGAATTTACGGCAATTTCTTAAAATAGGTGTTTGCCAGCACCAGTTCGATTAACAGTAGTAAAAGCCCCGCCGCAAGCAGGTACACAAAATACTCTTCGTAACGGGTAAATTCTTTTACTTCGATTTTTGTTTTCTCCAGCTTGCTGATTTCGGCATAGATATTTTTAAGTTTCTCGGTGTTTGTTGCCCTAAAATAGCGACCGCCGGTAATATCCGCTATCTGACGCAGGGTTTGCTCGTCAATTTGTACCTGCATCGGCACGTAATGTTTTCCTAAAATCGGGTCTTCCACCGGATACATTGCCGTACCTCTTGTTCCGGCCCCGATGGTATAAATTTTTATATCATAAGCGGCGGCAATGCGGGCGGCGGTAACAGGATCGATGGAGCCCTCATTATTATTGCCATCCGTTAATAAAATTACAACTTTACTTTTGGCCTTACTTTCGTGCAAACGGTTCACCGCATTGGCAATGCCCAGCCCGATGGCGGTTCCGTCCCAATCTTTATCGGCAATGGTCTGTTGATCCAACAGGGTAAGCAGCACGCCGTAATCCAGGGTCAGCGGACATTGGGTAAAGCTCTCTCCGGCAAACACAATCAGACCGATTCGATCGTTGGAACGGCCTTTGATAAAATCCTGCGCTACCAGTTTAGCGGCTTTTAAACGGTTATTCGGTTTAAAATCTTCGGCCAGCATACTGCTGGATACATCCATCGCCAGTACAATATCCAGTCCTTCCGTAGAGGTTTCGGTCTCTTTGCTCGAAGACTGCGGACGGGCCAGGGCCAGAATGATCAGCGCCAGCCCCAATACGCGAAACAGAAATAAAATATGGCGCAGACGCTGTCTGGCGGTTGTTCCCAGATTTTTTAGCAAACCAATATCGGAATAACGAATTTTTCCGCTTCCCCGGCCCATCTGTTTGAGATACCAGAATACGAGCAGCGGCAAAACGAACAACAACAGCAGGAAAAGCGGATCGGCAAAACGGTACATCAGGCGCCTCCTTCCCGCTCCGAAGCCGCGGCCGGCGCTTCGATAGCTTTCATTTCCGGAATACCCGTTTCTTCTTCCTCTTCAGTCGCTGCGGGTGTTTCAAAGATCAGTTTGGTCCGATTGACAAAATCCACCGCCGCTGTTTTGGAACGGCTGATTTCCGCATCTTCGGGCAGATACTTGGCAAATTTCACTAAGTCTGAGAGGGTAAGCAACTGCTCCGGCATATTTTTTAAGTCTTCGTTCTGCTCCTGCCGCTTTAGCTCGCGCATAATCTCCGCCGTTGTTTTTTCCAACGCGGCGATAAAATAGCGCCCTTCGAGATAGATGCGTATAATTTCGGACAGGCGGCTGAAAAACGCTTTAAACTGTTTCTTTTGCAATAGATCCGTAGCAAACAGTTTTTCCAGCTCTTCCAGCGCAATTTCGTGCGCCGGGCGGGGCGGAGGCGGCGGGCTGAACAGGTAGCCTTTTTCACGCCGTTTTTTAATAAAATAGTAGACCAGCCAGATGGCAATAATTAAAAGAATTATCCCGCCGATAAGAAGCGTCCAAAAAAGATAATCGAATGGAATCCCGATGGGCGCCTTTATGTCTTTCAAAGTTCCGGCTTCAGCGCTGTTCATCACCGACTTAACGGTAATATTTACCGCAGGCGCTTCGATGATGCTGAATTTACTGGTCGTATCATCTAAAAAATAGGCCACCGGAAAAGGCGGAATGGCATAGCGCCCCGTGTCGTAAACGGAAATATTAAAATTAAAACGTTCGATTACCCGTACGTTTTTAAGCTGCGGTTCGGGAAAATCATACCCTTTAATTTCGAACTGACCGAGATTCAACCCCTCTCCCGGCCGGGCCGTTCGCAGATGTTCGTCGCGGTCGATAATAATGGAATAGGTGATGCGATCGCCGATGGTAATCACCGAAGTGTCCACTTCGGCGCGTACCTCGATAAGCCCTTTATCCTGCGCCTGAAGCGCTGCGGTTAGGCCGAATAATAAAAGTATGTAAAGAAACTGTTTCACGTTCATCTCTGCCGCTGACTAGTTTATCTCGTTCAAAATTTTAAAACCCAAATACACAATTAATAAATAGCAAACAAACTCCAATACCAAATAATTAAACCATCTACCTGATGGGTAAACGCAGCTTTTTGTTATTTTTATTTTGAGATTTATTTGTCATTTGTTAATTGTATTTTGGAATTTATAAATCGATTTCCACTTTTTTATTTATTGTATTAACGAATCCGGTTGTTAAAGAACTGCACGTCCTCCGCCTTCATCAGACGCTGCGCCAGTTCCTGATAGGCCTGCTGTTGCCGTTCCAGCGATAAATCCTGCGCCGCCTGTTGCTGCACCTCCCGCAGCGGTTTCTGCCGGATCACCTTGCCCTTTTTGTCTTTTTCCGCATATTTATCTTTATGCGCCTCATAGTAGAGTTCCACATCTCTGGCTTCGATTTTAACTTTATCTTTTAATTCCTGCTGCAACAGCTTATCGGCCATCAGCCCCTTTTTAGCGCGGAAGGCGCCTTCCAGCACATCCTTGTCTTTATCCAGTCCCTGACGTTTGGCAGAATCGTACAACAGTTCCTGCAAAACCAGTTGCTGCAGAAATTCTTCTTTTTTCTTTTTATCCTCAAACGCATCGCGCATATACACCGGCAACTGACTGATTTCGAAATCCAGATCGCCCTGAGTGAATGTGCGTGTGGACGTCTTTGCCAGCACCTTACCCGGACGGTTTTCCTTTACCTGATTTTTATCGAGCGCGGCCTCTTTTTCGTAGATGCGCTGGGCGTCGCCTGATTTTTGCAAACGCTCTAAGCAGTTCACCAGCTTTTTACCTACCTCGGTTTGCAGCGTGCTCTGCGGATAGAGGTACTTTACCTTAAAATAGTATTCCAGGGCTTTTTCATAATCGTGCAGCCGATCAAAATAAATATTGGCAATGGTGAAAAACGTATTGGCTCGCCGGGCGTCTTTTAGCGCGTAGGTTTTCAGATAGGTCAGGTACTCCTGAACCGACGCCTCATACAGACCGTTCGTATAATAGGCATTTGCCAGATTCAGCCGGGCTTCGGCCGAAATCCGGGGCTGTTCCTGTTTGCCACAGGCAATGAGTAACAGGAACAAACTGCTGATAAGAAGTATCTTTTTCATTTTTTATTCCATTTTTGTAACCAATATTTTACGGTTTGTCCAGCCACAGGCGGCAAAGGCCGTCCGCAACAACCGGCTTTAATTCACACCCGCAGCCGTTTGGCCCGCATCCGGAAAAAACGGGTAATGGGTTCCACATAGGAGCGGTCGGTTAAAATATTGATATAATCCATCCCGATGGAACGGAAAAAATTTTCACGCTCCGTATGCATACGTAACGATTCGTTATAAAAACTATCACGAATCGTTTTACTGCCGGTATCCAGCAAAAACGCTTCGCCGGTTTCCGCGTCTTCCAGATCGATCATCCCGGCGTCGGGCAGGGATATTTCGCGCGGGTCGGTGATGCTCAGGGCAATGATGTCGTGTTTTTTATTGGCCGTTTGCAGGGCTTTTTCATAATTCTCCGAAAGGAAATCGGAAATTAAAAAAACCGTGCTGCGCCGTTTAATGATGCGGTTTAAATATTCCAAAGCGCCCGGTAAATCGGTGGAGGCTTCCTGCGGTTTGTTAAACAGAATTTCCCGAATCACCCGCAGGCCGTGTTTTTTCCCTTTGCGCGGCGGAATGAACTTATCGATCTTGTCGGAAAAAATAATCAGGCCGACCTTATCATTATTATTAATAGCCGAAAAAGCCAAAACCGCCGAAAGTTCTGCCGCCACTTCTCGCTTGAGCTGCTCGGTGGTGCCAAAATTACCGCTGGAGCTCACGTCCACCAGAATCATCACCGTCAGTTCGCGTTCTTCTTCGAACAGTTTTACAAAGGGGTGCCCCATCCGGGCGGAAACATTCCAGTCGATCATGCGCACATCATCCCCGTGCTGGTATTCGCGCACTTCGGCAAATTCCATCCCGCGGCCTTTGAACACGGAATGGTATTCCCCGGAAAACACCTCGTTTACCACGTGCCGGGTAGAAATTTCGATCTGTTTTACTTTTTTGAGCAGTTCCCGCGGTATCTGTTTTGATTCCTCTTCCGTAAGCGCCGAACGTTTAGACGCGCTCCGCGATGAATAGAGAAAAAACAACACCAGTAATATTAGAACTAAAACTGTTAACGCAACGATCCACATATTTTATCTTAACCAGAATTTTTATTTATTAAGCAAAATATCTTTAACCTAAACCAAGTGGCGGCGGACAAAAAAACAGGTGTACGCCTTTGCGAGGAATTCCGAGAATCTGAATGACGAAGCATCCTCTAATGAAGCGCTCCCCGACAATTGTTTAGCTCTGTTCACGACCGATTGCCGTTCACCCGCTAACGAGCGACAACCACTTTGTTTACACTTAAAACGTATTCCATTATTTAAAATCTACGGAACCTCAACGCGGTTCAGAATTTTACTGACCACATCTTCCGGAGTCATCTCTTCCGCTTCCGCTTCATAGGAAAGGATCACACGGTGACGCATCACATCGAGGCCGATGGCCCGCACATCTTCCGGGGTCACATAACCTCTGCGGCGCAGAAAGGCGTGCATTTTTGCCGCCTGCGCCAGAAAAATGGAAGCTCTGGGGCTGGCGCCGAAATTAATCAGCATTTTCAGATCGTCCAGTCCGTGCGCTTCGGGTTCCCGCGTGGCAAACACAATATCCACAATATATTTTTCAATCTTCTCATCCATATACACTTCCGCAGCCACATGGCGGGCGTGTACCAGTTCCTGCGGCGTGATGACCGCCTCCACATCCACCGGATCAAAGCGGGTTTGGCGGCGCAGGATCTCCAGCTCTTCTTCTTTGGACGGATAACCTACGTTTAATTTCAACATAAAACGATCCACCTGGGCTTCGGGCAACGGATAGGTTCCCTCCTGCTCAATGGGATTCTGGGTGGCCAGCACCAAAAAGGGATCGTCTAACTGAAACGTATTTTCGCCGATGGTAACCTGACGCTCCTGCATCGCTTCGAGCAGGGCGCTTTGCACCTTGGCCGGGGAGCGGTTAATTTCGTCCGCCAAAATCAGGTTGCTAAAAATAGGTCCTTTTTTAGTGGTGAATTTGGCTTCTTTCTGGTTGTAAATCAGCGTACCGATTAAATCGGCCGGAAGCAGATCCGGGGTGAACTGAATGCGCTGAAATTTGGTTTTTATGGTTTTGGACAGCGTATTGACCGTTAAGGTTTTAGCCAGACCGGGAACGCCCTCCAGCAAAATATGACCGTTGCCCAGCAAACCGATCAACAGTCGTTCCACCATATACTCCTGACCGACGATAACCTTTTTAACTTCGGTTAGAATCTTATCGACAAACGCGCTTTCCTGTTCTATCTTTTCATTAATCGCTTTAATATCGGGATTCATTTATCCTCCTTCACCTGACTCATAAAAACTATTTATATAAAATTCCAAAATACAACTACCAGAACACAAATAACTCCAAAAAAACAATGCCTGCCCTAAGCGAAGCTTGCTCCTGTTATTTGGGGGCGAAGGGCAGAAAAATCAAATTCATTTTAACTCCTAATAATAAAAATCCAAACGCATAGAGTATTATGATTTTGACGCTAAAATTCCGATCCTTGTTATTTTGACTTTGGGTTTTATCTGTTCCTTGGATTTTGTTATTTATTATTTTTGCAAAAAAACTTCAGTACTCACGTACTAATCTTCTTTGCCCGACTGCAAAAGCAATTCCACCGTATCGGTAAAGAGGTGGAAATCGCCGTCCGAAATACTCGCACCCGCAAACTGGCTCAATTCTCCCTGCCGATACAGGCGCTCCAGTTTTGTGAACAGATCGGCCGGTGCGTTTTTATCTTCTAACAATTTCTTTATTTCGTTAAATCCGGCAGCCGGGTTCAGTTCAAATTTATCAGAGAAATAGCGCCTGGTCAGTTGCATTAACTGGTGAAAGCCATCTTCCGGATTATTTCCGTTATCTTTTTTAAGAAGATTTAATTCTTCGAGAAAACGTTCTTCAAGGCTCAATTCCGGCGCGGTCTCTTCTTGCTCTTCATTACGAATCTTAAAATATTTCCAAAGGGAATAAGCGAATACAGCTAAAAAGACGACTAATAGAATATAGAACAGGATGACTCCCGCGGAAACGCCGGCGCCCGCTTCCGGAACCGCTTCGATAATCTTTACGCCAAGACGCTGCGCCGACAACGACTCCTTTTGCTGAGTCTTAGTATCCTCGTATTGCACGGTAATGCCATCGATATAAGCCATCCCCATTTCGACCGGTTTTAAATAGTAGGTAATACGCTTTAACGAATGGGATTTACCCTGCTCATCGGTAAAAAAACGGTTGGCCGAACCGCTTCCGCGCAGCGTTAAATTAGTTAAAACAGGTGTGCTTATCTGTGAAATATGATACCGTTGCAGGTCGCCTTCCCACGAAAGTTCCACATGGTAAACCGCCTCCCGGTTCTGCGGGACATCATTTTGTTCCAGATAAGTATGAAGCGTAATTTTGGATGCCGTACTATCCGCTGCATGCAGGGCCGCGGAGGCCAATAGCAGCAAGATAAAAACAAGCGTTTTCATTTTGTTTGACCTTTAGTATTTTGAATAAGGTTATATTAACTTTTCGGTTTCAAAAAAGTTTCAAAAAAAACTAAAAAAAAAGCTGCTCCTTTGGAACAGCCTTTTTTATCAAATGCGGCGTTCACTACTTTAGCGAATCACCGTTTAGTTTTTTAAAAATGGGCAGGTCGTTGATATCCTTTCCCAGGGTTTCCAGCTCATATTGCGCATCGTCGGCCAGTTCGTGTTTGGGATATTTTTTAATAAAATCTTCGTAATATTTTTTTGCCTCGTCAAAATCTTTTATATCATTAGCATTGATAAAGCCCAACATAAAACTGGCTTCCGCCGCCCGTTTTCCCTGTGGATAATGGCTGACTATATTTTTAAAATTATCAATGGCCAGTTTAAAATTCTCTTTTGTATAAGCCTCTTTTGCCGCATTGTAATACTCTTCTTCACTTAATGTTTTAGAACACGAAAACACTACAAACATCAAAATAAGACCGATTAAAACTGTTTTCATCACCTGCATTATGTATCTCCTACAATAATATGTGAACCATAGACTCATCTGAAAGGCCGCCTAATTTAATGTGCCCCGCAATTGAAAGCAAGAGCGCCCCAATTGCGTATACCGCCACCCAATTTTTATTGCAGTGGTTTAATGATTTCCGGCAGTAATTGTTCCATTTTTTCTCCTGCCGCCTGTAGCGCTTTGTTGCCTGCTTTCTGAAAATTAAGCTGAATCCCTTTAATATTGCTGAAGGCTTTTTTATAAACCTCGCTGCCGGATCGTAAATCCGTTACAGAGATGGTTACATCGGCAAAGGCGGAATAGAGATTGTACACCTGCGCGCCTTTGCGGGAAGCCGCTTTTAAATCAATTAAAATATCCGCTTTGGAAATATCATCGGTAAAGATAAACCCTTTGTCGGCCATGGCTGTTTTTAAGCGCGGTTCCACAACCAACATCCCAGTATCCCGACCCAGATTTTTTTCCGATGCTTCCACATATACCGTTAAACCGGATACGTTTAAAATAAAGCGTACCTGCGGTAGACTGAGATTATTGATAATATTCTGGGCCAGCTGTGAAAACCCTTCCGGTTGCATCTGTTTGATGGCGACCTGCGCCTGAATAATCTGCAGTTTATCGCCCGATCCAATTCGCGAAACCTGGCAGCGAGCAACACCTTGGGCATTGGTTTCCAGATAATTAACCAGCGTTCCCTTGCCACGCGCAAAAGAGAAATTAAGCGGCAATCCGCTCACCTTGTGTGCCATTCCGGATTTATCCCGAAACAGAGCCGTCACCTGAAGCGGTTCCTCTAACGCCTGGCTGCTTTTGGCGGAAATGCGGGTTGTCTTGCCGTTCAATTCCAACGCGGTCAAAACTTCCTGCAAAGCGTTGAAAATTTCGTTTTGTAAAATTATTGTCTGGCCGTTTATTTTAGCCTTAAGCGGTTCCGCCAGAAATTCCTGCATGGCCCCAACCGCCTGTACGTGCATGCGCAGCGCCGAAGCGGGATCCAAATTTTTAATTTTTTGCCGCGCTTTTTTATACAGGTCCAACGCCAGCTTTAACGCGCTTTCTCTGCGTTCGTTCCGCTTTTTTTCGTACAGCTCTTTGGACAGACGGTAATAAACCCAGTAGGTATTTTCATCCTCCCAGGCGCCGGCCGCCTCGTATCCGACTAAAAAGGCTTTGGTGCTGGAACGTACCTGCGATTTCACATCTTCTTCCACAATACCGGATTTTTCCGTTAAATTATGAATAAAATCGCTGGAAATATTAACCTGAATTTCGGAGGATAAATCCTGCAGAGCATTGTCTTTTGCCGCCTGACGATAATCGGCTTCGCTGCCTTCTTTGGGCGCCGAACCGATGCCGATATAATAAAAGTGGTTTACAGGACGCTGTTCGACCCAGGAGGGCTTTTTAGACTGGGCAAAAACAGAAACCTGAATCAGACAAATACTCAGAATAAATAGACTACGCAGTACTACTTTCATTGTATTCTTCCTAACCTGTTAATATTGTTTTTCGGATAAGATTAATATTAACGCTAATACAAAAAGGAAACTGTGCTTATTGGCACAAGGCTAAATTAAAGAATCTGTTTATTAAATGTCAATTAAAGAATCTTTGCCATTGCAAAACAAAAAACAAATTTAATATCGAATTGTGCGGGTAACGCACTTAAAAAATATTGCCGCGAGTTTTCACGGATGGAGCTGCAAAGAAACGGCAGAAGGCTTTCTATCTTTTGGCCGGTATTTTGTAACATCGTTCAGCGCTTGCAAAAAATAGATCTGAAATAAACGCGTCGTACAAATACGAAAGAGCGGGAATCTGCAAAAACAATTACAAAAATACGGAAAAAGAGACGGCCTTTTATTAAAAGCGCAGTGACTTTAATACTTGAATTCTCCACGTTTTCTCGCGGTTAACTCTGTGTTCTCAGTGGCAAAAAATTCTTTTGCAACAGCCTGCGAATCGGAGCGCTTCTCTCGGGTTAAAACAATCTCAATCACTGAGTTCACTATAAAAATCACGAATTTACACGAATATATTCAATGTAATTTCAATAAAAACAATCCGTGTCTTTCTGTGGAAATCGGTGGCTATGCCTTTTTAAACTGGACTCATCATTTTCATTTCTTTTGGGGATGGGAGCGATATTTTTATGCGCTTCAAATTTCTCCGTAATAAATTCTTTCCCGGATACCGTTTTTTTTCTATCTTTATTAATCGCATTAATACATTCAGGAATTCTTAAAATGTCAAAAAATGTTCATCCGTTAAACGCGCCCTGTCCCTGTGGCAGCGGTAAGAAATACAAGGTCTGCTGTTTAAAAAAAGAACAGGCGGGCACGGAAACAGAGAATACGAGAAAAAGAATCCGTCGGGTAGGTGAAGAATTAGCCGGTAAATTATTGCAATTCTCCGCAAGCATGGTAAACAAAAAAGATTTGAGAAGAATCTGGAGGATGTATACCGAAGACAGGGAGAATCAACCATTTAAGGAGAATTCGCCCACCAGCAACAGCTTTTTTTCCTGGTTCCTGTACAATTGGCGGCCCAGGCTTTGGATAGACGAATTTGATCCGTTGTTTGATACATTAGGCGCTGTTCCGTCTACTTTTGCCGAATTGTATTTGGAAAAATATAAGCTTCGCTTAACGGATACGGAAAAAAGGTCTATCCAAATCAGTTGTTCCGGCGTATTTAGTTTCCACGAAGTATTGGAAAGCCATCCCGGTAAAGGGCTGCGGCTTAGAGATATTTTACTAGGAACAGAATTGTATGTGCATGAACTATCCGCTTCCCAATCGTTACAGGCCGGGAATATTGTATACGCGAAAGTGATACAAATGGACGGCATAAGTCTGTTTGCGGGGTTGGGAGCGCTGCCGATTACACCGGCTTATAAAATTCAGATTATAGAATTCCGGGAGAATATCGAAAAATCCATTAAAAAAACTATTACCGGCGCCCATCTGTCTACCTTGGAAATCGACTTACGCCACCTTTATTTTGATATTTATGATCGGATTACAACCCTGCCGGAAATACGTAACACGGACGGCGATTCGCTTGTCTTTAGCACGCTCCATTATAAGATCGCCTCTCCGCAACCGGCGTTTGAAAAACTAAAACATTTAGCCGCTCCTATGCATTCCGAAACCGAGCTTCTTGAGCAGGCCGAATTTGACACCGATAATAATCTAAGCAAAATCAAATTCCCCTGGATAAAAATACAAAGAAGCGGCCCCCGAAAGAACGAATTAATTTTAATGGGCGAAATAACCATTGACGGAACCGAATTAAGCGTCTATGTTAATTCCGAAGAACGCGCCAAAAAGATTAAGGCAGAGATTAAGAAACATTTAGGCAAAGAAGCCCAATTTCGCAGCGCACAAATAAAATCGATTGATGAAGCGCTTGAAGAGAAAGAGCCAACGCCCTTACCCGGAACGGCGCAGGAAGAACTGCCGGAAGCTGAAATGCAGGAAATAATGGACCAGTATCTTGAATCCTACTGGGAAAAATGGCCCAACGAAAAAATTCCGGCTCTAAACAATCAAACGCCTGTTGAGGCTGTTAAATCGTTAACCGGACGTGAAAAAGTAAACGCTTTGCTGGATGATATGGAAAGGAACACGCATAATGGAACCAAAGATTCGCCTCAGTTGAAATACATTAAGCGCACGCGAAAGCAACTTGGGTTGGCAAAATAGAAAAATGGAAAAACGGTGAAAAAAGCAAACGCCAAAACCGATTTAAGCCGTCTGAACCCGCGTCAAAGGGAAGCGGTGGTTTCCGAAGAAAAACGTATTTTAGTGCTTGCCGGGGCCGGTTCCGGCAAAACCAAAACCCTGCTTCAGAAAATCGTCTACCTGATTAACGATAAAAAAGTAAAACCCTCGCAAATCCTGGCCATCACCTTCACCAAAAACGCCGCCAACGAAATGCTGGACCGTCTGATTATCTCTGCCGACACAAGCGGCGCTTACGAAAGGCTGATCTTCGATAAAAATCTTTCTCAGGAAGAAAAAAACGCCGCCCGTCTTCAGTTTTCCCGAACCTACAAATGGATTGGCCGGCTCACCTGCAAAACGTTTCACAGCTTATGCTATTCGGCCTTGCGAAACTACGGGGTTAATGAATTTGACAATAAATTCAAGGTTATCGGCGATAAAAAACTGGCCTCCGCTCAAAATGATAAATTTGCCGCGGCGGAAACCGATTTTGAAGCGTTGCACAAAATTTTAATCGAAAGCTGTGACAACACAAAATATCTACTTAAACTCAAACGTTTTATCTTAGACTATTATATTGATAAAATACAACTGGAAAGTAACCCGCATTTTGAAAGATACTACGACGGAAAATTTTATACCTCCCTGAAAGGCGACCGCGTAAAATCCAAATCCGAACGAGACATTGCCGACTGGCTGTACCGCCACAGCATTCCCTATCAATACGAACCGAAAATAAATATCAAAGATTTTAACTTTAGGCCGGATTTTTACATTCCCCAGGCCAACCTCTACTTAGAGCACGTGAGTAGCCGAAGCTATTCCATGAAAAATAAGGAAGAACAGTTTCAGAAAGGCAACAAAACTCTGGTTAAAACCTTTGAATCCATGACCCGGGACACCGCCCTTTTCAACCGCGCGCTGGAACGGATTGTCAAAGGACGGCTCAGCGCCAATTACGCAATGGAAGCCGCCCTCTCGTTTGAAGAAGAATTTAAATACTACCACGAAGATGTTAAAACTTTTTGCCGCCAGGTTTTGCGCGTTATCGATATGGTAAAAGTTGAAAACCTGAAATTTGCGGATATTTATAAAAAGTCTCAAAAAGACCCGCACGAACGGATTCGCGAATTTTACCAGTTAACCAAACCCCTGTTTAAACAGTACAACGCCTATTGTACAAACCGTTCCTACCTGGATTTTAACGATATGATTATCCGCACCACCGCGCTGCTTAAACATCAGCCCGAAATCCGCGAAAAATTTCATAAACAGTATCGCTATATTTTAGTGGATGAGTTTCAGGATGTAAACAGCCTGCAGGTGGAACTGCTGAACTATCTGCTAACCGATGAGACGCAGTTGTTTTGCGTGGGCGACGATTGGCAGAGCATCTATGGCTTCCGGGGCTCGGAAGTGGACTATATTATCAATTTTAACGCCTATTTCGAAAACGCCAAATTGATCAAATTAAATTTAAACTACCGCAGCGCCAATAATATTGTGGACGCCAGTAATGAAGTGATCAAACACAATAAATACAAAGTGGATAAAGTGATTAAAGCATCCCGAAGGTCTAAGAGTAAAATCAATATTTACGCGGCCGATTCCGAGGAAGACGCGGTGACCTATTTTATCGATGTGGTAAAAGCGCTTATCGAAAGCGGACAAAACCCGGAAGAAATTATGGTTCTCTACCGGCGCAGTAAAATGTTTTATCCGTACCGCCGCCAACTGAAAAAGGAAAATATTCCGGTTCAGGGTAAAACCATCCACGCCGCAAAAGGGCTCGAAGCCAACGTGGTTTTTATTATCGGTTTAACCGAAGGCTATGGCGGATTCCCGGACATCTGGTTAGACGATCGCATTTATCAGGTCATTAAAAAAGCCAAGCACGATTTAATGCTCGAAGAAGAGCGGCGCTTGTTTTATGTAGCCCTGACCCGCGCCAAAGAATCGCTTTATTTAATTACGGAAAAAGGAAACGAGTCCAGTTTTTTAAATGAAATCCCGGATAAATATGCCCTCTCTTTTAAAAGTAATTTTAAACCGTTTGTCGATAAAGTAACGCTGTGTCCCAAATGTCAGATTCAATTAGGCGACGATTACAATTTTTGCCCCCATTGCGGTATGAAATTGAATACCACATAATTAAAAACAGGAAAAATCTATGAAACTTCGCGCGCTCAAACCCGGCGGGAAAATCGGACTCCTCGCGCCCGCTTTTCCACCCAACCCGGAAAAACTGAAAAAAGGCATCGATTATCTTTTGGGATTGGGGTACGAATTAAAACTGGGCGAAAGTCTGACCGCCCGGCACGGTTATTTTGCCGGCAACGACGCCCTCCGTCTCGATGATATTCACGGTATGTTTGCCGATCCGTCTGTGGACGCCATTCTCTGCGCCCGCGGCGGCTGGGGCGGGCTGCGCCTGTTAGATAAAATCGACTTCGACTTGATCCGGCAAAATCCCAAAGCCCTAATCGGCTATTCCGACGTGACCACCCTGCAGGCAGCTATCTGGCAGCAATGCAAAGTTCCCTCTCTTTCCGGACCTATGGCCGCGGTGGAAATGGGCGGCGGCATCCTGCCTTTTACTTCCCAACATTTCTGGGGACAAATGCAAAACCCCAATCCCGAATATGAATTCGATTTTTCGGATGAAAAAATAGAAATCTGGAAGGAAGGAAACGCCGAAGGCCTTTTATTGGGCGGTTGTCTCTCCATGGTGGCCCATCAGCTCGGCACTCCCTGGTCGCCGGATTACAACGGCTCCATTCTTTTTATCGAAGATGTGGGCGAAGCGCCCTATAAAATAGATCGCTACCTGGCACAACTGCGTCAGGCCGGTGTGTTTAAAAATATCAATGCTTTAATTCTCGGTGACTTTATCGATTGTGAAGATGAAAATCCGGATCGAAATTCCTTTTCGCTTGTCGAGATTTTAAAAGAATATTTTGCCGGCGCCCCCTATCCGGTGCTGTACAATTTCCCGTACGGCCACGGTATGAAAAAAGTAACTATGCCCATCGGCGTAAAAACAAAATTGGAGACAACAAAAAAAACCGTAACGTTTAAAAATCCATTTTCTTGACATTCCGTTGGCTGAGCATCGTCGAAGCAGATTTATCTAGAAATCTTCCTCATCCCTATTCTCGGGATCGCGTTCCCCGCGTTTGTGTTTTTCTTTATAATTGTGAATTTTCCAACTGATTTGCAGATTCACCACCGGGGCCTGGCGCTTAAAGGTCCCTTTTGCGTAAAATCCCTCCCCCTCGGAGATGAATTCCCTTTTGGCCGTTTGCAGGATATCGCGAGCCTGCAAAGTCAATGACAAGGTTTTGTTTAAAAATTCCCGGCGCAGGCCTAAATTAAGCATCATATAACCTTCCCTGCTACCCTGGGCCGAAACCGTGGGACTGTTGTACAAAAGATTTGCCTGTAATCGCCAGACCTTTTTAATACGCATCGTATTATTACATCGTATCGACCAGTTAAAGCTTTCCCGTGAAAAAGAGCGCCCAAGCAGATGTCCCTCAACCTGATATCGATATAAATTGGCCATCAGATTGACATTCCATATTTTAAAAAAGTCCGTATTCCACATCAGTTCACTGCCAAAGGTGCTTGCCGTACCGGCATTTGCAAAGGTGTGCAGCGTAATTCCCGCATCATATACACTGCGCACCCGTTCAATATTATTATGCGTAAAACGGTGATACGTTTCCAGCGAAAAAAGACTGCGTCCCATCGCAAGCTGATAGCCCAATTCATAGGAATCAATATATTGCGGTTTCAAATCCGGATTTCCCCGGCGCACATTATAGGCATCTGTCCAGGTATCGAACGGTTCAAAATAATAACCGCGCGGACGCCTGATACGCCTTGTTCCACTGAGCATCATTTGCTGCCGATCTGACACATGGTAGGATAAATGAAGCGTGGGGAAAAAATCCCAGCGCCGCAGTTTAAAATTCTGATTATCATTCACAACACGGAATTTCCGATAGGTAAACTCCGCGCGTAGCCCGCCCTGATACCCCAGCGCTCCCGCTTCCCCCGAATACATACCGTACAATCCGTGAATATCCCGTTCGTATTCGGTTTTGGAATTGAACTGCAACTGATTTACATAATCATTGGATACGGGTTCATAATTGAATAATTTTGTAATATCCTCAGAATGTCCCAGCCGCGACTGGTAACCGACTTCAAATTTATCTGTTTTGTTCAGGGGAAACATATAATCTATTTTGAAGCGCAGCGGAGAAGAAGGCCCCTGTTCCAGCGTTTTTCGCCCGCTACTTATTATGCCGTTTTCATCCAATAGCTCGTCTACCGATTCTTCGTCCGAATCCCGGTAACGGTAATTGGCGCTGGCAGAAAGTTCATGACCTTTTTTAGAAAAACGGTGCAGGTAATCCAGATTAAGCGCATAAAAGCCGCCCGAGCGTTTGGAATCGCTGTTGCTGAAATATAGTTGCTGCAAAGTACCCGGCTCGGTCCACTGTTTATATTGTAAACGGGAATCCCCTTCCATATTTCGGTCACCATAACGCATTTCCAGGCTGATATTATCGTGCATCGTAATGGAATAATCTAAACCTCCCTTTATGCCGTATGTATTTCGTTTTCGCATGGAGCTTCCATCCGAATTAATAAACATCGTCGTATCATTAAAACGGATCCACCGTTCTTCGGTCATCGTACCCGGATAATTACGAATATTATAATCACCGCCAATGTAAAAATTGAATTTAGGCATACGGAAATTAAACAAAAAATCTGTTCCGTATTTGTCATCTAATCCCAGGTTCACATTAACGATGCCGCTTATCCCGTTCAGCCTGTTTTTTTTCGTAATAATATTGATAATGCCCGCCGTGCCATCGGGATCAAATTTTGCAGAAGGATTAGTGATGATTTCAATATCTTCAATGGCGCTGGACGGAATCTGCTGCAGTACATCGCTTGGCTCCAAAATAGTCGGCTTATTGTCGATTAACACCAGAAAACTGCTGCTTCCCCTTAAAGAAACATTGCCTTCAATATCAACCGTTATAGAAGGTACATTTTCGAGCACCTCGGCTGCGGTGCCCGACGCTGCCGTTTGATGCTGACTGACATTGATTATTTTTTTATCAATCAAATAAGTAATAGCGGGTTTCTCGGCGGTTACCTCAATTTTATCGGTTATCTGCAAAGATTCTTCTAACTGAATTTCGCCCAGATCGATACGCCGGTTACGTCTGCCTATTTGAAGATCATGCGTTATAAAAGTATTAAATCCCATATATTTTATCTCAAGATAATACCTGCCGGGACGTACGTTGTCGATCAAAAAACGGCCGCCATCCACGCTGATGGTTCCCGCCGCCTGGACGCTGTCTATTTGAGAATATAGAATAATATAGGCATATTCAATGGGTGTTTGATCTTTTGCGTCTAAGATAATTCCGGTTATCTGGCCGCCACGCTTTACCCGCGCATTTTGCGCCAAAACACTATTTAGGCCAATAAACAGAGCCAGCCCGGCAAACATCACATTTATAAATCCATTGCGCATTCCGTTTTCCTTTTCAGATATTGTTTAAAACTAAAGAGACCAAATCGTTTTGTGATAATTTACTTAAACTAAAGTGAGCGCTTCCTGAGTTATTATCGCGCATGAACGAAGCAAACATTGCGATCTGCGGTAAGATTGCCACACCCGATTCGATATAGAGCTAAATTAAAATTGGTTTATTTACAAGAAATATGCCAAAAGCAAATCGAAAGGACAGAGCAGCTTTAATTAGGGAACACGGCATTATGGACAAGAATCGTCTGCCTTCCGAAAAAAAATATTAGAAATTCGACCATTCTGACGAAAATCGTCGACTTTTTCTTCCGAACATTACCCAAAAGGTTGAAATTACCCGTATAAACGCGCATTGACTCAATCGTATTATTTCGTTAACTTTATAGCTTAATTTTTACACGGCGATAAACCCGCCGGCAACAAAAAGCGCAAACGTATCGGGAGCAGCGCATGGGATTATCTTTTTTCAATTTTTTCTCTTCGGATATTGGCATTGACCTGGGAACGGCAAACACGATTATCTATATCAAAGGGAAAGGTATTGTCGTCAACGAGCCTTCCATAATTGCCCTCGAAGAAAACACCGATCGGGTCGTGGCGGTTGGTAACGAAGCGCGGCAAATGCTGGGGCGCACTCATCAGGATATTATTACGGTGCGTCCGTTAAAAGACGGTGTAATTGCCGATTTTGAAGCGACCGAGATTATGATTCGCGAGTTTATTAAAAAGGCAAACATCAATCGCATGATGATCGGTAAAATAGTCGTTTGCGTTCCGTCCGGAATTACCGAAGTGGAAAAACGCGCTGTCCGCGATTCCGCCGAACGCGCCGGAGCAAGAGAAGTGGAACTGGTTGCCGAAGCCATGGCCTCCGCCATCGGCGTGGGGCTGGAAATCGACGAACCTATCGGCAATATGATTGTGGACATTGGCGGCGGGACATCGGAAATTGCCGTTATCTCGTTAAGCGGAATTGTAAACCACACCTCCATCCGCATCGGCGGCGATGAGATGAACCAATCCATTATTCAGTATTTCAAGAAAAATTTTAACCTGCTTATCGGTGAAAAAACAGCCGAAGATATTAAATGCAATGTCGGTTCGGCTGCTCCCCTCGAAGAAGAAATAGAAGCCGAAGTAAAAGGACGTGATTTAATCGACGGTATTCCCAAAACCATTTCCATCAGTTCCAATGAAATACGGGAAGCGTTACACGACAGCATTCAAACCATTGTGGAAGCCGTCAAACTGTCACTGGAGCGAACCCCGCCCGAACTGGCATCGGATATTCTCGACCGGGGTATTATTTTAACCGGCGGCGGCGCTTTGCTAAAAAACCTGGATGTGTGCCTGCGCGAAGAGACATCTATGGCTATCCACACGGCCGAAGATCCGCTTACCTGTGTTGCCCGTGGCTGCGGCAACATTTTAGACGCTCCGGAAAAGTATGATAAGGTGTTATTGAAACACCGCCGCAACACTTAACCGGAATTATCTAATTAAAATAAGACCCAAATTTCTAAAGTAAAATTTAGGAAATATCAAACTATAAGCGCCAAATAACAGATAAACACCGAATTATAAAATTTAAACTTTCCTCTGCAAGATGATTTTTGTTATTTGTACTTTAGAATTTAAGGTAAGATAAGAACGTGCTGATACTGAGACAATTTATCTCCCGTTTCAGGGACTCACTTTTACTTGTTTTTTATATCCTTCTCTCTTCGGCAATGATGCTTTCGAGCGACAGCGTTATCGTTGAAGGATTACGCTCTTCCAGCCTTTTGTCCATTGGGTTCATTCAGGGAACGCTTTCGGAGATCGATTCCTATTTTGCGCTGCGCAAAACCAACCGCGAACTGTTTTTGGAAAATACGAAACTGGCATATCAAAACTTTCAGATGCAGGACGCGCTTCTGGAAAACTTACGTCTGCATAAACTACTACAATTTACAGACCATTCCGAATATCACTTTGTCCCAGCAAAAATTATCGGCTTTAGTCCCCTTGATTTTATAACCGGCTATCTGCTAAAATTTAATCAGGCCGATTCCGTTAAAAAAAATACAGCCGTTATCACGCCCGACGGTCTTGTCGGAAAGATTATTAAGGTCAGTTCCCGGTATGCCATTTGTCAGAATATTTTGGATGCAAACAGCCGGGTTAGTGTCCGTGTGCAGCGTTCACGCGAACTGGGGATACTGACATGGGACGGAAGCAAGGGGCTTTTACTGGAAAATATTTCCAATACCATCGATATTCAAAAAGGAGATGTTTTGTTCACCTCTGGAATGAGCCGAACGTATCCGCCCAATATCAAGGCCGGAATTGTAATAGCGGTACATAAAAACGAAGATGCTCTTTTTCAGACCATTTATGTAAAACCGGTGGTTAATTTTAATAAACTCGAAGAACTCGTCATTATTCAGCCCGGTAAAAAAAATGAAATCTGAGACAAAATATCTGGTTTTTATCCTAATCGTGTTCGGCGGAGGCAGTATCATTCTGCAAAGCCTCATTGCCCCCCTTATGCAGATTCATATCTGGAAACCTGATTTTGTACTGATTATCGTTCTGCTTATCGGCAAACGCTTTCGCTCGGGATGGGGCAGTACGGCAGGTTTTATTCTCGGTATTATTCAGGATTCGCTTACCGGAATGCCCGTAGGCATTACCGCCTTACCAAAAGCCATTGCCGGCTATGCTTCCGGAAAGACCACTTCCATGCATCCCCAAGGCACCCTTTACTATGTCTGGTTTATTTTTCTTATTTTACTGCACGAAATGATTACTTATGCGTTTTTTCAGTATAAAACCGATCTCACCTATACGTTTTTATTATATAGCCGTGTCTTTCCAAACACAATTTATACAATGCTGATGTTGTTTATCGTACACACATTTACCCGTAAATATTTCGACGAATAAAAATGCGCCTGCCCGAAAAAAACACGCTGGAAAAGCGTCAATTAATCTACTCTGTTATCCTGATCCTGTTTTTTCTGTTTATTCTTTCCGGATTCATTCGCCTGCAGGTAACCCATAAAAATATTTATGTTCAAAAATCCATCAGCAATTCTATTCGAAAAGTTGAAATCTATCCGGTCCGCGGTTTAATCCGCGATATAAACGGCGCCATTCTTGTGGATAACCGGCCCTCCTTTGCCGCCGCTGTTATTCCAAAGGCCGTAAGTGATTCCACAATACAGGAACTGGCGCGGCTTTTTAATATTACAGCAAAAAGTATTAAAAAGAAGATCCGCAAAGATTACGGTTTTCGACCGGTCATCATCGCCCGGGATATTTCTCAGGAACAACTTGCCTTTTTAGAAGAAAACCGTCTCTCCTTTCCCGGAATTATAACGATTGTGGAATCGAAACGGTTTTACCCCGAAGGAATCCGCTCCCCCCATATGTTCGGTCGCGTTGGGGAAGTGACGCCAAAAGAACAACTGTTTAATCCTAATTTAAAAACCGGCGATCTGACCGGTAGAAGCGGACTGGAAAAGGGATATAATACCGAATTGAAAGGGACAAAAGGCGTCACCTATTCGCGGGTAGACGCCTATGGCAAAGTAATTGGCATGTACGATATTAACCGTAATGTGCCGCCTGTTCACGGCAGTGATTTATATCTTTGCCTGGACTATAAGATGCAGCAATTTGCGGAATCGCTATTCGCAGGCAAACGGGGCGCACTGGTGGCTATCGACACCCGCAGCGGCGGTATTCTTGCCTTGGTCAGTAAACCCGATTATAATCCGGCAGATTTATCCGGTAAAATCGATCCCGAAATATGGAATCAGCTACTGAACGATAAAGGCCATCCATTGTTTAGCCGCGCAATTCAAAGCACTTACCCGCCCGGTTCTACTTATAAATTAGTCGCTGCCATTGCAGCCTTACAGGAAGACATTATTACGCCTCAGTGGACGGCTTTTTGTCCCGGCTGGTTTAAACTGGGTCGCAAAACAATTCACTGCTGGAACGCTGCAGGACACGGAAGAGTAAATCTAAAACAGGCCATTAAAGGTTCCTGTAATGTTTTTTTCTATCAGTTAGGATTAAAAATCGGACTTGATATCTGGGAAAAATATAGTCGTATGTTCGGTTTCGGTAGCCGTACCGGAATCGATATTCCCAATGAAAACAAGGGGCTGGTACCTTCCACCGCATATTTTAATAAAAAATTTGGGGTTAACGGCTGGACCAAAGGCAACCTGGCCAACCTCGCTATCGGCCAGGGCGAATTGCTCACGACGCCGTTACAAATAGCTCAGTTTGCAATGATCCTCGCAAACAAAGGGGTTTACCACAAGCCCCATCTTGTGGATCACATTTATCAGTACGGCACAAAAAAGAATACCTATTTCCCCATACCGACAAAGTATGTAAACGGCGTATCGGACGGTATTTATTACTTTGTTAGAGAAGGTATGCACGAAGTAGTTAACGGAGGAACCGGTTGGCGCGCTAAAGTTCCGGGAATCGATATGGCCGGAAAAACCGGGTCTGCTCAAAATCCCCACGGCGAAACGCATGCCTGGTTTATGGGTTTTGCCCCTTACGATATGCCCGAAGTAGCCATTTCGGTAGTTGTAGAAAACGGCGGCGGCGGCGGAGCGGTAGCGGCGCCTATTGCCAGGCAGTTTTTAGAAATGTATTTTTACGGTAAAATTATCCCGCAGCCGGTTATTCGTAAAGATACCACACAGACAGAAATACAACAGCCGCTTCAGATACCAAATTTCGAAATTTTACAACCCATACCGGTCAGCGCCTGGGGAGATTCTTTAAACCCATGAAAAAAAACATTGTCAGCCGTATCGATTTCGTTATCATTATTTTGACAAGTTTGCTAATCACAGCAGGCCTCATTGCCGTTTACAGCGCTGTTCATGCGCCTGGACTGGCGCAAAACCTGTATTTTACTAAACAAGTCACCTTTGCCGTAACCGGTTTTCTGCTAATGCTTACCATTGCTTTTATTCCGTTTAAACTCATAGAACGTTCTTCTTATTTTATTTACGGCACCGCCCTTATACTTTTGCTTTTGGTACCTTTGATCGGTGTAAAAGGGTTTGGAGCCGAACGCTGGCTGGCAATCGGCTCGTTTAAACTACAGCCTTCCGAACTCGCAAAACTGGCATCCGTTCTTGCTGCCGCGCGGTATTTATCCAAACCGGAAATCGATGTAAACCGCTGGAAACATATCCTCATTACCCTTGCCATCATTCTATTGCCTTTTGTGCTCATTGCAAAGCAACCGGATCTCGGCACATCGTTAGTTTTTCTGGCCCTGTTAATTCCCGTTTTATTTTGGGCAGGGATTCGCTGGTTTATTATTTTTATTTTTGTGTCGCCCATTTTGACGGCCGTTTTTGCATTTAATTTTTGGGCTTTTCTAGTTTGGATGATCATTATTTCCACCATTCTACTTTTATCAAAACAAAAATTGCCGATATTGATTTTTATATTTTTAATGCATATTGCCGTCGGTTTAACAACCCCCGTTTTATGGGGTCAGCTACGCCCATACCAGCAGCAGCGTATCCTGACCTTTGCCAATCCCGAAGCCGACCCCAAAGGCGCAGGTTACCAAATCATTCAGAGTAAAACAGCTATCGGTTCCGGTGGCATTTGGGGAAAAGGATTTTTACGCGGTAGCCAGACCCAGTTAAAATTTTTACCGGCTCAGCACACCGATTTTATTTTCAGCGTTATCGGAGAAGAATTCGGTTTTTTTGGAATTAGTGTCGTCATTGGCCTTTTTATTTTGCTTTTCTTATACCTTTTGTATCTTGCAGCCAATCTTCGCTCGGTATTCGCAAGCATCAGTCTGGTAGGCATAACCACCATCCTGGCATTTCATGTGATTATTAACATTGGTATGACCGTCGGCCTGGCGCCGGTTACCGGACTGCCTCTGCCTTTTATTAGTTATGGTGGTTCCTTTTTATTATCTGTTTTTACGATGATTGGATTTGCCTTAAATTTTTCGATGAACCGTTATAAAAATTAACCTCTAACATACAATAGAACTATCAATTTAATTGACATATTTAGACAGTATTTATATATTTCCATAATATTTGCCTATTACAGGAGGCTGTTATGCAGCGGAATAGTTTATTCATTATTTTTTTAATTTTCATTCTGTCCTCTTACTTTTTCACCAATTGTGCCGGTACAAAAAAGAATGATGATACGCTCACCGAAAGCAAGGATTCCGAAAAAAAGGATCTGGACGATATCGAAGCGTTGCTTGGTATCAGTTCCGATGATTCCGGGCAGGCCAAAAAAGCGCCCGCTCAGGAAAACGGAGAACAGCTAAATCTGCTGGAAACCGACGAGATGGCCGCCCAGAAAAACAATTCCATGGCAGCTGCCGCGGCGCAACAGGAAAACCAGAATGCTTCAAAATACGAAAAACAGATTTCTGATTTAAAAAAACAGGTCCGGCAAAAAGACCAAACCATAACCAATCTTGAAAATCAGGTTGCTATCAAAGAAACCGAAATTCAGGATCTCGAGAACAAAACCAAAAATAATTCGTTTACCGCACCGGCCGGCGTCATTGCACCGGAAGACTATAAAGATTACTATAACGGCGCCCGGGCCTCTTTTGAAGCGCGGAATTACCAGGCGGCTATCGAACAGTTTGAGGCTTTGCTGGCCAGCAGCTCTACCAATTCATTGGCAGATAATGCGCAATACTGGATTGGCGAAAGCCATTTTGCTCTGCGTCAGTACGATGCCGCAATCATTGATTTTGAGAAGGTGTTGACCTTTCCCAATTCCAATAAAAAAGCGGACGCCCAATTTAAACTTGGTTTTTGTTATCTGCTTAAAAAGGAAAAATCAAAAGCAATTGAGGAATTTGATCGGTTAAAAGCGGATTACCCGAACAGCAAACTGAATACACGGGTGGACCGTTTACTGGCAAAGTATTAATTTTTTTAATCTGTTTTAAGGGGAATATTCAGGCGTTTAGTGGTTAAGCGCTTTCTCGATACTATCAAAAGAATACGAATTTTCATATAATTCCAGAATGCGGTTCAGCCTTCTGATACCGTATTCCGTGAGCTTTGGGGCTGTGACATCTTTAACGGGTGTGACCAGCCCTTTTTTTATAAAACGTTCCACAAGGGCTTCGCTTACGCCAAGAGAGTGCGCGGTTTCGGGAATGGAATGAAGCTGCATTTGGTACATAAAACCTCCTTATTTATACTTCATCATTCGGCAGGGAGGCAAAAAACTTTATATATTTATGCCGGAATTTTTATAAATCTTAGAGCCGAAACGGGGAAAACTGACGGGAGAAGCACAATCTTTCCCCGCTCTTTAGCTCATTCTTTTAATCCATCTGTTTGCGCAAAAAGGTCGGAATATCCAAATCATCCGGTCCTTCGGGCACCTCTTCCTTTTCTATGGGAAAAATATTCGGCTGTCCGATTCCCGGAAATTCCTTATCTACCTTCTTTTCTTCCCGCTGATAGGTTGGTTTATCCAGCGTTTTAAAATCAGATGGATTGAAAGACTTTTGTTTCAATTCCGCCGGCTGCTGAAGAGTTTCGGCCTGCTGTGTCTCTTTATTAAATCCGGTGGCAATCACCGTTACCCGCAATTCATCGGTTAGTTCTTCGTCTATCACCATTCCAAAGATAACATTGGCGTCTTTCCCTACCGCTTCCTGAATCAGGCTGGACGCCTCGCCCACTTCATGCATGGCCAGCGACGGTCCGCCCGTAATATTGATCAGAACACCGCGCGCGCCGCGCACATCCGCGCCATCTAAAAGCGGACTGGTTATGGCCTGTTCGGCAGCCGTAATCGCACGATTTTCGCCAACACCGGAACCGCTGCCCATCAGGGCGTCGCCCATTCCGGCCATGATGGTACGGATATCGGCAAAATCCAGATTGATGTAACCGTGTACATTAATCAAATCCGATATACTGCGTGTCGCTTCCAGCAGAATGGAATCGGCAACTTTAAAGGCCGAAATAACCGGGGTGTTTTTTTCGATAATCGAAAAAATCCGGTCATTCGGAATCACCAGCAACGTATCTACGCGCTCGCGTAGCGCTTCGATTCCCTTTTGAGAATTACGTTTGCGCACCGGTCCCTCAAACAAAAAGGGCAATGTGGTAATGGCTACCGTCAAGGCGCCGAGGTCTTTGGCAATTTCCGCAACAATGGGGGCCGCGCCGGTTCCGGTTCCGCCGCCCATTCCGCAGGTTACAAAAACCATATCCGCGCCGTTCAGCACTTCAATTACCCGCTCTTTATCTTCTTCGATAGCACGCAAGCCAACTTCCGGATTGGCGCCGGCGCCCAGTCCTTTTGTTAAATTCTTACCAATATGAATGCGACTGGAAGCCTTACTCATTTCCAAATCCTGGGCATCGGTATTGATTGCGATAAATTCCACGCCCGAAAGCCCCGCTTCAATCATACCGTTCAGAGCATTGCTTCCCGCACCGCCGACTCCGACGACTTTAATCTTTGCAGCCTGCTCGGCTGCGGAATCGAATTGAATCATCTTATTCTCCCGTTTTGTTACTAAAACAAATGCAACGCCGAAATACACTACTATTTTCCCTGTGCTCCGGCCGATTCTATACGTTTTTATTGCTTATCCAAAAAGAGTATCCACAAAATTTTTAAGACGTTGCTTAATCCATTCGAAAGATATTCTATCTTCATTTTCCACATGGTCTGTATCTTTCAGCGCGTAATAAATAAGTCCTACACCGGTTGCATAGATTGGGCTTTGAATGGTTTCCACCAGACCGCCGCCCGCTTTGGGTAAACCAATACGCACCGGCATTCCCATCACTTGCTCGGCCAGCTCCGTAATGCCCGTCAATAGCGCGGCGCCTCCTGTGAGCACAATGCCGGCTCCCATGGAATCGTACACATTTGATTCCTTCATTTTAGTTTGAGCAATCTGAAAGAGCTCGGTCATCCGGGGCTGAATAATGGCTGAAAGCACACTGCGGGAAATCTCACGAGGCGCCCGACCACCTACACCGGGCACCCGAACAAGCTCTTCTTTTTGCAGTAAAGATTGCATGGCCACCCCGTATTTCTTTTTTAGTTCTTCGGCCTGTTCATGCACCGTGCGCAGCCCCTGTGAGAGATCTTTGGTTACGTGATTTCCTCCAATACCCAGAACCGCCGTATGACGAATACTACCGTCGAAAAACATGGCAATATCGGTGGTTCCCCCGCCAATATCGATAATACAAACACCTAATTCACGCTCATCCGAATCTAAAACAGACAGGCTGGAAGCATACGGCTCCAGGACGATATCCGCCACACCATATCCGGCTTCCTGGATACAGTTGGCAATATTATGGGCCGACGCCGCCGCCGCCGTTACGATGTGCACTTCCGCTTCCAGCCGGGTTCCGGCCATGTGTACCGGGTTTTTAATTCCGTCCTGATCGTCCACCACATATTCCTGCGGCAACACATGCAGAATCTCCCGATCCATCGGTAAGGCAATTGCCTTGGCCGCGTTAATCACCCTGTCCACATCGTCATCGTCAATTATTTTTTCCCGGCCGCTAACCGCAATCACACCCTTGCTGTTAATGGAACGGATATGGTCACCCGCAATGCCCGCATAAACTTTGGTAATTTTATAACCGCACATTAGCTCGGCTTGCTCTACCGCCCGCTTTATGGAACGCACCGTCTTATCGATATTAATAACTACGCCGCGTCGTAAACCGTCGGAGGGCGCATGTCCAACGCCTACGATATTTACATTTCCATATTCATCCACTTTACCCGCAACCGCGGCAATTTTTGTGGTACCAATGTCCAGTCCAACAATAATTTCATCTGTATTCATCTGTTTTCTCCAAAGAGAAGGATTTATGTCTTCCGGCTAAAACGTCTCGTTATTCAGTTTTAGCGCCTTTTTATTTACAGTAGAGAACTTCCGCTTTTATGATACTCTCATTAAGATTCCCGCCATTCAATCGAATGCGATACGTGTAGGTCTCTGTTAATTATTTACCCGCGTTTTTCTTTGATAATCAATTGGTCGTTATAACGCACATCAAAATAATCGTAGGCCGCTAATCGGCTCCAGTCCAAATATTTTTTGAAATACTGCGATAGTAAAAATAAATTTTCCTGATAATTTTTCCTATCAAATCGCACCGAGGCGCCACCCTGAATCAACCGTAAACGTAAATCGTTTTTACGACTCAAATTTAACTCTGAAATGACTTCGCTTAACGGAGATTTCATCCAGCGCATATACACCAGAATCTCCGCTCCCAACAGGGCTCTTCTCGAAACGGTCTTTTCTCCTAAGGTGCCGAGCGTTTCATTCACTCCGGTAATAAAGGGCAAATTCCAGTTTAAATGGTTTTTTGGTATGGGCATCAGTACGCCTTCTTCATCTATCAAATTAAGTCCGCGACCGTAAATAAAGGCGACCGGCTTGCGTTCTTCCACCACAATCCGAAGCGTAGCCGGTAAACTGCGTACCGCCCCGGCGGATTTAATATACGGCGAACGGATCAGATTTTTTACCACCTCCGACGGCCGCAAATGGAGCAGCTGGGTTTCGCCCTTCGGCAAGCCGCATAATTTCAGAATATCGGTTCGGGATAAAATATGATTTCCCTTAATATCAATATCCACCAGTTTGAAGGCGGCCAGATTATCCTGGAAATAAGAATTGATATATTTATATCCGTATGCCGCAAGAGAAAGAACCGATATAATCATCAGGTAGGTCAGGCCTGCACGGATGGATTTACGTCTCTTTTTTGTTAAGCGTTTTGCCATTTGATAAACTTTCTTTCCTCTTTGTTTTATTCTTTTCGGCCACAAGACACTCAGAGTTATTTTAATCTGTAATTTCTTAAATTTTTCTTATCCGCCTTAAAGGCTAAAAAAAAAATTCTACTACGATATAAAATCAACTCTTTCTCAAAATTTCCGCTAATTCTCTTGAGCTTTTCCAAATATCGCCGGCGCCCATGAACAACACCAGATCACCGGATTGAACTTTGCGGCTAATTTCCCGGGCAAGCTGCGTTTTATCTTTTATATAGTCATGTTCATTTTTTAGCGCATCCGCAATTATTTTGCCGCTGACGCCGGGAATGGACAGTTCCCGCGCCGGGTACACATCGGTAACGATCGTTATATCCGCCTCAGACAATACCGCGGCAAAATCGGCATAAAAATCCCTGGTACGCGAATAGAGATGGGGCTGAAATACGACAATCAGCCGCCGCTGCCATCCGTTTAGGGCGGCCTTGATTGCTGCCTTCGTTTCGGACGGATGGTGGGCATAATCATCCACAATTAAAACATCATTCACCGTATCCACAATTTCGAAGCGCCGCCCCACACCCTTAAAAGTAGCCAGACCTTTTTGAATGTCTGCAAACGAAACCTCTAATTCCATCGCAGCTGCCGTAGCCGCCAGCGCATTTTTAATATTATGAGCGCCAGGCGCCTGCAGGGTTATCCGGCCCAGCAAATTCCCCTGCCAATACATATCCCAGGAAGAGGCCGCCTCTTCGTAGGTAATGTGTTTCGCCTTTAAATCCGCTTTTTCAGACAAGCCGAACGTTAAAATATGGCGGTTAATCTCCGGCCTGATATGATTTATATTTTCATCGTCCGCAGATAAAATGACCGTTCCGTCAAAGGCGGTTTGATTGGCAAAACGCAGAAACGTCGTTTTCAAATCCTTGATATCCGCATAAATATCGAGATGGTCTTCTTCCAGTGAAGTGATAACCGCAATCCGCGGAAACAGAGCCAGAAACGAGCGGTCGTACTCATCGGCTTCGGCCACCAGCCAGTCGCTTTTGCCAAGGCGGGCGTTAGTCATTAAGTTTTGTAGCCGACCGCCGGCCACGATGGTCGGATCCATTTCGGCATGCAGCAGAATACTGCTCAGCATCGATGTTGTACTGGTCTTCCCGTGGGTTCCGGCAATGCCGATTCCAAACTTGCGGTTAAATAACTGCCCGAGCATTTCCGCCCGGCGAATGAGCGGAATGTGCAGATCCCGCGCCTGTTCCATTTCCGGATTGTCCGCAGGTATGGCCGAGCTGTACACCAGATAATCGACATCGGAAACATTGGCTGCCCGGTGCCCCTCAAAAATCCGCGCGCCCTTTTGTTCCAGATAGTCGGTTACGTCCGTTTTTTCGCGATCCGAGCCGCTGACCCGGTGTCCCATATCCATCAAAATTTCGGCCAGTCCGCTCATTCCGGCCCCGCCGATTCCGATAAAATAGAATTTTTTAGCCCGCGTTTTCAATTCACATTTCCTTCTAACAGCCGTTTAATGGCGGCGATCATCTGTTTATAAGTGTCCGCATGGTGCATTCCCGCCGAGCGGGCGCTCATCATTCTTCGTTTAGGTTCATCTTCCGCCAGCTCAAATACAATCCGGCTTAGATTCTTACTTAAATCCGCATCATCATTTACCACGATGGCTGCCTTCCGGCTTTCCAGCGCCTGCGCGTTCTTAGTCTGGTGGTCCCCGGCCGCAAAGGGGTAGGGTACCAAAACGGAAGGCAATCCGGCGGCGGCTAATTCGGAAAGTGTCATTGCGCCGGCCCGGCAGACGGCAAAATCGGCCACAGCATAGGCCCGTTGCATCCCATTAATAAAAGGAAAGGGCTGTACAAATCGAATGTTATTTTCCGCGATAAAATGATGCGCCGCATCAATTTCGTTCATACCGGTCTGCCACAGCAGTTGATACCCTTTCGGCAAACCATCCGCAAGCAGCATTTCCTTAATAGCCTGATTGATACTGGCGGCGCCCTGACTGCCGCCAAAAATCAGAATCACTTTTTTATCCTCTTCCAGATGAAAGGCCTGTTGCAGCGCTTCCCTCGATTCTTCCACCGCTTCCGTATAAATGGGATTGCCTGTAACCAGAACTTTGGCCTGTGTCTGCAAAAATTCTTTGGCCTCGGGATAGGCCAGAAAAATCAACTTTGCTTTTTTTGCCAGCAGACGCGTGGAGACGCCTGGGAAACTATTTTGTTCCTGCAGTATCGTGGGAATTCCCAGTTTCTGCGCCGATTTAAGCACCGGGCCCATCACGTAGCCTCCCGTTCCAATGACGAGATGCGGATTAAATTCGTTCAGTTTTGTTTTGCTGATGCGCATACTCTTATACAATTTCCACGGAAATGATAAATTTTTTACCGTTATGCGGCGCTGAAAACCGGCCGCCGGAATATATTCCAGCGGATAGCCCGCCTCCGGTATTTTTATGTGTTCCAGACCGCGCTGCGTTCCAAAAAAGAGGAAATCTGCCTGCCATTCATTTTTGATGGCATTTGCCATATTCAGCGCCGGGAACACATGTCCTCCGGTGCCGCCCCCGGCAAAAGCTACCCGTAATTGCCCCTTCATATTTTTAATCCGCCGCAATGACTGTTTTTAAATAGCGTTCACGGTTCTGTTTATAATCTACATAATTGGCTCCGGCCGGCGTCATCTGACGCGAAATATTCAGCAGAATCCCCATAGCCGCCCCCAGAAAAAGCAGATTGGATCCCCCGTAACTGATAAACGGCATAGGCAAACCCGTGGCCGGAACCAGCATACTGACTACCGCCGCATTGATGAGCGCATATGCCACAATATTCAATACAATTCCCACCGCCAGAAATTTTCCGAAGGGATCCGGCACCCGGCGGGCAATGACCAGCCCCCGGTAAAAAATAATCATAAAGGCAATCAAAATCAGCGTTGTGCCGAGAAAACCCCACTCTTCCCCGATGATCGAAAAGATAAAATCCGTATGCGAATCGGGCAGGAAGAGAAATTTCTGTTTGCTTTGCCCGAGACTCTGCCCAAACATGCCGCCGCGTCCAAGGCCGATAAGAGATTGTTTGATCTGGTACCCGGCATGCAGAGGGTTTTCCCAGCCGGCCAACCACTCGTGCAGCCTCCGCAGGCGAAAGCTCTGGCGGTTGATGCCCAGAATTACAGCCGGTATGAGCGGTAAACTCAGCATGGCCAAATGGGATATTTTAGCCCGGCTGATCAAAAGCAGGGTTCCTCCGACGACTCCCAGCATCAGCGCCGTACTTAAATCGGGCTGAACGGCAATGAGCGCCATTAATCCCCCCAGGATACCGAGCAGGGGTAACAATCCCATTTTTAAATCGCGGATATTCTTTTTTGCCGATGACAAATAGTAGGCGAAATAGACAATCACCGCCAGCTTTGCCAGTTCCGAAGGCTGAAAACTGCCGACGCCTAAATTATACCAGCGCCGCGCGCCGTTCATTTTAGCGCCAAATACAAACAATCCCGCAAGTAATACAAAACTGATAATAATTCCCGCCACAGGCAGTTTGTATTTCTTTAATGTTTTATAATTAATATTGGAAAACAGGATCATCAGTGACAGGGCAAAAGCGCTCCACATCATCTGTTTCAGAAAAAAATGTGTCAGCGTACCGTATTTATTAACGGCAATCATGGAGCTGGAACTGAAAACCATTACCATCCCGGCGGTTAATAAAAATGTGACCATAATTACCAGCGTTAAATCGACCCTGCCTTTTTTCATTCCTTTACTTTCCTTCTTGTGTCTTGCCAGATTTGCCGGCTATTTATTTTGCGCTTCCTAATCTTCTAAATCGTGTACTATCGCTTTGAACTGCCGTCCGCGATCTTCAAAATCCGCAAACATATCGAAACTGGCGCAGGCCGGCGAGAGCAGCACAACCTCGCCATTTTCAGCCAGTTCCGCCGCCGTCCGAACGGCCTCTTCCAATGTGGCGGCATGGCGCAACGGTTTTATCCCCTGCCAGGCCTGTTCCATTTTTTCGGCCGCGGTTCCGATTAAAACCACCGTTTTTACAAAACGGCTTATCAATTCATTCAGCTTCGTAAAATTACTGCCCTTATCTTTTCCGCCGGCAATCAGTATAATGGGCGTATCAAAACTCTGCAGGGCAAACGAAAGCGATTCCACCGTGGTGGCCTTGGAATCGTTAATAAATTTTACTCCCTTCTTAACGGCGCAAAATTCCAATCGGTGTTCCACACCGCTAAAACTTTGCAGCACCGTGCGGATCTCTTTTAAAGAGACGCCGGCATTCCGCGCTGCCAAAGCGGCCGCCATGGCGTTCATATAATTATGCTTTCCACGCAGTTTCATCTCCTGCACGTTGATTAACTCTTCTCCCTGCAGAAAAATGGACCGGCCGTCAAACCAGGCCGCACGGCCCTCGTTTCCTTCGATATCAAAACCCATTTTCCGCGCTTCTTTTTCCCGTACCTGTTCAGATAAACGGACGTCGGCGGCGTTGTATATCAGATAATCATCCGCATCTATGTTTTTTACCACCCGCCACTTGGCTGCCAAATAAGCGTCGTAATCATCGTAGCGATCCAGATGGTTCGGCGCGAAATTGAGCACTACCGCCTGACTGGGATGAAAGGCGTCGATGGTCTCCAACTGAAAGCTGGAGACTTCCACCACGGTCCAGCCATCCTCCGTCGTTTTCAAAACCGCATCCGAAAAAGGACTGCCGATATTTCCGGCCGCCTGCGCCTGCGGATATTTTTGTCTCAGCATTTCACCAATCAGGGTCGTTGTGGTTGTTTTGCCGTTGGAACCGGTCACGGCAATCAGCCCGCCTTTGCAAAACCAGGAAGCGACTTCAATTTCGGAATAGACCGGAATCTGTTTTTCCAGCAGGGATTGCACAATTTTGGAACGCTGCGGAATCCCCGGACTCAAAACGGCAAAATCGGCCTCAAAAACGGTGGCGCTGTGTCCGCCGAATTCATAAATGATTCCGGATTTTTGCAAGAGTTCCGCCTGCTCTTTCTTATGCGCTTCTGAGGCCGAGTCACTTACAAACGGAAGTGCCCCGAGGGTTTTAAATAGTTTGGCCGCCGCAATGCCGCTGCGCGCCGCGCCGAGAATGGTTACTTTTTTGTCTTTTATATTTTTCATCATCGCTACTGTGTTTTGAAGGTGGCTAAACTAAGCAGCGCCAGCAGAATTCCGATAATCCAAAAGCGCACAACCACTTTGGATTCGTGCCAGCCTTTTAGTTCAAAATGGTGGTGAAAAGGCGCCATGCGAAAAATCCGCCGCCCTTCGCCGTATTTCTTTTTCGTATATTTAAACCAGGTTGTCTGGATAATAACCGACAGCACCTCGGCGATAAAAACCCCGGCAATCAGCAGAAGCAAAAGCTCTTTCTTTAATAAAACCGCGGCCGTTCCCAACGCGCTGCCCAGGGCCAGCGAACCGGTATCGCCCATAAAAATTTCCGCCGGATAGGCGTTGTACCATAAAAAGCCGATGGCCGCTCCGAACACCGCAAGGCAAAAAATGGTCAGCTCCTGCGCGCCGGGCAGGTAAATCACATTTAAATAAGAACTGATATTCACGTTGCTGGACACATAGGCAATGGCCGCCAGCGCAATAAAAGCCACACCCGAAAGCCCGGCCGCCAAACCGTCCAGTCCGTCGGTCAGATTCACCGCATTGGACGAGCCGGTTAGTACAAAGATCACCAGCAAAATATAGAACGGCCCCAAATCGATTTCCAAGTTTTTAAAAAAGGGAACGCTGGTATTGGAATGCAATCCCGCGAACGCCGGATGAAAATAAATAACCAGTCCGATAAGCAACCCCAGGCTGATTTGCCCGACCAGTTTATAGCGTCCCACCAGACCTTTTTTAAATTTTAATATGGCCTTTAAATAATCGTCAATGAAACCAACCAGTCCCATAGTCAGAACCGCCATCATAATCAGTAGCAGGTACATATTGCTTAAATCCGCCCAGAGCAATACCGAGATAATAATCGCCGCCAGGATGATCAACCCACCCATGGTCGGCGTTCCTTTTTTGGCCTGGTGGGATTCCGGCCCGTTGGTGCGGATTTCCTCGCCGATTTGATATTTTTGCAACATGCGGATAAAACGCGGGCCAATCCAGGCGGCAACTAAAAGAGCGGTTACCGCCGCCAAAGCGGCGCGTACCGTGATGTAACGAAATACATTAAATCCGATAAAATAATCTGTAAACTGATATAAAAATTTTGCCAGCATGGTTTTTCCGCTGTTAAATAAATTCTTCCAGGATTTTTTCCATCTGCATACTGCGCGATCCCTTTAAAAGCACCAAATCCCCCGGATGCAGCCGTTTCTTCAGTTCCGCAGCAATGGCATGATGCGTATCAAATACCCACGCGCCGCCGGTCTGTCCGGCCGCCTGCCGCATTTCGGAACCGAACAAAAACAGGCCGGCCGGATTTAGTTCCAGAGCCTGTTCAATAATTTTCCGGTGCCATTCCCCACTCTCGCCGCCCAGCTCCAGCATATCGCCGAGAATGATGTATCGTTTCCCGGAAACCGTCATTTCATTTAAGGCCGAAAGCGCCGCCGCTGTGGAATCGGGATTGGCATTGTAACCGTCGTTTAAAAATGTGACGCCCGATTTTTCGATTACCTGCATACGCTTATCCGTGCTGGTAAATGCTTCCAGCGCTTCTTTGATTTCTGCCCGCAACAAGCCGAACTGCAAACCGACCGCCGCCGCGGCCAGGGCGTTTAGCGCATTGTGCGCGCCCGGTACCTGTAGGCGGATTTCCGTGCTTCCGTTTAAAATAAAGCGGGCCCGGCCTTTGCTATCAATTTCCAATAATTTCCCTTGCGCGTCTGCCTTTTCTTTTAAAGAGAACGAAACCGTCGTCCGGCCGCCGCAATCGTATTTTCGAATGAACGGATCGTCCAGATTTCGGTAGATAAGCCCGTCGGACGGCAGGGCGTCGAACAGAGACAGTTTTTCTTTGGCAACCGTTTCCGTAGTTTTAAAAAATTCCAGATGCGCCGCGCCCACATTTGTTATCAGGGCCTGAGTGGGCTGCGCAATATCCGCCAGCGTTTTAATTTCACCGGGATGGTTGCTGCCCAGCTCGATCACCGCTGCCTGATATTCTTCGGCCAGCTTTAACAGGGTCAACGGACAGCCGATGTGATTATTCAGATTCCCTGCGGTTTTATGTACGTTCAGTTTTGTTTTAAGTACAGTGGAAATCATTTCTTTTACGGTAGTCTTGCCGTTGGAACCGGTAAGCGCCAGCAGCGGAATATCAAAACGGGAGCGGTGCAACCGGGCCAGTTCCTGCAACGCTTTCAGCGTATCCGGAACAAGCGCCAATCCAAAGGATGTATCTTTAAAACGATGGGCCTGATCGGACGCAATTACCGAAAACAGCGCCTTATCCTGTACCTGTTCCACATAATCGTGTCCGTCAAAACGGTCGCCGCTTAATACCCAAAAGACCTCGCCCTGTTCAATCCGGCGCGAATCCGTACTGACTCCGTTGATTTTATCGCCGTTATTAAGTTCCACATTTCGAAACTGAACAATCTTCAGTCTTTTAAACTCTTCCGCGGCAATTTTACCCATGAGTAGCCGCCTCTCTTAAAACAGCCACTTCGTCAAAATCATATTTTACCCTGTTTATATCCTGATAGGTTTCGTGTCCTTTGCCGGCAATTAAAATCGTATCGCCGGCCTGCGCCGTTTTTACCGCATATTCAATGGCCTCACGGCGATCCGCAATGACGACGCGTTTACTTTTATCCGACATTCCTTCCACAATATCCCCGATAATCCGCTCCGGATCTTCGGTACGCGGGTTATCGGTGGTTACGATACAGACATCCGCGTTTTCTTCCGCGGCTCTGCCCATAAGCGGCCGTTTACCCGTATCGCGATCGCCGCCTGCGCCGAACAGTACAATCAGCCGGCGGGAGGCAATTTCCCGCAGGGCCTGCAGCGCCTTTTCCAGCGCGTCCGGCGTGTGCGCATAATCGATTACGGCATTCACATCCTGCTTTAACGGATGTACCTGCAAGCGTCCCGGAACGGTTTCCAGCGTTTCAATACCCTGTTTAATACGTTCCAAATCCAAGCCGAGCGCAAAACCCGCCGCGGCCGCCGCCGAAATATTGAACACATTAAATGCACCGATTAATTTTGAATTCAGTTTTAACTTGCCGGCATCGGTGTGCAATTCAATCTGCAAGCCGGAAATACTGCCGGACCAGTTTTTAATGCGTACATCGGCGGATTCATCAAATCCGTAGGTCACTATTTTTCCGTTTAATGATTTTGCCAGCCGCCGCCCATGCGCGTCATCCAAATTAAGTACGGCCGTACCCTCTGCTTTGAGCAGAGTGAACAGATGCGCTTTGGCTGCAAAATAGGCGGCTTCCGTTTTATGAAAATCCAAATGGTCGCGGGTAAGATTCGTAAACACGGCCACATCAAAGGGCAATCCGTCGGCCCGGTTCAGGGCCAGCGCATGCGACGAAACTTCGAGAACGGCCGAACGACTTCCGCTTGCGGCCATCTCACTGAGCATCGCGCAAATATCGACGGCTTCGGGCGTGGTGTTCCAGGCCGTTATTTTTTTTCCGCCCACTTCGTAGGCAATGGTGCCGATGAGTCCGGCCGCTTTCCCGCTCTCATTTAAAATGGATTGCAGTAGAAAGGCCGTGCTGGTTTTACCGTTGGTTCCGGTAATCCCCGCCAGGATAAGTCCTTCAATCCGCTCCCTGTAAAAATTAAAGGCCAGCGCCGCCATTGCTTTGCGGCTGTCTTTCACAATAATTTGCGGTAAATCAATTGCGGCGTCTCTCTTTTCCACAACAGCCGCGGCCGCTCCCGCCTGCAAAACCTTTGCAAGATAATCGTGCCCGTCGGAATTAAACCCTCTTACCGCAATAAACAGGCCGCCCGGCGTAACCTTTCGTGAATCGTAATGCAGACCGCTAAATGCAACATTTTTCAGAGCTTTGGGGATATCCGCTTCAACACCTTTAAACAGTTCTTTTACCGATGGTTGTTTGTTTTTATCCTGCATACGATTCACGTTTCTATTTTCTTTACTAACTGAACGGTTTCCTAATCGAACCTTCTTTTAAACGTCAAAGACCTTTCGGCCGGAAAGGTCTTATTAATTGCAAACCAAAATGAGAGATGTTCGTTTATGCACCCGTTTTCCGGGCGGGGGCTCCTGCCGTTGTACCACACCGGAAGCGTTTCCTTTGAGCTCTATTCGAAAGCGGGATAAATCCACCTTTTGCATGGCCTCCCGCAGGGTCAGACCGGTTAGCCGGGGCACCTTGTCCTGCCGGATAGTCAATTCACCCCGTTCCAGATAAATGGTTTTCTCTTTTATAAATACCCGTTTCACATAGGAACCGCTTCCCACCGTTTTATAGTCTATCTTTTTTGCTTCCAGCAAGGCCTGCGCATTTTCGATCCGGAAACCGGTTACGGGCGGCAGCTTATGCATTTTTTTAACCAGAATTTCGCCCGACCCGTTCTGTGCGTCCGAAGGCTCGTTTCGCTTGTCAAGATAAATGATCCGCTGCATTATTTTACTGAAAACCGGCGCGGCCGTACTGCCTCCGTAATGGCTGATTTTCGGTTCGTCTAAGATTACCGCCAACACATACTGCGGATGATCGTATGGCGCAAAACCGATAAAAGAAGCGGTGTATTTGCTGGTCGAATACCGTTTTGTTCGGGGATCCATTTTGCGGGCGGTTCCGGTTTTTCCACCCACCATCAGTCCTTTCACCCGAGCCTCTTTGCCGGTACCGTCTTCAACGGCCGCGTACATAAACTCCTTTAGCTTCGCGCTTACTTCTTTCGAAATCACCTGACGCACCATCAGCGGCTGTGCCGCCTGTTCCGTTTCTCCGGAGGCGTTTACAATATGATCCACAATATAAGGACGGTATAAATATCCGCCGTTCACGGCCGCCGCATACGCGGCCGCCATTTGAATGGCCGTTGTCCCGATTCCGTAACCGATAGCAAGGGAAGCCTTGGTAATACCGGACCATCTTTGCGGATTTTCCAGGATACCGTTACTTTCTCCGTTCAGCCCCAGTCCCGTTTTTGCGCCGAATCCGAAATTTCGCAGATAGCGGAAAAAGGTGTTGGGCGGTAGTTTTTCACTCAGTTTTAACATGCCGATATTGGAAGAAAGCGCCACGACCTTTTTAAAACTCAGCCAGCCGTGTTTTTTAGTATCATGGAATTTTCGACCGTGCAATTCGTATTTATCGCAAAACACGATATCGTTTTCGTTTTTTAACTGCTCCTGTAAAATAGCCGCCGACGTAATAATTTTCATGGTGGAACCGGGCTCAAACACATCCGTAACGGAACGGTTCCGTTTGGCCGGTTTTTTATAATTCTGCTGCCGATTCGGATCATAAACCGGATAATTGGCCATGGCCAATATCGCACCGGAAAAAGGATCCAAAACAACCGCCATGCCGGCCCGGGCCCTCGTTCTTTTTATACCGGCGACCAGCTCTTCTTCCGCGACCGTCTGAATATTCTTATCCAGCGTTAAATAAATATCGCTGCCGTTGATCGGTTGTTCGATGGGATTGTCTGCATTAAAGAACATCCTGCGGGGGTTTTTCCCGTTGTATTGAATCACCGCCTGACCGTCTTTTCCGCGCAGCTCTTTATCAAATTGCAGTTCCAGTCCGCTTAGTCCCCGATCGTCCGGATCGGTAAATCCCAGTAATTGCGCGGCGTAGGTACGATAGGGATATTCGCGTCGAAAACTTTTATTTTTAATTAGACCCGGTTCTTTGAGCGCCAAAATATCCCGTATATCTTCATCGGACACTCCGCGGGCCAGATAGGTAAAGCGGCTGTTGCGGGCTAATTTCTTTTTAAAATAGGCTTCCGGTTTATGCAGCGCTTTGCTGCACGCCTTTGCCAGCTTTTTTTTATCCTTTACGATCAGCGGATCGGCGGCTAAGTCGTATTGCAGCGTATTGTTAACCAGTTTATTATTAAGACGATCGTAAATGCCTCCCCTTGCGGCGCGTAGCGGAATCTTCTTTAAATACTGCTTTGCAGCCGCCTGCTCGAACAGGTCGTGCTGGATAATCTGTCGATAGAACAGATTAACTTCCAGTGCAACCCAGAACAGGGCCACCAGCACCGTAGCGATTATCAGTCGCCCTTTTTGTAATTTAGCCTGAGAGGAATTCTGCACTACTGCACTCCGGCAAGGTTAAGCGTTTTTTTCTGAACAGAATATTTTTGCGCCAGTTTTTTCATTTGTTCATAATCCTTTAACACCAAAACAGGGCGCTCCTCTTTATTGCGGATCATATTCAATTTTGTTCGGGCAATTTCCCCGATACGATCAATATTTTTCAGCCGGCTTACTTCCGTTTCGAGCCGGGCTGTTTCACTTTCTAATTTTATTTTCTGCTGGCGCAGCGTCATCATATCTTTCATAATCAAATCGACGGTAAACATTTGATACATTTTTAAAAAGACGATACTTACAATGACGAAAATCAGGCCAAATCCATAGGCTCTGCCCAAAATATTTTTCTTTTTGGTTTTTGATTGTTTACGTCTCATATTTTTTCTCCAACCCGTAATTTTGCGCTTCGCGCCCGGGGATTTTGCTTAATCTCTTCTGCGCCGGCGGTTATCAGCGCGGGTTTTGTCTTTTTTAGCCGCGGCTTTTTACCGCAAACGCAATAGGGAATTTCCGGCGGACAGGTACATGGATTTTCCTGGCGGCGAATAAAGTTTTTTACGATTCTGTCTTCAAGGCTATGATAACTTAAAACCGCAATCCGGCCGCCCGGTTTTAAATAGTGTAAAGAATTTTCCAACGCATCTTTTAAAACAGAAAGTTCCCTGTTCACTTCGATACGAAGCGCCTGAAAAATACGGGCATAGCTTTTTGTAAGAAACTTTCCCGGAACGCAGCGTTGAATAATATCCATCAACTGATTGCTTTTTATTATTTCCGTTTCGCGACGGCGTTTCACAACTTCCCTTGCTATCCGTCCGGAAAATCTCTCTTCCCCGTATTGCCTGAAAATATACGTCAGCTCTTCAATGGTATACGTATTCAGCACGTCAACCGCCGTCAAAGGGTCTTCGGCATTCATGCGCATATCCAGCACAAGACCGGGCCGAAAAGCGAACCCTCTTCCGTCGGAATCGATTTGATGCGAAGAGACGCCGAGGTCCAACAGAATCCCGTCCAGTTTTTCCACACGCGCTTTGTTCAGCGCCGCATCCATTTCACTAAACAGACCCTGATAATAGACCACATTTGAAAAACGTTTTAAACGCTGTGCGGCAAAAGCAAGCGCCTCGCCATCTCTGTCTATGGCAATGTAACAGGCTGAAGGATTAAGTTTTTCTAAAAGAAATTCCGCATGACCGCCCCCACCGAGGGTTCCGTCTAAGTAGTTCCCGCTCGTATTTGTCAGCAGCCGGTCGCTAATCTCCTGCGCCATAACCGGCACATGATACGCCGCCACATTATTCGCCTTTGTCAATGAACATATCCGTAAAACTGATCTGTTCCGCCAGATCCGTTAAACTTAAATTTTCTTTTTTCAGATACTGTTCGTAAACTTTTGGATTCCAGACTTCAAGTTTATTTAGAGAGCCGAAAATCAACAGGTCTTTTTCAATAAAACCCATTTTTAAAACCCGTTCCGGTATCATTACTCTTCCCTGACTGTCCATGGTCGCTTCGAATGCGCCGCCGACAAAGAGGCGGATGAAATCTCGTGTTTTTTTTTCGAGCGGATTTAAGGTACGCAGCTTTTGAGTAAAGCGCCTCCATTCGTTCAGCGGGTAGGCGTCGAGATTTTCCATTTCGAAGCCGCGAGTGAATACAATAGTATTTTCCGCTTCGGGTACGAATTTCTTTCGTATCGCAGAAGGAATATTTACACGATTTTTCCCGTCAAGGGAACAGACGAATTCACCCGAAAAATTAGTTGCCGCCATATTATTAGGGATTTTCCACCATTTTAAGTTTTTTTAAGGACTTTTTCTCCACAATGATACAATCATTTCGGCGGGAAATCAAGAATATTTAGGAGTTTTTTTAGTAAACTTAAAACCTTTTTAAACCCTGCACGAAAAGGGGTTTGGCAGGTATTCTCACAGGCGTCGTGCCGCAATCCGAAGGTTTAATCATCCTTTCGGATTATTTTATTGAGTGATTGAGAAATTTCCGGAAAAGGGAATGAGGTTTTTAATTGCGGCTTTCCTGCCACTTCAGAAGATTTGGACCGTTAGCGGTTTCATTCGTTTAACGAAACCCGAATCCTAATAGAACCTATTACACGGCTGCGGAGGCGTCACTATCATTTTGCAACAAGTCGTAACGGATTGGAAATGGCGCATCCCGGCCGTATCGCACTGGAGACACTCTCGACAACCGGCCCGGTAAACCGGCGTTATTGCTCAGGCGATAGCCGCCCGGAGGGATCGGTAAATCATTGTTTTGCAGGTTGTAAACGGCTTAGCACATTGATACGACTACTGGAGACAATAAAACCGTAGAGCCAGGCAAAGCCGGCCAATGAAAACATCATCGGGTTATTTAAAATACTGAACACCACACCGAGGAAGAGCAGACCCGCCGGAACCGATAATTTTAAACCGGGAAACATCTTATTAAAATCAAATAAAATTAAGCTCAGGCTGGTCATAGCGAGAGCTTCAATCGCCAGAGATAAAAACATCTGAATGGGAAACAATGAAAAAACGACGCTGGCAATCATCAACATCCCGGCAATGGCACTTTTTAATTCCCGGGTAGACTGATATAAACAAAGCAGACCAAAGCCGATAACGCCTTTGGCGATTGCCCAAAAAACGGTGAGCACCGTTGGCGGGATATCCAGGGCAATCCAGGGTCCGGCGACAATAAATAAGGCGTAAAAAGCGCCCAGGCCTAATCCGGCAGAAAGAGCCTTAAAACATTTAGAATGGGTTAATATGGTATTCGTTTTCATTAAAACACTCCCTTTGATCAGTATTGAAAGAGACTCCCACCCGAAAGCGGGAGCCTGTAAAAAAAAGGATTTATGATTTCATTGCGCTATCGTATAATTCTTTTTCGATGGCATCCAATTCTTCTAAACCACCTTCTGCTTTAATTTTTTCGATCCGCGCGAGATACATGGCTTCGGAATTCATTCCCAATAATTTTTTAGGAGTTGTGCCTACATTTTTAGCGCCTTTTTTAACCGCCCAAATAAACGCGGCCGCCCAGAGAATGATATAAAGCGCATAAATCAACACCTGAACCGTATGACTTCCCGGGGCCAAAATTGCCGGGAAAAAGGTGGTGCTGGTGTAAGGCGAACTGCCCATTAGTCCATCCCAGAATCCACGGTTTAAAGTGTAAGGCAAGTAACCAATGTAGAAAAAGGGCCAAATCAAAATACCGGTAATATAAAGTAAACCGGTACGGCCATAGTTACGGAATTCACAGCCGATCATTAAAAAGGTGCCAATTCCCAGCAACAACCCGCCGAAGATATCCATCGAAAGCGACGTCATTGTACGAATGGAGACGCCGGTGTTATGAAAATGCATGCCGATATTTTGAGCATATTGCTCGGCAAATTCTTTTGTCGCCCAATGATGGCCTTCCATAATGCCGAAGAAGGCAAAGGCGATGAAGATTACTGTGCCAATTATAACAAGATGCAAACTGAGTGCGGCAAACGGCTGATAGGAAACAAATACGGTACGAATGGAAAAAGGCATACGCAGGAACTTAGCGCCCGTGCGCTCACCCTTTTCGGCAATGGCGCCCAATTCCGGGTTGATGAGTCCGCATTCGGTACCGAAACCGGTTTTAGCAACCGAAGCACCCAACAGGACGCCGACTACCAGCAGCATTAAAATATTTGGCAGGTTTTTCATACTCAGCATTGCTTTGAACATTTTTGTTTTTTCAAAGCTGGAAGCAAAACCGGCTGTTACGGCAAAATCGTTACCAAACAGTGCATTATATAAAAACAGAACGCCGAGTAAAATCATAAAAGCAGCCAACGCTTTGAAGATCCACGATTTAGCTCCGGATTCTTTAGGATCATAAGTCAAACCGTCAGCCCAGCCCATTTCCCGCGCCTGCGACATAAACCATTTTGTATCCTGGCTACGGAAATATTGCGAAAGATTCAGTTGGCGTAGAACAGCAAAGCCAATAAGCGCACCCACGGAGGCGAAAAACATAACCACCCAGCTCTTTACATTCATCGCGGCAAATCCGCCCAGAAGATGGTGCAGCGTGCAACCGCCGGCCACACGAGTACCCCAGGCAAAAAAGAACGCGCCGAATGCGGTGGAAACAAGCATCGCTTTGGGATATTTTACCCAGCTACGGTATTCCCCTTCGAGCCAGGCAAAGACCAGCGCCGAAATCAAGGCGCCAATAATCACCCACTGTAAAGAGGGCTGATAGTCCGCTTTGGTGGCGATTAAACTGCCGCCAAAAACAGTCGATTCCGCACCGGCCAGCATACGGGCCATCCCGCTGGTTACACCGACAAATTTGTGTTTGGCATGCCCCAACGGCAGCCATAAAAAATTAATGACTTCGGCAATACCGGTCATCAGTCCGGCCGTCCACCAGGGCCATTGCCGTTTCAGCCAACCGGATTCGGCATAACCGTCCTTAAAGTTAGCGGTTCCTGCTGTTGTTTCTGACATAACTGTCATCCTCCTTTGTTTGGTTAGAGTTAGGGTTGCTATTTGTAATGTAAATCAAAATTTTAGATAATTGCCGTTACAAATTTCGTTAAAAAGAACCCCCCGAACAGTAGCCATACATAAATAATACCGGCGAGATAGATGGGTTTTAAGCCCACTCCCTTAAAATTTTTAACATTGGTTTCCATCCCCAAAGCCGTCATCGCCATGGTCAGGGCAAACGTATCAAAATCATTAATTACGCTAACTACCGAAAGCGGTATCAAATTAAAAGAATTGAATCCTGCCACCAGAATAAAAAAGACCGCAAACCAGGGAATAGTTACTTTTTTAGCCTGTCCGTTTTTTGAGCGGGAAAATTTAACCGATAACCACCATCCCAAAACCAGCAGAAAGGGCGCAATCATCATTACGCGAATCATTTTTACGATAACCGCGGTTTCGGCTGTCACTTCACCAATGGCATTTCCCGCCGCCACCACATGGGCCACTTCGTGAACAGTACCGCCGATAAATACCCCCATGGTTTTGGCGTCAAACGGAATAAATCCTGCCCGGAATAAAAAAGGATACAAAAACATGGAAAGCGTTCCGAAAATCACCACGGTGGAAACCGCGATGGCGCTTTTATAGGGTTTGGCATTCACCACAGGCTCTGTAGCCAAAACGGCGGCGGCTCCGCAAATACTGCTACCGGCGCTGGTTAAAATAGTCGTTTCCAAATCAAGCTTTAAAACCTTAGTACCAACAAGATACCCGATAATAAAGGTCAGTGTTACCATGGAAACGCTGACACCAATTCCTTCAGCGCCCACATCGGCGATATTTTGAAAGGTAATCCGGAAGCCGTAAAAAATAATGGCCGCCCGCAACAGGGTTTTGCTGGAAAAAAGTATACCGGGCGCCCAGGCTTCGGGCAGGTGGGAGCGCAAAGAATTGGCATAAAAAACGCCGAGCACAATACCTACAATTAACGGGCTAATTTGTAAATGACGAATGACGGGAAAACCCGCAATGTATTTTGCCGCCAAAGCAAATAAGGCCACAAACAAAATACCGTTTAAGGTATTGGAACGATTACTACTCGAGAAGGGCATTGAGCTTCCCACTTTAGTTTTAATTTATACGGATTTATGAAGATAAGATAAAAAGAAAAAGCCCAATAACGAATCGTAAATTGTTATCTGTTATAACATATTGTTATGACTACAGACAAAACGTATAAATTGCTGAACCAGACTGGAAGGATGTCCCTGAAGGTAACAAAAGCGGAAATAGCGTTTTAATGAAATTTCGGGAAAGGAAATTATTTTTAAAGAACCCGATTTTAATTCTTTTTCTACGGCCCGGCGCGACATGATGGCCAATGCATCCACATGCTCGAGATATGATTTAATACTTTCCGTACTACCCAGTTCCAAAATGATTTGCAGACGGTTTAAATCAAATCCCTTTTTTTTTAAAGCATATTCGAATATTTCACGGGTGCCGGAACCCTTTTCGCGTAACACCAGCGGCACCGTGGGTAATTCTTTCAGGCTAACCGAATCCCTGGCAGCACAGGGCCTGTCCGTATGGACAACCGCCACCAGTTCATCTTTAAGCATATCCACATATTTAATATCCTTGCTGTGGCGGCGTCCTTCGATAATACCCAGGTCGATCTCTTTACTTTGCAGAGCAGATTCGATCTTTTCACTGTTGCCGTTAATCCAGCTAAGAGAAACTTGCGGAAAACGTTGTTTAAACGCCGATAAAACCGGCGGAATAATGTACATGGTCATGGTGGTGCTGGCGCCAACCCGCAAAATACCGTCCGATTTATTTTTTAACTGATTCAGTTTGTATTCCGTCTGATTATAAATATCGAAAATTTCCAAAGCGCTTTGGTATAAAATCTCACCTTCTTCGGTAAGAAGTATTTTATTCCCTTCCCGGTCGAACAACCGCACCGAAAAATGTGTTTCCAATTCCTTCACATGCTTGGAAACCGCCGGCTGAGAAATATGCAGCGCTTCGGCCGCTTTGGTAAAGCTGAGACTTCTGGCCACATTACAAAATACTTTCAATCTAAAATCGAGCATTTTTCCCCGGTTGTATTGTAAAAACGTATAAGAGCCCTTACTATTTAAACCAACCGTCTCACTTTTAACCAGAATGGTTAAAGAGCGGGTTTGTCGGCAGTTACCGTACATTAAACTATTAATGCCGCCATTCATTGTCAACCTTTTTTGCCCGGGATCACAAGTATACAAATACAGGAAAATGAATATAAAAATCTGTTTTCTTTTGCTTTTTTCCTTTGTAAATTACTGCTTTATTAATCATAAATTATTCTAAAAAGAAAACATTTTCGAAAGGAAATAAAAATGGCTGACAAATCTTTTAACGCATTTGAGATGGCTCAAACTCAGTTTGATAAAATCGCAGACACCATCGGTTTGGACGAAGGTACCCGGGATTTATTACGCCAACCGATTCGGGAATATCATTTTAGCATTCCCGTACGTATGGATGACGGAACGACAAAAATTTTTCGCGGTTTTCGTTCGCAGCACAACGACGCCCGCGGCCCGGCCAAAGGCGGCATTCGGTTTCATCCGCAGGAAACCATCGACACGGTTCGCGCCCTCTCTATGTGGATGACCTGGAAAACGGCCGTAGCAGACCTGCCTCTCGGCGGAGGCAAAGGCGGCGTAATTTGCGACCCGCATAATTTAAGTATGCGCGAACAGGAACAAATCTGCCGCGGCTGGATACGCCAGGTCTACAAAAACATCGGCCCCAATTCCGACGTTCCTGCGCCGGATGTGATGACCAACGGCCAGCACATGATTTGGATGCTGGATGAATACGAAGTCATTACCGGTAAAAAACAACCCGGTCTGATTACCGGAAAGCCGGTGGGTCTGGGCGGTTCTTTAGGGCGTACCGAAGCCACCGGATTTGGCGTTATTTACACCGTTCGCGAGGCTTTAAAACACCTGAATATGAAACCGGAAGAAACCACCGCCAGTGTACAGGGTTTTGGCAATGTGGCCCAATACGCCATCCGCCTGTATACCGAAATGGGCGGCAAAGTGGTTTGCACCGCCTGCTGGGATCAAAATGACCAGACATCTTACACCTATAAAAAAGACGAGGGCTTTAATCTGGATGAACTGTTGAATATCACCGATCGTTTCGGCGGAATCGATAAAACAAAAGCCAAAGAGCTGGGTTACGAAGTGCTGCCCGGAGAGGCCTGGATCGAGCAGGATGTGGATATTCTTATTCCGGCGGCCATCGAAAATCAGATTACCGCAGACAGTGTAAACCAGATCAGCAGCCGGGTAAAAATCGTTGCCGAAGGCGCTAACGGCCCTACCACTCCTGAAGCCGACGCCGTATTAAAAGAACGGGGCGTATTTGTAATTCCCGATTTTCTGGCCAATGCCGGCGGTGTTACATGCAGTTATTTCGAACAGGTTCAAAGTAATATGAATTTTTTCTGGACCAAAGAAGAAGTGCTGGAAAAATTGGATCAAAAGATGACCTCCGCTTTCTGGGATGTAACCAATCTTTCCACGAAGAAAAACCTGTTTATGCGTGACGCCGCTTATGTGATTGCCATCGACCGGGTTGCCTCGGCCTGCAAAACACGTGGATGGGTTTAATCCTTACCATTTATTCAAACCCGTGTTAAACGGGTTTTGCCCGCTTAAGAAAAAAATCCGGTAGCTTCTAACTACCGGATTTTTTATATTCTTTCAAAAAAAAAGGTAGGCAGAATATGACCGACCCCAAAGTTTCCCTCGATAAACTTATTGACAGCTTAGAAGACCGCGTAAAAGAACTGAACTGTTTATACGAAGTGGAGGAACTACTGCGCGAAAGCGACCTCGGACTGGATGAAATTTTACATCGAATTGCCATGCTTATCCCCCCCGCTTTCCAGTACCCTGAAATTTGCCGCGCAAAAATCACATACCGCTCCAAAGTTTTTTCCAGTCGCAGCATCAAGAATTCACTCTGGGCGCTTTCATCCGATATTGTTCTGCAAGACCAGGTTGTTGGCTCCATTTGCGTGTGTTATGATGAAGAAAAGCCGGAACTGGATGTGGGGCCGTTTTTAACAGATGAAAAGAGACTGCTCGATTCCGTTGCGACCCGTATTTCCCACTATCTGATGTACCAGAAACTGAAAGCCGTTTTCAATCGCTGGGAAGATACCAAAGAGCATATGGGTTCTCGCAAATCAAGCGAATGGAAAGTGGTACTGGAATTGCTGCGCCGAACCGATTCGGATCTGTTCTTCCGTATTTCGCGTAAGATGCTTAATTATCTCGTGTGGCAGGGTGTGGACGAGGCCAGTGTTTTACTGCAAAAATTTAATCCGACCCTGCACAGTGTGGAAGAAGATTCCAAGAGCGAAACCAATGTGCCCCTGCATAAAGGCGCCTTTGGCGATATGAATACGCTGAGTACGCAGATTTTTGAAGTCGCCAAGAAGCATCTTTCCAATTCCCAGATATTACGCCGCATTCAGCAATGGATGCAGGAAGACAAAACCAGCTTTCTGGTACGGGCCATCGCCAACAGCAACAGCTCGCTTACCGATATTAGCGAAGCCATCCGACGCTACTACCAGTTAAACCCGGTCGGTATGGAGCTTTCACCTTCCACACGTATCGGTGTGCGCGCCTCTCTGATTCGCCGTTTCTTTAGCGACCAACTGGAATTTATAAATATCGCAAAAAATTATGTGCGGGTGCTGGATTTTAATTACCTGTTCGAACGTATGATTTTCCCCATCGGCAGCCACGGTAAGCTGGGTGGAAAAAGCGCCGGCATGTTTTTAGCCAACCGTATCATTCAGCAGTCCGATTTTGTTCCCGGCATTCTGGAGCAAATCAGTATTCCCAAAACCTGGTATATTTCATCCGATTCGATGATTCATTTTATGCACCACAATAATTTGGATGAAATTTTGGAACAAAAATATAAATCCAAAGAAGATGTAAAACGGGAATATCCCCATGTAATTCAGTTATTTAAAAATTCCCATTTCCCTAACGATATGGTAAAAGGCCTGTCGGTGGCGCTGGATGATTTTGGCGATATCCCACTGGTCGTACGCAGTTCCAGTCTGCTCGAAGACAGTCTCGGTTCGGCTTTTTCCGGGAAATATAAAAGTTTGTTTGTGGCCAACCAGGGTAGCAAACACGAGCGCCTCGAAGCTCTGCTCGACGCCATCGCCGAAGTGTATGCTTCCACCATCGGGCCCGACCCCATCGAATACCGTATCGAGCGCGGACTAATCGATTTTCACGAGGAAATGGGTATTATGATCCAGGAAGTCATCGGACAAAAAGCGGGCAAATACTTCCTGCCGGCCTTTGCAGGTGTGGCGTTTAGCAATAATGAATTCCGCTGGTCGCCGCGCATCAAAAAAGAAGACGGTTTAATCCGCCTCGTTCCCGGTTTGGGAACCCGGGCTGTTGACCGGCTTGGCGACGACTATCCGGTTCTTATCGCGCCGGGACAACCCGGACTGCGTACCAATGTGAGCCCCGATGAAATCATCCGCTATTCGCCGCAGAAAGCCGATGTAATCAATCTGGAAAAAAACACCTTCGAAACCGTTGAGTTACGCACTCTGTTTAAAGAAATCGGTAACGAATATCCGGCCATCGAAAAAGTTACCTCCGTAATCGAGCACGGCAATTTAACAAGCCCGGGCTTTAATACCGATTTTCAAGAGGCCGATTTAGCCGTAACCTTTGAAGGATTGTTTAAAGACACCCCATTTTTACAGCAAATGAACGTACTGATAAAGGAGCTGCAAAATAAACTGGCCACCCCGGTGGATATTGAATTTGCCCATGACGGTAAAAACTTTTATCTGTTGCAATGTCGGCCGCAAAGCTATTCGCGGCAAAGCGCTCCGGCAAATATTCCGGCCAGCATTCCTAAAGCACGTTACATTTTTTCCGCCGACCGCTATGTATCCAACGGTATTGTGGATAACATCGAATATATTGTGTATGTGGTTCCCGAAAAATACAGTGAAATCGACAGCCTGGATCGACTTAAAGAAATTGGCCGCGTCATCGGACGTTTAAATAAAATCCTGCCAAAAAAACGGTTTATCCTGATGGGGCCTGGTCGCTGGGGCAGCCGCGGCGATATTAAACTGGGGGTTAATGTCACTTATTCGGATATAAACAACACCTCCATTTTGATTGAGATTGCACGCAAAAAAGGTAATTATGTACCCGACCTTTCTTTTGGAACCCATTTTTTCCAGGATCTGGTTGAAGCGAATATCCGTTATTTGCCTTTATATCCGGATGAAACCGAGGTTGTATTTAACAGCACCTTTTTAAACAATTCTCCCAGCGAACTCAGCCATCTTTTACCTGAATTTGAACATTTAAATGCCGAAATACGTGTGATTCATGTACCTGCGGTAACCCGCGGTTTAACGCTAAAAATATTAATGAATGCCGATATGAATAGAGCCGCCGCTGTATTATCGCCTCCGGTAAGCGGTTCCGTTAAACACTTTGCCGACGACAATCTATCGACGGTTAAAATTGAAGACCACGGAAAATGGCGTATGCAGATGGCCAAAAGTCTGGCCGCCCAGTTAAAACCGACCCGCTTTGGCGTAAAAGCCGTTTATGTGCTGGGCAGTACAGGCACGGCCACCGCACAGGCTGGCAGTGACATCGATTTACTTATTCATTTTACCGGCAGTCCACAGCAAAAAGAGGCGCTGAACAACTGGCTGGAAGGCTGGAGTTTATGCCTCGATGAACTGAACTATATCCGTACCGGCTACAAGGCGAACGGCATACTCGATATTCATTTTATTGAGGGTAATGAAATCGGGGATGAAAAAGATTTAGCCGCCCGTTTTGATCTGCTAAACGCCAATGGAATTATTAAACTGTCCTTATCTATGGAAAATTAAGATAAGAAATGCAGTGCTTTCATATTCCAAATCATACTTGTCCCCAAAAGGAGTGTCAGCTAAGATGAAATAGCAATACGGCTAACCCAGCCATTGATATACCCGATATTTTCTATTGATGTTTTTTTAACCGGATACAAGTGAATCGCACAGAACTTAAAAGTTTCTGTAAATTGGAAATTATAAATGCACAAAACCATTTTTCATATTGACGCCGATGCATTTTTTGCTTCGGTGGAACAGGGCTTTAATCCCCGGCTGCGCGGCAATCCTGTAATCGTAGGCGGAAAAGAAAACCAGCGCGGCGTGGTGCATACGGCCAGTTACGAAGCGCGCGCGCTGGGTGTCCGCACCGGCATGCCTTTGTCCAAAGCAAAAACGCTTTGTCCACAGGCAGTTTTTCTAAAAGGCTGCTACGAACACTACCGCGCCGTATCCGAAGTTTTCCAGGAAGTCTACCTAAAATACACACCACAGGTAGAATTTACCTCACTGGATGATGCCTATCTCGATTTAAGCGGAGCGGTTCATCTGTATCCCTCGTTGCAGTGGATTGCCGACGCTATAAAAAAAGATGTTTATCGGCGCACCGGCGTCACGCTTTCCGTGGGAATCGGCAACAGCAAAGTAACAGCCCGCATCGCCTCCGGATTAAAAAAACCCGCGGGAGTGGTCTGCGTACCCGCCGGACAAGAGAAGGAATTTTTAGCGCCGCTTTCGGTGGATGTCCTACCCGGTATCGGACGCGCCGCCAAAGAGCGGTTACTGGATTTACGTATTTTTACCGTAGGCGAACTTGCCCGGTTGTCCAAAATGGTACTGGAACAGCTTTTCGGTAAAAACGGAATTAAAATATGGAATTACGCCAACGGAATCGACCCGCGTCCCGTAGAACGCAGAATCATTCCCCGTCAGATCAGCCGGGAAACCAGTTTTGAAGAGGATACATCGGATATGAGAATCATAAAAGGCACCTTGCAGTACCTCACCGAACGCATCGCCAAAAAGCTGCGTCGGCAAAATCTGCTCTGCCGTACGGTAGGTGTAAAAATCGGCTACTCGGATTTTAAACGCCATGCACAAACCCGGAGTCTGGAATATCCGTCTAATGACAGCGGCGACCTGTTTACCGTGGTCGAGAGCATCTTTTCCGAACGGCGCCTGCGCCGTATCCGTATCCGGCATGCCGGCGTTTCTGTTTCACAAATCGAACCGCAGAATTATCAGCGCAGCCTGTTTAATGAGCAGACAAGGCGGGAATCGCTGAACAGCGCCGTGGATGATATCCGCAGCCGTTTTGGTTTTATGGCGCTGATGCCGGCGGATACACTGGAGCTCAAACGCAAATACCGTATGGATTCCGGCGGTTATATTTTACACAACCCCGCACTGACCAAATGAAAGTCATTAGTCATTAGTAAAAAATTTCTCATTTAAAATTCAAAATCCAAAATTTAAAATATATTATTCAGACCTTTTCCGGAACAGGTTGCCCACAAGCAGGGTCACCAAGGTGCCGAGAAAGACAAACCATGTCCAGTGCATATAGGGCGGGCGCCCCATTATAATCGGCTGCAAACTGACCGAGAGCATTGCTACGATGCCCGCGCTAAACCCGATTAGAGCGCCTTTTTCCGTAACTTGTCTAAAGAATAATCCCAGCAGAAAAACACCCAGCAGGCCGCCGTAAGTTATAGAAGCAATGGCAAGGGCAATTTCGACAACGGAATGGCTGATTGAAATAAAAAAGAAGGCTACGAAGATCAGAATAAGCCCGGCCGCGATTGTAATCACCCGTGAAATTCTGAGCTCTTTTTCAGCCGATATCTGTTTCTTTGAAAGCGGACGATATAAATCAAACATAACCGAACTGGACATGGAACTCATCGAACCGGCCAGTGTGGACATACCGGCCGCAAAGAGTCCGGCTACAATAATGCCTTTAATACCAATCGGTAAACTATGAATAATATAATAAGGGAAAATTTCGTCCGGACGGTGGAAAGGCGCACTCGGATCATTTACCGGAATTGCCTTAAAAAATTTATACAGCAGCATACCCACGGCCATGAAAAGGATAAACTGCAGCATAACCATAATGGCGCTGGCTACAATTGCTTTTTGGCTATCCCGTAAGCTTCGGGTGCTTAACAGTTTTTGCACAATAAGCTGATCCGTTCCGTGCGACGCCAGCGACAAAAAAGTCCCGCCGACAAAAGCGCCCCAAAATGTGTACGGTTCTCGAAAGAACCCTAAAAAAGAATCGCTGAAATCAAAATTAAAGATTTCGAGTTTGTCTCCCAGGACAACAGAGGAAGGCGTCTGACCCAGCAGCAGGTAAAGGGCAATTAAAGCGCCGCCGATATAAATGGACATTTGCGTCACATCTGCCCAGATAACCCCTTTTACGCCTCCCGTATACGTATAAACCAAAGAGATTGCCGCAATCATAAGAATGGAAGTAACATATATTTCCGTATTGCTCCACGTTTGAAAAAAAGCGGTTGTTTTAAAAATAAGCGCTAAAGGAATGGCGGTGGCAAACAGACGCACACCGTCGGCGGCAATGCGGGTAAATATAAAAACAACCGAGGAATAGCGGCGCAGTCGATGGCCAAAACGCTGCTCCAGAAAAGCATAAGCTGTGGTCAGCTTTCCTTTTTTATAAGCAGGAAGAAAAAATAGTGCGATAAGTATCCGGGCAGTAAGATAACCCAGCGTCAGTTGTAAAAAATTAAGATTGCCAATATAGGCCACGCCGGGCAGGCTGATAAAGGTTAGGCTGCTGGTTTCGGCCGCAACAATGGAAAAGGCCGCCGCCCACCAAGGCACACCCGTACCGCCAAGAAAATAATCTTTGGTTGATCTCTGTTTCCCGCCGGATAAAGACCCGATAACTGCTACCATCGTCAGAAAAGCCAACACAATAACCACATCAATTGTTGTAAAACCCATACACGCACTCCCGTTGTTCGCTTAAACCAAGCCGCCGACTCTGTGCGGCTATAACAATTCACTTACACTTTTCCGTGTTAAATTGACTATTAAACTTCAATAAATCAAAAATAATTTTAGTATACATTCTCCGTATTTTTGTGTATCCAACTGTGACCCAACGCACACGGAGATATTGAAATTTAAAGGAACTTTATGTTAAAGTTTAAGACCGTACCGTCGAATCAATACAATAACCTGCCATAAAATTCGGAGTTTATCAAGTGTCAAAAGAAATAAAAACCGCTCTTATCGTGGACGACGAAGAAGCCTTGCGCGAAATTATTTCGGAAGTCTTAAGCCTGCTGAATATCGATTCGATTATTGCCGAAGATGGCTTTCAGGCGCTTGAAGCAGTTCGCAAACATAAAGATGAAATCGATCTCTTTTTAATCGATCTGTTTATGCCAAATATGTCAGGGGAGGAGACCTTTGAAAAAATAAATGAACTGGCTCCGAACCGGCCGGTGATATTTATGTCCGGCTATGATAAGAATAGCGACACAATGCCGGAGCTTTCCCGGGAAAATCAAAAATTCTTAAAAAAACCTTTTGGCATCAGCGATCTGAAAAATCTGGTGGAATCAATGCGTTAGCATTGATACGATCAACACATTCCCTTCTCCGTGTCCCATATCCGTTTCAATCCCCGTTCAATCCCTTTAACCATGCCCCATGACCGTTCTTTGGGGTATCCCAGACAATGGGCCACATAACGCACACCATCCAGCACACGATCCCGGTTGATATGCTGATGTCCATAAAGATGAACCACAGAATTTAGCTGCCGGATCTGTTTTTCAATGTAATTCGAACCGGCCACACGGCTGAAATTAAACTGCGGATTCCGGTCGAATTTGCGTATCTTTTCCGGATCGGGTTTCAGCGATTCACCGAACATCATCTCCTGACGCGGCAGGAAATGGCTAAATGAAAGCACCGGCAATTCAGATTGTTCCATAAGCGCATTTTCGTTTAAGGCGGCAAAATAGGACGGAGCATGAAAGTCTGTATCATTCTGCGGCCAGCGGATATAATAGTTATCGCTCCACATACGGTTTTGTGGATCTTCTCCCGGTTTTTTCAGATAAAGACTATCCGCCCCATTTTCCGGGCCGCTGTACCAGGAAAAAAGAGGCACAATGCGTAAAGGATACGGATCATTCAATCCCACTTTTTTAGGAATTGTATAAATTCCCTGTTCGTAGCACCACGTTATAAGCGCTTCGAATTTTTCCAATGAATCGTTCCAGTCCGAATTATGTATCCACAAATCATGATTGCCGGGGACAAAAAAAATATTCTGAAATTTTGATCTCAATTGAAGCAGCCCATTCTGAAGCATCTGCAAATCATGCGCCGCGTCGCCGGCAAAAATCAGTGTATCTTGTTTAAACTTTTTTTCCGAAATTTGTTTTATCCATTGTGCGTTTTCCGTAAAATCTATATGAATATCCGAAATAGAATAAATGCGCATGAAACACCTTTTTTACCGAGGATCGACGAGTAATTTTTGCCGCAGAGAATACGCAATTATTAACGGGATTACAATAAATCTACTGTGAAAAAACTTTTATACGGAATTTTTTAATGCTGTTAAGCCTGTTTAAATCTTATAAAAAAAGTTTTGCCGGATTACCGCGTGACGCCTGGCTCCTTTCTACCGTTGTATTTGTGAACCGATCCGGCTCTATGGTTTTGTTTTTTCTGAGTCTGTACCTTACCCAAAAAATGGGATTTACCATTAGTGAAGCCGGCGAAATGGTAAGTTTATACGGTTTGGGAGCGCTGCTTGGTTCTTATGCCGGCGGCTGGCTAAGCGACCGTTTGGGTTCCATCCGGACACAGATGGTCAGCTTGTTTTTTTCATCCATCGGTTATATTCTGTTGGGGTATGCAGCCGGTAAATTTTTCATTGGCTTAATGCTCTTTTTAAGCGCCATGACAGCGGAAGCGCTACGTCCTGCAAACAGTACCGCTGTTTCTGAAGTCTGCCCGCCGGAACTACGTGCCCGTGGTTTTGCGCTGAACCGGTTGGCAATAAATCTTGGTATCAGTATCGGGCCGGCTCTGGGTGGTTTTTTAGCGCTGTATAGTTACCACTGGTTATTTTGGATAGACGGGCTGACCTGTCTGGCCGGATTTCTTCTGCTGGTTTATTTTTTCAAAGAAAAAACCAGTTTTAAATCCGAAAAAAATACGGCCGTGAAGGCCGTGCATGTTTCGCCATTTAAAGATTATTTTTTTCTTTTTCTGCTTAGTATGCTACTAATGATGGGGCTTTTATTTGTACAGTTTTTTAATACCTGGCCCCTTTATCTACGCAATGCTTATCATTTGGCCGAAAATCAAATCGGAATTTTATCGGCATCCAATGCTATTTTTGTGGCTGTTTTCGAAATGCCGCTGGTACACCGGCTGGAAAAAGGAAACACGTTAAAAACAATTGCCTGGGGCAGCCTGCTACTGTTCAGTGGATTTGCCATTTTACCCTTTGCAAAAAGTTTTCGCTATGCGCTTTTCACCGTTCTGCTCTGGTCTGTCGGAGAGATGCTGGTTTTCCCCATGATGGCCGGATTTATTGCCAACCGCGCCAACGATAATAATCGCGGAAAATATATGGGATTATTATCCTTCAATTTTGCCCTTGCCTTTGTGATAGGGCCGGTTATTGGCAGCGGTATTTACACAAATTTTGGCGGAGAGATGCTCTGGTTTGCAGCTGGTGCAGCAGGTATATTTGTATGGATCTGCTTGTTATTTGCCGCACGAAGGGGGAAATAGACAAAAGACAAAAGACAAAAGACAAAAGAAACCTGTGTTTTTGCGGTATTTAAAATCAAGTTTTTATTTTAAAATCTTTATGATTCGAGAGTCCGCTT
>JAJRSO010000026.1 GCA_024278755.1 Calditrichota bacterium | reverse complement strand
GGTTGATTGAACTTGACTTTATCTTTGCTGCCATCGGTTCCTCCTATTTTTGTTTTGGCTAAATGAATTTAACCAATTTTTTGGTTCTTGGGGAGGAACCTTTTCTTCTAAATTTCAACTAACTTTAAGATAACGCCGATACTGCCGGTATTCAAACAATGATTTATGTTCTTCAAAAAAAAGAACCAAGAAGTACATATGAAATAAAATACTCTTTATTAACAAATGATGACATAAGTAAAGATGATTTGATTAAATTTCTTATTTTCAACAACTTTGATAAATTCTCAAGGAAATTCAATTTTAAATTCGCCCCTTCTGCTGTAAGAGGAACAACTTTCACTTTTAATGACAATACTACTGTTAATGTTCTTGAAAGTATTAAGAAAAATAGCAACCTATACTTAACAGAAAAAGAAGTTGCTCAAGGAATTGTTTTTCCTCAAGATTTTGTGAATAAAAAAACAAAAGAAACATTAAAAAACTTAGTTGAAATAGGGGACGGTATTTTTGTATTAAGCAAAGCGGAATTAAAGTCATTAAATCTTACAACTGACGAAAGAAAGCTTATTAAACCATATTTTACGACAAAAGAATTAGAAGGATACTATGCAAACCCCAAAAACAAATTTTGGATAATTTACACAGGTTCTGAGTTTAAGAATCCAAAATCAATGTTGCCATATCCTAGCCTAAAAAAGCACCTTGACAAGTTTAAAGATGTAATAACTTCTGATAATAAACCTTATGGTTTGCATAGAACACGAGTTGAAGCTTTTTTTAAGGGCGAAAAAATTATTGTACAAAGAAAATGCCCCAATCGACCATCTTTTACATACACTAATTTCAACTGTTATGTATCGGCAACATTTTATATCATTAAAACTAAAAGATTAAATCAAAAATATTTGGTTGGTTTATTGAATTCAAAAATGATTGCTTTCTGGTTGCGTCATAAAGGTAAAATGCAAGGTGACAATTTTCAATTAGATAAAGCTCCGTTGTTGTCAATTCCAATATTTAAACCAAACGAGAGTATTTCAAAACGACTTGAAAACATTGTTAACCAAATACTCACACTTAAATCCCAAGGCAAAGACACCACCGCCTTAGAGCAACAAATAGACAATATGGTTTACAAGCTCTACGAACTAACTTATGACGAAGTAAAAGTAATAGACCCTGCCTTTGCCTTAACGGAGCGGGAGTACGAAAATATAAAGATAGAATAAAGGCTGCGGCAGGCAGGTTGAAAATTAATCGTATAAAAATCCCGCACTTCGTATCGCCAAACCGTAAATCGGTGGCTATGTTTTTGTTGCGTAGACTCAGGCATATTCTATTTGAATCACTGGATCGCAAGCCGTTGCTTTTAGTAAAACCGCGGTCGTTTCTATATTGTTTTATCCGTGAAAAAGGGTATAAATTTACGGCCTTTTTTATAGTACGTTATCCGGTAAAAAAAACAGAGTATCCGTTAAACTGAATAATTGTGGCCGTTTTGTGTAAAAATGATACCTTTACATTAAAACGTATTTTCACCATTGGAGGAACCGTTATGACAACATCTCTTGGCGCAATACTGGCCTCAAAGAATCGCAGGAAAATTATTCGCGCCTTTAAAAATGCGGGCGCTGTTTCGCCGGAAAGTGCAAAATCACTCGATTCCTTAGGACTTGCCGAAAGCGTCATGTTTAAAATACAGAGGCGGAAAGGCGTAATTGTGCAGACGGAAGCCGCTCTTTTTTATTTGGATAAAGAACGTGCGGCAGCCGGCGTACGGTTTCGTTTGGCGGTTCTTTTTGCTGCCATTATTCTGCTCATCGTGCTTTTATTCATTTCTAAATAGCGGAAAACAAAAATACAAATCAACGAAAGATGTATAAAAAACCTTTATGAAAGAAGCCTTTTTAAAGAAACTCGATTATTTTTTTGTTTTGCGTCCCATGCTTTTTTTCCCGGGCTGGAGTACGCTGCTGGCAGGTTATCTGATTTCGGATAAGGACACTCTCTTTTTTAATCTGTCTCAAATAAAAGCGGTCTCTTTTTTGGAAATTGCAATATTACTTATACTCTCAGCGGCGGCGATGGGCGCCAGCTTTTTACTGAACCAACTAAAGGATATCGAAAGCGATCTGGAAAATAAAAAGCTGTTCATCATCTCCGAAGGCTATATTTCTAAACGAAAGGCCATAGCGGAAACGGTGGTTTTAGTTCTACTTGCACTCGGTTTGGCCTTATCGTTTTCGCAGACCGTTGTTTGGCTGACGGTGGGGTTTATCGTGTTAACCGGCTATCTATACAATTTTAAACCGTTTGCGCTAAAAGATGCGCCCTTGTCCAGTTTAATTGCCAACAGTCTGATGGGCTGGTTTGCTTTCGCCCTGGGGTGGGCGGCTGTAAGCAAGGTGAGTTGGTCTATCGTAACGGATGCGCTGCCTTATCTTTTTTTGAATACGGCGCTCTATTTTTTTACAACGCTGCCCGACGCGGAGGGCGACCGAAAAAGCGGGAAAAATACCATCGCCGTTTTATATGGCACCAAACTAACCATTCGGCTGGCGTTTATCTTTTTTACGCTTAGCGCAGGCAGTGCGGTTTTTCTTGAGGATTGGATGATTTTGTTTGTGATAGTTTTTTCGGCGCCGTTTTTTGTTAGTGCCGTATGGAATTATTCGGTAAGTTCCGCCGTTCGAACAACCAAATTCGTAATTTTATTTTTTACGGCGGCGATCTGTTTTAAAGTACCCTTTTTCTTTATATTGATGCTGGCTGGTTTCTTCGGAACCCGCTGGTATTTTAAAAATCGTTTTCAATATGATTATCCGAATTTTAAATGATAAACAGGAGTTTTTAGGAAATGGCCTTCGCTAAAACCAATGATGGTTTAAAGAAAACACGCAACGGGGTTTTTGCCCGTCTTACGCGGCTGGTAACAGCCAAACGTAAAATAGATGAATCGCTTTTAGAAGAAATAGAAGAACTGCTTATTGCGGGCGATGTGGGGGTAGACACGACCCTGCATCTTCTGGATAATATCCGTACCCGTGTAAAAAAGGAGCGATACGAAGACGCTGACGAGTTGGACGGTTTGATTAAAGATGAAATCAGCGCCCTGCTGGAAGATGAAATCCCGGAAAAAGAGACGGAAAAACCGTATGTCGTTTTGGTGGTTGGCGTAAACGGAACCGGTAAAACGACTTCCATTGCCAAGCTGGCACATTATCACAAAAACAGAGGCCACTCTGTTTTGCTGGCTGCAGGCGATACCTTCCGCGCTGCGGCAATCGAACAGCTTTCCATCTGGGGCGAGCGTATTGGCTGCGATGTGGTGAAACACCAGCCAAATGCCGATCCGGCTGCCGTTGTATTTGACGCCATATCCGCCGCCAAAGCGCGTCAGGTCGACTATGTTATCGTTGATACGGCCGGTCGGTTACATACAAAAGTAAATTTGATGTCCGAACTGGAAAAAATACGGAAAATAATTGAACGCCAGATACCCGGCGCCCCCCACGAAGTCATTCTGGTACTTGATGCGGGGAACGGACAAAATGCGGTTAATCAGGCAAAGCAGTTTATTAAAACCGCTCATGTCGATTCCATCTTTCTTACAAAATTAGACGGAACGGCGCGCGGCGGAGTGGTACTTTCCATAAAAAGGGAACTGGGAATACCGGTTAAATATATCGGGCTGGGTGAGAAGATGGAGGACATGGAATTGTTTAATCCGAAAGAATTTGTTAAGGGGCTATTTGTTTCTTTATGAAAAAAATACATATTACAACCCTCGGATGTTCCAAAAATACGGTAGATTCCGAAATTCTTGCCGGGCAGTTGGAAGCGCATCAATACAAAGTGATTAATTCGGCCGAAGAAGCGGATGTCCTTATAGTCAATACCTGCGGGTTTATTCAGGATGCGAAGGAAGAATCGATTCAGGCGATATTTGACGCGCTTAAATTAAAGGAAACCGACCCGGCAAAGAAAGTGTATGTGGCCGGGTGTTTAAGCCAACGCTATCGTGCGGAAGTTGAAAAAGAAATTCCCGAAGTGGATGCGATTTTTGGAACGGAAGAATATACGGAGATTTTAAATACCCTGGGTGTGCAGCATGCGGCGCTGGACAATATCTACCGTATGCGCAAGATAAGCACGCCCCGGCATTATGCATACCTTAAAATATCGGAAGGCTGTAATCATAGCTGCGCTTTTTGCGCCATTCCGGATATCAGGGGCAAGCATCGCAGCCGGACAATCGAGAGCTTGACGGGAGAGGCCGAAAAACTGGCCGAATATGGCGCAAAGGAACTGATTTTAATTTCGCAAGATACCTCTTACTATGGGCGTGAACTTTACAAGGCATCCGGAATTTCTGACCTGGCAGATAAATTACAGCAAATTCCCGGATTCGAATGGATTCGTTTGCTCTACTGGTATCCGACGAATTTCCCGGAAGAAATTTTGGAATTGATGCAGCCGGGATCAAAAATTTTGCCCTATATTGATATGCCCATTCAGCATATCAGCAGCCATATGTTGCGTGTAATGCGCCGAGGCGATACACGGGATTCATTACAAAAGATGTTTTATACCATTCGTGAAAAAGTACCCGATGTAACATTACGTACAACAATTATTTTGGGCCATCCCGGAGAGAGCGATGCGGATTTTCAAGAGCTATATAATTTTATTAAAGAGATAAAATTTGACAGGCTGGGGACTTTTATTTATTCTGATGAAGAGAATACAGCCGCTTTTTCTCTTGAAGGTAAAGTACCGCGTGAGTTAGCTCAGGAACGTCAAAAAGCGCTGATGGAATTGCAGCAGACCATATCGCTTCAAAAAAATACCGAACGTATCGGCCGGAAGTACAGAGTGTTGATTGATGAGTTTAATCAGGATACCGCTGTTTACAGCGCCCGGACACAAATGGATGCGCCCGAAATTGACAATGAAGTGATTATTCAGGGGAAGAACGGGGTATTCGGACCTGGTGATTTTGCAGAAGTGGAAATTGTGGATGCTTCGGAATATGAATTGTATGCACAATTTATATCGCCTATTTAGGCTTTATGAAAGAAGGGGTAATATGCGTTTTTTTAAAACAGCAATCTTTGTTTTCATTATCGTAGCTGTGGCGTCTGCGCAGTATAGGGGATATGCGCATCAAAGCGGAATTGGTATTCCCTATTTCAGAGTATCAATACATCAGCAGTTTCAGCCGGATTTAAAGCACTCGAATCTACTGGTTATGAACGAAATTCTTAATGATGATCTCACTTTTATTAAAAGTCCAAAAGGCGGCTTTGAGGCAGAGTTCGAACTCATTTACGCTATTTATAATACAGACGATGAGGTGGTTGCCAGCCGTACCGTAAAAAAACATGTGCATGTAACATATTTTGACCAGACCAATAACCGGGAAAATCCATCCATTTATAAAGAAGAATTTATTTTACTTCCCGGAAAATATACGGTTATGGTCAAATCAATTGATTTGAATTCAAATAAGGTAGCGCAACGAAAGCAAGATATTATCGTTAATGATTTTGTTAAAAAGGATATTAGCATAAGCAATATTTTGTTCCTGCAAAAAGCGCAATTCGATTCCACCGGTAAAATGGTTGCTTTTCAACCTAGTTTCGAAAACAGCTTTAGCGTACGCTCCGGCGTATTTTATATTTATTTTGATCTGTATCAAAAGGATATTTTACACCCGGTTAGTCTTGCATATAAAATTTATAATAAAAAGAAAGAGACGGAAATTGATTCCAGTTTTACTTTTGTAGCGAACAGAAAAATCAGTTCTTTTATTATTAATATCAACCGGGAAAAATTAAAACGGAATAGGTACACACTGGAGATTACAGTACGGGAAGGGAAACGTACGGTTAAAAAGACCCAAACTTTTTCGTTCTTTTGGTCGGAGGTTCCGGCTACGGTGGACGATATTTCAACCGCTATTAAACAAATGAGTTATATCTTAAATACCGATACGTTAAACCGTTATCTAAAAGCGGATTTTCCGGAGCAGAAGGCTTTTTTTAAACGGTTCTGGAAAGATCGGGACCCCAACCCGGCAACAAAACGCAATGAATTAAAAGATGAATATTTTAACCGTGTAAACTATGCGAACCAGCATTTTAACGCGCTTGGCGAAAAAGGATGGCGATCCGATCGGGGACGGATACTGATAAAATTCGGATATCCCGACGACGTGGAAAGACATCCTTTTGAAATAGACAGCAAACCGTACGAAATATGGCGCTATTATTCTTTGCGAAAGGTATTTTATTTTATTGATATAACAGGTTTTGGAGATTATCGGTTACATCCGGATTATATTGATATGGAATTTCAATAGAAAAAAAAGCTGACCGAAGGTCAGCTTAAGAAAGAGTAGGCTTCTGAATTTTGTTTGCCTGAATGCAACTGGTGCATACACGCATACGTTTAACACCTTCGTCGGTCTGAACACGAATCTTTTGCAGATTCGGTAAAAAACGTCTTTTATTTTTATTGTGGGCATGGCTGACATGATTTCCGCTCATGGGCCCTTTTCCACAAATTTCACATACCATTGCCATTTCGTACTCCTTATTGCTCTCAATTTTTGAAAAACAAGAATATAAGTAGAAGCGGTTTTAAAAGCAAACATTAAAACGAAACTTCGTTGTGAACTATACAAAAACAAACGGCTTGATTGCTTTTAAAGTGATACTTATATTTTATGTTTTAGTAAGCGAAGAAAAGCAATCGAATGAGCAGAAGTAAATTATATCCGGAATCAAAAGTAGAAATTCAGGGTTTCTTTGCCCGCCACTATGATTTTATTTTAGATATTCTCTCGTTGGGAAGATATAAGAAATTTATTAAATCCGCCATAAAAAAAATGCAGATAAAACCGGGTGAACATATTCTGGATCTGGGATGTGGAACCGGACGGAATGCCCGTTTTATGCGCAATGAATTTGGTGACGAGGGACGTTTGTTGGGCATGGATATCTCCTACACAATGGGCCGCCAGTTCGAACGTAAAAGCCGTCCGTATAAGAATATGGAATTCCACAGCGAGCGTATAGATTTGCCTTTTACACAGGAGTATAAATTCGATAGGGTTTTTATCGGTTTCGTTTTGCATGGATTCCCTCAGCATGTTCGGAAAATCATTATTCAAAATGCCTATGATAATTTAAAATCGGGCGGTGTCTTTTCCATTTTGGATTTTGCCGAGTTCTCGCTTAATGAAATGCCTTTCTATTACCGCGCTCCGTTTAAAATACTGGAGTGTCCCTATGCCTTTGATTTTATCCAAGAAGACTGGAAGAAAAAACTTACTAAATCCGGTTTTGGACATTTTAGCGAATCATTTATGTTTAAGAATTACATACGATTATTAAATGCAACAAAAATTTAGAAAGCCGCTGATTCCTGTATAGTTATACTTAATTGTGATCTATCGCACTTTTGTTTTCGGTATAAGCGATAGATTCCTTTTGACGACTTAGTTCTGCCTATATACTTTTATCTGACACGAAGATATACATACATTTTTTTTGTACTTAAAGACTGGAGATATCTATGTTGAATCTATTGAAGATTCGGATTGCTTCTTTAAGTCGCATTATGTTTCTATTTTCTTTTTATGCTTCCGGACAGATATTTACGCCGCACGCGGATTACGGCAGATATATTTCTCCGTCCGTTACCTGGGCTGATTACGATAATGACGGATACGAAGATTTGTATATCTGTAATGGCGGTCAATCCGGTTCTACAGTGTACCGCTGGGAAAATTATTTGTACCAGAATTTAGGTAACGGCACCTTTGATTCCGTTTCTATAGGGACGCCGGTTACAGACGTCTCTGCGTCGGGAGGCGCTTCCTGGGCTGATTACGATAATGACGGCGATCTGGATTTAATTGTTGCCGAGGCTTCGAATCGTCAGGTGGGTAGCGGATTTTCTACTACTTATTATTCTAAAAACTCTTTTTATGAAAATCAGGGTAACGGTAGTTTTACCAGTATTTTGCTGAGCCCCATAACGGACGAAACACAGTCGACAGGTATTGGGCAGGGAAAATCGAGGATTGGTCCGGCCTGGTGTGATTATAATAATGACGGCTGGCTGGATATTTTTGAGAGCAACGCAACATTTAATGAAGGGTTTACGTATCCGCATTCCCTCTATTTAAGCGATCAGGATGGCACGTTTAGTGAGGTAAGCAATAACTTAACAGCAGATTCCACCGGAAGAGCCGGCGTTTCGTGGGTGGATTTTGATAACGATGGCGACCTTGATGTGGCAACCGCCTCCGGTAAACCGGGTAAAGAGACAAATCTTTGGGTTAACAATAGCGGTAGTTTTACAAAATATAATTTTATCCCTTCCGGAGATCCGGGCGGACGCAGTGCCGCAGGTGTCAGTTGGGGCGATTATGACAATGATGGCGATTTTGATTTGTTTATTTCGGTAACCTATGATTCCGACGGACAGACCTGGGTTGAAAACCGCTTGTTCCGCAACGATACCTCTTCTCCGGATACGCCTGTGTTTACGGAAATGACTTCCGCCCAGGTGGGAACATGGATTGACGAGAAATCGATTTCGTATGGCAGCGCCTGGTGCGATTATGATAACGACGGTGATCTGGATCTGACTGCGGGTCGTGAAGGACCAAATAACCTGTTTGAAAATGCCGGAAATAATAACCATTGGAGCAGTATCAGGCTTATAGATACGCGGACGAGTACAAATACGACGGCCATTGGTTCCCGTGTACAGATTTATGCCCCCTCATTACAGATTAGGGAAGTTATGTCACAAACCGGTATTGGCGGACAAAATAGTTTGCGTTCACATTTTGGGCTGGCAACAGTTGCCGTGATTGATTCTGTCACTGTGAATTGGTTGAGTAACGATGGCAGTAAGGGACGGACAAAAACAGGTTATAAATCGCTTCCTGCAGATAAATGTATACGATACACATTTGGTGATTTGGATGTAACTGCCCATGTGGTAAAAAATCAGATGTTTATGTATCTCTTTGGAAATACCGGAGCTGCAATTGAATTCACTGCAAATTCAGATGTCGATGGCGGAACTTTACGGACAGTGCGATTCAACTCTGCTCCGGTAAATAATACATTTACGGGAGGGTCTGCCAGTGCGCCGGGAGGCACGGTAACACCGAACGTTGCCGCATCGGACCGCTATTGGCAAATAACCGAAAGCGGATTAGCCGGAAATTTTACCGCCACCTTATATTTGGATATTGTCAATTTGGCCGGTGTGAATGATATGGATAATCTGGTAATTCTAAAAAGAGCGGATAGCAATTCGCCATGGATCCCGCTTAATACGCTTCGTATCGGCACTACATTATATACGTCGGGAATCACATCATTTTCGCAATTTACCATTGGCGCCAACAGTAGCGATAACTCATTACCGGTACACCTGCTCTCATTTAATGTATTTTCTGGCAAAGGGAAAACACAGGTAGTGTGGCAAACCGCATCCGAGATTGATAATCTGGGTTTTATTCTGGAACGTCGTAGGGAGGGGGCAGACTGGGTGGAAGTAGCCTCTTTTAAAACACATCCGGAGCTTCGGGGACAGGGGAATTGCAGTAATACAACAAATTATTCTTTTCTGGATATGGAACAGCCTATTTCGGGAGGTTGTTCGTACCGCTTAAGCGATATCTCTTTTTCCGGCATCCGGACGATTTTGGGCACTATTCAAAAACAACCCTGGCAAGTATCACAGAAATTTAACTTAGATGAAAATTACCCGAATCCATTTAATCCTGCAACCACTTTGCGGTATCATATCGGAGCATCCGGTCCGGTTACGCTTGTTGTTTATAATACGGCCGGACAACAAATTGTAAAACTGGTTGATAAAAACCAAAATCCAGGTGAATATGAAGTTGTGTTTGACGCGGCGGGATTAAGCAGTGGAGTCTATTTTTATCGTTTGCGGGCAGGAAGGTTTACCGATATTAAAAAAATGATTTTGCTCCAATAAAATAGAGTCTTATTTTAAATCCTGTCCGGATGGATTTAATATTCCTTTCCCGGTCGAGATAATGGCTCAATTATATTTGGAACCTCCGTTATATGTTGTGGGGTATTTTGCACCGTTAAACGTTTTAATTTGAGTAGATACTCCGCTTAACGGGTAAGTACCATCTTTTCAATTTTTTCCGTTTTTGTACTGCCCTCTTTTACAATCAGTTTATACAGATAAACTCCGTTTGCAACCCGGTCTCCATCCTGATCACGGCCATCCCAGCTTATTTCTTTATTAAACCCGGCTGTTGTAAATCCTTCCAATGGCTGAATAAGGCGTCCGCTAATGGTATATATTTTAATGGTTACTTCCGCTCCCTGACGATTGGTCTGGAAGGTGAAAACCGTACTGCCGCTAAATGGATTGGGATAATTCACCACATCTTCCACAATCAAATCGGAACTGGCGCTGATGTTAAAATCAATAGTCTGGGTGGATGCGTTGTTTAAATTATCAAAAGCGACGAGGGTCAATGTATGCATACCGCTCTCTATCTTGTCTAATGGATAACGGAGCTGCCCTTTGGTATGGCTGTCTTTGTTATAGGTAAAAAACCCGGAAATGTTTTTTGGCGCCTGATCATCGATGGTTATGGTAATATTATGCCCGGTAGCGCCGCTGATATTGATGCCTTTTTCATCTTCGATATCTGCCAAAAGAGTGGGCGCAGGCAAAATTAAATCTCCGCTTGCAAAATTTTCCTGATCTTCAAAATAGATATCCAGTTGCGGCCCCGAATCGTCACCGCTATTGGTTAATGAACCGTTAAATAAGAGCTGATCATTGTAACCCGATGCGCTTCGTTTGCGCTCGCGGTCCCAGGCATAAAATGTAATGCGTCCGCTGGGTTTTTTATAATAGCGGATGGTCTTGGGAACAATAAATTCGCCGCGCAGCGTATCGTTGATTACCGAAACCTGCCCTTTAAAAATAGAAGGACCCGGTTCGGTGATTAAACGGTATTTACCGCCCGTGCTAACCGAATCGTAGGCGGCATCATTAACGATTATGATGGCATCTCCGTTAAATGGGGCGGTTCCCGCTTCTTCACCGGTAACGACCGCTTCGACCTTTACTTCGCTCAGGGCCTTCAGTGAATCGGATAAATTAGAAACGAGGCGAATGCTTCCGCGGGGGTCGGCAAGGTGCATGGTCGGATCGGCAAAAAGCACATATTTCTGATCGTTTATGCTAGAACCCGTTGCCAGTAGCTTTGCTTCTCCAAGTGAGACGGACGGCGCGCCGTTAGGAAAGAGTTTACGATAAAACAATTTGTTAAACGCGGCATTTTGTGTTGAATATACTAATCGGGTAGAGGCAAGCGCCGCTATGGTTCCGGAGCCTTCTTTCCAGATTAGCGCTTCATTAAAACTGGTTTCGCGCGGGTCGTCAAATTTTCCAAAATCACAGGTGGCGGCAATTAAAAACGTCAGCCGGCCGGAATTCTGAATCCGATCCAGATCGCGGCTCATTACAAAAACGCCCTCATGTGCCCACTGTACAGGAGAACCGTGTCCCACATAATTCACGATTAAAGTGCCCTGATTCAGCGCGTCTATCAGGGCGTTTCCGGCTTTGGGTTTAACCCTGCCAAAGCCGCCGGGTTCGGAAGGATAGGTGGACAGGTAAATTTTATTTTCAATAAATTTACGCAGTTCGGGCAGAGTGGCCATATCTTCCGTTTGATTTTGATGTTCCCATTCTGTGGTCGTACCCGGTTTTTCAGCATCATCGGCCACAAAGGTGAGTGTCATTTGCCAGCCGCCGCGGTCGGGAGAATTTTCATAATTGTCAAATTTTTGCAGATACCGTTCCGCATCAATAATGCTTTCGATGGGGATACGTCCAATAGCCAAATCGGGATCGATATGAACAAGCTGCGGATCGGTCATGTTTAAATCGGTAAAATAATTATCGGTGGCGCGGCTGTTTACTTCTCCCAAATTAAAAATTTCAAACGTCGGTACGCGCATCGTATCGTTTAAAGCGATATTACGATAATCATAATGGCCGTCCCCGAACAGCAGTACATAAGAGGGCGCCGGTTCCTGCCAGTTGGCGTAGGCGTAGCGGATAAAATTACGCAGGGCGGTAGGATCGGGAACACCGGAATTAAAATCAAAATAAATGTCTTCCATGGTTACGACTTTTGTAGATAACCCGGGTCGTTTCCGGGCCATTTGCTGTGCGAAAGGGATAAATGTTTTATGCGTAATAATCAGATAGTCTGCCTGGTTTGCGGTGGAGATTAGGTTTTGACGACGTTCAACAGGTAGAAGCGCTTCTACCGTTTTTATTTGCGAAGAGCTCAAACTACTGACAAAGATATTTTGCGGTTCGGCAGAGGCCGGTAAATCGAAAGTAAGCGCGCCGGATACAGGAGTTTTATTCTGCCCGAGAATAACGGGCTGTACAGCGTTTGATATATCGAAGATGATAAAATCGTTCAGAGATTCTAATCCTGTGATGCTGTATCGCTGGTTGTTTTCATACGAACGCGTGTAAAACGAAAGCTGATTATTTTCCGCCTCAAAGCCGCGAGGATATTTCAGTTCGAACCAGTCGAGATAGGCGGTGCAGCCGTCCAGATTGCCCGTGTATTGAAAGTTTACTATATTTTTTCCATCCACCAGCGGTTCGCTTACAGAGCCTTGTACCAATCGTTCCGAAGCGCGACTGAATGAAAAAGACTTGGCCAGGGTTTTATTATTCAGGGTGGCGCTAAACGTGTACACATAGTATTCGTCATCCCCGTAAAATACGCCCGATCCGCCTTTCATTTCTAATTTAAAAGTGGGACGTTCGGATGTCTGAAGATAGGGATGGATGGTAAAATTAAGGGAATAGCTGTCACTGCGTCCGAAAAAGCGCTCACCGTACCAGTCGGGGCCGGAAGCCAGCAAATTGTATTTATCTTCTTCAAAATGGTAGCGATCCAAAAAATACTCAATTTGTGTTGTTCCGTTGAGCGTACCGATTTCCTGCTCCTCCATACGTAAGCCATTTCCCGGTGAAATGGTTAGCCAGTAGAAATTTGCATTGGCATAAAGATGCTTCTGATAAATAAAATCATGTCTGCCCATGTCGAAATACCAGCCGTTGAGAGCCTTGCCGTAAAATAAAATATAATCGTTCTCGTTTAAAAAACCATCCGAATTCTGATCGACGATGTGAATGGGAATTTGCTGAGTATATAGCGGATTATATTGTGCGGCATTGGTGGTATAACTTAGCATGTGGCCGCCATTATTAAACATTTTAAGATCATGAATGCCTAAATTGTCCACATCGATGCCTGCATTTTGCATAACCGAAACGGTGATCTTATAGAGTCCGTCCTGCGAAACGGGAATCCGGTAAAAAGGGCCGTCCGGGATATCCGTTTTTTCTGCCGCCATTCTGTTTCGGGGCAATTGCCAGTGTTGTGCCTGGTCAAAATTTAGCAGCATCTTTGAGTACAATTGATCCAGTTTCCCGCGCGGGCTGAAGGTTCGGTAAATATGGTTTGGATTTGAATAGGTTATTTTTAGACGGATTTTTTTATATACAGTTAACGAACCTGTAGCCGGATTATATTGAAAGGGCCGTAAATAGATACGCTGAATGGGAATATCCCTGAACTGCGATGGCTCCGATTTTGCCAGAATGGATTCGGGGAACAGCCGACTCTGTTCGTATATTTTTAAATCTTTTTTAATTTTGTAGTTATCAATTCCGGATTTGTCTTTATACGGAGTAAACACGGGCGCAAGGTTGATTTGAGACAGCGTTTCACTCTCGTTAGCCAGAAGTTGTACCCGGGCGCCGCCACCGGACGGAATACCGATGGTAATGACCTTTTGCGGAATATCGGGAAACCCTTCAGGGAAATCGTTGACACTTTCGTAAAAAGAGAGCTGCTGAAACACTTCGCCGGAAGCGATAAGATCCTTCTTTTTAAAATCGGTCAGTTGCCATTCTAAAATCATGGTCTGCCGGTCGCTTTTAATGATTTTAATATCGGGTCGTGCCTGAAGACTTGTTGACAGTACCAGTATGGGAAAGAATAGTAGTTTTAATAAACGGGTCATCGCTACTCCGGTTAATTGAGTTTAGGCAATTTAACGGAGAACGGATTTGGTATCAATAGAAAAAACCGCCTCCGATTAAAATTAACGTAAACAATAAAACGGTGGCATCCCGGAAAAATAAAAAAAGATAAGTTCTGCTCGTGATGTGACAGGATTATTTTTACGCGTACACTCTATTAAAATTTCTTAACGAATGGCTTCGAAATAATGATTACAATTAAAATGTTTCATCCTTTAAGATAGTTTTCTATATTTCTAATAATTAATAATGAACAATGGTTAAGGTTTCTTATGTTTTTTTTAGAAACGACGAAAATACGCTGCATTAACCAATCAATACAGTGAGGGTGTCATGAGAATTGGAATTATTATCGGGCGCATTGGCGATGTGGACGGCGCTGCTCTTGAAACGGAAAAATGGATTAAAATTCTGAAAGAGCTGGGACATGAGATTTATATTCTTTCCGGCCGCTTTAAAAAAACCATTGTCGGTGAAGATAAAGAAACCCTGATTTCGTCTCTATCGTTTTTTTCACCGGAATGCGAATGGGAACAAAACCGCGCTTTTTTTCTGCCACCGGACGAACCCTCGGAATTGCTGGAACATTTACACCGGGTATCGGACGGTCTGGCCATCCGCATGTTTAAATGGGTGATGCAAAATAAGTTGGATATCTTACTGTCCGAGAACGCCTCCACACTTCCGGCGCATTTGTCCATGGGGATGGCCATCAATAAACTGGTCGAAACCACCGGTATCCCCATCGTGTTGCATAATCATGATTTCTGGTGGGAACGGGGCGGCCGCTATAAAACACCCTTTCCCGAAGTGGAAAAAATCGTTAAAGAAACATTCCCAATGCAGATTCCGCACGCCAAACATGTGGTCATCAATCAGCATGGGCGGGCAATCCTAAAAGAAAAATTCGGTATTAAATCAATTATTGTGCCTAATGTTATGGATTTTAACCAGCCTTACGGCCAGCTTGATGACTACAATGCCGATTTACCCAAATGCATCGGCCTGGAAAAAGGCGATATTCCGTTATTTCAGATTACCCGGATTGTAAAACGTAAAGGCATCGAAACTGCCCTGGAACTCATTGACCGTTTGGAAGATAAAAAGGTAAAACTGGTTATTACAGGCAGCGCGGCGGATGATAACCGCAAAGGCTATTATAAGGAACTGATCCATATTATTAGAAAACGCAAACTCGGCGATCGGGTTATTTTTGCCCATCACCGGATTTTAAATGAACGCAGTCAATTGCCCGATAAGAAAAAAATATATTCCTTATCCGATGCCTACGCACATGCCACCGCCTGTACCTATTTTAGCACGTACGAGGGATTTGGAAATGCTTTTGTGGAGGCGGTTCTGGGGCGTACGCCGATTTTTGTGAATAATTATAAACCGGTTTACTGGCCGGATATCGGTAGTAAAGGCTTTAAAACGGTAATGATTGAAGATAATATACTAACCGATGAAGCCGTTGCTGAAATTGATAAAATTATTCACGATAAAAAACTTCAAAAGGAAATAGCCGAATATAATTTTAATTTGGGCAAGCTGCTCTTTTCGTATGAAGTTTTGCGCGATAAGCTGGAAATGGTGTTTAGCTAGAAATTTTGAATTTTGGGTTTTAAATGCTAAATGCGCTTTCAATAGTTGGAACAGCTATGCCCTCTGTGACAATAAAATGAAATACTCTGCGTTATTTCCGGCAGAAAAGAGCAATTTGTAATCAAATTAACGGGATGGATGCTTGAATTATTCAATCGAAGAACTGATCACGCAGATAAAAAATGAACACGTTGTTACCTGGTTTGATCTCGGTCTCTTTCTGGATCGTCTGAAGGATAAACAATCACAGGCTGGGTTTAGCGGTGATTATTATGCATTTAAAGAAAAAATTGTCACCGGCGGAATCGGTTTTTTAAGTTTTGCCTATTCCATCGACGGCATCACCATCGAGGTCTCCAAATACACCGCAGCAATGCGTCAACTGTTTCCCGGCGTTCCAATCCATTTACTGGCTGGCGAAATATCTCCCGAAAGCGGCAATGTGTTAGACGAGCGTTTGCAGCGGCATGTGATTCCGGAAATTAAAAGTTTTGACAAATGGGATTTGTATCAGGATTTCTTCCGCACAAAGCTGGAACGGGGCAGTAAAGAATACAACGCGCTTATTAAAAAACTTTGGGATGAAACCCTGTTGCTTACCGAACAACTGGCCCGGCAGATAAAAGAAAATAACATCACTCTTCTTTACCTCTTAAATGTCTGTTCGAATCCCGGCAATGTATCGCTGGCACTGGCCTCCGTTCTAATTTCAGAATACTGGGGCATCCCGGTGATAAACAACAACCACGATTTTTATTGGGAAGGCGGCAATAAACAGGTGGATATCGAAACGAAAGGGCTGGAAAAAGGTCCGCGCGATTTCTTTTTTACCAATGCCGATGTGGGCGAATTTTTTTCCACCATCGAAGTCGTTTTCCCATGGGAATCCCGTTCGTGGATGACCGTAAATATCAATGAAAACCAAGTGCGGCATGTCATCGAAGAAAACGGACACAATCCGGCCAATGTAGCCCTGCTTGGAACGGTTGTTAATTCCTCCGCTTTCGAGCCGATTTCCAAGCGCGAAAGTCTAAATACGATGACACAAATCGGTTCGATCTTTGAGAACAGCGTGCATAAAATCGCGGATGTTCTGCAAAACAAAGCAGATTTTGTGGATACGCCCTTTATGTGTGGTTACGTAGAGTGCCACGAACTCGACTTTTGCGCGAACAATCTTTTGCTTTTGCAACCCACCCGGATTATCAGCCGCAAACGGATTGAAGTAAATTTTAAGCTTATCGAAAAGCTGATCCAGCATCCGGATTTTACGTCGAAGTTTAAAGAGAATCCGTTATTAAAAATTTCCATTGTCATAACCGGCCCCATTCCCACGGGACAGAGGGATTATTTTTACCGGCTGCTCGATAAATTTGCAGGTTTTTTGGAAAAACTGCCCGAAGTGTTCCGCGATAAAATATTTTTGGGCTTTCTGTTTAGCGCCTTCGACAACAAAGGGTATAAGAAGCTGCATAAAAAACCTTTTGGCGTAACCGATCTGTACAAAGCGGCGTCGCTTATTTTACTGCCCAGCGAAAGCGAAGGACGGGGCCTGCCCCTGATAGAAGCCGCCGCCGCAGGGAAGCCGGTGTTTTGCAGACGTTACGAGCCGGAACAGGTCTATGCCGAAGTTATCGGCGAACATCTTGACGAGTCGCAGCGCTTACGGGTTTTGGAATTTCAGAAGGAGATCCCCGATACCCTGGTAAGCAAAACCATTCAACGCCTGTTTTATCCGCAGGACGCCGCCGAAGACGTCATTCATAACATCGAAGTAATCCGTTCCCGCTATAACCTGGAAAGTTTAAAAAATACACTGGAAACCATTTTTTATAAACTCTATTTACAACTGCATTCCATTACGCATCCCAATCCTAAAATTCGCGATTATTTTAAAGAGTACGATCAGTATATCAATTTCACCAATGATGATCTGGAAGCGGTAATCAATACCAAAACAAGGGAATACCTGCCGGGCTATGGCCGGCTTGCTTTTATGCTTTTGTTAAAATCGCTGATCGACCCCAGTTATTTTAGAGTGGAAGAGCAAAATGTGCGTGGTGAGGTGCACCATTACGCGTTGAGTTTGTTAGATACCTATCGCAAAAGCAATGAAATTCCGCTGGAAAAATGCCACCGGTTTTTTAATGCGGTGGAAGGCCTGTTCCGCTGTTACAAAGGGGAGATAGAAACGCGGCACGATCATTCGTTTGCCTATCGCCACCGCAATAAACGTTACTATCCGTACCGTAATTACACCTTTCAGGAATTAACCGGGCTGGTGAATACAATTTTTGAAGACATTATCGATCCGCCCAAACCGGAAATTCGAAATGTACCCACGCAGTTTTTCTTTACAGACTGGAATTTGGCCCTCGTGCAGCTTACCACCAGCCATGCACTGGGCATTGATAACCGTGCAAAACTTTTTCAGAAATTAAAACAGAAGGTGCCCCGGGGCTATTTTCCCGGCCAGTACGTGCGATATGAAATGGAGTTTTTTATTCTGCAGCCAATTCGGGCGATTCTTGGTTTGGAAATTGAAGAAGAATTAACGGAAGAAATTCTTACTAAAAATATTAAAATCCTGCCCAAAGTGTATATTTTTGCCCATAAATCACATTTGTTTACCCAGGCTTCGGCGGCCGGTATCCGCCACTACCTGGAATCGACCTTAGATAAAGAGCTGCATATTTTATATAAATCTCATGTGGTGAAATTGATCCGCACCCCGCAAAGTTGCATCGGTTTTCATCTACGTCAGATGGGTTTAAAGGGTTTAAAAGTACTGCGTGAAATTAAGGAACAAAAAGGGTTTATCATTACAAATGGGCAGAGCGCGGCTATGATGACCGATATTCTGGATATCGACCGTTTTCATATTGGTAAAGTAAAACGGGCGCTAACCGGGAAAATTATGGGTATTCCCATGAACAGCGGATTTGTGCAGTATGTTCCGGCCGGTGTGCGAACAACGCTGGCCTATCCCACGCCCGTGCAAACGGCAAAGGATTTTGACAAGGCGCTTAAAAGTCGCACTTTTAAACGGCTGGCTGCCCAATTTGGTGAAGAAAAACTGTTTGCCTTAATGCGTGAGGACGCCGAAACCCACGGGACGCCTATAAGAACGTTTCTGAAAAATCTTGAGGCAAAAGATACTGGAGGCAAAACAAAAGCGGATATTCGATATAATTTTGTCGGAGGTGTGTATAGCGACGGCATGCCCTGGAGCGGCGTACTGGCCGAAGTGAAGATCGGGAAACGCTGGCGGTTTAGTACGCATACCGCCATTACAAAACCACGGCCCGTAACCGATTTGATCAAAGAATATTTCCGTGCTACCGGTAAAAAAGCGCAAATCGCCTGGAATGGCGGTTATATTTTAAATCCAGAGCTGGTGGGAAAACTGGGTTTGCCGGAAACCTATATCGGAAGTCCTCTGGGCTTACTGATGGTTAATCAAGAGGTGCAGTGTCCCCCCTTGTTTAATAAACCGGCTTTGTTGATTATGAAAGACGGCCGTCTGGATATTGCCCGCGTGAACAGTAAAAACGGATTCCTAATTTCGTCTGCCGCCGGGCAATTGGAATTTGACGGCAAACAGTACAACCGGCATTCGGCTTCCAATCCATGTTTTTACGATTTAACCTATCCCCAAACGGAAATTAAAGGTGACGGGAATGTATTGGTTCGCCTGGCCGGGCGCACGGTAAAAGAAATTATCCATACACAAAAGGGGCAGACCATTCCGGTGATTCCGGTTGGATTAACTCTTTCCGTCCCCCTGCCGTTGTTTTCGGAGAGTTTATTTAAAGAAGAAAAACCGCTTTCCATCGAAATGCGGGATTCTGAAAAGATGGACTGGAGTAAGGTGTTGCATGCGGTTGAGGCGGGGCCGATGCTTGTTAGCGGCGGACAAAAATCCATCAAAATGAATTTAGAGGGCTGGACAACGGAGTCTTCTATCAAAACGCAGGCTGCGCGGATGGATTTTACCGATATGCGCGGCCCCAAAATTGCCGCCGGTTTAACCAAAGACGGACGACTTCTGATACTGGCCATAAACGGCAGGATTCGGGAATCGGTGGGCGCTACTCATATCGATATGGCCGAAATCCTACTTTCTTACGGGGCCGAAAAGGCAATGGGATTCGATCCCGGCGGCAGTAGTACCCTGGTTGTAGATGATAAAACACTTAATATTTCGCCCTACAATAAAGAATACGAAAAAGATATCTATTCATTGCCACCCGAACCGCGTTTTGTAGCCAATGCCGTTTTAGGCTGGCGTGAATAAAAAGCCGGATAATATTGAATTACTTTTTATTCGCCGTAAATTTCAATTCCCGGATAAAATGCGCCAAATGAAAACCAGAAAGCGGTAAAGGATTGTACCGTTTTTAAACGGCTTCCCAATGCTGCTCCCTGAATAACCTCGCCCAAAACAGAATAGATATTTCCATTGGAGTCTTCCATAACCGCAGGCAAAGCAAGAGAGGTCTCCTGCATCGTAACAGACGGAGAAGGACGGCGAAAGGCGCTGATAAAATCAAATGACTTACTTCCAGCAATTACCACCGGAATACCGCCCAAATCATCGTTAATTACCTGAATGGAGTTGCTGAAATTTTTAAATCGGTAGACCCGTTTTACCGTTTCACTAACAATGCCCAATACCCGTTCTTTGCGTGGTAGCCGGTTATCGTCGGGAGATACAGGGAAGATGAGATTATTGTTATTAGTACGGTAATCTCCGTATGGATAACGCTTGTATTGGTTTTCGCTGTAAATGGATGTATTAGAAGAAACTACTGTGGCCGTGGGAAACATCTGCTTTGCCGAAGCAAAACTGGTTTCGAGCAGGGGAACGAAATCCGGGTACTGTCCCTTTAATTCTCCTCCTACGCATTGCAGGCGCATTTGCGACCAATAGCTGTCTGTGAGGCGATCGTACAGAATTAAATTGGTGTTATAAAGCAATCCCGAAACTCCGAACGTGGTTTCTTTTGAAATACCTTCTTGCTCTACTTTACTTTCGTAGCCGATGCCGGAACCGGTAAGCGGACAATAGGAAATCGTTATTTTGGTACCGGACACATTATCATTGATGATCTCGTGCCAGTTTAAAATAGCATGCGGGTAAATGCGGACGTTGTTATCATTTTTATACACCAGTACACGGCTTGAACTACTTAGATAAGTAGCTTCAGCCGGAGAAACAAATGCGGGATTACTAAGCGCCGGAATCCCATCTTTGCCGGGTCCGCCGTCATAAACTTCATTGGCGGGGATGAGCCAGTCTTTACCCAGGTTACTGTTATTATTGCCCGAAAACGAATCGGCGCAGGCGGTCAAAAACAGGGAAACAAAGAGTAAAAAAAATAATGGTTTCCACATAGTTCTCTCCTTAAATTTTTACGGCTTAATAAACGAATCCTATGGATATGAAACGCCGACTTAATTTTTTGCTCAATTTGAAAAGAAAGTAAAAGGCGAGCCTCACAAAAGTTTAACGAAGTTATCGTTTTTTCGTGGAAAAGAAATTTGTCCCAGGGCCGAAAAAATACTGCGCAATGTGGTTTTGTGCGTAAAAACATACCAAAGATATCTTATCAAAATGTCATATAACTCAAGTTAGATAAGTATCGTCCAAAAATGGTTTATAAAACATCTTAATAAATTTAAAATGATGCCGAATACCGGACTCTATTCTTTAGG
>JAJRSO010000025.1 GCA_024278755.1 Calditrichota bacterium | reverse complement strand
GCGGTTGATTGAACTTGACTTTATCTTTGCTGCCATCGGTTCCTCCTATTTTTGTTTTGGCTAAATGAATTTAACCAATTTTTTGGTTCTTGGGGAGGAACCTTTTCTTCTAAATTTCAACTAACTTTAAGATAACGCCCAGATTGTTGTGTGCCATGTCTCAAATTACGGTATCTATATACTCAGAAGGGTTAAAAACAGCAATAGAATAATTCCGTCAAAAATAACAAAGGTATAAATAAACATAATGCGTTCATTCTTAAAATGTTTTTACGACCGACTGACGAGAAACATTCTTAAAAGTAAAGAAAATACGAAACCAGAGTCCTGTGAACAGGACTAAAATAACATAACCATTAGTAAAAACTATTGGGATTTAAATATACTCAATTTCCTAAAGAGAAATTTAGGAATCACCAAAATACAAGCGCCAAATTCTAAAATTGAAACAGGCATCTACAAGGTGATTTTTGTTTGAGATTTTAGTTATTGTTTTTTGATTTTTGTTATTTGTACTTTAGAATTTAGGGTGATGTGCTTTTGGCGGAAGTTCGTTAAAACGCTCCTGAACATGGTTCAGTAAAGCTTCCGGTAACGCAATTGGTTTTCCGTCCAGGTTTGTTGTCACCCAGGTAATCGTTACATTGGCGGCTGTTTTATTTTCATCTTTCTTTATAATTTTTTGAGCGAATACGGCAGAGCTTTTACCCCGCCTTACCCATTCCACAGAAACAATAAGATTATCCCCGGCAAATACTGGAATTTTATATTCAATTTCAATTTTTATAATTGGTAAAACAAAGCCGGCTTTCTGAAGGCCCTGTAAACTGTAACCAAGTTCTCCTAAAAACTCCACGCGGGCGAATTCACAATAATTCAAAAACGCGGCGTTATTTACATGACCGTACATATCGCATTCGTAGGTACGTGCTTTCAGTTCCGTTTCAAAATAGATCATATCTTTCCCTTTACTAAAAATTTATATTTTTTTCGCCTCCAATTGGCCTAATGCCTATTCCCCACAACCCTAAGGGCTTTTGACAAAACCGAAATATCCAGCTCTTCCCCACCGGTTTTCGGTTCGCCATCCACATGGAATAATCCCCCGGGGCCTTTATTAATTATGCGAATACGGGCGCTCCTAAAAGTTTGGTAAAACTCATTTTCGACAATCCTGCCGTTGAATAAGGCGCGTAAACCCACAAGCCCTTTTATAAATGAAAACCTTTTTATGATACAGATATCCAGCAGTCCGTCGGCAAAATCAGCGTCAGGCGCAATTTCTGCTCCGTTACCATATTGACTGGTATTGGCAATTGTAACAGCTAACGGATTCACTTTTACGGTCTTTTCTTCCGTTTCAATAAGCATTTCAGGGAATTTATATTTTAAAAATTCCCGTAGCCCAATATAAAAATAGGGCAGCGGACCGCGACTTCCAAAGTGTTGAAAGGCATTCCCCACAACCGCATCAAATCCTACGCCGGATACGCCAAAAAAATAACCGTTATTAATTCGGCCGGCGTCTATACTAATAATTTTCGGAGTTAAAAGGAGTTCTAATGCTTGTTTGCTCTTCAGGGGAATTCCCAGAGAGCGGGCAAATCCGTTTCCGGACCCCCGGGGAATAATACCAAGCGCCGTATCGGTATGCACAATTCCCGAAGCGGTTTCATTTAGCGTTCCGTCTCCTCCGGCAAAAACAACAATATCGATACGAAGCTTTGCCGCCTGAGCAGCCAATTCCGTTGCATGTCCCGGATATTCGGTAAATTTTATTTGATATTTTTTATCATGAAAAAGCGTATCAATAAGAGATGTGAGCCGTTTGATATCCTTTTTTCGTCCGGAAACGGGGTTGATTATAAACCAGTAGGAATATACAGGCATGGGCATAAAAAAGGGCGACTAATGCCGCCCTTATAATTATTTAAGTTTAAACTTGAACGGTATGTTCATCTTAACCTTAACGAACTTATCGCGCTGTTTAGCCGGTTTAAAAACACACTTCTTTGCCGCCATCAATGCCGCTTCGTCCAACATCGGTAAGGATTTAAAGATACGCGCATTTTCCACTTTACCTGTTTTACCGATGGTTACGGTTACAACAACCGTACCTTCGATACCGGCTTTACGAGCCAAGTCCGGATAGACCGGCGTTTCTTTATGCGTAATAACCGGTTTTTCGGAAACAGCGAAGAACTCAAATACTTCATCCTCTTCAGGGGGAGGAGGAGGAGGAAGCTCATCTAACGGTTCAAATTCCACTTCCGTCTCTTCGATGGTTACATCGTCCAGAATATCATCATCTTCCGATTCGATGGGAATGGAAGGGCGAGACGGCGCCGGTGGTTTTTGAAGTTGTTGGGTCGGCGGAATTTCAATGGTCTCGATGGTAATATCCGGTTTGTCCGGAAGCGTTAAACTCGTATCAAACGTCTTAAAGGAAAAGAAACCGACAATTAAAATCAACAATGCAATTGAAGAGCTGGCCTCCAGTACCTTTTTATATTTTAAACGTAAATCAACTTCGGGATTGGTTTTTAATGCTTTCATTCGAAATCACCTCCCGGCACTGCAAAATAGTGGATTTTTAAAGCATTCCCTTTCCGCAGTTCCGAATGGATTTTATTCACAAAATCCATCTTCCCGTTCTTGTCTATTTTTAAAGCAATTTGTATTTGTGGATCCAGTATGAGTTTCTGGTAGACAATATTTCTTAGGTCAGAAATATTCTTAACCCGAACATCATCACAGACAACCTCTTTGTTTTTATCTGCCCAAATGGTAACAACATGCCGCTTTGAGCCGGCAATCTTTTGAATTTTTACAGCATCCGGTAATTTTACATTTAGTCCGGAATACTGACGAATTACCGTTGCCACCATAAAAAAGATGAGCAGCATAAAAATAATATCCGGCATTGATGCAGTAGGGATAGCCACATTTACTTTACTTTTTTTCTTAAATTCCATTCAGCGGCCTCCGGTTATTCCTCATCAGGCTCGGCCAGCGAAATACGCTTAGCCTCGGCCTTTTTCAATTGATCCAATACATGAACATATACATCGTACTGCGTTTCTTTGTCTGTCTTTACCGAAACAATAAGCAGCTCATTCTCACGGATTTTATCTCTGATAATCCTGGAGATATCTCTGATTTCAACCACTTCTCCATCCAGCAAAGCCTGACCGGCAGCGTTGATTAATAAGTTGGTAATATTCTTTTTATTAATTTCAATCGTATCGCTATTGGGAGGAGGAAGCACAAGGTCCAGCCCTTTCTCCGTATCAATAGACGTGGTTACCAAAAAGAATATTAACAGTAAAAAGACAATATCGGACAACGAAGCAGATGGAATCTCAACGTCTCTGTCTTTCTTTTTGCCAAGTAACATATACTAACCTCTTTCCGGTACCCGGTTATTTTTCCTGCAATTCAACTAAGGCGTCCATTAACTCTACGGAACTCTCTTCCATATCGATGATTAATTTGTCGATACGCGAGGTAAAGTAGTTAAAAAAGAGCTGAATAGTCATAGCCACAACCAAACCGAACAGAGTCGTTAACAAGGCTTTGGAAATACCGCCGGCAACAACCGCGGGAGAAATATCATTTGCTTTTTTGATAGCGTCAAACGCATCAACCATACCGGCAACTGTTCCGGTAAAACCAAGCATCGGAGCCAAAACGATAACCGTTGTCAACACCAGCATACCTCTTTCTAAAAAGGCCATTTCGATTGAACCTGCATTGGATATTGCTTTTTCCACTGCATCCAGACCTTTACCGGAACGCGCTAAACCGGCATGTAAAATGGAAGCCACCGGACCAGGTGTATTTTCACATTCCGCCGCAGCCGCTTCGATACCGCCTTCTTTTAACGCATTATGAAGACGCGCTAAAAATTTTCTGGTATTTACAGATGCACGTGTCAGTGTGTATACTCTTTCCAATGAAAAAGTAAGCCCAATAATAAAAAGGATGAGAATAGGCCACATGAAACCGCCGCCATTATTGAACATTTCTACCATACTACAAACTCCTTTGCTTGTGAATTATGTATTATTTCCTGAGTCAGAATTTTAAGATTTCAGGCGAAAGTTTACTGTTTTATCCTAAGAAAGTCAATTTATTTTTACCTTTGCACATGCAGGAAAGCATCTATTTCCGGGAATAAATCAAGCGCTTTTTGAAATTGATTATCATACTCAAGCAGAATTTCATAAAAGCGGGCCGCGCCCCATATATTGCGTGCAATCTCTGCTTTTAAACGGTTTTTAATATATAATTCATCTTTATGAAAATCGATTGCTTTAAATTTCACACCCTTCTTCTTCGCCGTTTGTCTTAACGTGTTTAACAATGAACGGCTTACATGAAAACTGGTTTTAAACTTTTTAAATGACATCTTCCAGCCGGGATGACCGTTAACAAAAGCGGCAGCCGTTTCGAAAAAGATGCGTTTGGCGTTAAAGCGGGCCGTCATTGCCCGCGCTTTAGAATAGGTTTCAAAAGCAACCTCTACATCCGGCGTAATCCCGCCGCCGCCATAAACCTTGCGCCCGGCGCTGGTAAAGAACAAAGGCTTAACCTCAGACGTATCCGTTTTTATTGAATCGCTGACGCCTTCGAGATAATACTCTTCGATATTTTTACCTTTATAGGGACGCTGGATTAATCGGCCGCTGGGGGTATAATATTTTGAGACCGTAATTCGGATACGTGAATTATCGTCCAGTTCAAATTCATTTTGAACCAGCCCTTTGCCAAAGCTGCGTTCTCCGACAATCAGCGCCCGGTCATAATCCTGAAAAGCGCCGGACACAATTTCTGAGGCGCTGGCGGAGCTGTGGTCAATTAATACGATGAGCGGATAATCCCGTTCGGGAGACCGCCCGAAATCATCCGTATAAAAGGTCTCGTCAAAACGGGACAAACGGCCTTTTGTATAAACCACTTTTTTATGTCCGGCAATAAACATTCCTGCCAGTTTAACCGCCTGCCGTAAATACCCGCCGCCATTTCCGCGTAAATCTATAATCAGGCGATCGATGCCCTGTTTTTCCAAATCCTGCAGCGCTTCTTCAAATTCGTCGGCCGTGGTACTGGCAAAACGTCCCGGCCAGATATAACCGGTATGCGTATCCGCTTTAAAATAGGTATTAATAGTGAAAATGGGGATTTCATCCCGGATTAGCGTCACTTCAAACGGTTTAAGCCCCTCTCGTTTAATCGTAACCTGTACTTCCGAACCTTGCGGTCCCTTTAATTTTTTGGGCACCTCCGCAACCGAAATATTATGTGCCGAGGTTCCGTTTATACGTGTAATTTTATCGCCGCCCAGTAATCCTGCCGCCTCGGAAGGCGACCCGGAAATTACAGAAATCACCGTTATGTAGCCATCCAGCACATCAAACTGAATGCCGATTCCATAGTAATGGCCGCTAAACTGTTCTTCATTCTGTTCCACCGCCACGGGGTCAAAATAGACCGAATGCGGGTCCAGAGTTTTCAGCAAACCTTCGATAGCCCCGGTGGAAACATCCTGCCAGTTCAGCGAATCCACATAGTACTTATTAACAACATTGAGCACCTGGTTTAGCTTGGCGATACCCGCTTTTTTTTGAGCATCCTGAGGGTTAAAATCCAAAAAGCCAAAATCGGTACGTGCCGCAAATATGGCTAGTATGGTTGCCGCAACCGCAATAAAAAGGAATCGATTATTTTTTTGGTTCATTTTATTTTCCATTTATAAGAACTTATAGGCCAGTAATTTATAAATCAGTTTTGCCGCGAGGAAATCCGGATGCACCAGGCCCGGTTGCGGACTCAGTTCCACCACATCCATTCCGACCACATTTTTAGTTTTAAAGACCTCTTTTAAAAAAGCAAGCGTTTCATTCCATAAAAAGCCGCCCGGTTCCGGTGTTCCCGTTGCCGGCATAATGGACGGATCAAAAAAATCGACGTCAATGGTTAAATACACATTTTCCGAAAGGATGTCTATTGCCGCCGGAGGAAATCCCTTCTGCTGCATCTGATGCGCAAAAAAAGTGTGTATTTTATGTTGCCGGATAAAATCCGCTTCCTCCTTGCATTGCGAACGAATTCCGATTTGTACAATATTCCGGTTTATCTCAAAAATACGGCGCATAACCGACGCGTGGGAATAGATGGAACCCTCGTACGACGCGCGCAGATCGGAGTGGGCGTCGAGCTGTAAAACAGACAATCCCCCAAGGTGTTCATTAAACGCGCGAACCAGCGGAAAGGAAAGCGAATGTTCGCCTCCAAGACTGACGATAAATTTATTATCGTCAAGTAGTTGCAAGCAGTGCGCAGTAATTTTTTTAAAATCGGTTTCGGGCTCTCCGGAAAACATAAGCGGCGGCAGCGTATGCACACCGCTTCGATAGACTTCCCCGTCCAGCTCTTCATCATATAATTCCACATAGGCCGAAGCATCAATAATGGCCTGCGGCCCGTTTGCGGCGCCGGGCATATAGCTGGTGGTCTGCTCGTAAGGCAATGGTAAAATAACCGTTTGCGCATTTTTATAGGCACTGTATTTTTCTTCGATCCCTAAAAAATCCATTTTTCACTTTTGGTTTTTATGATTACCCTCTTGTGACAGGCAGAAAAACTACGGCAATAAAATAGCGGCTGCCACTACCGTCGTCCAGAGTTTTCCACTCTGCCCAACAGCGGATTGTGTTACATTTTGGGAGTGTACGATTTTATTGGAAATTTTCCATAGATTTCGTTTTTCGTCCCAGCTGAGATCGGGATCAAATTCCACCCCCAAAATAGTGGCCAGCATTTCGGCCGCCAGGTCTTCGGCATAGTCGCCGGACTGGGTCTGCGTTTCGCAGTAACCGTGATGCTCGCTCAAATAACCGTAAGCGCGGGTATCTTTGGGGATGGCCAAACCGACAGAGGCCGTAATCATTCGTCCGGCTTCATTGGTTTCGTTTCGGCTGTACACTGCATGCACAATCTGTCCCGGCGTCAGTTTTTTCAGTCCTTCTTCCCGGCTTACCAGTTCACAACCAGCCGGATAAATACTGGACACAGCCACAAGGTTAAACGGACCGATACCGGCGTTACGCAGGGCCATTTCGAAGCTGGTTAATTTTTCTTTATGAATTCCCGCCCCGTGGGTAAGAAAAATCTTTTTTGGTACATACATTTTACTATTTCCTGTTATTGTTCAAATTTATGGCTTTTACGAATCGGACGGGAAGTGTTCATCAAACGTATCCAATGCGTCCATTTGCATCTCGTCATTTTCCCAGCCTTCCACTTTTTTTCGGTTACGGCGGCGCACCGCAAAAATAGCTACGAGCGCCAAAAGCCCCATGCTTAACCATAAAAAATTATCGAGATTTAAAACCACTAAAAAGCGATATTTACTCTGAATATCTTCATACCAGTTAATTTCAAAATCAATAAAATCCAGTCCGCTGACCGCCTTAAAGGCATCGTTTATGGAGTGATGCAGGGCCAGCGCCGTAATCAGTTCGCTTAACTGTTTTTCGCTGTTCGCATTCACAAAATAGGAGACCGCCGAAAGCGCCTGAACATAGGCCAGTTTCGCCTTTTGCGGACCAAAAGACAACAGCGAATCAAGCGCGGAAAGAGGCGGTATTTTTTTTAAAGCAAGAGCATTGGCCAACAGCACTTTATCATTAATATTTAGTTTTTTTTCACTCAGATACTGCGCCAGCCCTTCATTCAGCCAAACCGGCATGCGTCCCGATAGCACTTTTTCGGCAATATGAATATGTACCAGTTCGTGCGTCAGCGTTTGCGGCGCCGATGCAATCTCTTCGGCACTGGCAAGACGTAAGACAATAATACGCTGTCCGGGAAAGGCGGCCGCCTGACTCCATTCGGGCAAGGCATTGTGGGTACGCCTGCGGTAATCAGCCTCGGATTGTGTTATAAAAATAGTAATGACACTGCCCGACTCCCTCCCGAAAAAATCCCCCAGCCGTTTAAGCGCCGGTTTCATCCGATCGGTTAGTTTATAAACCAAAAGGCTATCGGAGGGATCGAATACAAAATCATATCTTCCGTTCATGCTTTGCAGGTGTGAAGCGGCAACGTTTTTCAAAGAACAAACGGTAACGACTATAAAGGCAGCGAATATAATGGTTTTAGGTAGTTTTAACAAATCGAACCCGGATTGGTTTATTGTACTTTGTATAAGTTAAACGGTAACGGCGATTCATAAAAATGTTTTTTTAGGCTGCCGAATCGCTGTGCATATTGCGTCTTATACCATTTTCCCAGTATCTTTGATTATGAAAATCATAAAGACAGAACAACTGAAAATACGATTCGAATGCATAAACGGTTGCAGCAATTGCTGTCGGCTTTCCGGTGGTTATGTCTATTTAACCGAAGATGAAGCCGCGGCCATTGCTCGTTTTATGGAGACCGGTGAAGATTTATTTCTTAACTGGTTTGTGCGCTGGATCGATGAGAAACTGGCCCTGGTGGACGGCCCGGAGGAAAATTGTATTTTTCTTGAAGACGGGAAATGTACCGTTTATCCCGTACGTCCCAAACAGTGCCGCACCTATCCGTTCTGGCCGGAAAATATGAAAACAAACGAACGCTGGGCGCTGACCAAACAGATGTGCCCCGGAATCGGCAAAGGCCGTCTTTTTTCTACGGAAGAAATAGCGGCCATTTTGAAAGGAAAGGATCTGGATTCCGAGCGCTGAACAGACCTGTGGCAGACCAATTTTTTAATTTTGTCCGGATCGCGGATCGATGTCAAATTATTACACACAAAAACTATCGGCTAAGCGTTTACAGCGCTGTTATATAATAGCTCCGGAACGCATTAAACAATATCAGACGGCCGAAACAGACACGGTGTTACATAGACTACAGCAGGATGATTTTGTTTTAGACCTTGGCTGCGGATACGGACGAGTTTTTAACCGCCTGTCTTTACAAACAAAAAATATCTTTGGCATTGATATTTCCTTTGCAAATTTGCAATATGCGCAAACAAAATATCTAAAGGAAGAAACGTTTAATCTGGCTCAGATGAACGCCGCGAACCTCGGATTTGCGATCCATACATTTGATCTTGTGTTTTGCATTCAAAATGGGATTTCGGCATTTAAGGAAGAACCGGTTCAGTTGATTAAAGAAGCGCTCCGGGTAACCAAACCGGGCGGGAGAATTCTCTTTTCAAGCTATTCCGATAAAATTTGGGACGCCCGGTTAGACTGGTTTCGAATTCAATCACAAAAGGGTCTCATTGGCGAGATTGACTTTGCTCAAACCATGAACGGAACAATCGTTTGTAAAGATGGTTTTAGGGCGACAACATTTAGTGAAACGGATTTTTACAAGTTAACCGAAAATTTAGAGAATGAAGTAACCGTTTTCGAAGTTGATAATTCTTCCGTATTTTGTGAGATAATTGCCTAAAAGATAGTAACCTTTAATGAATCATGAGGAAAATATGAAAAAAATTACATTTTTATTAGTCGTCTTTTTAGCGCTCTTTTCCTGTCAAAAAACGGATAGCGAAGAAACCAATCCCCTATTGAACGCCGTGTTGTATATGCAGCAATCGGCGGAATACAAGGCGCTTACCCTGCAAATATACAATAATGCCGCTATCCATTTGGAACGGGCGTTGGCCGATAAAAACTGGACGGCCGCAACGGAACAAAACGGTGACTATCAAAATCTGCCCCCTGCTGTAATTTTAGATGTGGATGAAACCGTGTTGGATAATTCTGCCTACGAAGCGCAACTTATTAACAGCGGGCGTTCATATACATCCGAATCCTTTGCCGCCTGGTGCAAAGAAGCCCGGGCCGGAATCGTTCCGGGCGCGTTAAAATTCTGTACCGCCGCCCGTAAAAAAGGAGTGACCATTTTTTACGTAACCAACCGAGGCAATGCGCAAAAAGAAGACACACGGAAGAACTTAAGACGGCTTGGTTTCCCTTTGGAAAAAGAAATAGAAACGATTTTGCCACGTACAGATTCTTCCGATAAAGGCAAGCGTCGGGCAGAAATCGCAAAGCGTTTCCGTATCTTACTGTTGATTGGCGACAATGCCGGCGATTGCTTTAGCGGATTCACGCACGCTTCGCAGGTAAAGCGGGATTCGCTGGTACGGGTTTATCAATCTCATTGGGGAAGCAAGTGGATTATTTTGCCCAACCCTTCTTACGGCGATTGGGAAAGCGCCTTATTTGACTACAATTACAAATTACCGCAGTCCGAAAAATTAAAAATAAAACGCAGCCGATTGGTGGAATAGTTTTAATGATTATATCCTTTGCTCAGTAAATGTTCGTTTAATTTAAGTAAAAACAGCTTGTTGATAGATAAAATGTTTCAAATAACGACTCCCCTTTATTCCCCTCTCTTTTGAAAGAGAGGGGAATAAGGCCTGCCAGTAGTGCAAGTGATCTTCGCAGGGGGTGTGTTAGAATGTCAAGTTATACAAATATTGCTTAGTTTAAAACATAATCATTAATTTTTTGTGCAAGAGAATCCTATTTTTCTCTTCGTTTGTTTTGCTTCGTGGTGTTTCGTGAAAAAGATTTAGCGAAAATATGAAAAAATCAATATTCAGCAGCGAAATTTCAATTACCAAATGTTTTATTACCAAGTGCCTACTTTGGATATTTTGCAATGACTCTATATAAACCGCCCTATTTAAAACTGTACGAAGACGGAACGCTGAACAAGCGTCTCGAAGCGCTGGAAGAGAAACTGGCTTCCTGCACCGTTTGTCCGCGGAGTTGCAAGGTAAACCGGCTCGAAGGCAAGCACGGTTTCTGTCTTTCCGGATACAAACCCTATATTTCTTCCATCTGCGATCATCACGGGGAGGAGCCGGTTCTCTCCGGAAGCAACGGTTCGGGTACCGTTTTTTTCGGCAGCTGTAACCTGCGCTGCCTTTACTGCCAGAATTGGCAGATTAGCCAGGAACGTGCTTTTTTTAAGACTTCCGAAATGGACTTTTCTGAAGCGGCCAGAGAGATCGTGCGCCAGCAGGATGAAATGGGTGTACACAATATTAATTTTGTATCTCCTGCCCACTTCGTTCCGCAAATGGTACGCATTATTTACGAGGCGATCCCCCTTGGTCTGCATTTGCCCGTTGTTTACAACACCAATGCCTACGACGCGCTTTCTTCCCTGAAATTGCTGGACGGAATTGTAGATATTTATCTGCCGGATTTTAAATATTCCGACGACCGCAACGGCGTGAAATACTCCCGTGCTCCGGGCTATTCCATTTATGCCCGGGCCGCTCTCAAAGAAATGTACCGGCAGGTGGGCTCGTTACAATCGGATGAAAACGGATTGGCGTATCGTGGGCTGCTTATTCGTCATTTAGTTTTGCCAAACGATCTGGCGGACACAACACAAACACTAAAATGGATCGCGGAAACGCTCGGGAAAGATGTTGCGGTAAGTTTGATGTCGCAATACTATCCGGATCACAAGGCAAAAGATACGCCGCTGCTCAATCGAAAAATAAATTACACAGAATATCTTGCCGCAGAAAATGCGCTAAAAAAAGCAGGATTAGAAGATGGCTTTATCCAGGAAATGACCGCCCCCGAAACCTATCGCCCCGATTTTTACAGCAAAGGACACCCCTTTAGAAAAGATGGAAAATCCACTGTATTGCCGCGGAGCTTTTAAGGATTCGTTGTGTTTATTTTTTCTCGTCAATTCTTTTTCACTAAGTACCACGAAGAAATACACGAAGAAATACACGAAGAAAAATATATTTTATTTTGCATTAGAATAGGAACATTCGATAATCATCAGAGAATGCCCAACACCCATCTTTTGCAAGTACTTGGTAATTGGTAATTCTCTGTTGGAATATGGACTATTGAGTTCCTCCACTCACTTTTTTGTGGTCACCTTATCCAATAGATAAAAAATATTCTGATACGAAATACCGCTGTGCTCTGTAAGCCCTATTTCGCAGGTGCGGCTGGTGGAATAGCCGTGTTTCACTTCGGCCGGAATCTGCTGTTTTATCTCTTTTAAACCTTCCGCGTTCAGCTCCGGATAGGTAAAACCGCGGTCGCCGGCAAAGCCGCAGCAATTGGCCTCGTTCACAATGACATTGGTGGAGCACATTTTAGCCAGTTTTAAAAAGTCCGCTTCCAGACCCATTTTTTTGGCGCTGCACACCGAGAAGATGACCACCGGTTCATCGGTTGGATGAAATTCCAATTGATCACTCAGATATTCAAGGGCAAAGGCAATGGGTTCGTACAGTTTTAGCCGTTCATTCAAAGTCTCTTTCATATGGTACAAACAGGGACTCATATCCACGAGCACCGGAATTTTCCCATTTTCGCTGGCCTCTAACAAAACTTCTTCCAATTCGGTTTGTTTGCGTTCGGCCGTTTCAATCAGGCCCTTACTGGCAAAAGCCATCCCGCAGCAGAGCTTATTTACGCTATCCGGAATAATTACCTCGTAGCCCGCTTTTTTTAACAAGCCGATTGTCTTATCCGTTACCGTAACGTTTTCGTCATAATCTTTGGACACACCCATAGAACGATTAATACAGGTGGAAAAGTACACGACCTTTAACGGATTATCCGCATTTACCGGAATAGGCCTAAGGGCTTTCCCGGCGCCCGGCATATAGGGCGTCCACTGCGGGAGACGGTTACCGGATATTTTTCGAAAAAAATGCAGCACACCGCCCAATGCTTTATCGCCAAAGAGCTGCTGTTTAAAATGTAAAAGACCCAGACCAAAACGCATAAAGGCCGTAACCCGATCCATATGATCGCCGACCCAGCCGGCAATCTGTTTGGCGCGCGCGCTGGTTTGATCTTGCCGCAAGGCCTTAATCAATTTTCCCGTATCAATACCCACCGGACAGCTCAGGGCGCACAACCCGTCGGTGGCGCAGGTTTGATTGCCATAATAATCGTAATCCTTGCGCAGTTGTGCCAGACGGTGCTGTTCTTCCCCGCTGCGTTCCAACCGGCTGATTTCCCGGTACACGGCAATGCGCTGTCTGGGTGAAAGCGTCAGTTCGCGGGAGACACAGTTATTTTCACAGAAACCGCACTCGATGCAGGCATCCACCAGTTCGTGCGCCGGAGGCAGCGGTTTTAAATATTTTAAATGCAGCTGCGGGTCATCGTTTAATAACACACCCGGATTAAACAAACCTCCTGGATCCAAAATCTGTTTTATCTGCTGCATCACCCGGTAAATTTCAGCGCCCCATTCCCGCTCCACAAAAGGCGCCATATTCCGGCCTGTTCCGTGTTCCGCTTTAAGAGAACCGTTAAACTCGTCCAGTACCATCCCCACCACTTCGGACATAAATTTTTCGTAACGCTCTGTTTCCCGATGATCGCTAAAATTCTGAGTAATGATAAAGTGCACATTGCCGTCTAAAGCATGCCCCCAGATGATGGCGTCCTTATAATCGTATTTTGTAAAGAGTTTCTGTAATTTTAACAGCGCAGCGGCCAAAAATTGCTGCGGAACCGCAATATCTTCGATGATAACCGTCGTGCCTTTTTCACGCGCAGCCGATACAGAAGGGAATAAGCCCTGACGTACGCTCCATAATCCGTCTATTTCTTTGTCGTCTGTTGTAAATTCCAGCGGATGCACCAATTCGGTCTTTTTCAGTTTGCGTTTTATTTCCGCGACCTGTTTTTGCAGCGTTTTATCGTTTGCAGCGCGTGTTTCAACCAATAGCGCCGTCACATCGTCTTTAAGTGTTTTTAGATAGCCGGGCATGGCCGGATCGTTTTCCACCGATTTCAAGGCTGCCCGGTCCATCAGCTCGGCCGTGGCCACCTGGCAGGTTTGTAAAATGGGAATCGCGTTGCAGGCGTCTGCAATATTAGATAATAAAATCAAACCGGCGGCCCGCTTAGGCGGATCATCAATGGCCTGGATGGAGATTTCGGAAATAAAACCCAGAGTCCCCTCGGAGCCCACCAACAAGTGCATCAGAATATCGATGGGATCCTTAAAATCAATGAAGGCATTTACGCTGTATCCGGTCGTATTCTTGATATTGAATTTTTCTTTTATGCGCGCGGCCATTTCTTTTTTGCGGCCTACCTCTTTTGCCAGGTTCTGAATTTGCCCAAGCATGTCTTTATGTGTTTCTTTAAACGCCTTACGGCTATCGGCATCCCGCGTATCCAGCGCCGTTCCGTCGTGCAGAACCAGACGCAGTCCGGTGATTGTGTTGTAACTGTTCCAGCGAATACCGCTGGCCATTCCGGCCGCATTATTAGCCACGATGCCACCGATACTGGCGTGTTTTATGGAGGCCGGATCCGGCCCGATCTTTTTATTAAAACGGGACAGTATCTGATTCATTTTAGCGCCCGTTAAAGACGGCTGCGCGGTAATTTCCGTTTGATCTTTATTCAGTGAATAGCTGCGCCACTTAGACGGCACTAAAAGCATCAGCACCGAATCGCTAAGCGACTGCCCGGAAAGACTGGTTCCCGCGGCGCGAATCGTGAGCGGAAGCTGCAAGCGATGGCAGTTCGTAATCACCTGAACCGCTTCATCTTCGTTGTGTACTTTTATGACCAATTTAGGTAGCAGCCGGTAAAAGCTGGCGTCCGTGCCGAAAGCCAGCAGACGCAGATCATCGTGGATTAAACGGCGCTCGGGAATAACCGTTTTTAGCCTTTGGGCAAGTTCGTAATATTTTCCATTAAGCATAGCCAGTTGTCCTTCAAATCAAAAAGCGTAATTTATATTTTAGAAACTCAAATTCAAAATTAATCGCTTTCATATTTAGTTCTTGCAATTTGATTAAAGAACATTTATTATCGGTTATTCATTCCCCGTAGTAGAAGGTGTTGTGGAAAGAAATTTAAACAAACGAAACAATAACCATTGCAGATCTTAATCAGTGAAAATTTGTGTTCTTCCGCGGCTAAAAGAGAAACTGCAACAGCCTGGCTACAGGAGGTTACAGTTAAAACTACTTCCACGGATAATACGGATGGAAGATTATAAATAGCGCTGAAGTTTGATGGATAGGTTTTAGCTTTTTTTATCGGAGACTCTGTGGATAGAAATTCCTTTTGCAATAACCTATGTAAAATGTTTTAACACGTTATATTTTTTTACGAAAGGAGCCGACATGCCGATCAGAACCGCTTTGAAATCCGTAAAAGGGTTCATCCTTCTCTCTCTGTTTTTACTCTTTTCCTGCGCTCAGGATTTACCGCTCGACCCGCAGAAAAAAATCGAAACCACTGCCCGGGTATCCCTTGCCAAAACAACCACGCAGGTTTTTCAGGGACGTATGGAAACCGGCGGTTTTTACATGATCCAGATGCCTGATCAATGGAACGGCGATCTGGTAATGTATGCGCACGGGTATGTTTCCCCCACCGAACCGGTTGTTATTCCCGTAGGTCAGTTATATTTACCGGACGGAAGCTACCTGCCGGATATAATCACCGATATGGGCTACGCTTTTGCAACCACCAGCTACCGGGCCAACGGAATGGTGGTTCAGGACGCTATAATTGATTTGGTTGAACTGGGGATGCTGTTTAAAGATATGTTTCCCGACCCCAAACACAACTACCTTGTTGGCGCATCGGAAGGCGGATTAATCACGGCAAACTCTCTGGAAAGCAAACGCTGTTACAGCGGCGGACTCGCGGTTTGCGGGCCGGTTGGAAACTTCGTAAAACAAATTAATTATATGGGTGATTTTCGTGTTTTATTTGATTATTTCTTCCCGGGGATTATGCCCGGAAGCGCCATACAAATTCCGCAGGAATTAATGGATAACTGGGATTCCGTTTACCAGCCTAAAGTAATTGAAGCCATCAGCGCCAATCCCGATAAAACACTTAACCTGCTTTTCACGGCAAAAGCGCCGTTTGATCCGGATGATATTGAAACGATTGGTCAAACGGTGTTGGGCCTTTTGTGGTACAATGTATTTGCCACCAATGATTTAGCCCAACGGTGCGGCGGGAATCCCTACGAAAATCGCTATGGCGTGTATCATAGCCTGGGAAATAACAAAGAATTAAATGCCCGGGTTCAACGTTTTACGGCCGATCCGCAGGCAATTGCCGAAGCAACGGTTCAATTTGGAACCAATGGAATGGTGCGAGAACCGCTGGTGACGATGCACACTGCCGGCGATCCCATCGTTCCCTTTTGGCACGAACAGCTCTACCGCCAAAAAATAGCAGAAAACGGCAATCTGTTTTTGTTCAATCATATTCCGGTGGGACGGTACGGCCACTGCAATTTTACTAAAGACGAAGTTTTGCAGGCTTTTGAATTAATGGTCGCCAAAGTACTTGCCAAAGAACTGCTTAGCATTCCGGTTCCTGTGAAAACTCCGGATAGATTAACAAAACAAAAAATAATTACCGCTAAATAGAAACCACATTTTCATTGCAAATGACCGGGCAAATTATAAACCGATTCAGCGGTGCGAAGCCTTTTGGGATTCGTACCGTTTTTTTTACAATTTTTTCACGAAGTATCACGAAGAAATACGCGAAGAAAAAAATTGGTACTGATTATTTCTAACGGATGCCGGGTATCGCACCAAAACATACTATTAACTATTCAATTATCGCAAAAGAATATCCAATGTCTATCCATTGCAAGTAAGCTGAAAATTGGTAAGTCGTTGTTGAACATTGATTTGCATTGGCTCATTCACTGTACTCGCTATGCAAAAAAGGGCGAAACTATTCCAACTATTTGTAGTTAGATATTTGGAAAACATCGGAAAGAGTGATACCTTTCCGTTTTAGCAGATGCAGAGAATGAAATGAAAAAAGTTCTGATATTTAGCCTGATTTCCGGATACCTGTTTATGGCTTTGATCCTAAGCCACGAACACAACCACCCGCTTACCCAGGCAGGTGATGATACTTGTCCGGCTTATATTATTTCTTCGGTAATTTTTAGTGAAGATCTACCGGCCGGTTTATCAGAAGTTGCCACTGTTGAATTTACCGGCACTTACCTGCCGCTCTGCCCCGCAGTTTTAAATCCCCAGACGGTTCCCGTTCACGAAACGAACCGCGCCCCGCCGTTTTCCTGTTAAAATATTTTTAACCAAATCCACACAGCGTCGCTAAATTTTTCTCTTTTTAAGAGATAAACTGCGTTTTACAAAATTCAGTTAAACTGAAAACGGCTGTGTTTTATTTTAAAAACATTTATAAAAGAACAGGAAAACATACTATGCGAATTCGTATATCCGAAACGGTGTTGACATTGTTCATTATGGTCGTCTTTGTTCTCGGGCAAACCACAACCACTGCCAACAGCGATTCACTTACAAAAAAAATCGAGGCCTTACAAAACAGAATAGAAAAACTTGAACAAAAAAACGAACAATCGGAATTAGAACGCTTATTAAATCAGGCCGAAACAGCCGCAAAAGAAGACAACATTAAAGAAGATGCTCAAAAAACGTTTAAAAGCGGGCAACGTTCCCTGCAGGCCATCAACCCCGAAATAAGCGTAACCGGCGATATGTTTAGCCAGGCTGTGGCAAATAAAAATGGCTTTAACAGAGAATCCCGCAGCGGCGCCTATTTTCGCGTGCTGGGTTTACATTTCCAGAGCGCCCTCGATCCGTTCAGTTTTACCAAGATCGCCGTAGAAATACACCCGGAGGGAATTGAACTGGGCGAGGCTTATATGACCTGGAGCAATGTGCTGCCCAACCTGTCGCTCACGGCGGGAAAATTCCGGCAGCAATTCGGAATTATCAACCGCTGGCATGCGCATTCACTGGATCAGTTTGATTTTCCGCTCGCTATGACGACCCTGCTGGGCGAAGACGGTTTAAATCAAACAGGTCTCTCTTTAGACTGGTTCATTTCACCGCTCTGGGCAGACGCCAATACGCTGACTTTACAAATTACGAACGGACAGAATGGGCACTTATTTTCCGGAGAAGCGTTCCGTTTTCCTGCTCTTTTAGGTCATTTAAAAAGCTACTACGATTTAAACGCCAACACCTATTTTGAATTAGGCCTGAGCGGAATGAGCGGTTTTAATAATTTCCGTGGTTTTGATGATTCCGGTTCCCTGCAAAAAGATCCAAATCGCTACACCCGCCTTGCCGGCGTCGATTTAACCCTGTTTTGGGAACCGCTGAACCGGGCACATTACCATTCCTTCCTGTGGCGCTCGGAGCTTTACTATGTAAACAAAGAAGCCAGCGCAGCAGATTCTTCTATAAAAGCTGTTGGCGGTTATTCTTACGTGGATTATAAATTGAATGAGCGCTGGAATGCCGGCATTCGTTTCGATTACACACAACCTTTTACAATGAATAATTCCGACGCGAATATTTATCAACTGGTTCCTTACGTAACTTGGTGGCAAAGCCACTGGATGCGTTTCCGGCTGCAATACAATTACAAAAACGGTTCTGCCCTTTCGGAAGCAGATCATATTATTCGTTTGCAGCTGACCTGGGCGGCAGGGCCGCATAAACACGAGCGTTATTGAAAAATTTTAGCTTTTAAATTCTGAATTTTGAATTGGTTATTTGTTATTTAAAAATTGGAGAAATGATGAAACGCTTTAAATATATCTTACTGCTTCTGCTGGCGGGTCTGCAAATGGTTATTGCCGCCGATAAACTGAATGTGGTCACAACGTTAAGTACCTATGCGGATATCGCCCGGCGCATCGGCGGCGATAAAGTGACGGTTAGTTTTATCGTTCCCGGAAATCAGGACGCGCATTTTGTCCGCCCCAAACCGAGCTACGCGGTGCTGCTTAACAAAGCAGATTTTTTTGTCTCCACCGGACTCGATCTGGAACTATGGGCGCCTACGCTGGTGGATATGTCCAAAAATCCAAAAATCCGCTCCGGGCAGCCGGGTTACGTGGCCGCCAGCGCCGGCATTGATTTGCTTGAAAAACCATCGGTGCTTTCCCGCAGTGAAGGCGGGCTACATATTTACGGCAATCCGCACATTACCACCGGAGCGCTTAATTTTAAAAATATTGCGCAAAATATTGCCATCGGTTTAAAAAAGATCGATCCGGCCAACGCGCAATATTACGAGCAAAACCTTACCAAATTTTCAAACCGGCTCGACGAACACTTGTTCGGCAAGAAACTGGTTGATTTAATGGGCGGAAAATTATTAACCAAACTGGCTCTGAAAAATCAACTGATTGATTTTCTTTCTACGAAATCTTTTCAAGGTAAAAAACTCATCGATAATTTAGGCGGCTGGCTTAAAACAGGCATGCGCTTCAGAAACAGGGAAATTGTGTCCTACCATAAAAACTGGGTGTACTTCCAAAAACTGTTTGGTCTTAAAGTCGTCGGCTTTGTGGAAAACAAACCGGGTATTCCGCCTTCTCCAAAACATGTGGAAGAGCTGGTGCAGCAGATGCGAAAGAAGAATGTTAAAGTTCTGCTGGCGGCTAATTATTTCAGCGCGACCAAGGTTAAAGAAATCTGTGCCAAAGTGGGCGCCATACCGGTTATTGTGCCCATGGGCGTGGAAGATAATGCCCAGACAAATGATATCTTTAAGTTGGTGGATACCTGGGTAAATGGATTAAGGGACGCCTTTGATCAAGCGGAGAAATAATTTGAAATTATGAAAAAGTAGGCACATGGATATTAAAAGCAATGCATCAGGACAAGGCAAAGGACACCTTTGTACGTTTTACATCTTGCTTCTATTGTCTTGCTACTTGATACTTGATAGTAAAAAGAGGTAAAAAATGAATTTAAATATATGGGATATTATGGCGCCGGCCTTTTTCGAATGCCTGATCCTGGTGGGCATCCACTCCTATTTGGGTATCCATGTTATCAAGCGCAAGGTCATTTTTGTTGATTTGGCTTTGGCGCAGGTGGCCGCGCTGGGCACAACCGTGGGATTTTTATTTGGCATTCTACCGGATTCTGCCGGCGCTTACTGGTTTTCTCTGGGATTTGCCATCTTGGGCGCGGCGATTTTTTCCCTCTCCCGTTTTCGCAATGAAAAGATCCCGCAGGAAGCGGTTATCGGACTGGTTTACGCCGTGGTGGCGGCGGTGGCTATTTTAGTCATCGACAGAGCGCCACACGGCGCCGAACATATTAAGGAATTACTAACCGGAAGCATCCTCTGGGTTAAATGGTCCACTATCGGCCAGGCGGCTTTAGTTTACAGCGGGGTGGGGATTTTCCATTATATCTTCCGCGAAAAGTTCCTGCTTATCTCTAATAATCCCGGAGAGGCCTACCGCCGGGGCATTAATGTACGATTCTGGGACTTTCTGTTTTATGTCTCCTTTGGCATTGTCATTACCCATTCCGTAGGAACTGCCGGCGTTCTGCTAGTATTTGTATTTCTCGTGGTTCCGGCCATTACCTCGATAATGATCACAGATGTTTTATGGAAACAGTTGACCATTGGCTGGAGTATGGGCCTAATTGTAAGCGTAATCGGTTTGTACATTTCCTACATCGCCGATCTTCCCAGCGGCCCCACAGTGGTGGCTCTTTACGGACTAACCCTTCTCGCCGTTGCCCTTGCTCTGTATATCATCCGGTCTGAAAATCGGAAAAGAGCCGTTAGTAATCTAATTTTTGGTATCCTTATTTCGGCCGTTATTGCCCTTGGTTTTCGAGTTATGGGCAATGCTTTTTCGAATCATCATGAACACCCTTCCATAGACGATCCGCCTACGAACGCCGTCCTTAAAAAAGAAGCGGGCGCCATACAAGCGATTCCTTTTTCTGAACTGATTAACGCCTATAATGCCAGTGATGATGCGATGGATAAATTAGAACTGGCAAAAAAGATGGCTGCTCAAAAACCGAAAATCGGCCTTAATCGTTTAGTCGATTTACTGGAATCCAGCACATTCCCTTTTATCCGCGAGGAAATTTTACAGGTCATAGAATCCATTACAAAGAACCGTTTTGGCTATATATCGGATGGAAATAATCAAGCCAATGCCGAAGCGGTGAAGAAGATGAAACGGTGGATACAGAAAACATACGGGGAATAACGTTTTTTTAGACCGTGTCCTTAAATTATTTTGTAATCTTGGGGAAGCGCTTCCATCTCTTTTGCTTCCCTTTTTAATACCATTTCGATTCGCCGGCTTCGGCTTTGTACTGTTTTAGGTACTCATAGCCCTCTTTTACATCCCGGGCGACATAATAGAGACTGCGGTAACTCTCTTTGGCAAAATGCTGATCATATATGCGTTCGAAATGATGTAGTAGCGGCGTGTAGAAATTAGTTGTGTTTAAAAATAAAATCGGCTTGCGGTGATAACCCAGTTGTTTGGCGGTCATCACTTCTAAAATTTCTTCCATGGTGCCAAAGCCGCCCGGCAGCGCAATAAAGGCGTCTGCCTTTTCGGAAAGCAGCGCTTTGCGTTCGCGCATTTCGGCGGTAACAATGTACTCGCCTGCATCCTGCCAGCCAATACCCGCTTCATGAATCCGCCGGGGAATGATCCCGGTAATTGTTGCCCCGTTTTCTTTTGCTGCGCGCGCAACGGCGCCCATTAATCCAACGGTCGTTCCACCATACACCAGGCAATCGCCTTCCCGGCCGATGCGAGTCCCTAATTCAGTAGCCGCGGTAAAATAGGCTTTGTCAACCTTATCGCTGGAAGAACAAAATACACAGATGGTTTGGCTCATTTTTTCCTTTCACTATCCGTAACTCAATCCGGCGGATTGAGTATTTTATTTTAGCATTTTGTCGGATTGAGTGTCTTGTATCCGCAATCCAGCGGATTGCGTTACGCATTTACTAAGTGCACTTTGATTATTTTCGACTGTTTGCAAATAACGCTTTTTTAATTCTTCTGCCGCATTGGCCGTTACAAAAGACCGGCCGGCCCAATCCAGTAATTCCTGATCGTTATAATCATTTCCCAAAGCCAGCACATCTTCAGCACCGAGACGATGCCTGTCTGCCAATTGCTGCGCGGCGCTTTGTTTGGAAACGCCAAAGGGCATCAGCTCAAACCAGACCGACTGATTGTCCAGCGGAGAGGTGGCGCGAATGATATGCACATCGTTTAAAACCGAGCGCATTTTATCGGTAAATTCTTCTGGCCGGCGAAAAATCAATACAAACTGGCTGGCGCTATCAATCTGCGTGACATCGGTCAACGGTTTGGCAAACGGTTCGTATAAACGGAGCCGTGTTTTAAAATCGCCATTAAACTGATTGTAATGGAAAAATAAAAAATGGTGATTTTCGGGTAGTTTGTCGTGAACCATAAAATCGATCTTTTGCTCCATTAAAAAAGAGGCTATTTTACGGGCCTGTCCGGCCTTAATTTCGGAATGAGTCAGAAGACTTTTGCGTTTCCAGTCCATGATACCCGCGCCGGAAGAAAGAATCACAAAATCCACCGGAAAATCCGGCGCCAGTACTTTTTTTAAAGAAAAATAGGAACGCCCGGTGGCAATCACCCGAAGGACGTTCTGTCTGCTAAGCGCCCGCAGGGTTTGCAGATCGGCCGGACTCACCTGCTGCCGATCGTTTAAGAGCGTGCCGTCTAAATCGGTGATGAGCATTTTCATATCAGAGTCAAATCCGTAAACCGATTCGCCGGACCGAATGGTACAATCAATCCCGCGAATTATGTTCCGATTATGGTTTCATGGTTATTTTTTCGATGCCGCGTAGTTGTTTAAAATGGGCGCCCTGCGCAATAGAGCGCCGCACCCGTTCCGGCTCGGCTACACGGACGCCGCCCAGCACATCGATGCCAAAATCAAATAAAACCGGGCTAAGCGGCGTGGAAGGGCCCAACATTATTTTATAGGCCCGCGGCGCGAGGGACACAATCTTATGGAAACAATTATTGGCAATGATTTGCGCGGTCAGCACCAGTACATCGGTCTGCGGCAGAAACTGGGGCATCTGTTCCGACGGCAGGTCGCCGTCCTGCAGCCTCCGTTCGAAGACCCAGCAGTTTTTTGCCTGCTTTCGCAGCCGTTTTACAAACGGGAAATGACCGATGACAGCCACATTTTTACCGATTGATTTTTTTACAATCTCTTCGTAGGCGTCCTGCTGCTTACAGGAGACAGGCGGTTCGATGACGGAATTTAGGGCCGCCATCCCGAGAGAGGATTCCAGCAACCGTTTGGATTTAAATCTTTCCAGTAACTCCGAAAGCGGCATGGATTCCAGATGGCCCGGTTCTTCTACAAAATTTTCCAAGACCGCGGGATCGGAGAGGGTGGAAGCCATTCCCCAGTGCTTTCCCTGTACTAAGGTCAGGTTGGCGCCGACCAACACGTTTCCGGCAATGATGTCTTTTGCATCAACGGAATCCAACAGCGCTTGTTTGATGGCATTTTGTATCATAATTATTAAAACTTCGTCCTTAAAACAGATTGTTGCAGGAAAGAAGCAAACGCAGAGAAATTATTAAGAGCGAATACCACAGAAGAGAACTCTGTTTTTATCTGTTCCTGATGAACTTTGCGAATTATGCGGTTCCTGTAAAACAGCAATCTATGAATTCACTATAAAAACCACGAATTTACACGAATATATTCAATGTAATTTCAATAAAAACAATCCGTGTCTTTCTGTGGAAATCGGTGGCTATGCCTTTTTAGAGCGGACTCATCTATGCAAAGAGAATATTTTCCCGCTATAAATATTTTCTGCTTAAGCCGGTTTTTTCATTAAAAGCCTTTATTTCTTTATCCCACTGCGGAACGATGGAGAATCGTTCATTCCAGTAAGTTTCATCGTACCACTGGGCATTCAGTTCATCCACCGATTTTCCCTGCTGCTCGATCCAGGTAAAGTATTTTAGATTATGAATCCGTTTGCGATCGGTATACGTCAGTTCCAGCAGGTTATCGGTCTTCTGTCCGCTCAGGCAAGCCTGCTCGTCCAACTGCGCCTGCTGCAACGAATAGGCGCCGCGAGCCGTATTCATCTCTTCGAGGCGGGATAAATACATTTCCGCCGAATCGGTAAACACGGTAAAGATGACGTCGTTCTCACTCATTTCGTAGTATTTGGCCATCTTAATTGCCGAAAGCAGATTGGCAATGGATGAAATACCAAGATAGGGCAGCTTTTCGATTAGCGCCGCATCAATCCCCTGTTTTTTCAGATATTCCTGTCCGGCCGCTTCGTTAAAGAGACGCAGCAGGCGCATGGAATCTTCGTCATCAATGGCGCTGACCATATCGGTATTTTTTACATTATGAATCCAGGGCACGTGTTTATCGCCGATGCCTTCGATGCGGTGCCCGCCAAAACCGTTGGCCAGAAGCGTGGGACATTGCAGGGCCTCGGAAGCCAGCACTTTTACGCGCGGTTCGATGGTGCGCAGGTAGTCACCGGCGGCGATGGTTCAGGCCGAGCCGGTGGCGCTCACATAACCGCTTAAACGGGATTTGGACGTCCGCAGCTGGTTAAACAGCGCTTCAATGGTAAAGCCGGTAATTTCATAATGCCAGATGGAATTGCCAAACTGATCGAACTGGTTGAAAATCACATATTCATCGCTTTGGGCTTCCAGCTCGTGGCATTTATCGTAAATCTCTTTTACATTGCTCTCGCAGCCCGGTGTGGCGTATACCTCGTCGGTTCGTTCACGCAGCCAGTTAAAGCGCTCCTGGCTCATCTCTTCCGGAAGAATAGCCACGGAATGTACGTCTAATAAATTGGAATTAAACACTCCGCCACGACAGTAATTTCCGGTGGAAGGCCAGACCGCTTTATGATATTCGGGATTAAAGCGTCCGCTCACCAGCGCAGGCGCCAGACATCCGTAAGTAGCGCCGACTTTATGAGCGCCGGTTGGAAAAAACTTGCCCACCAGTCCGATTACCCGCGCTTTGATCCCCGTTAATTCCCGTGGAATTTCCAGAAAATTAATCCCGCCAATCCCTCCTCCGTCCGGATCGTTGCGCCAGTTAATACGAAATAGATTGAGCGGATGTGTTTCTTGAAGGCCGATTTTTTTCAGCGCTTCAATTATTTTCGGATGAATCGTTTCCGGCTTTTTTAGTTCTTCAAAAGAAGGCAGTAAAATATTTTCGCGTTTACAGCGTTTGATTGTATTTTGCAGGTATTCCTGATTTTCGATTTCCCAGTTCCAATTAAACATACCGTACTCCCCTACTAATTTATATAAAAAACAGAATATACAGAATTTAGGCGCAATAGAAAACCTGTTTTAAAGCAAAAGCATTTTAACGCAGCCAAAAAGAAATAACGGCTAACCATCTATTTTATTTTGAAATACCACCATTTTTTTTTACATTTATTTTTTTTAAACCCCGGAGAGAAATATGGCAGAGAATCCCAATAGCATCGGACAGATACGCGAACTGATTTTTGGTGAGACAATAAACCAAATCGAGCAGCATTTTAAAACCCTGGAAAAGAAAATAGCACATCTGGAACACAGCGCTTCCGAAGCGGACAAAAAGCTGGCAGAACTGGAATCACGTAATACGGCTCTTGAAAGCAAGATAGAAAAAACAGCCAGTGATTCGGCCGAAAGTTTGCGAAAAGAGCTAAGTGAAATCCGTGACGACCTGGTTCGAAAAATAGACTCCCTGGAAAGCAGGGCTGCAAGCAGGGCAGAACTAAGCAGTTGGTTCCGTGAACTAAGTACGCGTTTAAAAGACAACCAAACCGATTAATCTAACCGGATGACCTCTGTTATGCAGGCAGATAATACCCAGGCGTTTCAGCTTTTAAAAGAAATATTGCTTACTGAAGACCGGGATAAAATACAGGTGCTCGAAGCCGAACTCGAAACGCTGAAACTCAGTTTACGCGACAAAGAGGCTCTAATTGCTACCCTCGAGCCGGCTATTGCCGATCTGCTTAGCAAAAAGATTAGTGATTCCAAAAGCGAAATGGCCAATGCCCTGGCCCCGGTGATGGGCGCTGCGATTAAGCGGCAAATTTCGGAGGCGAAAGAAACGATTATCGATGCGCTGTATCCGGTTATCGGATCCACCATTCGCAAAGCAGTGGCCGAAGCCATGAAAAACCTGGCAAAAACGGTTAATGAAAAAATCGATCAGGCTATGAGTTTCCGTCTGTTCCGTAAAAAAGTTCAGGCAAAAATTTCCGGATTATCCGCCGCAGAGATTCTGCTAAACGAATCATTACCTTTTCAACTTCATGATATTTTTTATATCCACAAAGAAACGGGAATCCTGCTGGCTCATTTTCAGCCCGACACACAAAGCATCCAGGCGAATGAAGAATTACTGAGCGGAATGCTCACCGCTATCCGCGCTTTTTCGAAATCGGCTTTTGAAACGGAAACGGAACGGGATTTAAATGTAATCGAATATGACGACCTGCATATTTATCTCGAAGACGGCCGGTACGCCTATCTTGCCGTTGTAATATCCGGCATTGCGCCGCCTGAATTTTACAAACATATCCATTTGCTGGAAAATCGATGCCATCAGGAATTTACAACCGAACTTCGTGGTTTTTCGGGAGACGTTACACCTTTTTCCAAGGCTCCCGGTATCATGTCCGAAGCGCTGGGATTTACTACCGATGCATCTGTTCCGACAACGAACCCTCATTTTGGCCGTTATGTCGTTTATCTATTATTTTTAGCGCTTATAAGTTTTGCCGTTTATTTCTTATGGCCCAATGAATCCACACCGCCTGCAGTGACCGACACATCCACCGAAAGCGTTCGTTTTAATGAACATAAATTTAGAACGTATATTAAAAAATTCTATCCGCAACTAACCGCTCAACTCAATTCCGTTCAGATCGTGCTTCATGACAATTTAATATTTCTTGAAGGATCCGTACCTTCGGAGTCGGACGCACTTTCCATTGCAAAGGCAGCGGCACAAGTTTCCGGAAACACAGTTATTGTGGATCATCTTGATTATCACTCCGCAATACAAAACTACGTTAGAAAAATTTCCGTTTATTTTAAAAAGAATAGCGCCGTTATTGATTCGGCCTATTCAGATTTATTAAAACAACTGGCCGGTCATCTAACCAAGGCCGATTTTTCTCTGCTCACCGTATACGGCTTTAGCGATTTTACAGGAGCACCGGATGCAAATATGAAAATCTCTAAAAAGAGAGCCGAAAACGTAAGACGGTTTTTAGTTGCAAACGGAGTACAAGCAGATAAAATTGTAACCACCGGATTCGGCAGTTACGGAACAGAAACAGATATCTCCTCTATGGATGGGCTGGCATCAAAACGGTGTGTAACTTTTGAGGTGAAGTGAGCATGGCTGTCATTAAAAAGAAAATCTGCCTGCTGGGTTCTTTCGGGGTTGGAAAGACCAGCCTGATCCGCCGTTTTGTTCTTAACTCATTCGAAGAAAGTTATCTCACAACCATCGGCGTAAATATCTCCCGGAAACGGGTTTCGGATAGCAATGAAACCGAATATGATTTTTTAATCTGGGATATCGAAGGACACGAAAAGTTTTCGCAGGCCATACAAAATTATTATGCCGGTAGCGCGGGGGCCATCCTGACAGCCGATCTAACCCGTCCCGATTCGCTTACGCATCTTTCTTCCATTCTCACCCGTTTTAAAACGATAAACCCTGAGGCAAGTCTGGTTTTCTGCGCGACTAAATCCGATTTGGTTGATGTATCCGCAGGCGTACAAAAGACGTATACGGACTGGGCAAAAGACAATAAATTACCGTATTTTATTACCAGCGCCAAAGAAAACAACAATGTAGAAGAATCATTTATCGCTCTGGCCGGATTATTATGATCACAAAATCAACCGGATATTTATTTGAATTACGGGATACGGGCCTTGCCCTGTTTGACGAAAACGGAACGTTACTTTTTTCCAATAATATCTTCCGGCGATATTGCCGGCAGCCTTCTTCCCTGCTAAACGAATGTTTTCCCGAAACGGTTGGCCTGGAAGAGATAATCCGGAAAATAGCCCGGGGGCATCAAAAAACATTTTATATTGAAAATATCAACCGGCCTGGTAAAAAAAAGGACGCTGTTTATTTAAATCTTTCCCTGCATCATTTTGCCTCTTCTGCCGCACAGGTTGTTTGTTTTGTATGGGAGGTAACTTCCGAAGCTATTTTAAAACAGCGTTTTGTACAAAAGGAAAACGAAATCAGTTTACTAAAAACCAGACTTGCCGCAAAAAGCAGCGAAGGTTCCGCTTTAATCGGCCATTCGAAAAAGGTCGAAACCTTACGAACGACGGTGGTACAGATCGCGCAAATCCCCAACATTAACATTCTGCTCCGCGGTGAAAGCGGAACCGGCAAAAATTTAATTGCCCGCGAAATCCACACGCTTTCGTCCAACGCCCGAAAACCGTTTATCGAAATTAACTGTGCCGCTATTCCGGAACATCTGCTGGAATCCGAATTATTCGGCTACGAAAAAGGCGCCTTTACCAATGCAGCCGCCAGTAAAAAGGGGCTGCTGGAAGAAGCGCACGAAGGTACGCTTTTTTTAGACGAAATAGCCGAACTTCCGCTGGCCTTGCAGGCCAAACTTTTACATATCATCGAATCCCGTCGTTTCCGGAGACTGGGTTCAAACCGTGAGCAACAGGTTGAATTTCGTTTAATTACCGCGTCAAATAAAAATTTACAGCAATTAGTAAGCGAAAAAAAATTTCGGGAAGATCTCTTATTCCGTTTAAATGTCGTTCAAATCGAACTACCTCCGCTAAGATCGCTGGAAGAAGACATACTGTTGCTGGCCGAGCATTTTATGCATCTGTTTAATCTGCGCTTTAATAAAAAAGCCGAGGGCTTTACAAAAGACGCCCGGCAAGCGCTGCTGGAATATTCCTGGCCGGGCAATGTGCGTGAACTGAGTAACCTCATTGAGCGGGCTATGATTTTTAACAATGCAAAATATATCAAAAAAGATGATTTGGTTTTTCAATCCGGAACAACATCCGATGCCAAAACATGGTCGGTGCCGGACGGCGGAATAAAGCTGGAAGAAGTGGAACAAAAACTATTACTCTCCGCTCTTTCAAAGACAAACGGCAACAAAGCGCGTGCCGCACAATTGTTAGGACTTACCAGAGATACTCTGCGCTACCGTCTCGAAAAGTATAAACTGTAACTTTATTTCACAACTCACTGTTTTCTTGCTTCCCACACGAAACAATAGTTTAAATAGAACCCTTAAATCACACCGGCGGCGCTGTAACCATTTATCGAAACAACACATAAAGCAACCTACTTGCGTATTTACTAAATAAATATTGCCTCAAAATTACACGATTTTCACGAACGGTGCGTTTAATAAGCTGGCGCCGCCAATAATAGAAGCAACTGATTCCGATTTGGTGACTCGTAAATAATACACAGGGGGCCGCGCTAAAAAGCACATTAAAAATATTCGCATAGATGCATGAAATCCACGGTTTTTATAGGGGGAGGCGCACATGTTCAAAGCAAAACGCTTTCAGCGCCTCTAAAAAACAGATACGGAATAATTGCGTTGTATCCTTTTGGAATTATCAAAAACAATTATAGGAATACTGAGAGCCAGTATTAAGTTTTAAAAGCGGCGCTTCTTAACGGCAATCGGCGGCTTTTATTTTTTTGTATTTGCACTTACCCACCTGGTTCGATATGATTTGTCTTTTATTTGGCACATTGTTTGTAAGCAGATAGTCGTTTGTATTTTTAAACAGAGTTTCGAATGACTTCATCAAATGAACATATTCTGCGTAAAACATTTAAAGATGCCCTGGAACGGGATCGCAATACCGAAGCGGTGATTAGCGTTATTTTGGAAATATTCGTTAATGCATCCCATTCCACCTTTAAATTAAAAAATACTTTTATTGTTGTAAAAGAAGAGCTTATCGCTTATTTTTATGGCCAGTCAATCTCTGCGGAACTCTTATTTAATAAGATGTGGCGGAATAAGAATCGTTTAATTCAGTTGATAAGCACGTTTCTAATACCGATTTTTTTTAAACCCGGTAATTTTAGGGAATTAAAAACCATTATTCCATATTTGCGCAACCTTTCTGACATACAGATAACACGGCTTACGGGATATAACCTGGCTCAGGCCTTAAAACGAAAACCGTACATTGCCGTTTCGCTACTCAGAATTTTAAGCGCCTCGGATAGTATTTGGGAACGGATTTTAGCGCTGCATCTTGGAGAAGAGTTGAAAACGGTTCAGAGTCCCGAAATAGATACAATTATAAAATCTTTAGAAAACAAATCTAACCTGATTCTGAAAAAATTTATGCCCGTTCATTTTAGAACGGACGAAGAGATATTGAATTCGATACAATTACAATTGACAACCAACGGCATTTAAAATTAATACAAATGGACGCCCGCTGTAAGCAACGGGATACCCAAATGGAGTCAACTAACTATTTTGACAAAAGGGCCGGAGTATAAAACTCATTTTTCTGCGGGGGATTTACACCGCAATAGTGTGAAATGCCCCACAGAGAATGCTTAAAAATACTAATAGGCATTGTATTTAAAGTATATATAAAAAAATGACAACAACCTAACACACTTCAAAAAAGGAGGCTTTATGAAAAAGCTAACACTTATCTTATTTTCATTTCTGTTATTTACGAACCTGGCGCTCGCCGATGAAACCGGAGGAAAATTCGGAATCGGTGTAAAAGGCGGGGTATCCAATTACTACGGCGACATTGACGACTCCCCTTTCGGCGGATACTATGATGTGAACCTGCAGTATTGGTTTACCGACAATCTGGGTATTGGATTTATTTATGGAAAAGGCTATTTAACGGCAGAAAAAGGGACTGATTTTTTTAAGACTAACATTTGGAATTATACAATGCTGCTTCGTCTCAAACCGTTTCCGGCGTCAAAACTTAATCCTTACCTGACTGCGGGATTTGAATACTTTGATATCTATCCCAAAGGGAAAAACGGACACGGGCTACAAAGCATCGATTTCAATACTTTTGAAAAAATTAACAGCGCGATCCCTGTGGGATTCGGATTTTCGTATTTCATAACCGATTATCTTGCCATTGATGCCGAGGCTCTGCTTCATTTAACTGGCATTGATAATATGTATGGGCTGAAAAAAGAAGGCAATAATGATAATTTTATGACGCTCGGCGCCGGTCTTTCGCTGTATCTTGGTAAAGCAAAAGATACGGATGGCGATGGAATTCCCGATGTTAAAGACAAAGACCCGCTACATGCCGAAGACTTTGATAATTTTCAGGATGAAGACGGCGCACCGGATTTGGATAACGATATGGACGGCGTTCCCGATCAAATTGATAAAGCGCCCAACGATCCCGAAGACCGCGACGGTTTTGAAGACGCGGACGGCGTGCCCGATTTGGATAACGACAAGGACGGTATTTTAGACGTTAACGACAAAGCGCCCGATGAAGCGGAAGACAAAGACGGCTATATGGACGAAGACGGCGTTCCGGATCCGGATAACGATAATGACGGTATTTTAGACGTTGATGATAAATGTCCCAACGAGGCGGAAACAATGAACGGCTACGAAGACGCCGACGGCTGTCCCGACACCAAGCCGGAAATAGCGGTAGAAAAAGGCCAGGCCATTGTTCTGGAAGGAGTCAATTTCGCCACCGGTAGCGCCAAACTCACACCGAATTCCAAAACCATTCTGGATAAGGTTGTACGTACCATGACGCAAAATCCGGATTTGGAAGTGGAAGTGCGCGGATACACCGACAATACTGGCAGTTACAACGGCAATATGAAAATATCAAAACGCCGCGCCGAATCCGTTAAAGCCTATCTCGTAGAAAACGGAATCGATGCCGCACGCATTTCGGCAATCGGCTTTGGACCGGAAAACCCCATCGCTCCCAACGATACGCGTGACGGCCGGGCCCAAAACCGCAGAATCGAATTTTTCAGAGTAAAATAGTACACCTATGTGGCGGCGGTCTTTCCGCCGCCTTTTTTGCGTTTTGGAATATTCCTGTGATTGTTAAGTTATTTTGTTTAATTTCTTAATTATAAAATAATCCAAAAACAATTAATTTCTCTTATGAAAGGATACGTAATGGATAGTCTCGAGCAATATTATCAACAGGCAGTGAACCTTGCCTGGAAAGTGATTCCCGATTTTTTACTTGCAATTGTGGTTCTTCTGATTGGTCTATGGGTCATTAAACTGATAGTAAAAGGGCTGAATAAAGTAATGGAAAAAGCGGACGTCGAAGTTTCGCTGCACAAATTTTTATCAAGCCTTGCCGGAATCGGCTTAAAAGTACTGCTGCTGATCAGCGTTGCTTCGATGATGGGCATTGCAACCACCTCTTTTGTTGCCATTCTTGGCGCTGCCGGTCTGGCTGTTGGTTTAGCGCTGCAAGGTAGCCTCGCTAATTTTGCAGGCGGCGTTCTAATCTTGTTGTTCAAACCCTTTAAAGTTGGCGACGTCATTGAAACACAGGGTTACACGGCAAAAGTTCATGAAATTCAGATTTTTAACACCATTCTCAAAACGCCGGATAATAAAACCATTATCGTTCCCAACGGACCCGTTTCTAATTGCAGTATCGTTAATTATTCAACCGAAGCACGACGCCGCGTAGATTTTACTTTTGGTATTGGTTATGACGACGATATCGCCAAAGCAAAATCGGTGCTTACAAAGCTTTTTACCGAAGACACGCGTGTACTAAAAGACCCGGAACCTTTTGTTGCTCTCGGCGAGCTGGCAGACAGTTCGGTTAATTTTACGGTTCGGGCTTGGGTAAATGCGGAAGATTACTGGGGGCTTCATTTTGATATGTATGAAAAAGTGAAATTGGCTTTTGACGCCAATCAAATTTCTATTCCTTATCCGCAGCAGGATATTCATCTGCATCAGTCATAAAATTAGTTTAGAATAAACCAATTACTTACACTCACAAAACAAGGAGAACATCATGTCAATGATGAAAGAATTCAAAGCATTTGCCATGCGCGGAAACGTTGTAGATATGGCAGTTGGTATTGTAATCGGAGGGGCTTTCGGTAAAATTATAAGTTCATTCGTAAAAGACGTCTTAATGCCGCCCATTGGCGTTTTACTGGGCGGAGTTGATTTTAGTAATCTCGCTATTACAATTAAAGAAGCCGTCGGAGAAACGCCTGCAGTACTTATAAAATACGGTGCTTTTGTAAATACCGTAATTGATTTTATCATTATCGCTTTTGCCATTTTTATGGTAATTAAGGGAATGAACAAAATGAAGAAAAAAGAAGAACCCGCACCGGCAGCCGAACCGACAACCAAAGAATGTCCGCATTGTTTAACAGAGATCCCGATAAAGGCAACCCGTTGCCCGAATTGTACATCTCAGCTGCAGTAGAGACTTTATGAATACTCATAATTGCAATGAAACAATTATGAGTATTCATTTTCGGTTTGCTAAAAAAGGAAATAAAAATGGCACAACTAAATACCATTAAAACAGTGTTGAAAGCGACTGTACTCTTGCTTACGCTCTTTTTTTCTGTCTCTTGTCAGGAAGCCTTGCAGTTGCTGAAGCAGGTAAACGTACAAGAACCAAAAGCGTCGGTTGAAAATGTAAAACTAACCGATCTGTCGCTGAGTAAGGCAGATCTCCTTTTTGATATTGCCGTTGAAAATCCCAACCCGCTTGGCGTACACTTAAGCGGTATGGATTATAATTTTCTGATTAACGGCGCATCCTTTATTAAAGGACAAAAAGAAGATAAACTCGATATTAAGGCTAATGGGAAAGCAAACATCAGCATTCCGCTTTCTCTTACCTATTCGGAAATACACAAGGCCGTTAAATCCTTTGCCGATTTGGATACGGTTCCCTATCAATTAAAACTAAAAATTGGCGTTAATCTCCCCGTTCTCGGTGACATTAAAATCCCGGTCACTAAATCAGGTTCGTTTCCAAATTTGCGGTTACCGGAGATTAGCCTTAAAAAAATCAAACTGGATAAGATTGGTTTCAGCTGCGCAGATTTAAAATTGATGCTCGATATTAAAAATCCTAATGCCGTAAGCTTTGTAACCCGTAATTTAAATTACGATTTGGAAGTAAACGGTAAAAACTGGATAAAGGGAAAAATCGACAAAGCGCTTAAGATTAACAAAAAAGCCAAACAAACCGTAAGCATTCCGGTTACGCTAAATTTTCTGGAAATGGGCGGCGCTGTGTACCAGATGCTTAGCGGAGGCAGCAAACTGGAATATCATCTTACAGGCAAATCGGACTTTTCAAGTGATTTTAAACTGCTAAAAACTTTTTCGCTACCCTTTGATAAAAAAGGGAAAATCGATTTAATTAAATAATGATAAAAGAAAACAAAAATCAAATTAATATGTTAGGGAGTTCTAATGAAACGCAATCAGTTACTTATTACATTTATTCTTATCTTTTCTTTTACTCTTAGTGTTTCCGCTCAGGATAAAGAAAAGAAAAAACCGGTTTACGGCTGGAAAAACGAAGCTGTGGGCATTTTAAATTTTACTCAGAATCAGTTTGACAATTGGGCCGGAGGCGGTGAAGACGCCTGGTCATGGCAAATGGATATCAATGCGAAATTCGCAAACGACCGGGAAAAATACAATTGGACTACTTCCGCAAAATTATCATATGGAAAAACTAAGGTTGGCGACGCCTCCGCAAAGAAGGCGGCCGATGAAATTAAACTGGAAAGTGTCCTTACCTATAAAATGAATCTCTATGTCAATCCGTATGTAGCCGTTACCGGATTAACACAGTTTACCGACGGCTATGCGTACAGCGACGCCGGAAAAGTAAAAATTTCATCTTTTATGGATCCCGGCTATTTTACACAGAGCGCCGGTGTTGGCTATCAACCGAATAAAATTATCAAAACCCGTCTCGGCGCCGCTTTAAAAGAAACGGTTACCGATAAGTTTAGCGCAACCTTTGCAGATGGTGAAAAGATGCGCGTTGAATTTGGCGCGGAATCTGTAACGGATCTAAAGATGCAGGTCAGTAAAAATATTTTATATATATCTAAACTGGAAATGTTTTCTAATCTGAAGGGGCTCGACGAAGTTGATGTGAACTGGGATAATCTGTTTTCTTCGAAGATTTCCGATTTAATTACGGTAAGTTTTAATTTTAAAATGATGTATGATAAAGATGTTTCATACAAACGACAGCTTAAACAGACGCTGGCCGTTGGGCTAAGCTATAGTTTGCTGTAATTTATCGTTACAACAAAACGATCCTAACCTTCCGAAACGTTAAACATTTCGGAAGGTTTTTTATTCCCTCTTAGATAAGTTCAGAATCAGCTTCACTTGAATAATCCGTTTACCCGAAGCGCGCATAATTTCAATACGAAAACCATCAAATTCTATTTGCTCACCTTTAACAGGAATGGCGCCTGTTTTTTCAAGAATGAGTCCGGCTATCGTCTCCGCTTCCGTTTGCACCTCCGGAAAGCCCAATAAATCTTCCATCATATCAATTTCGATTTTTGCGTCTAACAGCCAGGTATGATCATTTAAGGCGCGTATTCCGCCGGGAAAACCGGATTCACCAAACACTTCTTCCACCAAATCATCCATTGTAACCACACCCGCGGTTCCTCCATATTCATCCACAACCACCGCAAGCGTTATTTTTTCCTGCTGGAATTCCCGCAATAACCGTGCACAGCTTTTGTTTTCAGGAACAAAGCGCAAAGGACGTGAAATCTTTTCCACATCCCTTTCCGGTTGCAATAATTCATAAGCGAATACGGCGCCGGTTATATTGTCAATGGATTCGGAATAGAGCAGCACATAAGATTCACCGCTACTCATCAAGGCGTCAAAAACAGCATCCCAGCCGGCTGTTTTATCAACAGCTGTCAGATCGGTTCTGGGAAGCATAGCCTCGCGGACTTTTGTCTCTTTGAACTGTAGAACATTGGCAATGTATTTCTGTTCGGCATTTTTTTTTATACCTGTGTGCAAAAGCATCCGCAGTTCATCCCGTGAAAAATAGTTTTTTACGGATTGATGTTTTACGCCGATTAGTTTTAAAAAGAAATCTATAAAAACATTTAACGCCGTAATCAGCGGTTTAAAAATCCAATAAAAAAACTGCACCAGGACAAGAGTTCGCAAAATAACCGTATCGGCAAGAGAACGAAAAAGGGTTTTGGGGAATATCTCTCCAATAAAGAGAATGATTAGTGTCAGGATACCGCCGGCCAGAGTTTCGCCGAACCATTGAATCAGCCAGACCGTTGCAAAGGTAGTATAAAGCGTAAGGGCAAAATTATTTCCAATTAAAATAGTGGAAAAGAAGGCTTCCGGCTTTTCATGAAAAAACAGCGCCGAATGAACAAAGCGCTTTTTCTGCTTGCGCCAGATATCCAGCCGAATTTTATTAAACGCAGTGAAGGCCGCTTCCGAACCGGCAAAAAAGAAACTGGCTGTTAAGCCCACGGCAGCCAAAAGGAGTTCCATTATTTTACTCGTTTCCGTTTAGCTGTTGTTTAATAATCCTGATGAGTTGCTCTTGTTCAAACGGTTTTTCCACCACAACATTGGCCCCCACTTCAAGCGCTTTTTTTGCCTGCATGTTCGTACCAAAAGCCGAAATAATAATGACCGGAATCGATTTTTTTCTGTTGCGAATTTCCTTTACCAGCGCAATACCGTCCATTTGGGGCATCTGAATATCGGATATAATTATATCAAATGCCGTCGTATCCAGTTTATGCAGCGCCATTCGGCCGGACGAAACTGTCGTTACCAAAAAATTTTCCTGTTTGAGATAGAGTTTTATTAAACGGTGCATGTTGGGATCATCGTCAACGGCGAGAATAGTTACGAACTGCGGCACATAAAACCTTTCATTTTGTTAAAAGACAAACTCTTCCAGAAATTTATTCAATACCACATAAAAACGGGATAGCGGAAAACCCACCACATTAAAAAAACAACCGTTTATTTTTTCAATTAAAAGGCTACCCTGTCCCTGAACCGCATAGGCGCCGGCTTTATCAAAGGGTTCTGCCGTATCGATATAAGCCAGAATTTCCTCTTCAGTAAGCGAACGAAAGGTAACATCCGTCTGTACCGTGTCATAAACCGACCGATTGTATTTTTCAAAACGAACCCCAAAGCCCGTAATCACCTGGTGTATTCTTCCACTCAATTTACTTAACATCCTAAACGCGTCTTCCTCGTTCAGGGGCTTGCCCATAATTTCTCCGTCACAGACAACAATTGTATCCGCCGAAATCACCAATGTCTGTGGGCGCTGCGCGGCGATATCACGGCCTTTTATCATCGCATGATAAAGCGCCAGCTCTGCCGGGCTTAACGGAAGGGTGTTATCTTCTTCGACGGGGCTGGTCAACACCCGAAACGTAAGGCCGGCATTTTTTAATATTTCAAAACGCCGGGGTGAGGCCGAGGCCAGAATAATATCCAGTTTATCCAGGTTTTTAATTAAAGAAAGTAACATGATGCGCTCCAACCCAAACGGCCGCTAAACCAATAAACATGTCTATTTTTAACAGACCGCTCAGCCTTCCCAAAACAGACGAATCGGCATTTAGCCAAAGTTTTACCATTACAAAAAGCAAAACCAAATCCACCCCGGGAATAACAATCCACAAATAACTTACCGAATAGACCGAAAAAATATACGGCATAAGGGTAAGCAGTAGCAACACTCCAAATAAAATATTTACCAGTACGATCGCCGGTTTTAATCCGACTCTTCCGGGAAAGGTAACGGCATTGTTTTGCAAATCCCCTTCCATATCCTGCATATCTTTTATAATT
>JAJRSO010000024.1 GCA_024278755.1 Calditrichota bacterium | reverse complement strand
TACTCCTAACAAGCTTCACACGATTTCTCCCGAGCATCGGGATGCCGATTCAGCCAGCTCTCGCACCTCTCCGTAATTAATATTTCACAAAATTTTCAGGAAACCGTGGTTACTCCTAACAAGCTTTACACGATTTCTCCCGAGCATCGGGATGCCGATTCAGCCAGCTCTCGCACAGGTGTTTTCTAAACCCGCAAAACTACCTAAATATAAAATACAATGCAAAATTTTTTGATACTGATTCGAATAATTCAAAAGCAAAAAGAATACATTTGCAATGTATTCCATTGTTTGGCATTTTTAAGAAATTAGCTATGATAAAAATACCTCGTATTTAAAAGGAATAGAAAAATATGCGCCGCTTTTTAGTTTTGTTCGTTACATTTATTCTTTCTCTTCTCCTGTTCCAGCACTGTTTTACAATTGCTCAAAAAGAACGTAATCTGCCCGGTAGGTATAAAACATTTACCCTGCTTCCCAACGGTTGGAAATTAACTCCTGCCGGTGTGCATACAGAGGTTGGAGAACTGCCTTTAAATATGCTGATCACAAAAGATGAAACATATGCTATCACAACTAATAATGGTAGCGGAGAACCATCGTTGTCTGTCATTGATCTGGGCCTGTATAAAGAAATTCAGCGTGTTCCCTTACATAATGCCTGGCGCGGACTGGCTTGGAATACGCCCCAGGATCAACTGTTCGTTTCGACAGGGAATGATGATGCTATTTTGGTCTTCCCTTTTAAAAATGGAGCACTATCTAAGCCTGATACACTGTACCTAAATGGCGGTGATAGACGGGGAAGCGTATCCGTTAGCGGGCTTGCCTATTGGCAAAAAGAAAATAAACTGCTGGCCGTTTCCCGGAATAGCGGGAAGCTGTATCTACTGGATCCGCAACAATACAAAGTGTTAAAGTCGCTTGATATGGGCGGTAAGTGCTACGATGTGCAAATCAACCATCGTCAGGATAAAGCCTATGTATCGGTTTGGGAAAATGGATTGATACGAGAAATAAATTTAGCATCATTTGAAACGAAGGCAACTATTCTTACCGGCAGCCATCCTTGTGAAATACTGATCAGTCAAAACGATACACGCTTATTTACCGCAAATGCAAACAATAATTCCACCTCTGTAATAGATTTACAAAAGCAAAAAACAGTTGAAACGGTTATTTCGGCTTTAAGTGATGATATGCCGTTTGGTAGTACACCCAATGCCCTTTCGTTCAATGGCGATGAATCCATTCTGATTGTCGCTAACGCCGATAATAATAATCTGGCTCTCTTCGATATTTCAGAAAGGGGACAGACAAGAAGTATTGGCTTTATTCCGGTAGGATGGTATCCAACATCTGTAAAATTTTTAAAAAAGAGTAACCAGATTATTGTTGCTAACGGAAAAGGCCTGTCGTCCCTGCCCAATCTCAAAGGCCCCAAACCTGGCTTTGAAAAAAAAAATAAATATGGCCAGTATATCGGGCAACTGTTCAAAGGAGCCCTGTCCAGAATTAGTTTCCCGTCCGAAACAACACTGGCCGGGTATTCTGCCGATGTTTATCGAAATACACCATATATCTCAAAGCAAACGGATTGGACCGGTTTACAGAAGGTTATTCCCGAAACACACTGCGGGCAGAGCAGTGAACAGATCAAACATATCTTTTATATTATTCGGGAAAACCGCACTTATGATCAGGTTTTGGGAGACTTGCCACAAGGAAATGGCGCGCCCTATTTGTGTCTTTTTCCGAGGAAAATTACGCCCAATGCCCATGCACTTGCAGAACAATTTACCCTGTTTGATAATTTTTATGCCGACGCGGAGGTAAGCGCCGACGGACATAACTGGTCGGTAGCAGCCTATGCCAGCGATTATGTGGAAAAAACCTGGCCGGAGCTGTACGGTAAACGGGGCGGTACGTACGACTACGAAGGAGGAACGCCTATCGCCGCTCCGGCCTCAGGATATATTTGGGATAGCGTGTTAAAAAAAGGACTCCGTTTTCGAAATTATGGGGAATATACCTGGCACGACAAAGAACATCCCGGATTCTATCGGGCCAATGACGCCTATTTGCGGCCATATACCAGTACAACTTTTCCCTGTTTTGACTTAAAAATTAAAGATGTGCGACGCTATGAAATTTGGAAAGAAGAGTTTGATGCGTACGTGGCGGGGGATTCGCTGCCGGAATTCATTCTGATGCGCTTACCAAACGATCATAATGCCGGAACCCGGAAAGGAATGTTGACGGTACAAGCTATGACTGCCGATAATGATTATGCGCTGGGGCTGATTGTAGAAGCCATTTCGAAAAGCAAATATTGGAAATCCAGTTTGATTCTGGTTGTGGAAGATGATGCCCAAAACGGTTCGGATCATGTGGATGCCCATCGTACTATTTTGCTTGCTGCCGGACCATTTGTGAAACGCGGTTTTGTGGATCATACCATGTATTCGTCGAGTAGCGTACTTAAAACCATTGAATTGATTTTTGGGCTGTCGCCGATGACACAATTTGACTTATCGGCAACGCCTTTACTATCTGCCATTACGGATACGGCCAACGCAGCCGTCTATTCGGCCATTTTACCTGCGGTGAATATAGATGAAATAAATGACGGACAGGGATATGGAGCAATCCGGTGCGAAGAGATGGATTTAACCAGAGAAGACGCCATTCCGGATATTGAGTTTAATGAAATTACCTGGAAGGCTATGCGAGGCGCCGATTCGGAAATGCCGCCGCCGGTACGCAGCGCCTTTGTTTTAATAAACGATTAGGCAAAGCAGCGCGCCCAAATTTTTTAAAGTAAAATTAAGGTGCTATGTCGTTTTGTGTGGGTAGTTCTTTTTATAGCCGCGGATGAATACGGATGTTCACTGATTAAATCATTTTTTCTATTGTTTAAACATATTCTGGTTCATTAGCACATTCGCGGCAAATTTATTTTTTTAGCGCGAAACGCACAACGTTTTGCCAGGTAAAACTACAACAGAATAAATAGAATTACTCGGTTTTTCTTATATTTTTTAGGTCTGTCCGCCTTTGGCGTGATGGTAATCGGTGGCTTTTCTCTTTTGTATTTTTCTTACCTGAACGGATCGATATAGCGCTAAAAAAACCTATGTATCCGGTTATAACATATTCCCCCCGCAAAGAGGGATAATTATTTATCTGTCTGATAAATTTCAAAGTCGGAGTAGTTAGGATGTTGTAATGATATACATTATAAAATATAACGACTCAGGTCTTCGTCTTCGATTACCGAAGCAAGGGTTTCCTGCACCTTCTTTTTATCCACCGTTAAACTTTTTACGTCACTTTCCGGCACTTCAAACAGAATCTCTTCCAGCAGATTCGACATAATGGTATGCAAACGCCGGGCGCCGATATTTTCGCTGCGGGCATTTACCATCGCGGCGGTGCGGGCAATTTCTGCAATGGCGTCGTCGGTAAACTTGAGTTCTACACCTTCTGTTTCGAGCATGGCTTTGTACTGAACGATAAGCGCATTTTTAGGTTCGGTTAGAATTTGGATAAACTCCTGTTCCGAAAGACTGTTTAGTTCCACCCGGATTGGGAAACGTCCCTGCAGTTCCGGGATTAAATCCGATGGTTTACTCACATGAAAAGCGCCGGAGGCTACAAACAGGATATGATCGGTTTTGACCATTCCGTATTTGGTTACCACGGATGTTCCTTCCACTACCGGTAGCAGATCGCGCTGAACGCCCTCGCGTGAAACGTCGGGGCCGTGTTTACTGGATGCCCCGGCAATTTTATCGATCTCGTCTAAGAAGACAATGCCGGAATTCTGTGCGCGTGCAACGGCGGTGCGGATAACTTCTTCCATATCAATCAGTTTTTGCGCTTCCTGCTGAGTGAAAATTTTAAGCGCCTCGGCCACGGTGGTTTTACGTTTCTTTATTTTTTTGGCATCATTCCGCCGAACATTTCCTGAATATTCAGGCCCATTTCTTCGATGCCCATAGGTGAAAATATCTGCATCATCGGAGTGCTGTCGGCCGGAACGTCAATTTCTACAGGGCGGTCGTCTAATTTTCCTTCGAGCAGCTGGGCGCGCAATTTTTCGCGTGTGCGCTGATGGCTCAGTTCCAGTTTATCCTCTTCGCCCATTTCTCCCACCGGTTTTGGTTTGGCGGTAATCGGCGGCAGCAGGGTATCCAGCATGCGTTCAATGGCGTGGTCGTGCGCTTTGCCTTCTACGGCGATGGTTTTTTCTTCCCGTACCATCTGCACACTGATTTCAAGCAAGTCACGAATAATGGATTCCACATCGCGGCCCACGTAGCCCACTTCGGTAAATTTTGAGGCTTCCACTTTTACAAAGGGGGCGTTGGAAAGTTTTGCCAGACGGCGGGAAATTTCTGTTTTTCCCACGCCGGTGGGACCGATCAAAATAATATTATTGGGGATTATTTCTTCGCGCAGGTCTTCTTTTACCTGCTGGCGGCGCCAGCGGTTACGCAACGCGATGGCCACCATCTTTTTGGCCTTATCCTGACCGATAATGTATTTATCCAATGCGTTAACGATTTGTCTTGGTGTTAATTGATCTATTTTCATTAAAAAAACTCCTTAAACTTCTGTCGAAATTTTACATGGATTTCTTGTTTGTCTTTGCCATTGAGAACACAGAGATTCCGTTCGCTTTGAGGTCTGCTTGCGTAACGAGACAAGCCCTTTTTTGGAGATAGAAAAGGATTTTCTATATTCTGTATGAAGCTGGATTTACAAAACATCCACATTGATATTTGTGTTGGTGTAAATACAGATGCCGGCTGCAATTTTTAACGCTTCCCGGGCAATACTTTCTGCGTCCAAATCCGAATACTTTACCAGGCTGCGGGCGGCGGCCAGGGCATAGGATCCACCGGAACCAACCGCCGCGATATCGTCATCCGGTTCGATAATATCTCCGGTACCGGAAATAATAAATGTATTCTTTTTATCCAGAACTACGAGCAGGGCTTCGAGGCGGCGCAGGTATTTATCGGAGCGCCAGTCCTTGGCCAGTTCCACCGCCGAGCGGGCCAGGTTTCCGGAATAGCGTTCCAGTTTTTCTTCGAACCGTTCGAACAGGGTAAAGGCGTCTGCGGCGGCGCCGGCAAATCCCGCCAAAATCGTATCGTTGTACAGGCGGCGGATTTTTACGGCGGAATGCTTCATTACCGTGTTGCCCAGGGTAACCTGCCCGTCTCCTGCGAGGGCGGCTTTCCCTTTATGACGAATGCCGAGAATGGTGGTGGCGTATATTTTATTTTGCTCGTGCATGGTGTATCCTTTTGTTTTTAATAGTTGTGCCTTCGGCAAGCTCAGGCGCCGTCCTTCGAAGTTATAATCCGCGGCGTAAACGGGCGACGGGAATCTGTAACTGTTCACGATATTTGGCTACCGTACGCCGTGCGATTGGATAGCCTTCGGCTTTTAAGAGATGTGATAGCTTTTCGTCGCTGTATGGCTTTTTATGATTTTCTTTTTCGATGATTTCCCTTATTTTATTTTTTACGATCCGTGTGGAAATTTCCTCACCCTCGTCATTTTCGATACGTTCATTAAAAAAATATTTCAGTTCAAAAACGCCGTAATCGGTCTGCACATATTTCCCGTTGGCCACCCGGCTGACGGTAGAAATATCCATGCTGATAATATCGGCGATTTCGCGCATGATTAAGGGCTTTATATATTCCGGCCCTTTTTCAAAAAACGGTTTCTGCATTTCAATAATGGCTTCCATCACCTTGAGCATGGTCATTTTACGCTGATAAATAGAGGTGATAAACCAGCGGGCCGATTCCACTTTCTTTCGGATATACTGGCGGGTTTCTTTATCGGTTCCTTTTTTATCCATTAACATGCGTTTGTAGGTATTGGAAATGCGCAAAGGCGGCACATTCCAGTCATTCAGATTGATGACAAACTTATCGTCTATTTTTTCCACGATAAAATCGGGAATGATGTAATTACTGCGGGATTCAAATACGCCTTCGCCGGGTTTGGGGTTTAGCTGCAGAATATGATTGATACTTTCCTGAAGATCTTCCGGAGTGATTTGTAATTCATTTATCACTTTATCGTAACGTTTGTTTATGAAATCTTCGAAATAGTCTTTTAAAACGGCATAGGCCAGAGAATCGGTTTCTTCGCGCTCTTCGAGCTGCACGAGCAGGCATTCGCGCAGGTCGCGGCTGCCAACGGCGGTAGGATCGAGCCGCTGAATATTTTTGAGTACTTTTTCCACTTGTTTAAAAGTCAAACCGTATTCTTCGGCAATTTCATCGAGGTTTAAGCTGGCGTCGAGATAGCCGTCGTCGCGGATATTCCAAATCAGGTATTCACCGACGGCAAACTCCACCTGGCTTAGGGGCAGGATGTGCAGTTGTTCCATTAAATATTCGGGCAACGATTGTACGTTTACTTCCGGGCGTTCGTATTCTTCTTTATTTTTGTCTTTCGGAATACGAATTTCAAAGGTCTCTTCGTCGTTGATCAGGTTTTCAATGTCTGTATCTTCCTGTGCTTTCTCCAGTTCTTCCCGGTCGTAATCTTCATTCTCCTTCGTTTTTTCATCTATATTTTCTAAATCTTTGGCGACTTCTTCTTTTTCTTCGGGGGTTGCTTCAATATGATCTTCCTGGATTTCTTCTTCCTGTCCTTCTTCCAGCACGGGGTTCATTTCCAGTTCGCTTTTTATTTTTTGTTCGAGACTAAGCAGGGGAAGCTGTAGAAGTGTAGAGAGTAAAATTTGCTGCGGAGTTAAGCGCTGTTCCAGGCGCATATTCTGTGAAAGTCCAATCATCCCTGTGCGGTTCCTTTTCTGAAAAAAATTGGCATAGTTTATGTACGAAAGTAGGGATTTTATGAAATAGTGTCAAGTGCAATTAGGGCTTTAAGAAGCAATTAGTAACTAATTATTGGGTTGGCATAGCAGTAGATGCATCCGAAAGGGCAGGGTTGTTTTGTGTAATTTCCGATGTCAATGGATTTGGTGCAGCCGCAGTCCGGGCGGGTGGGCGATTTTGCTATAGAAACTGTGACCGATGGTTCTAACTGCCGTAAAAGAGCGCCGTCGATACAGTGTCCCTTTCGAATGCCGGGAATTTGCAGCAGGCGGTCGTTGGAACAGGAATATAGTTGTATCTGATATTTCGCGGCGCTATCGCGCATTTCCTGTACAATTCGATTTTGCTGTTCAAATTCCGGCTGTACAAGCAGATCGTTGGGAAAGGCTGTGGAAAAACGGCGCAGAAATTTGCGGTAGGGGAAGGCAATGCTGGTGTAGCAGCGCCGGATGCCATTGGCCGCCATCGCTGCGCACAGGCTGGAAAACTGTGTAGGTTCATAATTGCTTTTTGATTGACCGGATTCTATCCAGAAGACAAGCGGATCGTAGCGCCAGATGATCCGTTCGGGGCCAAATAATGCGCTAAGCCGCTCCATTTGTTTTAGAGCGGTTTTAAGCGGTATGGCGGTTTTTTCTAATTTGCTTTGGGGAAGAATGGTAAAATGGAAAAAGAGTTGATATTCGGAAAAAAATGTATGTTCTTTTAAAAAATGTGCGTAATTACGCGACCAGAAAACGATCCAGCCCACGGATTGCGGTGTTAAATCGACTTTTCGGATTTGCTGCGGATACAGGGGATTTGCGATCTCAACAAAACCAGCTCGAATGGCGTCTATAAACCAGGGCAGGTAAAAAGCCGGGATATCGGTGCGGCGCGAGGCGGAAATGATGGTTTTCATAGATGGATACATTCCAAGAATCGAATGACAAATCTCAAATAAATTTCAGGCTCTATGTTGATCCGTGTGGGTAAAGGGCTAAAGCCTCGTGTCTGCCTGTAAAGTGTCGCCCCATTACGTAAACATCAAAGGAAAGAAAATAATTTTTAATAACCCACCTGTCCCGACACTCGGGACACCCTCCCTGATATCAGGGAGGGAAGGTTCGGCGGCAGCCGAACAGGGAGGGTCAAACGCTTTGAAGCGCTACACAAATGGTATTGACGATGTTCGGGATATTGTTTTTTCAAAAATTATTTGTGTTTTGCTATTCTGTTTTTTCCACCCGTATAATTTAAAACAATTTTATTACCTACACCAAACGACATAGAGCCAAATTTCAATTAAAAAACACCAAATATAAATCTTAAAAAGTGATTTGGAATTAAGGTATTATTTGTGATTTGTATTTCACCACATTAGTGTCCGGTAAAATAATCATTCGGGCAAAACAAATAACGTTTAAATTGCCGGTGTCTCTGACCGTCCCCTTCCCGTAATCGGGAAATGCATTAGGGAGGGGTGTTCGAAGGACAGGGTGGGTTAGTGATTGGGAGAATTCATAAATCAAGTTGCTCGAATATTAAGACACTGTAAGGTCTTTAATGACTGCTGATTATTCAAATCGCTTGTGATTTAACCGGACACTAATAATTTCACCATATAAACACAAATCCAAAATTTAAAATTGAGCATTTAAAATTTCAAAGAACTTCTTTCAGCGCTTTGGCAAAAAATTCGTTTTCTTCTTCCAATCCGGTGGAAACGCGAATACAATTAGGCAGGCCAAACGCTTTAAGCGGCCGGACGATAACGCCCTTATGCAGAAGCTTATCGTATAATTTATTTACAGCCTGTTCGGAATCCAGTACAATGGTAACAAAATTGGTATGCGAAGGAAGGCAGCGCAGCCCGAGTTCGTCAAATAATTGGTAGAAGAAATGTTTTCCAACCCGGTTTATGCGAATTGTCTGTTCCAGAAAATCAACATCATCCAAAGCCGCCGCTCCCGCACAGATGGCGAGGGAGCTGGGTTCGAAAGCCAGTTTGATTTTCATCAGATTCGAAATAAAATTTTCGTGTGCAAAACCGTAGCCGATACGGACGCCGGCCAGGCCGAAAGCCTTGGAAAAAGTGCGCAGCGTAATAACATTATCAAAACGGTACTGCATGGAGTCCGGGAAAGCGGGATCCTGTCGGGCAAATTCAAAATAGGCTTCGTCGAGAATCACCAGCACGTGTTTTGGTATTTGCTGGATGAACGACAGAAATTTATGTACCTTGAAAATGGTTCCGGTAGGATTATTGGGGTTGGCCAGGTAAACCAATTTGGTCTTTTCATTTACCAAACCGGCCACGGCGTCCAAATCAATCTGATAGTCTTTTAGCGGGGCGCGGTGTAATTTGATGCCGCGGGATTGCGCCTGAATATCAAAGGTGATAAACGAACCGGCCGAGGTAACGGCTTCTTCGTCATCTAAAAGGAAGGTGCGCATAATCAGCGAGATAATTCCCTCGGAGCCATGCCCCAGAAAGACGTTGCCCATTTCTACGTCATAGCGGTCTGCCAGCGCCCTACGCAGCGCATAGCCGTCGGGACTGGGGTAGCGGTTTACATCGGCAATTGCGTTTTGAATGGCCTTCTGCGCTAAAGGCGAAACGCCCAATGGGTTCTCATTGGAAGCGAGTTTAACGATGCGCTTAAG
>JAJRSO010000023.1 GCA_024278755.1 Calditrichota bacterium | reverse complement strand
TCCGTGTGGGTAAAGGGCCAAAGCGTCGTGTCTGCCTGTAAAGTGTCGCCGCATTACGTAAACATCAAATGACAGAAAATAATTTTTAATAACCCACCTGTCCCGATACTCGGGACACCCTCCCTGATATCAGGGAGGGAAGGTTCGGCGGCAGCCGAACAGGGAGGGTCAAACGCTTTGAAACGCTACACAATGGGTATTGACGATGTTTGGGATCTTGTTCTTTCAAAAATTATTTGTGTTTTGCTATTCTGTTTTTTCCATCTGTATCATTTAAAACAATTTTATTACCCACACAAAACGACATAGGCCCACCTTAAATTCCAAAGTACAAATAACATAAATCATCTTGGCAAGGCATGTTTTTTTTTAGAATTTAGTGTTTATTTGTTATTTAGCGCTTGTATTTTGGTGTTTCTTAAACTTCACTCAATAAATTTGGGTAAAACTTATAACGGGAATGTTCCCTTTTTTTAAATGCGTTTTCATAGCGGAATATTTTTATCATTTTATGCGCTTGAATTTCAATGCCGGGAGCATCATTTGGATTTCAATAAAAAAAATTTTATGTCCCGGTAAAAATTTATTAGATTTCATATTTAATGAAAGCTCCGGTGTCAATTCATATATTTCAGACCCGGAAAGTTTAAATTAAAAATAATTTATTTAAATACTGGTGAAATCCGAATTATTTATTAAGAAACGGTAATTAAAAACTAAAAAAACACCATTTTCTGCCGAACGCTGGTAAATAAGATAAAATGACTTCATAGGATCTTCCGGAAAGACTATGCATAAGAAATTAATTGTACTTTTTTTAATTTTTTCTACCCTCTTGTTTGCTCAGGATAAACGAAAGATTGGCCTGATTCCCTTCACAAACGAATCGGGAAACTCAAAATTCGACTGGGTATCTTATGGAATTGATTACTATTTGCACAGCAAATTATCGGTATTAGCAGGTTTTTATATTCCTGATAACGAATCTTTTAAAAAGGCGCTGGACAAGGCGGGCTTCCCCGGGAAAAAAATTGACGAACGGATGATTTATCATATCGGAAGATACAGTGGAGTGGAAGTGACGGTTTCCGGTTCCTATAAAATGTCCGGCAATACAATTATTTTGGAAGTTGCCTTTAGCAATGCCTTTAACGGTTCCGTTTTATTAACTTCAAAGTTTAACGAACCGCTCTCCAACCTTTTTAGAATCGGCCGTAAAATTGCGGATCAGCTCATTAACCTGGCCGGAATCACGGTCACTTCCACCGAAGTGCGGATGCTGGATTTTACTCTGACAAATTCCATTAAAGCGTACGAGAGTTTTATCCGGGCCTATATGGAAAATGAAAAGGAAAACAGGCGTGTGGAAGTGGTAACGGGTTTATTCCGTCAGGCCATCCGCGAAGACGCCAAGTTTTGGGAAGCTTACTACAATTTGGGTATCGTTTATTTCAATTCCCGTTCCTATGGTCCTGCGCTGGAACAGTTTAACAAAGTAATCAGTGTGCTGCCTAATTTTGACAAACCCTATTTTGGCCGTGGACTGATTTACGAAAAGCAAAAAAAATACCAGAAGGCCATTCAGGATTTTAAAATGGTGAACAAATTTAATCCGAATGACTACAAGCCGTTTTACTATCTTGGCAAAATCAGTATTTTAGACAAAGACTACAAAGAAGCCGAAAAATATCTGACTAAAGCTATCGAAATCAATCCCGACTATGCTCCCAGTTATTACCAGATGGGGAATATTTATTACAATCAGGATATTTTCAGAAAGTCGATTAATTTCTATAAAAAAGCAGTTGCTCTGGATGAAAAGAATGCCAATTACCATTTAAAGCTGGGCGACACTTTTTATCGCTCTCAAATTTTTTATAGCGCACTGACCGAGTTAAATACTGCTCTGTCCATAAATCCTTCCAATCCCATTGCCTATTTTTTACGTGGAATAACTATTTATAAACAAGCTGTTCTGGAAGAACTGGTCAATGCTTTCCTTGATATTTTATCGGATACTTCGGTTAAGCCAAAAAAGGTTAAGGAAAAGAGGTTTAAAAAAGATAAAGCCATCGATCCGGTTACCAAACGGCAGGTTTATGTGGATATGGCCGAGTCGTTCAGCAACGCCGTTAAACTTCGTCCCCGTTTTATGGAAGCGACGTTTAATCTGGCGCTCACCTACCATGAAATGGGTGATTTGAAAAAGGCCGAAAAGTTTTATTTGCGTACCATTCAGTTAAAACCGCGTCTAATCCGCGCCCATTTAAAACTGGCAGAATTATATACCGAGACCGACCGAAAGAAGCAAGGGCTTGAACAGTACCGCCGCATCTTTCATATCGAACCGGCCATCTTTGTAAACCACCCTACGCTTGGCGCCGAATATAATTATATTGATGTATTAAAAAAATTCCGGGCCGAGGTAGAAAAGCAACTGAAGCGTCAGCCAAACCACCCCGGTAATAATCTACTTTTAGCCCGCTTATTCGAAGCGCAGGGACAGTATGGAAAAGCTGCAAATTTAGCGCGAAAAGTGCTTTCCGTGAGTCCGGGCAACGCACAGGCCAAAGCCTTGCTTAAAAAGATCCAGCGATAATCTTTACTTTCATTTACGCAACGAAGCCTTGTCGATTCGCAGCGTTTTTTGTTTTAACGCGAAGCAACACGAAGGTTTTACACGAAGTAACGCGAAAGAATATAAACAATAAATATGAAATTTGATTATTTTTCGGTAGATATTGGATATTTTTTGAATAGGAGACTATTCAATTAAAAACACCCAAATGCCACATGCTTCGAAGCCTTGTCGATTCGCAGCGTTTTTTGTTTTAACGCGAAGCAACACGAAGAAATATTCACAGAGTAGTATTCTGGCACAAAGCAACACAAGAAAGCACAAAGAATAAGGAGAAACCAAAAATTATCCGTATTCTCTACAGATTAAAATACATCTGTTGAATCGACACCCGCCTACTTTTTTTTCTTAATCAGCGGAATAATCTCTCCCGGTTCCGGAAACCGTAAAAGCTGTGTTTTGGAAAACACAAGGACATCATCCGCAAAAACCTCAAAACGTCCCCCGCTGCTCTTTTTTAACTCGGCGTCAATTCCGAGTCCTTTTCTAATCTCTTCGGCCAGGCTGACCGCCCGGGAATAGTAGTTTCAAACGACACAATATTCAATTTTAATATGCATGTTTTAGTTCCCCTCTGTTTTTTCTTTATAATTTTGATAGGATCGTTTAATCTCTTCGAGTGCATCCGCGCCGAATTTTTCCATAAGTGCATTGGCAATCACCGGCGCCACAACCGCTTCGCAGATTACTGCCAAAGCCGGAACCGCCGTAATGTCGCTGCGTTCCTTGTGCGCCAGAAACACCTCTCTTGTAATCATATCAACCGACTGTAACGGTTTCATCAGGGTGGGGATCGGTTTCATCATTACCTGAATCACAATATCCTCGCCATTGGACATGCCGCCTTCGATACCGCCGGCGCGGTTTGTTTTATGAACGGTTTGGCCGTTCTCAAAAAAAAGAGCATCATGAAATTCCGATCCCGGCCGATCGGCGCCTTTAAACCCAACGCCGATCTCCACGCCTTTAACCGCCTGAATCGACATTAACGCCCCTGCCAGTTGTCCGTCCAGCTTTCGATCCCAATGCACATAGCTGCCTAATCCGGGTAGAAGATTCTTAACAACAATTTGTACGACTCCGCCGGCGGTATCGCCCTGGCTTTTGGCGGAATCGATAAAAGCCATCATCTGTTTTTCAGCCTCGGCATCCACGCAACGCACCGGCGACGCATCGGCCTGTTTGTTTAGGTCCGGCATTAACAACGCTTTTTCCCGGCTCTCCGCACTCGATTTTACGCTGCCTATTTGCAGCACATGCGAATGAATCTGCACGTCAAGCGCGAACAAAAACTGTTTCACAAAGGCCCCCACTGCCACACGCATGGCCGTTTCCCGGGCAGAAGAGCGTTCCAGCACATTGCGCATATCATCGAATCCGTATTTATAAAACCCGCTTAAATCGGCATGTCCCGGACGTGGACGGCTGATCTCCCGCCCCGGATACGGCGTTTGCTGGTTCATCACCTCTGCCCAGTTTTTCCAATCTTTATTACGCAGCTCAAAACCGATGGGGCTACCGAGAGTTTTACCAAAACGAATTCCGGACAAAACTTCAATTTCGTCCTGTTCAATACGCATTCTCCCGCCTCTGCCATAGCCCTGCTGGCGGCGGAATAATTCATTATTCACCTGTTCTAAATTGATGGGCACATTTGCCGGGAAGCCTTCGATCACCGACATCAAACCCGGCCCGTGCGATTCCCCTGCCGTTAAAAAGCGGATCATTCTTTCTCTCCTGCATCTGCTTTTATTCTATTCAATGTTCTTATTACCGTTTCATCCAGCGTATGGTCGCTGGTAAATCCGGCCGCATGAAAATGCCCGCCGCCGCCAAAGGCCCGGGCGGTGCTTCCCACATCAAAACTATCTTTGGAACGCAATCCCACTAAAATCTCATCTGCCTCTTTCTCCACAAAAACGATAAAGACGTTGGCCTGTTCATCCCGGCGAATTATATCGATCAGGCCGTCCACTTCGTGCAGTTGCAATCCATTGGAGCGCATAAATTCCCGACTGACAATCAGCCACGATCGATCTTCTTCACGTTTAATATGGGCCAGCAGGGTTCCCCAGCTGCGTAGTTGATTGGTATGCGCGGTTTCGAATACGAGACTGTAAACTTTTGCCGGTTCCACTCCGGCTTCCACCAGTTCCGCCGCCATCCGAAAGGTAAACGCATCCGTTTTAAAAAAGCGAAAACTGCCTGAGTCGGAAAGGATGGCCGTATACAAAGCAAGAGCGATAGGAAAGGTAATTTCCGCCTGCAAAAACTTAAACAGCTCAAAAATAAGTTCTGCCGTGGCAATCCTCTCGACGTTTACAACGGCCACATCTGTCCAGCCTTGCTCAATCGGGTGATGATCGATTACCACTTTTACAGCGCTGCTGTTTTTTACATTTTCATAATAAATATCAAGCCGTTTTAAAGCGCTAATATCCAAAATAAAAACAACTTCGGCTTTGGCAATTCCAGCTATCTGCTTTGCGCGGGAGCCGAGATTGACTATTTGCCCCGTATTTAAAAAAGAGTATTTATCGGGTATTTTTCCGGGTACACAAACAAAAACTTCTTTACCTCTGTTTTTAAGATAGTGGTACAAAGCAATCAATGAACCCAGCGCATCGCCGTCGGTATGCACATGACTCAGCAATACAAAGCGAGAACTTGTTTCGATCAGTTGGCTGATATGTTTAAATTCGCGTTCAAAATTCATTATCGTTTCCGTTTTATAATCCCAACGATTCGGCCAGAACTTCGATAGGATGCACCGTTTCTTTCTGCGCCCCGTGTTCCATCTGCATTCGGCAGGTGCTGCACTCCGATAAGCCTAGCATATTTTCCGGCTTCTTTAATTCTTCAAACAGCGCCCTCCCGATTTTCATGGACTGCTCGTAACCGTTTTTACCCTTCCTAAAGCCATAAGTGCCGGCAATTCCGCAGCACCCGCGGTCTATTTCATTTATCGTTACACCGGGAATACGGCGCAGAAGTTCTACTCCGGGCCGGCCGATTTGTAGCGCCTTTAAATGACAAGGGGCGTGGTAGCCAAAGGTTTGCTTAACCGTTTTAAAATTAAAAATTATTTTATAATCGGAGATGAGTTGCAGCACATAATCAAAAAACTCCCGGATATTGGCGGCAACTTTTTTAACTTCCTGCGTGGCTAAAACATCCGGCCACTCCTTGCTCAGAGCCAATACGGCAGTCGGTTCCGTCGAAAGAATAGTAAACCCCTTATCCACATAGTCTGCCAGAACGGACACTGATTTATTGATGGTTGTCCGGGCCAGCGCCAGATTTCCGTACACCACTGCCGGCATGGCCGCGCTGCCCAGCGGTACGGATTCGACCTGAACATCCAGCGACTTTAGCACCTTTAGCGCCAGAGCCGTCAGTCTGGAATTATTATAACGGGCATACAAATCATGGAATAAAACCACTTTGTCGATGGGATCTTCTACCCGTTCCGCTTTATTATTGGAACGGAATCGCCAAACCGGTTCCGCCTTTGGCAGCGGACGTCTGCGATCGATGCCCATTGTTTTTTCCATTAAAACCCGTACGGGTTTCAGTTGCATTAACGGATTTGCAAGAGGCGCCGCCCAAGATTGTACTTTACTCATTATTTCACTGTGTTCCAAAACCAACTGGGTAATCCCGGCGCTATGCTCGCTGCGATAACGGGCTTTATGTTCCAACAGGAGACGGCCTACATCCACATGGGAGGGACATTCTACAAAGCATTCTTCACAGTAAATACAATAGTCCAGCATTTTTTTATAATCTTTTTCAGTGCTAAAATCCGCAGAAAGGTCACCGGCAATCAAATTCTGCAGGATATCCGCTTTTCCTCGCGGAGAAGCCAGCTCTTCGCCGGTTATCTGAAACACCGGACACATGGCGGTTGTGTAGTTACTCTGATGGCAGGCGCTACAGCCATGGCATTTTTCAATTTCGTAGTAGTAATCGTCATCATCAAAATGGAGCAGTGTTTTTTCTTCTATACGTTTATAGGCAGGATCGAAACGCAGATTTTCAGTCAACTGGTTTTTCCGGCTTATTTTAACCTCCGGATTTAAAATCCCTTGCGGGTCGAAGAGATGTTTTACCTGCTCATACACAGCATACAGGGGACCGGCCTGTTCCCTCAACAGGTGGGCGCGGACACGCCCATCACCATGTTCTCCGCTGATGGATCCACCCATTTTCAGAACTTCGGCTGTAACCTCTTCCGAAATTTTATGCATCTTCTGCAGATCGGATGATTTGGAAAAATTGATATAGGGCCGGGTATGGAAATTCCCGTTTCCCGCATGTCCCAGAATGATCGCTTCGGTGTCGTATTTTTCATAAAGGCGGTATAAAAAGGAGATAAACCGACCGATATCTTTGGGTTGTACCACGTAATCTTCGATAAAGGCAGGTACCTTCTCGGGCCGCTTTTGCTGATAGACCAGTGGGAAGCTGGCTTTGCGAATTTTCCACAATTCGGCCTGTTCCCGGCTATCGGAAGTCTTTGTGCAGGCAGCTCCATCGGAGAATCCGGTTTGAATAAACCGAATTAATTCTGCCGATTGCGCTTCGATTTTTTCTTCCGAATCGCCGCTAAACTCTACGTACAACTGACTTTCAATATTCGCGGGATAGAAATCATGTAAATCCTTTCGGAAACGACGCACCAGTTCCATGGCCTTTTTTTCCATCATTTCCACAGCCGATGGATTCAGTTTTAAAATTGACTCGATAGCGGCAGCGGCATCCTGCAGTCGGTCAAAATTAATTACCGTCAGATTTTTATAACGGGGCGGCGTTTTGAGCCGCAGGGTTATTTCTGTGATAATGCCCAGCGTGCCTTCCGAACCGCAGAAGAGTTTCCCCAGATTGAAGGAACCGTTTTGCAATACTTTTTCCAGGCGGTAGCCGGAGGCATTTTTCCGCACATTCGGCGTAAACCGTTCAATCGTCTCTTTTTTGTGGTTAAGGATTTGATGAATCTGAGAAGCGAGACGGCTGTGTTCCGTATCCTGCTCTAGGAAGGTCTGAAAAGAATCCGAGCTCTCCTGCCGGATTTTAGTACGCAGGATTTTTCCGCTATGTAAAACAATCTCCAGGGATTCGATATAATCAACGGTCGAACCGTTTTGCAGGGAATGCGCTCCGGCGGCGTTATTGGCCACCATCCCGCCGATGGTACAGTACTCGCCGCTGGAAGGATCGGGAGGAAAATAGCGGTTGTAGGTTTTAAGCCGGCGATTCAAGTCGCCGTAGATGACGCCCGGTTGTACCCGTACCGTTTCCGTTTTTGGATCGTAACCGAGAATCCCATTCATAAAACGGGAAAAATCGATGATGATGCCTTTGTTAACCGCTTGCCCGGCAAGACTGGATCCGGCGCCGCGCGCGGTTACCGATAAACCGTGTTCACGCGCATAGGATAAAACGGCTTGTACATCGGCGGTTGTTTGGGGATAGACCACACCCTCCGGAAGGATTTTATACATACAGGCCGCGGTAGAATACAGGGCGCGGGAAGCCGGACTGAAAGAGGCTTCCCCTTTGATGCGTGCATTTATTTTTTGTTCGTGGTTGGCAGAAACCGTGTTTTGTTTAATCATTCTATTGATTCAATAATTGAAAATTAAAAGTGTGTAAAATACTGGAAACGCAGATAAAAGGCGAATTTATTTCGGTTAAATAAAGAGGCGCCGTTTCGTAAAGGTGCGCTCGATAAGAAATAAAAACCGAAACCGAAACCGCGGCGAAATCTTGTCGATTCGCAGCGTTTTTTGTTTTAACGCGAAACAACACGAAGGTTTGACACGAAGTAACGCGGAGGAATATAAATAATAAATATGAAATTTGATTATTTTTCGGTAGATATTGAATATTTTTTGAATAGGAGACTATTCAATTACAAACACCCAAATGCCGTGTGCGGCGAAATCTTGTCGATTCGCAGCGTTTTTTGTTTTAACGCGAAACAACACGAAGGTTTGACACGAAGTAACGCGGAGGAATTAGTAAAGTAAACATGTAATTGCCTGTTTAGCGGAACAATATGAACTATTCAACAGAGAACTTTCAATTATCAACTTTTCCGTGTATTTGTTTTATACAAAAAACGGTACGAATCCTGTGAGGTTCCACATCACAAAGAACTATCAGGTAAAGAAAATCTGGCGCTAAGTCGATCCGTGCGGGTAAGAACAAATACAAAAAAGAAAAGCCACCGATTACCATCACGCCAGAGTCGGGCACACCAAAGAAACAGGAGAAAGACCGAGCAATTCTATTTGTTCTGTTTTAGTTTTCCCTGGCAAAACGTAGCGCATTCGCGCTTAAAAAATTAATCTTAGCCGTGAATGCGCTAATGAACGCAAATAAATCTAACCACCGAAACAATAAACAGCGAAAAAGAGTAATCTCTGAAAATCGGTGTTCGTCCGCGGCATAAAAAAACGCCCCATACAAAACGACATAGTACCGAAAATCTATAGAGCAATGCCAAAAATTAACCCTAAAGCCGCGCCGATGAAAAGTCCGTAAGATAACCCCTGCAAACCGTTGCCGCTTAAAAACCAGGGTCTGCTTCTTTTCTTCAGTTCACGGATATAGAGGCTATTCACTTCATCCAGTTTTTTATTGTAGTCGGTTACCATCATATGCAATGTATCGGCATTTGCTTTTAACAGTGTGGTAACGGAATCCTGCAAAACCAATTGCGTGCGCAAATTTGTGATTAAACTATCGCTCACCGCCGTTTGACGATCGATTAAATGGTTTGTCGCTTTTAATGCTTTACTCAAAATTTCAATCTGCTGTTTGCCGGCCTGAAAATCCTGCTCACATTCCTGTAGGGCTTTTGCGAGTTGCGCCTTGGTGACTTGCTGCGCATTAAGCAAACTGACCAAAAGTAAAAAAAACAGGGGAATTAATCGTTGTCTTTTCATAGCGGGATCCATTTAATTCAAATTATACTTGTATCAACCGGTAACCGTTTATTTCAATACGCGGCTCCTCGGCCGTCCCCTTATTGGAAACTTCTTCCAACGGGGCGTCCCCGCTGATGCTGCCGTTTTCATCCTCGTATTGTTCCAGCAGTTTTTTACGGTTTTCGCTGCGTTTTTCACTGTTATCTAAAAATGCCTCGGAATCAGTAAGAATCTTAGTATTCAGTTTTTTTCGTTCTTCGAGTTCTGCTTCAATCAATTGTAATTCGGTGCTATGTTCTTCCGCTTTCTCCGATAATTTTTCACGCTGTTTTTCCAGTGTGTCAATCACCTGCTTATTGGCCAGAACCGCCTGTGCCCTGTTCTTTTGTTTATCTTTGAATTGGGCCATCATCTCATTATGCGCGGCCAGTTCTTTTTCCACATCAAACGCCGCTTTCAGCCGCCGGCGTATGAGCCAGGCACCGAGGAATCCCCCGCCGATAGCAAGACCAATGCCCAACGCCGGCTTTTTAGGAACCAGAAATTTAAAAACCAGGTAGATGACAATAAGCACTGGCACTGCAATAATGGCAACATCAAAAAGCACCGAGAGATCCATTCCGGGAAACATTAAATATCCTCCTTATCCTGAACGACCTTTAGTCCCTTTTCAATCAGCGTTGCCGCCACACTACCGCCGGATTTTCTTTTCATTCGCGCTTCATGATGATCGTCATATTTATAGCGGCGTACGGTATAACTTCCGGCCAGACCAAAAACAATGCCGGCCAGAGAGACAAGCCCCGTTTTCATGCTGTCCATTATTTTTAGTAACGTTGCCGCTTTGGGCGTTGCGGCATAGGCAAAGGAAAGGATGCCAAACAAAATCCAGATAATGAGCACAATAAATAACAGGGCAAGCGAAAAAACCACAATGGTAAATAAAAAATCCGGATAACCTTTGGAATTACGGAGCAGCCAGGTACTGGGTAAACCGCGAAGTTCTTTCATTTATGCCTCCATTTTTCTTTTTTTCTTAAACGAAAATAATGCCTTTTTTTGAATCGGTTAGTTTAATCAGGCAAACAGGTATTTTTCGATTCCATCCGCAAGAGTTTTTACCATCTCTTCCCGGTATGTATCGGATTTTAACAGGGCTAATTCTTCGGGATTGGTCATAAATCCCAATTCAATCAACACCGCCGGCGGGATTGTTTTATGAATCCCGGCCAACGCCCGGCCCAACTGCACGGTAGACAACCTCCCGTGATGATTCAAATGAATATCAGCGGCGGCACATTGCTTCGAAATAGTCTGTGCGGCCGTCCTGCTTGCTTCTGATTCCTGACTATAAATAACATACAAACCGCGCCGTGATGAAACGGCTTTATAAACCCCATTTTCTTTAATGGCGGCGGCATTACAGTGAATGGAAACAATTAAATCAAATTGCGGCGCCTGCTGCCGATAATGCTCGTTCACAAGCCGGCAGCGTGTGCCAAGTGGCGGCACCTGCACATCCGATGTACGGGTAGTAAAAACGGTGTGCCCCCGTTTTTTTAGTTCGGTATTTAATGCCTTTGTATATAACAGGTTTAAGTCTTTTTCCAGCGCATCCTGCCAAACGGCGCTGCTATCCTGGCCGCCGTGTCCGGCATCGGTACAAATTTTTGCCATGGGAAACTCCATTATTCGGGGAATTAAGCGTTACAAAAATATAGGATGGATTCGTCTTTTAAGCAAATACTAAAACATCTTTTGGGAAATGAGATGCCGGGGCGGGAATCAAGGGAATGTCCAACAGCGCATTATCAATATCTGTTTTTTCTGCGATTCCTCATCGCGCCACTTCGTGTAGTTTCGCGTTAAAATAAAAAACGCTACGAATCCTATGAGGGTTCGCAGCAAATATTGGCTTCAAAATATGAGTTCACTATAAAAATCACGAATTCCACGAATTTACACGAATCTATTCAATGTAATTTCAATAAAAACAATCCGTGTCTTTCTGTGGAAATCAGTGGCTATGCCTTTTTAGACTGGACTCGAATTTTCAACTCTTTTTTTTCGGAGGCATCGTATCCGCCCGGGAGATTATTTTTTTGCCAAAACGGTTGGTCAGCAGATCCTGAATCTGATCCAGCTTCTTGCTTTTTCGATCCTGTGCGTCGAATAAGGATAATTGTTCCGTTTGCATTTTACCAAACCCGCTTAACCCCACGCCTAAAAGACGAATTTTTCGACCTCTTTGGTAATTTTCATTAAACAGGGCGCTTGATATTTCATAAAGCGTTTGCGTATTGTCTATCCGCTCCGGCAGGGTTTTATTACGGGTAATGGTACTGAAATTGTCGTATCTCATTTTTAGATGTACCGTTTTACCTTTTAATCTTTTTTGCCGTAAACGATAACCCACTTTTTCGGACAGCCACAGTAGTGTTTGCAGGAGTTGTTCCACATCATTCACATCCCGCCCAAAGGTATGCTCATTGCTTACGGATTTTACCCCTTCCCCGGCGACAATAGGACGGTCGTCAATACCATGCGCCAGGTTATAAAAATGCGCGCCCATTTTACCGAATTTACTACTCAATACATCCCGGGGAAAAGCCGCTAAATCCCCAATGGTGTGGATATCCATTTTACGTAATACTTCCTGTGTGCGAATACCGGCGCCCCATAGACGGGAAATGTCCAAAGGATGCAGAAACTCGTTTATTTTATCTTTCCGTACCACAACCAGTCCGTCCGGTTTTTCCAGATCAGAGGCGATTTTAGCCAGATACTTATTCGGCGCCACGCCGACCGAAGCGGAAATCCGTTCTTTTTCAATAATCCGTTTTTTGATTTGGTGGGCCATTTCCACGCCGTTGCCGAATAATTTCTGACTGCCGGTAACATCGAGGAAGGCTTCGTCTATGGAGAGGGGCTCCACGGCGTCGGTAAATTCGTAAAAAATTTCAAATATCTTTTTACTTACCTGTGCATAGAGTTTTCCATTGGGCGGTACATAAATGCCCTGCGGGCATAGTTTGTAAGCCCTGGATATGGGTAAGGCCGAGTGAACGCCAAATACGCGCGCTTCATACGAACAGGTAGAAACCACACCGCGTCCGCTGCCCTCTTTGGGATCGGCGCCCACAATAACCGGCTTCCCCTGATATTCCGGATGATCGCGCTGCTCTACCGCCGCGAAAAAGGCATCCATATCCACATGTAAAATGACCCGTTCCATACAGATAGATTAGGAAGGATTTTGTTGAAAGGCAAGGCGGGATTTTTAGGTAACTCCCAAATTTCTAAAGTGAAATTTAGGAAACAACAAAATACAAGCGCCAAATAACGAATAAACGCCAAACTCTAAAATTTAAACATGCCTCTACAAGGTGATTTTTGTTTGAGATTTAAGGTATTGACTTTTTGATAGTGCTTTAATTTTTGTTATTTGTACTTTAGAATTTAAGGTCACTTAATATCGGTTTTTTTCAGAAACGTATCGATTGTCAGTTCTTCTTTTCTATCACGGAGCGAACCGCATCAATCAGTTTCTGCGGCTGATAGGGTTTCTGTAAAAATCCGGCCAGTCCTTTGCCCACGAATCCGTTGGTTGCATCCTGCTCATTATAACCGCTGGATAGAATCACTTTGACCGAGGGCCGTATACGGCGCATTTCTCTAAACACTTCTTCCCCGCTTAAATGGGGCATGGTCATATCCAGTAAAACCAATACGATTTTATCCGAATATTTTTTAAACTTTTTAAGGGCATCGCGGCCATCTTCCGCAGTAATTACCTTAAAACCTGTACGCTCCAGTGTTTGCCTGCCTACCGCACGGATAGTTTCTTCATCATCGGCAACCAGAACCGTGCCCTTGCCGCGCCAATCGCCGCTACCGGGAACATTTTTTAAAATTTTAGCGGCAGATTCTTTAGAACTTGGCATCAGGATTTTAAATGTTGTACCCTTCCCAGGTTCACTGTACACTTTAATGGCGCCTTTGTGACCGCGCATTATTCCCAAAACAGCGGCTAATCCCAAGCCCCGGCCGGTAAATTTTGTAGTAAAAAAAGGATCGAAAATCTTTTTGCGGGTTTGGTCGTCCATGCCATGTCCCGTATCGCTAACTTCGAGATAAATGTAAACACCCTCGGTTAACTCATCGTCTAAAAATGTTTTCGTCAGATATTTTGTGTCGCATTCCATTGCTCCGGTGGTAATCGTGATTATTCCACTTTTTTCTTCAATGGCATCCGAAGCGTTAATAATCAGGTTCATAATAATCTGGCGCATTTGCGTAATATCCGCATCCACCGCCGGTAAATTTTCAGCCAGATTGTATTTTAAAACCGCTTTTTTGGAAATGGATATTTCCAGCAGGTGGGTCATCTCTTCAACAATATGGTTTAAATTAACCGGCTGTACCACAAACTTCCCTTTTCCCGAATAGGCTAACAACTGATTACATAATTCAGCCGCGCGCTGAGCGGATGTTTCTATCTTTTTAATATTATCCAGCGCAGGAGAAACCGGCGATAAAGAGAGCTGGGCCAAACCAGCGTTTCCCAGGACGCCGGTTAGAATATTATTAAAATCATGCGCAATACCGCCTGCCAGAACGCCGAGACTTTCCAGCTTCTGCGTTTGCTGAATTTGTTCTTCCAATCTTTTTTTGGCCACTTCCGCTTTTTTGCGCGCCGTGATATCCACATTCAGCGCCAGAATGGATTGCACGTTGCCCGATTCATCCATAATCGGCTGAGCAGCCCGCAGGATATTTAACCTTTTTCCGTCTTTGCGAAGCATCACTACTTCTGCTGAACTGGGTTTCCCGCTCAATAGAACAGGAAATTTCTCCTCAAATATTTGCAGAAATTCCGGATCTAATAAAAATGAAATATGCTTCCCTATCAATTCCGAGTTGCTGTAGCCAAATAAACGCTCGGAACTCCGGCTTACCGTTTCGATAATTCCTTTTCTGCTAAATACATCGCCGCCGTAAGGCAGCAGGTCAAATAGCATACGATAGCGCTTTTCACTTTCTTTTAAGGATTCTTCCGCCTCTTTTCTTTCGGTGATATCTTCACCGGAACTAAGATGGCCGATTATTTTTCCGGACTCGTCCCGTAAAACGGTATTATGCCAGGCAATAAGTCGTTCGTCTCCGCTTTTAGTAAGAATCGGATTTTCAAAATATTCCACCGGTTCAATTTCATCGCTATTAATTTTGGCGGAAACCTCTTTTACCTGCCGCCGGACAGACTCGGGGATAAACATATCAAACCAGTTTTTCCCGATTATTTCATCCTCGGAATAGCCTAATATTTCGCATCCCTTGTGGTTGATCCGGGTTACATTCCCTTCGGAATTGATGGCAACGATAAGCACGCCGGCAATATCGAGATAGAGCTGGGCCCGTTCTTTTTCGGCTAACAATGCCTTTTCCGCATTCACCTGTTGCGTATCATCGTCAAATATGGCCACAAAATATTCCGGATTTCCGTTTTCATCCGTAATTAGAGAACAGCGCTCTTTTGACGGAAAAAACGAGCCGTCTTTTCTTTTAACATTGAGACGGGCCTGCCAGCTTCCGCTTGTTAAAAGAGCCGGTATGCCTTCTTCCTGTAATTTTTTTGCACTGGCCTCATCCGCAAAATCAAACATAGGCATTCCCAATAATTCGGAAGCGTCGTCATAAAAAAGCATTTTTACCAGGCTGTCATTTACATAAACCACTTCGTTTTCTAAGTTCACAATCAACACAGCCTGAGATGTCGTTTCGATAATCTTGGATAGTTTTCGAATCTCTTTTTCTTTTAACTTATCTTCCGTTACTATTCTGGCATTTCCCAAGACACCGATCATCTCTCCTTTTTCGTTTCGCAGAGGAGCTTTAAACACATCCAGAATTAATAGCTCCCCTCTTACCTTCCCATACTCTTCAAACCGCCCGGCCTCCTTTGTTTTAAGGATAACGGCGTCGGAGTTTATACAGATTTCTCCAAAGGTAAACCATTGGGGATTTTCGGGATGCGCTGCGCGTTCGCGGTCGGCAAAATACATATCGGTTTTACCGATGACTTCCTGCGGATTTTTGGCTTTTAGCAAAACCTGGCAAAGCGCTTGATTCGCAAAAGTATATACGCCCTTTAAATCTTTTACCCAAAGCAAATCCTGTGTGCTATCGGTAATAAGACGAAAACGCTCGGAAAGCGCTTTATACCTCTGTTCACTTTTTGATAAGGCCAATTCCGATTTCATAAAATCGGTAATATCTCCGAATAGAAAAATATAGGTATTTGAATTTTCCGAATCTTTGTCGACAAACAGCCCTCTGCAGCGTAAATATAGTTCACGGCCATCGTTTGTTTTTATTAAAGGCGATTTAAAATCAAATTTTTGTTTTTTATTGATTAGTCCGACAAAATACGATACAAAAGGTTCCGAGCTAAAAACTTGCAGATGTTGAATGTACGTCGTTTGAATTATTGTTTTCTTTTTATAACCGAATATATTAAAAAAGGCCGGATTTGCGGAAATAATAAGACCTTTTTTATCGGTCGTTACCAGTCCTATGGGATTATGATGCCAGGTTGCTTTATAGCAAGCATTCTCATCCGCCGCATCTGATGAGGCAACGGATTCAAGTTCGCGCACACGTTTCTGCAACGCATCGATTTCAGCAATAAGCTGATCCTTCGTCGTCTTTTTCATTAATTCTTCCAGAATGATTTTATAAAGAGAAAATGAAGCAAGCCGGTGTTAATATAAACTAATTTTTGAGGATATGAAACAGCTTTAATAAAAAGTAATCTGCAAAGAAAAGCCAATGCTAAATTTCTAAAATTTAAACATTCATCTACAAGGTGATTTTTGTTTTAGATTTAAGGTATTGTTTTTTTTGATTTTTGTTATTTGTACTTTAAAATTTAGGGCGATGCTTTAGTATATTCAGCCGGTAGTGCATGGCAAATAAAAAATTAAAACTGTCTTTAAGGCGCGGGTTATGCAGCCAGTAACTCATTTTTCCTTTAAAATGCACTTCTTCTAAAGCCGTATAATCGATGCCAAATACCAGGCCGGATTGTGTCTTAATCGTTCCAAAGGGAAAGCGTTCGCTGTAACCCTGTTCCACCGTATAATTGAAATAGTCTTTGTTAAAGGCGCCATACAGGGCCTCGTCTCCAAATTCCCCGTGATAAACGGTCAGTTCGGATACCAGCCTTTCATTCCATCTTGTATTTAACGTGGATTTTAATTCCCAAAAATTATTTCCGAGAAAATGGCCGATGGGGAGATTTTTATAGATATATTTTTCATATTCTTTTTCCGGCGCGTTAAAGGTGCGGTTGGCGACACGGGTGTAATTCATCTTCCAGTCCGAATTTTTAAATATCTCATTTTTGCCCACCGTGATATTAACGCCCCATTCGTTAGGTTCCAAATCGCCGGGCACTTTTTTATCCACCTGGTAATCATCGATTAAAAACTCGGCAAACACAACGTATGAATTCCAGGGAATATATAATTCAAACGACATCAGCGAATTGGATTCCACGTTTCCCCGGTTTTTTTGATAAGGATAAAAAAGGATAAACGGATTAAACAGCGCCGGTTTAAACTGTCGCTTTACGCCGCCGTACAGCATCACATCATTAAATGCGAAATATCCTTCTGCAAATTTCCAGGTAAAACGGTGACCGAATAAATACCGCTGCGCCTGCCCCGCGCCGGTGGGCCAGTCGGTTAAATCGAGATAGAAAGAGGAAATTTCCATCTGCTTAGAATGAAGCGCCAGCCGGATTTGATCATAACTATAATTGTATTCCGAAAACAACAGCCCTTCGTAAAAACGTTTACCGGGAATAAAAAAATCACGCCCAAAATGTAAATCGAACCACTTGCTTTGATATTTAATCATTCCAATTTCAATGCCGCCGCGATGGCCGGCAAACTCATCCCCCCAATAGGTTTTTTCCGGAAAGAGATATTCGTCACGGATATTTTCCACATTTACCCGGACATTCATTACAATGGATGGATTAAACTTATAATGTAGAAAAGGCGACACAATATAGTGCAGCGGATCGTTATTCGTTTCATAAAGCGTAAGCGCACTGTTTTGCCAGGAGGCATAAAAATCAATCCCGGTACGAAAGGAGTCTCGCGTCGCTAAATTTGCATCTTTTTCAAACATTCGGGAAGCCGTTTGCGCGCCGGAGATTTGCACTAATGAAATAAGCAGGATAAAAAAATAGTACGTTCGTTGCATAGGGACCTTTAACGATTAATGTTTAACGATTAAAGTAAGATTGAATGGAACGGGAAGCAAGGGAAAGAGCGGTAGGGGTTGGGAATTGGAAAAATTTATTGTGTTGCTTTTCTTTAAGCCATCATATTTTATTAGTTTGAGAATTAAAGTAATATAAATATATTGCCGAAATAATAATTAGGGAGGAAAAGAAAAATGAAAATCAAAGAATCCATGTATAAAAAAGTGGCCGTTTTAGATTTGCGCGGAAAGCTGATGGGTCCGCCTGCAACAACTTCTCTGGTAGAAGATGTGCAAAATCTGCTTAAAGACGGCGTCACCCGTATTGTGCTGGATTTAAAGCATGTGAACTGGATCAACAGTCTGGGGCTGGGTTCGATTGTAAAATCACTTACCGCCGTACGCAATAAAAGCGGCGCGCTTTATCTCGCCGGACTGAGCGCCAAGGTCAAAAGTCTTATGGTAATGTCACAACTTAGTAAAATTGTAACCATCCTCGATAATGCCGAAGAAGCGGTTAAAGAACTAAATAAAAAATAGTATGGTATTTTTGAGTTCAATATAAAAACCACGAATTCCTCGAATTTACACGAATCTATTCAATGTAATTTCAATAAAAACAATCAGTGCCTTTCTGTGGAAATCAGTGGCTATGCCTTTTTAGACTGGATTCATTTTTAGAAGTGTTCAAAGCCCTGCATTAAATACTTCCGTACATAATCTTCAACGCCTTCCTCGAGAGAATGAAACGGTTTTTCATATCCCGTCGATTTCAGTTTCTCCATTCTTGCTTCCGTAAAATACTGGTAGCGGTCGCGAATGGATTCCGGCATATCGATATACTCGATACGCGCTTCCAGATTCATTGCATTAAAAACAGCTTGGGCCAAGTCTTTAAAACTGCGCGCCTTTCCGCTGCCCACGTTGTAAATTCCATGCACCTGTGGATGTTCCAGTAAATAATGAATTACATGAACCACATCTTTAACATAGATAAAATCGCGTAGCTGCCCGCCGTCTGCAAAATCCGGATGGTGGGATTTAAAGAGTTTTACCCGGCCGCTTTCATTAATCTGATTGAACGCTTTAAAAACAACCGAGGCCATATCGCCTTTAAAATACTCATTAGGGCCGTATACATTAAAAAATTTCAATCCCGCAATCCGGTTACACCAGCCTTCCCTGCGGGCTTTTAAATCGAATAGCTGCTTGGAATAACCATACATATTAAGCGGCTTTAACAGTTGCAGCTGCGACTCGTCATCTTCGTAACCGTGCTCTCCCATTCCATAGGTGGCCGCAGAACTGGCATAAATAAAACGGATATTATGCTCGGTACAATGACGGGCAAGATTGAGCGTATAGCGGTAATTATTTTCCATTAAATAGGCGGCGTCCTGCTCGGTCGTAGCGCTACAGGCGCCCATGTGGATTACCGCGCGTACATTTTTTCTGTTATGCAAAAAGTCCGGCAGCCGGTCGCGATCAATATAATCATCAAAATCGAGCCCGCGTAAATTTTTCCATTTATCATTATTGCGTAACACATCCACAACCGTAATATCGCGTTCACCCTGTTTATTCAGGTGGGCGACAACGGCCGAACCAATAAAGCCGGCGGCGCCGGTTACAATAATCATTTTTCCTCTTTTTCTGCCGCTAAGGACATTAACAGTATAAAAACTATTTCATAAACGGGATACCCGTCTACTATAAAGAAACAATCCTTTTTGCAAAACAGATTGCCATAGTATTTAATTAAACCGCAAAGTTCACGAAGGAAACTATAACGTTTCAACGCATGACTCGTTCTTTTTAATCCTTTTTCCCCTAGCGTTCATTGCCTGTTCTGCGTTTAGTTCTCATTTATGCAGCCCTTTGAAAAGCAGGAGCCAAAGGACAAAAAACAGAACTAATTATCTAAGCGCTTTATTGATACAATTCGTTTAAACGCCGTTCTTTACGCCCTTGCCAGTTACGTTTGTGGTAAGCATAGCCGGCAATCAATGGCATGGCGATGGTCGCTTCGGCAAACACCATTTGCTCGTACGTAGTTTCCACCTTCCCCCAGGAAGAGGCTTCTTTTAAGGTAGAACCGGACAGCGCCCCGTCGCGTTCATCGGCAACCGTAATTTGCACCGCGTATTTGTGCATGGGCGCATCCTTTTCCAGAATCTCTGTGGCCACCACTACATCCTGCACAAAATTTTTAGGCACACCGCCGCCGATCATAAAAATACCGGATTCTTTATTGGCTATTTTTATATGCGTTAGTTCCAGAAAATCGGCCGCCGAATCGATGGTTACTTTGGCGCCCTTTGCATGAAACTGGTGATGAATCAGACCGAAGCCGGCAGAGGAATCGGTAAAAGCCGGGCAGAATATGGGTACACCTCTTTGATAACACTGGTAAACAATAGACTCTTCCCTGCTGGTTTTATATTGATCGCTTGTTTCCAAATAGCGTCCCATTTCCACAATAAATTCCCGGGAAGAATAAGGGCGCGGTTCCAGACTATTGGCAATTTGCGCCACGGTTTCATCGCAAACCCGCAGTTCTTCTTCATCGATATAAGTATCGTAAATGCGATCAATCATCAATTCACGCAGGGTATTGTCATCCACAAACGGCGTCCCGTGATAATGAAAAAAGCCCAGCGCTTCAAAAAAATCCTGATCCACGATATTGGCCCCGGTAGAAACGATAGCGTCCACCATATTATTTTTTACTAAATCCACCACAACCTGTTTTAATCCGGCGCTGATCAGAGAGCCGGCCAGCGTTAAAAAGACCACCGCCTCTTTATCTTTTTGCATCATATCAAATATTGTGGCCGCGCGGTGCAGGTTCCGCGCCTGAAAGGCCATTTGGCCCATTGCGTCTACCAGAGGTACAACGTTAGTTTGCGTGATGTCGATGTGCTCAATCTTCTTTTTTAGATAATCTTTTTTTGTCATTTTGGTCTTTCATCTTTTGAAAATTAGAAAATATTAACTTGGATAAATTTAGAAAAACCATCCTGTTTTAGCAATAAAAACAGTCGTCCCGCCATTTTATCGGATTATGCCCAAATTTTTAAAGTGAAATTTAGGAAGCGCCAAATAGCAAATTTGGCACCAAATTATAAGATTTAAACATGTATCTGCAAGGTGATTTTTGTTTGATATTTATGAGTTCACTATAAAAACCCCGAATTTACACGAATCAATTCAATATAATTTCAATAAAAACAATCCGTGTCTTTCTGTGGAAATCGGTAGCTATGCCTTTTTAGACTGGACTCATTTATTTTATTTTTGTTATTTGTACTTTAGAATTTACGGCTGTAGGTAATGTGTCCCCAAATGCGCCTCAAGTCTTTTTCATTACATATGATATATTCATAACAATTTCGTTGCCAAATATCCCGTACTATCGCGCCATATTATAACAATGATACATAATACAAATGCAAGATTGGCGGCGATACTGTTTTTTTTGTACAATGTTGTTTTGTGTGGGTAACACGGAAGAAAATGCCGCGAATTTACGCGGAGGTACGGATAGAAGGATTGTTTTTTTAATGCCCGGTTAAAAACATTCGCGTTAATTTGTGAAATTAGCGGCTTTTACAGTAGATGCACGTATTTACTAAAATCTTTCAATACTTGTTAAAAACAGATACGAAGCAAATGATATTCGATATATTTGTATAAAAACGAATATATCTCTAATTCAGAAACAATAACAGAAAATGGTTGGGCAGAGGAATAATAATATGAAACAAAAAATATATCAGGTAGACGCGTTTACGGATAAATTGTTCGCAGGAAATCCCGCGGCCGTCTGTCCGCTTGAAAAATGGCCAGAAAGAGCAACGATGCAAAAAATTGCCCTTGAAAATAACTTATCGGAAACAGCCTTCTTTGTAAAAGAAAAAGAGGAATTTCGTATCCGCTGGTTTACGCCAAAGGCGGAAGTCGATTTATGCGGCCACGCTACCCTCGCTTCCGCTCACATTTTATTCAACCATTTAAATTATCCAAAAGAGAAACTGCATTTCCAATCCAAAAGCGGGCTACTGACTGTAAAAAAAGAAGGGCGATCACTGATTTTAAACTTTCCCACCGATCCATGCAAAAAAGCGGAACTACCTGAATCATTAATCACAGCGTTTAACTTTCAGCCAAAAGAAAGTTTCAAAGGTAAAACCGATTACCTGTTGTTATTTGAAAGCCAGAAACAGATAGAGCAGTTACAAGCGGATTTTTTTAAACTTTTAAACGCCGGCGCAAGGGGAATAATCGTAACGGCTCCGGGTAAAGACGTCGATTTTGTTTCTCGCTTTTTCGCGCCTGCCGTAGGCGTTAACGAAGACCCGGTGACCGGCTCCGCGCATACAACGCTAACCCCCTTTTGGGCGCAGCGTTTACATAAAACCAGCCTGACCGCCCGGCAGTTGTCGGAACGGGGAGGATATCTCGTTTGTAATTATCTGGAAAACCGCGTTGAGATTGGCGGACAAGCGGTTACCTATTTGACAGGCGAAATTGAATTGTAATAGTTTTGTAAAAGTCCCGTTTTTAAGCGTACCTTACGAAATATTTCTTAAACGGTAATTGTTATTTAGAAAAACGCAACCGCTCAGAAAGAGCGCCGGTATTGAAACAAATCTATTTTATGATGGATATTTAAAATACTGAATAACGAATACCAATTTCCAAATATAACCGATGCAAAGCTTTCTGTGATTTGTATCGTTAATGTGTATTAAAACAGCTGTCCTAAATATTCAAGACGTTGCATTTCATTAGTCTATTGGGAGCAGGCAAGGTGTTGTAAAAAGATCTTTTAGCTGCGCATAAACGCGATTAATTTAAATCAAACGACACAATAAGGTTTTAATCAGTGAAGAACCGTGTTCATCCGCGGCAAAAAAAGAAATGGCACCACCCTGTGCCGGGTGAAATGTGAAGAACCGGATTCATAGATTTTTTTAATTTATTTAGGACAGATGAGTTCACTATAAAAACCACGAATTTACACGAATCTATTCAATGTAATTTCAATAGAAACAATCCGTGTCTTTCTGTGAGAATCGATGGCTATGCCTTTTTAGACTGGACTCACAGATGTTATTTGTTAAACGTTTTTATGAAATCGTACAAAGAAATATTGAAGCAAAGAAATGTTAATTGATTAATCTCTGTTTTAATCGGGAGCAACAAATGAACCATCCACAAAACGAACATACTTTTCATATTCCCGTTATGGGCATTGGTTTTACCATAGATTCGGCGCTAAGAACGGCGCCCTTTGGAATTTCATCTTCCCTCTCCTTACTGGATGACAAATTAATCGAGAAAATGCGCGAGTTCCACACTAAACGCGTCCAGCGAACGTTTACGCCGATTGACAAATCCGCGGAGGATTTCCGGGCCAAACGCATTACGGCCTATCTCGATTTGCTGGATGATTTAATCAGAGAAAAATTTAATCGGATTAAAGCCTCTTTCTCTGAAAAGAGTCAAGACTTTCAGAAATATCTGGATATGCTCCCGGACTATTCCCGTTTAAAACAGGAACTGACCCATTTGCTGAACGAAAATGCGTCGATAAAAAAGATACAGGATTATATTCAGACACATTTAACCATGGGTTCCATCGACGTTAATATTATGACGAAACTGGATATTACCAATTATAAACAGAATAAAGTGCTGCCCATAGAATACAATGACGCCCACGCCGCCCTGCGTGGTTTTGCGAACAGTAAAATTGACGCTTCCATCATTCTTTCGGCGGGAATGAATCCGCGTTTGTACAGTTATTTCGAAAAATTTGCCGACTTTTATCCCGATTTAAAAGGACGCCTTAAAAAGAAGATCGTTTTAAAGGTAAGCGACTACCGATCCGCTTTTATCCAGGGAAAGTTTTTCGCTAAAAAGGGATTGTGGGTTTCCGAATACCGTATTGAATCGGGGTTGAATTGCGGCGGCCATGCTTTCGCCACCGACGGATTTTTAATGGGGCCTATTCTGGAAGAATTCGCCCAAAAACGAAAAGCGCTATTAAGCAGCCTGCACGAAATCTTAATTAAAGCCTTACAGAAGAAAAATATAGCCTCGCCGGAAACGCCGCTGCCGGTAAGATTTACGGCTCAGGGCGGCGTTGGCACCGCCGAAGAGCACCAGTTCCTGCTGGAGCATTATAAGCTGGATTCCGTTGGATGGGGCACGCCTTTCCTGCTGGTTCCCGAAGTGGCCAATGTGGATGCGCACAGCCGTGAACTGCTTTCCGAATCAAAAGAAAAAGATTTGTATTTAAGCGGTATCTCGCCCCTGGGCGTTCCCTTTAACAGCCTGCGCGGAAACACGAAAGATATCGCCAAACAACAATGGATAGACAAAGGACGCCCCGGCAGCCCCTGTCCAAAAAAATACGTTATGTTCAATACGGAATTTACAGATAAACCCATCTGCACCGCTTCGCGTCACTACCAGAGTCTGAAACTAAAAGAACTGAACGCAAAGAATTTACCGCAGGCGGAACATGATTCCGAGTATGAAAAAATTACGGAAAAATCCTGTCTCTGCGTGGGGCTGGGTACTCCGGCGCTTTTAGTGAACAAACTGGAAACCAAAGTGGAAGGCCCGGGCGTCTCCGTTTGTCCGGGACCCAATATGGCCTATTTTTCCGGTTCCTGGTCGCTTAGTAAAATGGTGGATCATATTTACGGACGAATCAATATTATCAAACGGAACGACCGGCCGCATCTGTTTATCAAAGAATTAAAACTTTACCTGGACTACTTTAAAAACAAAATAAATGAAAACGCCAAAGCGGCCGATGGAAAACAGATCGCCTATCTGCTTGAGTTTCAAAAAAATTTAGATGCGGGAATTGAGTACTACCGACAATTGTTTACGGAATGCACCCTGAAATTTCAGGATATAAAAAAGCAACTTCTAAAAGAGCTGGATCAACTGAAGATGGAGCTAAACGCTATCGTTTTGCGGGAAGAACAGCGCGTTGCCGTATAAAAATCACCTTTGAACCCATCGCCTTTGTCCATAATGAGCGCAAACAATGAGCAAAAACACCTTTCTCCTTTTATTCTTTGCACTTATGGCGTTCTATGTCTTTATTTTTTCAACACCCTGAATAAAAGGAATTTCGCAAGAGGCTAAGCATCTCTTATAGCTTATTGATAAACGTCTATCTTCCTGTGTTTCGTCCGCGTTCATCTGCGGCCTATTTATCTTTCCCCAGCCTATTGAATCCCGAGTTGAGAAATTCCGCTATGCTTCGTATCTTGCTTAATATCTTTGATCCATTTAACAGAATGAAGGCTTATGAGCGAACATCTCTCCCAACAAGAAGCGCAGGCATTTTTACAGTTAACGCAAAAATTCTCCCGGCAAACTATCCGGCCGGTAATGAGCGCCGAATTTTCCGATGGTGATTTAAGCAAAATCCCAAAAATTTTCGAACAGGCCGATGCAGCGGGGCTGCTGGCCTCCTCCGAAAATACATACGGAATCTGGGGAAAGGATTTGGAACAAAATAGCGGTCTTTCTCTGCAAATGCTGGCGCTTCTGGCGGAATCCTGCGCCGGAACAGCGACCTGCTTCCATTTTCGCGGCCTGGCGGAAAATGCTACGTATCTACTGGATACAGACATTGAAAAAAGCGCGCTGGCTTTGCAGGAATCGTTCGGTCTTCCTTTTGCCGGCCATTTGAAAAACCCCGGCGCTTACCATGCCGTAAAATGGGAAACCCGGCTGACCAAACAAGACGGCCAATGGATTCTAAAAGGCGGCAAATCGTTTGTATATCTGCCGCCCGATACAAAAAGCCTGCTTGTTTTGGCACAGCGTGAAGATCAGTGGGTCTGGTTAAATCTGCCGTTGCATACGCAAAAACTCCTGCGTACGGAAGTCCTTCCCCGAACCGGTCTGCGGGCCTGCCGGGTGGAACATCTTCATTTCGATCAAATCCCGCTGGAGAACGATACGGTTTTGTCCGGCCCAAAAGCGGCAGATACGCTGCATAACATTTTAATCCTTAACTGGCTGGGACTTTCGGCCATTGGACTGGGAACCGCCCGCAGGGCCTTGGCATCCGCAAAAGACTATGCGCGGCAGCGTTACCAGGGCGGTAGCCTTATTAATGAACACGATGCAATCCGCGGGCTGTTTGCCGGAGCGGAAACAAATATCCAAACCGTCGACGCGCTGTTAAACGCGTGGAACGCAGTTACGGAATGGACGCTTACCCAGGTGCGCCAGGCCGCGATGCTTAAATGGCAAGCGATGCGTCTGCTCTCGGTTGCGGTTACCGATTCCCTGCAAACCATGGGCGGCTACGGCTATATGGAAGACTACGGAATGGAAAAACGGCTGCGCGATATGACGGTTCTAAAAGCGATGGCCGGATCTCCCCTCTATTTAAAGCGCTTAATCAGCGGACTGGAAGAAGACGTATGACACAGGATCGATTAGAACAGTTAAAGCTGCCCGCCGCCCGGCAAAATATGAACCGCATCGGCCGCTGGCTGACCGACGTCCGTCCTTTGACCATCTGGGAACGGGATAACCGCACGCTCTCTTATGGCGAGCGCAAATGGCGTAAACGGGCGCGGCAGTTTGCGCAGGAAGTCATTCGCCCCGTGGCCATTGAGGCCGATTTAAATCACCACCGCTATGATCCGAGGCCTTTACTTCGTGAAGCGGCCGGCCGGGGATTTTTATCGCTTCTGTTTACGCCGCCTCTCGGCCGGGCCAGCATTCTGCCTTTTTTGCGCAGCGCGGTAATGCAGACTGCGCTGATTGGGGAAGAATTTTCCGTAGAAAGCGGCGGGATCGGTCTGCAGTTGATGGCCCATTATCTCGGCATTGCCCCGCTATTGCTGTCCGGGCACCTGCCCTCCATCCTGCGTCATTTTGCACCGCTGCATATGAAAGCGATGACCCGCAACCCGGTTTTGATGGCCTTTGCCATCACCGAGCCATCCGCCGGTTCCGATGTGGAAGATACGGAAGGCGGCGCGGCGGCGCGGCTGATTACCACCGCAAAAAAGACAAATAAGGGCTGGTTGTTAAACGGACGGAAAGTCTTTATTTCCAATGGAGCGCTGGCGCAAAAAATTACCGTCTTTGCCAAGCTGAAAGGAGAAGGCCTGGAATCGTGGACCTGCTTTTTAATTGATAAAAAAATGAATGGCGTTTCCGTTGGCCGGCAGGAACGCAAAATGGGCCAGCGCCCCTCCGATGCTTCGGAAATCATTTTGGAAGACGTGTTTGTACCATCCCGTAACGTGGTTGGAAAACTGCGCGCAGGCTGGGCCATCAATCGCAATGTACTCAATTATTCCCGTTCCGTGGTCGGAGCCATGGCTTTGGGACAGGCACGCGGGGCCTTTGAGCGTACGCTGGCATTCTGCCGGGAAACCAATTTGGGTCCCAAACGCTTAATCGATTATCAGGACGTACAGTTAGAATTAGCAGATATGCTGATCCGGTTATGGGCGGCGCGGGCTCTGGTCTGGCATAGCTGCGGTGAACTGCGCAGCAACCAGGCAGCCGCTTCGGCCGCAAAGGTTTTTGCCACCGATACAGCCTGGGAGGTTTCCAATAAAGCGGTGGAATTAATGGGCGATCACGGTTACGTTCAGACCAACGGCGTGGAGCGCGGACTGCGTGATGCGCGTCTGGCGCAGATTTACGAAGGCACCAATCAAATTAACCGCCTGGCGCTGATTGAACAGCAGTGGGAAGCGGAGATAGATAAAAATACAACTGGCGCCTAAAACCATTTTTTACTTTGCGCAAAAAATTAAAAAATACCATTGCTCTCTTTGGATAAACAGATAGTATAAGCCTTGAAATAATTAATTTAATTCTTTTTCATATATTTGAATAGGCTATTAAAACGTATAAACTGAACAATAAACGAAATACTTCGGAATATACGAAAAGAATTATAACATATAGTCCCACTATAAACAATGCGTGTATAAAGAATGTTGTAAGCCATTAAAATAAAAAGGAAATTATTATGAAGATACAAGATTACATTAACAATCGAAACAAGTATAAAATTGACTATACATATCAAAGACCAAATGACGCATGGTCTCGTGAAGATAAACAATGTCTTATTGATACTATTTTAAGGGGAGAACCAATGCCCGTTTTTTTCTTAAATTATAAATCGGATGAGGATGTTTATTATATTGTAGATGGACAACAAAGATTAACATGTATTTCGGAATTCTATGATAACAAGTTGAAGTTAAGCGAAAAATTTTCTGGTAAAAGATTAAAAGGAAAAACTTTTAATGGAGAGAATGCCTTAGGAGACACTGAAAAACAAAACTTTTTAGATTATGAGTTAAACTTTCATATAATGGAAGATTATGACGATGAAAGAGTTCGTTTGATTTTTAGTCGCTTACAACGAGGGAAACCTTTAAGTCTTGGAGAACGGTTAAATGCTAAGCCTGGAACTATTGTGAATTTAATGAGGAAATTAGCCAAACACAATTTTATTGAAAAATCAGTAGGAGTTGCGAAAAACAGATATGGCGTTTACCCTGATACAGCAAGAATTCTTTTTTATGAAAAATTCGGAGCAAAACAATGCGGCTCAAATGAATTATATTCATTTTTCGATAATTACAAAGATTTAGATGAGAACTCAAAAGAATTCAAAAATGCTAAATCAGTTTTAAACTTTTTAGAAAAATGTTTTCCAGCAACCCCTGGAAATTATAAATTTTTAGAAAAGCATGCATGGATTATCGCTGTATATACAATGGTTAGAGACTTAAAATTGACACATTCACTGGTAGGAAAAGAAAAAGATATTTTCAATTTTATTAAAAGTTTTCATAGTAAGGTTTACAATGAAGATTTTAGAAAATCAAATGTAAACTATCAACGTTTTTATGATAATGTGCGGGGGGGGTGGTCAGAAAAAATAATAATGCTAAGAAGAGATATTTTAATAAAGGAATTTTTAGCAAAACATCCACTTGATGAATTGGACGACAGAAGACAAATATCTGATGAAGAAAAAAATGCAATTTTTGCGAAGAAACAACAATGTGAATTATGTGGAGTTGAATTTAAAGATTACAAAGAAGCCGAATACCACCATAAAACAAGATATGCAGATGGAGGAAAAACAGAAATTGGGAATATAATGATACTTTGTTCAAAATGTCATGATGAAATTCATGGAAAATCTGAAATAATATTGCCTGATGAAAATGAATTGGAAGAAAATGAATAAAAACGGCTTACAACATTGTGTATAAGCAATGGCGGGCAAAGTGCTAAAAATGAAACAAATATGAATAAAATAAACGGTAGTGTAAGAACGAACAGAAGCACGAAAAACCCCGCCACCGCTCATACACTTGACCGTTGTGCTTCATGCAAAAAAGAGAAATGATACAATGAAAATTTTGTTAGCAAATAGAAAATTAGAGATGGAAAGCCACCGCACAAATAGCACATTTGGTTTTTTTGCCGACACACAGGCAAACTCAAAAAAACCAAAAGAGCTATTCTTTGCCAACGCACCGTTAATAATGAGAATTGATATATGAAAAACGAAGCTCATGCAAGAATAAAGATTAATAAACTGCTTGAAGAGGCAGGCTGGCGATTCTTTGACAATGAACAAGGAAAAGCTAATATATTGCTTGAAAATCATGTAAAGATTACTCAAACGGAAGTTGATGCTTGGGGAAAAGACTTTGAAAAAACAAAAGGAGGCTCATTAGATTTTTTACTGGTTGACAGCAACAACAAACCGATTTGCGTTCTTGAAGCAAAGAAAGAAGAATTACACCCATTAGTAGCAAAAGAACAAGCAAGAAAATATGCCAAAACCGTAAGTGCTCAATTTATCATTTTATCAAACGGAATTGTTCACTATTTATGGGATTTAGACAAAGGGAATCCGAAACCGATTTATAAATTCCCTTCGCCAAGCGAAATCGGTGCCATAAAAAAATGGAATCCTGACAGAGAAGCACTTGCAAACGAAATTGTTGATGATGATTATATTGTTACCGTTCAAATGCCCGATTACAGAGAAAGACCGGGTTGGAATGGTTCTGTTGAAAACAGCAAGGATTTTATTTGGGATAACGGACTTCGTTTTTTAAGACATTATCAAAAAACAGCCATTCATAAATTACAAGAGGCAGTAAGAAACGGTAAAGACCGATTTTTATATGAAATGGCAACCGGAACAGGTAAAACTCTGACTTCTGCTGCAGTAATCCGTTTGTTTCTGCGAACTGAAAACGCAAGACGAGTTTTGTTTTTGGTTGACCGTTTGGAATTGGAAGGCCAAGCATGGAAAGCGTTTACAAACTATTTAAAACCCGATTACACAACATTTATTTACAAGGAACATAAAAGCGATTGGAGAAAAGCGGATATTCTTGTTACAACAGTTCAATCTTTGACATTCGACAATAAATATCTTTATCTGTTTTCGCCTACCGATTTTGATTTGATAATTTCAGACGAATCTCACAGGTCAATTTCTGGAAATTCAAGAGCGGTTTTTGAATATTTTCACGGTTATAAATTGGGTTTAACAGCCACGCCAAAAGATTATTTGAAAAATGTTGACATCAACAAAGTAAGAGAGAACGACCCGAGAGAAATTGAACGCAGAATGTTGCGAGATACTTATGCAACTTTTGGTTGTGAAGGTGGCGACCCGACTTATCGTTATTCGTTGATTGACGGAGTAAAAGACGGATTTTTAATTAATCCGAAAGTGCTTGATGCAAGAACGGAAATAACTACTCAACTTTTGTCCGATGAAGGTTATGCGGTTGCTATTCCACAAGAGGAAGGCGAAGAAACCGAGACTTTCGTTTCCCGTGATTTTGAAAAGAAATTCTTCTCAGAAAAAACAAACCGTGTTTTCTGTAAAACATTCTTAGAAAATGCTTTGCACGACCCGATTACAAACGAAATCGGTAAAACGCTGTTTTTTGCGGTTAGTCAAAATCATGCACGGAAACTTACCGAAATTTTAAACGAGTTTGCAGAAGAACTATATCCGGGCAGATACAATTCTGATTTTGCCGTGCAAGTAACATCACAGGTTGATAATGCGCAACAAATGACTATCAATTTTACCAATAACAACCTGAACGGTAGAACAAATTGGTTAGAAGGTTACAAAACAAGCAAAACGAGAATTTGCGTTACGGTTGGCATGATGACAACAGGTTACGATTGTCCCGATTTATTAAATCTTTGTATGGCAAGACCTATTTTTAGTCCTGCTGATTTTGTTCAGATAAAAGGCAGAGGAACAAGAAAATACACCTTTGAATTTAAGCACAAAAACGAATTGGGCGAAGAAGAGATAACTCAACACGAAAAAGAGTATTTTAAACTCTTTGATTTCTTTGCCAACTGCGAATATTTTGAAGAAAAATTAGATTATGATGAAAAATTAGAACTCCCGAAACCAAGAACCAAAGGCGGTGAAGGTGGAGGCGGTGGTATCGACATTGACAAATATGAAAGTGTACGCCCCGACCCTTTGGTAATGTTTAAAGAGCAAGTAGTCGGCTACGAAGGAATGAAAATTGACCGTGAGCTTTTCAAAAAGTTTGAAGACCGTATTGTTATGGATGACATCATTAAAAAGAATGTAGAACTTGGAAATTGGGAGCATGTTGTAAGTCATATTCAAAATGAGATTTTCGATAAACCGGAAGAGTATTTTAATCTTGAAAAACTACGAAAGGCGGCAAAGATTGACCGCAAAATTTCTATCCGCGAAGTTGTGGAAAAAATCTTTGGAATAATACCAAAATTCAAATCAAAAGATGAATTATTGGAAGAAGAATTTGATAAATTTATTTCCATTTATCCGCCCGATGAAGATGTAAATGTGAGAGCATTAAAATACTTTTTCAAAGCCTATGTAGTTGACCAGGATATACGAGAGATTTTAAAAGCAAAAGATTTTCAGGCCTTACAAACCAATGCAACTTTACCGATTTCGGAATTTAAGAAAGTTGCACCTAAATACAGGGAGAAAGTTCCCGAATATATTGAAGATTATATAAACTTAGAGCTGTTTGCAGCATAAAAATAGCCACGAATTCACGAATAAAAAAACAAAAAATATAATTAGTGTATTCGTGGCAAAAAAATAAAGAACAAAATACAGGATAGATAAAGTTCTAGAATGATAGCCACAAATTCACGAATAAAAAAAACAAAAAAAATAATTAGTGTATTCGTGGCAAAAATAAAAAGGTGAATTATGCCGGAACAACAAAATATAGAACACAAAAAATCTTGGCACGACAACTATTTAAAGTGGGTGTGCGGTTTTGCCAATGCAATTGGGGGTTATATATATCGGGAAAGATGATAATGGGAATATAGTTCACTTGGCGAATTACCGGAAATTAATGGAGGATATCCCCAATAAAATCCGCAATTCAATGGGAATTATTTGCGATGTTCAGTTAGAAGATGAAAATGGTAAAAAATATATTTCAATAAAAGTAAATCCATATTCTATTCCTGTATCGTTACGGGGCAGATATTATTATCGTACCGGCAGCACCACAACAGAATTAACAGGTATTGAGCTCAATGAGTTTTTATTGAAAAAAGCAGGAAAAACATGGGATGATGTAATTGAAGAAGGGGCTACACTCGAAGATATTGACACGGAAAGCCTGTCAAAATTTATTGAAGAAAGTCAAGGAAAAGGAAGAATGCCCGACACAGAAGGCCTAAACACAAAAGAAATACTTGACAAATTACGATTGACTGAAAAAGATAAACTGAAACGAGCCGCTATTTTACTGTTTGGCAAAGACCCCAACAAATTCTATCCGAATATTCAGGTAAAAATAGGCAGATTTGAAAAAGATGCCACCGATTTAAAATTTCAGGAAGTAGTCGAGGGTAATTTGGTTTATATGATTGAGGAGGTTCAAATACAACTTAATCATAAATTCCTTACCCGTTCGGTTAGTTTTGAGGGGATGAAACGAATCGAAAAGGAGGCATATCCCATCGATGCTTTAAGGGAAATGCTTTTGAATGCGCTTGTGCATAGAACTTATATGGGGGCATCGGTGCAAATGCGTGTGTTTGATAACAAGCTGTCAATCTGGAATGAGGGCACATTACCTTTGGGATTATCCATAAACGATTTAATGCAAGAACACAATTCGCGTCCGCGAAATCCGATTATTGCCGAAGCTTGTTTTAAAGCCGGCTATATTGACACTTGGGGCAGAGGTATTTCAAAAATTATAAATTCCTGCAAAGCGGCTGGCTTACCAAAACCTAAAATCACAGAAAAAGACGGCGGTATTTTGGTGGAAATTTATAAAGAAGAACAAGTTACCCCGCAAGTTACCCCGCAAGTTACCCCGCAAGTTACTCCGCAAGTTAAAAGGTTGCTATGCGTATTAACCACTAATATGGGACGAAAAGAACTACAAGAAAAATTAGGTTTATCTGATAGAGAGTATTTTAGACTTAAATATCTACAACCTGCATTGGAACTAAAATTAATAGAAATGACTATCCCCGAAAAACCTAAGAGTAGCAAACAAAAATACAAACTAACAACATTAGGCAAATCATTTATTGAAAAAAAAGAAACAGTTAATGAAGAATAATAGCCACTAATTCACGAATAAAAAAGCAAAAACAAAATTCGTGCATTCGTGGCTATAAAAATAAAAGAGAAGTATTATGACAAATATTATTTATAAAGAAGAAAGCTATCAGATAATAGGTAAATGTATGGATGTTTATAATAATTTAGGAGCGGGATTTTTAGAGATTGTTTATAAAGATGCTCTTGAATTGGAGTTTAAAAAAGCTGATATCCCATACGAAAGAGAGAAAAAATATGAAGTAAACTACAAAGGCGTTATTTTACCGCACAAATTTTATGCTGATTTTGTTGTGTTTGATAAGATTATTTTAGAAGTAAAAGGAGTTGCAGGCATAGCAGATGAATTTACAGCACAGGCATTAAACTACCTAAAAGTATCGGGCAATAAACTTGCTTTAATTGTAAATTTTGGGGAATTAAAATTGAATTATAAAAGAATTGTATTGTAATAGCCACTAATTCACGAATAAAAAAGCAAAAACAAAATTCGTGCATTCGTGGCAATAAAAAATAAAGGACAGAACAGAAAAAGTTTTAGGAGAATAATAATAGCCACGAATTCACGAATAAAAAAGCAAAAAACAAAATTCATGTATTCGCGGCATCAGAAAGAGTTGTTGAATTTCATAAGATTGTAAAAGAAAAATATAATGAAATAGCAGGGATTGAAGATAAAGAACAAAGCCAACCCGAAAGCCATATAGCCCAGCCTGTTAAACAATATAAATAGGATAAGATGACACAAAAATTATTATCAGTTGGAGTGATAGGAAAATCACTAAAAGAAAATGAAAAACGAATAGCTATACATCCGGAACATATAAAATACATTCCTCTACGATATAGAGAACAAATAACCTTTGAAGAAGGTTATGGATTGAGGTTTGGAATGGATGATACAATAATTGCACAACTTACGTCAGGGCGAGTTGTTTCCCGAGAAGAAGTATTGAATACTTTCGATTGCGTAATTATGCCCAAACCTTTAGTGGAGGATTTGACTCAAATACATGAAAGTGCAATTGTCTGGGGTTGGCCGCATTGTGTACAGCAAAAAGAAATCACTCAAATAGCTATTGAAAGGAAATTAACACTTATTGCATGGGAACAAATGTTTCGGTGGAGTAAAACGGGTGATAAAAACATGCATATTTTTTATAAAAACAATGAAATTGCAGGTTATGCCGGAGTAAATCATGCTTTAAGCTTAATAGGTACTATAGGAAATTATGGAAAGCCCCGAAAAGCTGTAATCCTTGGCTTTGGTTCTGTGAGTCGTGGAGCAGTTTATGCGTTGCAAGGTCAGGGCGCCTCAAACATTACCGTATATACGCGCCGTTTGCCAACAAATGTATCTAATCAATTGCCAAGCGTGGTATTTAAACAAATGAAAAATGATGATCTAGGAAATTTGCTTTCGGTAGAACATGACGGAAGTACTCAACCATTTTCCGAAACGTTATCTGATGTGCAAATCATTGTTAATGGTACATTACAAGATATTGAACATCCTTTAATGTTTATTCCAAAAGAAAAATCTAAAAAATTGATGGATGGCACTCTTATTATTGATATAAGCTGCGATGAAGGAATGGGTTTTTGGTGTTCAAAACCCACAACATTTGAACATCCGTTAATTAATGTTGATGGCAAATTTTATTATTCTGTCGATCACAGTCCAAGTTATTATTGGAATGCTGCTTCGTGGGATATTTCCGAAGCATTATTACCTTTTTTACCCATTGTTATGAACGGGGAGAAATCTTGGAAAAAGGACAAAACCATCTCAAAAGCAATAGAAATAAATAAGGGAATAATTCAAAATCAGAAAATTATTTCATTCCAAAAACGTGAAAAAAAATATCCCTATAAATTGCTTTAGTTGATATTATTATAAAAAATTACATTGTATACCACGTGTTAAGTCATAAATTTAGAAAAATCAAGAATTTCCTCTTGTACCAACCAAGTATTTGGAATAATGCGGAGCATGTTTACCGTTTAAAAAAGGGATAACGATCAAACCAAAAGTCTGCGCCTCAGAGGCAATAGAAGCAGATAGAAAGCGGAAAGATGAACGCATTAGCAGAAAACAAGCAAAAGGCCATCGAATTTTATAAAATGGCATTTGAGGGAGAGCCGCGCAAAGCGGTGGAATTATATGTCGGCGCCAAATACATTCAACACAATCCGCTGGTCGGGGACGGAAAGGAATCCTTTATTCAGTATTTTGAAAGGATGCAGACAGAGTTTCCGGACAAATCAGTTGCCTTTGTCCGAGCCGTTGCCGAAGACAACCTGGTGGCGCTGCACACCCACCAGAAATGGCCGGGAAACGACGCATATGTTACAATGGATTTCTTCAGATTTGATCAAAACGGAAAAATTGTTGAGCACTGGGACGCCATGCAGCAAATCCCCGAAACTTCCGCCAACGGCAACACCATGTATTAAAAGCGGAGCGGTATTTTACTGCGCCGCCCCGTGACATTTTTTATATTTTTTCCCGCTGCCGCAGGGGCAAGGATCGTTTGGTCCGATCTTCTCTTCCACACGAATCGGTTGTTTTTTACGGGAACGCTCTTTGGAAGCGCGCTGAATATCCGATTCTTCCCCGCCAAGCGCATCCATTCCGGCAGCCGCTTCGTGTACTAATTGCACACGCTGCGGTTTGTGGCTGCGAACTTCAGCCCGGTTTTGCGGTTCTTCGGCAATCTGAAATTTCCACAGCCAGTTTAAAGTCTCTTCATTGGTAGAATGTATCAGCGTTTCAAACAAAATATAGGCTTCGCGCTTATATTCGGTTAGCGGGTCTTTCTGGCCGTAGGCGCGTAAATGGATACCTTCTTTGAGCATATCCATTTCATACAGATGATCTTTCCATTTTTCATCGATCACATGTAAAATAAAATAACGCTCTAACAGCGACATACGCTCGCGTCCGATACGCTGCTCTTTTATATCATAAATTCGCAACGCTTCGGTTTTGATAAAGTCGCTTAGTTTTTCAATATCATACGAGGCAACCTCATCACTGATATTACGGAACGAAACATTGAGCACACCGCCTATTTCCGCTTCCAAACCTTCCCAGTCCCATTCTTCGGGCCGTAAACCGGTGTCGATAAGCAGTTCTAATTTATGTTCGATAAACTCTTCGAGAATGCTTTCCACTTCGGCCCGGGTATCCTCTTCTAACAGCGCTACCCGGCGACGGTCGTAAATAATTTCCCGTTGCTGATTCATTATATCATCATATTCCAGCAGACGTTTACGAATACCGAAATTCTGCATTTCCACTTTTTTCTGCGCTTTGCCGATGGATTTGGTTATCATGCTATGCGTAATTACTTCGCCCTCTTCGGCGCCGAGTCGGTCCATCACGCTGGCAATGCGTTCACTTCCAAACAAACGCATCAGTTGATCTTCGAGACTTAAAAAGAAAATACTGCTGCCCGGATCGCCCTGACGTCCGGCACGACCTCTGAGCTGGCGGTCAATTCGCCGGGATTCATGGCGCTCGGTTCCGATAATGGCCAAACCACCGGATTCCACAACACCGGCGCCCAGTTTAATATCGGTACCGCGACCGGCCATATTGGTGGCAATGGTTACCGCTTTGGGCTCACCTGCATGAGCTACAATTTCCGCCTCACGCTGGTGCTGTTTGGCATTTAAAACATTGTGCGGCACCCCTTTTCGTTTAAGCATACGACTCAGCGTTTCGGAAACATCCACCGTCGTGGTACCCACCAAAATCGGGCGACCTTTACTGCGTTCGTATTCAATCCGCTCAATTATAGCATTGTATTTCTCGCGCTTACTGCGGTAGATAACATCTTCGTAATCTTTACGGGCAATGGGTCTGTTGGTAGGGATGACGACCACATCTAATTTATAAATCTCCCAGAACTCCGCCGCTTCGGTTTCAGCCGTACCGGTCATTCCGGCCAGCTTATCATACATTCTAAAATAATTCTGCAGGGTAATGGTGGCCAGTGTTTGGGTTTCCCGTTCGATCTTAACATTTTCTTTGGCTTCAATGGCCTGGTGCAGCCCATCGCTGTAACGCCTTCCTTGCATAATCCGGCCGGTAAATTCGTCTACAATCAGTACTTTGCCTTCCTGCACCACATATTCATCATCTTTTTCGTACAGCGTATAGGCGCGCAATAACTGCGAAATATTCTGTAATTTTTCACTGCGAATATTAAACAGCGTATGTGCCTCTTCTTTTTTTACTAAGCGCTCTTCTTCGGATAGATCGGGGTTATTTTCAATTTTTGCGATTTCCTCGCCCAAATCCGGCAACAGGAACATCTCGGGATCGTTCGGATTAAGACTTTCGCGGCCCTTTTCCGTTAAGTCGATTATATGATTTTTCTCTTCGACCACATAGTAGAGCGCTCCAAAATATTGCTCGTCGGATGCTTTATTTTGTCCCTTATCGCGCAGGTAATCATTTTCTTTGGATTGCACTAGTTTTTTAAATCCGGGCTCCTGGTACAGTTTTGCCAGGCGGCGGTTTTTAGGCGCCCCTTTTTCTACAATCAGCAGCTTGGTTCCCGCTTCATTTTCTTTACCCGCGGCATATAATTCTTCCGCTTCTTTTATCATTTTATTTACAAGCCGGGTCTGATTTGCGACCAGCCGCTCCACAAGCGGTTTCATTTCTTTATATTTATGGGTCGATTCACTTACCGCCCCGCTAATAATAAGCGGTGTTCTTGCTTCGTCAATCAGAACGCTGTCCACCTCATCCACAATGGCGTAATGATGGCCGCGCATTTGTACCACATCGTCTTTGGAACCGGCCATATTATCGCGCAGATAGTCAAAACCGAATTCATTGTTTGTTCCGTAGGTAATGTCGCAACCATAAGCTTCACGACGTTGTGCGGGCGTCATATCGTTTAGAATAACGCCCACGCTGAGTCCCAGAAATTTATAAATAATTCCCATCCATTCCGCATCACGCTGGGCCAGGTAGTCGTTTACGGTAATTAAGTGCGCTCCTTTTCCTTCCAGCGCGTTCAGATACATGGGTAAAGTAGCGACCAGAGTTTTTCCTTCACCTGTGGCCATTTCGGCAATTTTGCCCCGGTGTAAAACGATTCCGCCAATCAACTGCACGTCATACGGCACCATGTCCCAGGTAACATCCCGGCCAACAACTTTAAACGTTTGTCCCTTAAGCCGTTTACAGGCCTGTTTTACAACCGCGAACGCTTCGGGCAGCAGTTCGTCCGTTGTTTCACCCGCGGCAATCCGTTCTTTAAATTCCTGCGTCTTGGCCTGAATTTGCTCATCGGTTAAATCTTCATAAGAATCGTAAAAGGTATTGATTTCGACAACAACCGGTTCCAGCTTTTTCCGGTCACGGTCGTATTTGGAGCCGAATATTTTCGTAAATACATTTGCCATCAGTAATTAATATCCTTTCAAGAGGCGTTCTGCCAGAAACGGCGGAAGCCCTGCTTTGATTATTTTTGAATATGTTTTCTGCACTTCGTATTCCAGGCGAATGTAATTTAGGCTTTGTGCCTGAACGTCGTACAACGCATAACATGCTTTATGATTTCCATCCCTCGGCTGCCCCACACTGCCGGCATTAATAATATATTTTTTACCGGATTCAAAATTAAAATAGTCCCCGCGGAACACATCACTCTCCGAATACACAACCGGTACATGTGAGTGGCCGATAAAACACAAGGGTTGATTAAACGACTGCATCTCAATCTGCGCATCATACGGATTTAACACATAATACCAATGCGCCGGATTCGTTGGCGAAGCATGTACCATCAGCATTTCATCGTTTTGATGGGTAAAGGGTAAAGAGGTTAAATACTCTTTATTCTCCGGCGTTAAATGCTCCCTTGTCCAGTAAGCCGCTGCCTTTGCATATTGATTAAAATACTCAATATTTGTTTTTCCAATGGCGGCATAATCGTGGTTGCCTATCAGTACGTGCGCACATTTACTACGTACCAGTTCGATACACTCATTCGGATTAGGACCGTATCCCACAATATCGCCAAGACAATAAACCGAATCGACGTCATATTGTTCAATCGATTTTAGAACCGCCTTAAGCGCTTCGAGATTGGCATGAATATCGGAAATTATTGCAGCTGTCATTTTTTATTTCGTTTCGGCCGGGAAATAGCCTCGTCCCGTTTTCTTTATTTTTTTATCTTTACGTAATTTTTTTAAAATAGAATCGAGTATACCGTTAATAAATTTCCCGCTGCGCTCGGTACTGAAGTCCTTACTAATTTCAATAACCTCATTCATAGTCGCTTCGGGCGGTACCAATTCAAAGTATAAAAACTCGGCAACTGCCATTCGTAAAAGGATTTTATCGATCATTGCAACGCGGCTGAATTCCCAGTTTTTCAGATACGGTTTGATCAGCGAATCCAACTCTTCCTTACGTCGGGAACATTCTTCTATCAGTTTTAATGAAAACTCGCTCACCGATTCTTTCTTTGAATCGTCTAACCGTTCCAATAATTCTGTGATTTGTATATCGTTGTACTCCAGACTGTAAAGCGACTGAAGCGCAAACTGGCGTTCTGCTCTTCTTTTAATAATTTATTCGTAAGTGTAAAACCCTTTTTTACTTTTTCTTCCGAGATGTCCCGCCGCCACCATTTTCTTTAACAGCGGACACGCTCTGTATTTGGGGTCACCCAAGCCGTCATATAAGACATTCATAATATCAAGGCATACATCCAGCCCGATAAAATCTGCTAAGGTTAAGGGCCCCATGGGATGGTTCATTCCCAGTTTCATTACGGCATCCACCGCTTCCACATCGGCAACACCTTCCATAACCGTATAAATGGCTTCGTTTATCATGGGCATTAAAATACGGTTGGAAATAAATCCCGGAAAGTCATTCACTTCTACCGGCGTCTTTTGCACCTTTTCCGTCATTTCCTTCACGACCTTATATGTTTCGTCCGATGTAGCCAGGCCACGGATAATTTCCACAAGTTCCATCATGGGCACGGGATTCATAAAATGCATACCAATCACTTTTCCCGGACGGCCGGTAACGGCGCCGAGTCCGGTGATGGAAATAGAAGAGGTGTTGCTGGCTAAGATCGTTTCAGGGGCGCACAGGGCGTCCAAATCCTTAAAAATCTTTTCTTTGATCTGTTTGTTTTCGGAAGCGGCTTCCACAACCAGCGCCGAATCGGCCGCCGCATGCAGATCCGTCGAAAGTGAAATTCTGCTCAAAGCGTCTTTCATCTGCTGTTCGGTAATAATCTCTTTTTTAAGCTGGCGCCCCATATTTTTTTCAATCCGGCCCAGAGCCGCCGTAAGAATTTCATCTTTTAAATCAATTAATGTCACGTCAAAGCCAAACTGGGCAAACACATGGGCGATTCCGTTACCCATGGTTCCACTGCCAATTACACTAATTTTCATTTCTATCTCCTACACTTTTTCAACGATAAGGGTCGATGCTTCGCCGCCGCCAATGCACAGGGAGGCCAACCCCCGCTTTTTATTTGTGTTTTTTAAGGCGTAGAGCAGCGTGGTTAAAATGCGTGCTCCGCTGGCGCCGATGGGATGACCGAGTGCAACCGCTCCTCCGTTTATATTCACTTTTTCTTCCGGAATATCCAACAGCTTATTGTTAATTAGCGAAACAACGGCAAAGGCTTCATTTATTTCAAATAAATCTATATCCGAAGTATTAAGTTCCGCTCTCTTTAGAGCCTTCCGAATGGAATCCGCAGGAGCGGTGGTAAATTTTTCCGGCTCTTTTGCCGCCGAAGCCTGGGCCACAATCCGAAAGAGTCCCGTTAATCCCAATGCGTCGGCTTTTTCCTTTGCCATTACTACAACCGCGGCCGCTCCGTCGTTAATGGAAGAGGCATTTGCTGCTGTTACGGAACCCTCTTTTTTAAAGGGTGAACGCAGAGAAGCAATTTTTTCGAATCTAACTTTTCCCGGTTCTTCATCCGTATCAAAAACAATCGGGTCTTTCTTCCTTTGAGGAATTTCAACAGGTACGATTTCTTCCTTAAAGAGGCCCTCTTCCTGAGCTTTGATGGCCCGTTTATAGCTGTTTATGGCAAAGGCATCCTGATCTTCTCGGGAAAGGCCGCATTCTTCTGCACACATTTCAGCGGCGCTGCCCATATGAAAGTCGTTATACACATCCCATAGTCCGTCTTTTACCATTCCATCGACAATTTCCGTATTGCCCATTTTAGAACCCCAACGGTTCGAAGGCAGATAATATGGGACCTGTGTCATATTTTCCATGCCGCCGGCAACGATGACATCGGCATCGCCAACCATTATGGCCTGTGCAGCCAGCATGACGGATTTTAATCCGGATCCGCAAACTTTGTTTATAGTCATGCATTCAACCGATTTGTCTAATCCGGCGCCCAAAGCGGCCTGACGAGCCGGCGCCTGTCCTTCATTTGCCGGCAACACATTGCCCATAATAACTTCATCAACCAGACTCTTTTCAATACCGGCTCTTTTTAAGGCTCCTTCGATAGCAATACTTCCCAGTTTTACAGCCGGAATATTTTTTAGAGCTCCGTTAAACGACCCGATAGCAGTACGGGCGGCACTAACAATTACAACTTCTCTGATTGCTTTCATTGTATTCCTTTCGGCTTATAAACTTTTGCTGTAAACAGAAATGAAATGTAGCTATTTTTATAATTCAATTCAACCGACATCGACAGGAGTTTGGTCTTCTTTTGAGTTTTCATCCCAGCGTTCATATGCATCGATTATGTCTTTTACCAGGGTGTGGCGCACAACATCTTCTTTTTTAAGATAAACAAATTGTATACCGCTTATTCCTTTTAAAAGATGTATACTGCTGATTAGGCCCGATTGTTTTACGGAAGGCAGGTCGATTTGAGTAATATCGCCGGTTACAACCGCCCGTGAATTTTTTCCTAGCCGGGTTAAGAACATTTTCATCTGGGTAAATGTTGCATTTTGCGCTTCGTCCAAAATCACAAAAGCATTGTTAAGAGTGCGTCCCCGCATAAAAGCCAGAGGCAAAATTTCGATTACCTGTTGGTCCATAAACTTTTTTAGACTTTCGAAAGGCAGCATATCCTCAAGGGCATCGTATAAAGGTTTAAGATAGGGATCAATTTTTTCCTTAAAATCGCCGGGCAAAAAGCCAAGACTTTCTCCGGCTTCTACGGCGGGACGCGCCAGAACGATTTTTCGAATACGGCCGCTATTTAAATAATGCACGGCTTTAGCGACAGCAAGGTAGGTTTTCCCTGTTCCGGCAGGCCCTACGGCAAATACAATATCACTCTTATTAAAGGCCTTTAATAGTTTTTCCTGTCCGGGTGTCCGGGCAGAGACAATGTTTTTTGCCGTAAAAATCTGCTGCCCGTTATTTTTATTGGGAGATTCGGACATTTGATCAATTCGTATTGCCGTTTCAATATCGCGACTGGTTAGGCTTCCGTTTTTCCCGGCAATTTTTATTAGCTCGTCCAGAACTGTCTGCGCTTCTTTAACGCTCTGTTGGGAGCCGAGTAATTTAATCAAATGTCCGCGGATAACCATACGTATTTGATAATTCTGCTCGAATATTTGCTGTAACTGGTTATCCGGTAATAAAAACAGACGGGGATCTATTTTATCCGGCAGACGTATTTCTGTTTTAAAAAGTTCATTCATAGCTAAAATAAAAAAAGCTTCTGAACGGTACGAACAGAAGCTTTTTTTGAAATTTCAATTCCTTTATCTGGCAATTTTTAAAACCTGATAAGGATAAATTACACTGGGATCAGAAATCGTATTTTTATTCGCTTCATACAGTTTCTGCCATTTAAAAGCGCTTCCGTACACATTTCCGTATCCGGCAATCTTGGACAGATTTTCACCTTTAACGACCAGATGTTGGTTAGCGCCAACCTGACGTTCGATGGTAAATACCTGATCCGGGAAAATCATATCCGGGTCTTTAATCTGATCTTTATTGGATGTATAAATACGCATCCAGGCATAAGCGTCGCCATAAATATCTTCTTTGGCTGCGATTTTCCACAGATAGTCGCCACGCATAACGGTATAGGAAGGCGGAATAGCTGCGGCGCCTTTGGCTTTAATCTGATCAACCAGGCTCTGAATCGCATTTAATTCGGCGGTGTTATCGCTGGTAGCGGAAAAATGGTTTTTCTTGGCTTCGTCTAAACGGGCCTGAAGCTCATCCACTTCTGCAGATTTGCTGTAAATTTCTTCCGGAGTCATGTTCAGCATACTGGAAGCATCGCTTTTTAAGCCGTTCAGGCTTTCACCGTAGGAATTAAAAGCAGGCTGGTCGGCTGAAGCGGCGGTATACATCGCATCCCATTCGCTGTCAATTTCACCCTGAAGGCTGTCTAATTCTTTTTTAAGAGCGTCAATTTCACTGTTTTCGGTATCAATACCTGCCTGAGCGGTTTCTAACCGTTGCTGCCATTCGGCAAGATATGTATTGTACTGTTCCTGAGTCATTTCTTCATAGTTGTATGTCTGCGCGAATACACTGCTAAAGGCAAGAACAATCACCAGCAGCATTACAGAAAAAATAGATTTTATCTTCATAATATTATATCTCCTTTATTGAAATGCACTTGCTTATTGGGCATTCGATTGTTCTACGTGCTGCTGTACACTTTCTTTATCAGCTTTAATTTTTGCTAATTCTGCTTTTTTTGCAGCAACTTTAGCTTCCAAATCCTGCTTTTCGACTTTCTTATCCGCTAATGTTTGTTCTGCAGATAAAGCAGCCGCTCTGGTTTCTTCGAGCTGTTTAATTTCTTCTTCGCTCGGTTTCCAGCCACAACTTGTTACGGATATAGTTGCCGCGCCGAAAAGAAGAATCAGAAAAATTTTAAATGACTTCATAAATTAGGCCTCCTGGACGTTTGGTTGTTTTGGTATATAATGTGCAAAGCTAAGAAAATCTCCAAATAGAGTCAAGATTTTGTTTAAATATACAGGAAACAATTTCTTAGCTTAGTTTTATTTTTAATTCATCTAACTGCGCTTGTGAAACGGCAGAGGGCGCTTCGTCCATAAGCGATAATGCCGAACTGGTTTTGGGAAAGGCAATGACATCACGGATGGAGTCCGCATTAACCAAAAGCATAACAAGGCGATCCAAACCAAAGGCAATCCCGCCATGTGGCGGCGCTCCATATTCCAGCGCTTCCATTAAAAAACCGAATTTTTGTTTGGCCTCTTCTTTATCGATTTTAAGTGCGGCAAACATTTTTTCCTGCATTTCTTTCGTGTGAATTCGAATACTGCCGCCGGCAATTTCGCTGCCATTTAATACCAGATCATAGGCTCTGGCCTTCACTTTTTCAGGATGCGCATCCAACAGTTCAAGATCCTGTTCCTGCGGACTCGTAAAGGGATGATGCCTTGCCATATAGCGCCCTTCTTCTTCGCTGTATTCCAATAACGGAAAATCGGTTACCCATAAAAATGCGAAGGCATCCTGTGGGATCAGTCCGGTCTCTTCCGCGATTTCGAGACGTAATTGTCCCAAAACAGAAAAGGTCGTTTCGTACGTATCGGCCGCGCTGAGTATCAGGTCATTATCGTGCAGACCAAGCAGCGCTATCAATTGTTCGGTCTCTATATTGGAAATAAATTTTGAAATCCCGGCAGAAAATTCTCCCTGCTGATATTTCCAATAGGCCAACCCTTTTGCGCCTAATTCTTTGGCACGGTCGATTAATTTATCAATTTTTTTACGACTAAAATCGGCGCCGTTTTTTACCACAAGCGCTGCTATTTCCCCGTCAGATGCAAGCACACTGCTAAAAACGTTAAAATCGGAATTTGTAAACACTTCATTTAAGCGGTGAATTTCCATCCCAAAACGTAAGTCGGGTTTATCCGAACCAAACCGTTCAAATGCTTCTTTAAAAGTCAGGCGTTTGATAGGCATCTCCATGGAAATATCGAGAACCTCTTTAAATACCTTTTGTACCAGTTCGCTACCGATCCGAATAATATCATTTTCATCAACGAAGGACATCTCCACATCTCTCTGCGTAAACTCCGGCTGACGGTCACGACGTAAATCTTCATCCCTGAAACACTTCACCACCTGGAAATAGCGGTCAAATCCGGCTACCATTAATAATTGTTTATAGGTTTGGGGTGATTGTGGCAAAGCATAAAACCGCCCGGGATAGTTTCGGCTAGGCACTAAAAAATCGCGAGCGCCTTCCGGCGTACTTTTCATCAGGATAGGCGTTTCAATTTCTAAAAATTCATTCTTATAAAAATAATCGCGGATAATATGATACACGTTGCTGCGAACCAGTAAATTTCGCTGCAGGCTGCTACGTCGCAAATCCAGATAACGGTATTTTAAACGCAATTCTTCATTTATCTCGATATCATCTAAAATTTCAAACGGTGTAGTTTTCGCTTTATTTAAAATACGAAAGGAAGAAGCGGCAATTTCGATTTCGCCGGTTTTCATTTCTTGGTTAATCATAGTGTCCGGACGGGCGGAAACGGTTCCCTTAATTTCAACTACATCTTCGCTGCGCAACGCTTTGGCCTGTTCATAGACCTCCGCGTTTTCTTCCGGATTAAACACCGTTTGCACTTTGCCGTAACGGTCGCGCAAATCAATAAAAATCAAACCGCCCAGGTCTCGCCATTTATTTACCCATCCGGTCAAAACAACTTTTTGTCCCAGGTTTTTTTTGTTTAAGGCACCACAGGTATGTGTTCGGGTCATATTTTTTCTCCATAAAACGGCGCACAATCTACTTAGTAATTGAGTAGGATACAAAAAAAAAAGCCGCAAAAATGCGGCTTTAAGTATTAGAAGAGAGATTCTATTAACTACTAAATACAAATTTTTGGCTAAAGGTAACGCTGCCCTCTTTGGGATTGATTGCCTGAAAACGCCAGCTACTTACGCGTCGTTTTACGCAGGATTCTACTTTTCTGTTCTTCAGCGTAGACCGGGTGATTTTAACACGGGCGACCCGACCGTTTGGCTGAATGGTAAACTGTATGGCAATACTTCCCTTAAGATTTGGATTTAAACGCGCTTCTTTACGATAACAATTCTCTACAGCATCCTGATGCTGCGTAACAACCCGACCGATAGCTTCTGCCGAACGGGACGTGGATTTTGACGCTTTTCCACTTACGCTTCCTTTTTCGAAACGAATAGAAAAATCACCGCGGCGTGCAATACTCTTAGAAGTGGTCTGACCGATACCGCCTTTAATCAGGTCGTCAATCCCGGCTGTACCGGATGCGCCGCCACCCAGCTTACGGGCGCCCATCTGTGAACGTCTCGAAGATGAAGTCGCCGTTTGCAATCCGCCAACTCCGCTAAGAACTTCGTCCAGATTTCCGAAACCGCCTGCCGCGTCGTCACCAAGTACATCGGCCACCGCTTCTCCTGAACCGCCACCGCCGCCGGCAGATAACTCGGCAAATACGCCCTGCCCGGCAATGGATTGTTCCATACTATTTCTCTGACGTCCTCTTCTCTTAGCTTTTGCACGAGCAGCAGCCCGACGTTCGGCAGCCGACTGGCCCTTTACCTCGGCCCGTTTTCCCTGATCTTTTACGGCACGCTCATCTTTTTTCGGTTCTTCTTTCTTTTCTTCTTCTCCCATTCCGGGACCGGTTTCATCTACTTTTTCAACCGGTGTTTCGGTAACGAATTCGGCCTCATAAAACTTTTTTAAGTATTTCTCCCGGATCTGGTTTTCTACAAAATCTGAAGAATATTCTGTATTGGCCATAAAAATAATAATTCCATAAACAATTGCCAGAGAACTTAACAGAATAATATAAAAACGCCGATCCAGTTCTTCCCAGAAATTCCGTTCGAATTCTTTTGGGAAAGAAACTAACTTAAAACCTCCGGATCCCCTTTGGGCATGTTGTACATTTGGCATGTTCACAACTCTTTCTTTATTGACAGAATTTAACTAACTGGTCAAGAGCCCTTTTTTACGGTTAAGAGCCTCATTTTATAGAACTCGGTTTTGCTGCAGGTGTACATCACTTTAAAGAGAAGTTCAAAAGGGATCTTTTCATCACCCTCTATAATTACTTCATGTGTAAACTCTTTACCCACATCAATTTCCAGTTCATGTTCCTGAGCCGCATAGTCCGATAATCTGCTGGCAAGCGGCGGTATGAGCATTACCTCTTTTCCAATATCAGCCACGTCCATAATCACTGCATCGTTTACCATTAAACTGTTTTTAGCAATGGAAACCGTCAGTTCCTTTTTTGGTTTTTCGCCCTGCTGTGAAACAGGAAGTCGTAGCTGTTCCGAAGGGGTAATTAATGCGCCTTCGGTAGAAAAAGATTTAAGCAGGAACAATAGGATGATGGTCATCATATCCATCATCGAGTTCATATTTAATGCACCCTCTTCTTCTTTAAGATTCTTTTTGGATTTTGATGGTTGAAACGCCATTGAACTTTACTCCGTCATTCAGCAATTATTGTAGTATTTTACTGAAGTTTATTTCGGGAAACAGGGCATGAACTTTTTCTTCATCGTCTTTATAGGTCTGAAGGTTGTCCATAATATCCACGATAATCTGGTACTCAATATCTGCCGAAGCCGTAAGTACCGCCCGATTTTCATCGACAAATCCCTGGCCAATTATTTTCTTTTTGATTTCGATAAGTTTTTCTCTGAATACTGCATAATCGTAACTGCCGTCTTCTTTTCTCTCGACGGTAGGGCCTTCCCCTTTTTCACCGGAAAGAATCATACCGGCATTTCCAATGGTAATACCTGTTTCAGAAACGGCAATGGTTAAACCAAGTTTTTTGGCTTGTTCCTTTTGTTCATTCTGATCGTCACCGGTTCCGGGGCCGCCTGTTTTTGCCGGCGGTACATTAATTTCGATTATGCCTAATTTTACCCACTCCGCACCCGCGATGAGCAACGGAATCAGCACAACCATCAGGTTCATGACCGGACGAATATCCAGTTCCATGTCCAGTTCATCACTTTTGCGGCGTAATGAAGGTTTATAAGCCATAATTTAATTCCTTCGGAAAGTGCTTAACGGTTGCCGGTAATTAGGTTGATTAATTTAACAAGATGCTCGTCCAGCTCATCAATAATTTTACTGGTACGATTTGCAATGTAGGTATAAATAATCAATGTGGGAATCGCGACCATCAGACCAAAGATAGTCGTATTCATGGCAGCAGCGATACCGGCTGCCAGCATCCGGCTTTTATCGGCTTCGGAAACGGAGTCGCTACCAACCGCCTGGAATGATAAGATAAGGCCGTAAATCGTTCCCATTAAACCGGTCAATGTTGCAACGTTTGCCAGCATAGAAAGATAGTTTGTTCGTTCTTTTAGTTTCGGAATTACTTCCAGTGTGCCTTCGTCAACGGCATTCTGAATAGCTCTGAAATCAAGTTCTTCACTTTCATTTGCTCTTTTAAGACCGCGAAGTACAACAAACGGAAGCGCTTTCATTTTCCCCTTTTCACAGAGCTGAATGGCACGTTCCATATTTCCACCGGCAACCAGTTTTCTAATTTCAGCCATAAATTTATCAGCGTTCACATTGGAGCGTACAACAATGTAATAAATCCTTTCAGCAGCAATTGCAACCGCTAAAGCTGCAAATAAAGCGATGGCGTACATAAACACCGCACCTTCCGCTGACCAGGCAAATGATTTACCAAACTGCACTAAAAACATAGAAGAATCCCTCCACTAATTAATTATCGTAATTTCTTTAATAGCTTATCTATATTAATTCGCTTTGTTGTATTAGGTCGAATTGTTTTTTTTATTTCAAAGGTTTCGCCAAGACCAATGATTTCTTTTTTAAATGATTTTTCGAGATTCACATCATCAAATTCGGGTTTGATACGACTGCTGTACAGTTTTACCTGCGGCGTTTCGATTTTTACCTTAATTTCGGCGGTTTTTAATTCGATTACATTATTGCCCACATCCTGAGCGATTGTCGCTTTGGAACTAAATATCAAAACCCCGGAAACTGCTAAAAACAGCGCTATTCCTTTTTTCATTTTTTGTTTCCTTTGCTAAGGGATATGCGATTTTTATTTAGGATGTTGACTTTTCTGAGTAGATCAGGTTCGACAAATACCTTCTTCACTTTAGCTTTTTCTTCTGCTGCGGCTGTCACATCGGCCGGTAAAAGTTCAAAATACGAATAGAATTTAAGACCGCCTGCCGTCAGGTTTTTATCTTCAACATCAATGGTTATTACATTCTTTCCTTTTTTAAGATACACTTCCAGTGTGTAAAAATCCAGCGAATCAAGCACGGCGTACGCATTGGATTCATCATCCATCAGATATTCGCCGTTCAGGTATACGCGGTAGTCGTCGTCGGCAGTGATATAAATAGAGCCTCCCAACGGCGTACCGGACAAATCAAATGTTCGTCTGAAGAAGACCAGACTATCCGTGTTAACGAATGCGACTGTGTCTGTAATTCCCGCGGCGGAATCGGCCGAAGCAGACATCATACTGTCGGCAACCGTAGAATCGGCAAAAACACTCGAATCCCGGTAGGTGCTGTCGGCAACGGGTAATGTGGCTTCCGCCTGCGGCTGAAGCGTCCAGATTGCCTGAGGATTCACATTTAGGATAGCAAACGGGTTATCGGTACTGGGAATTACCACCGCATATTTCCAGTTACTGTCATCAAAATCGGGTTTTGTCCACTGTTCGGCAAAATAGGTAGTGGAGTATTTCCAGTCTTCATCCGAATAGATTTCAACCCGTTCTTTTTCGATATTTGCCGAATAGGTAATCGGGTCGAGCCGGATCAGACGCAATAACAATTTATTTGCCCACAAGTTGTTTATAGCATACTGCTGCTGATATTCAAAAGCCTGTTCCATAATACTTTTTGCATTATCGGTCAGAGAAAACATATAGTTTTCGAAGAAACCGGCCGCATCATCGTAATTGTAGTTTTCGGTGCTGTCGAACCGCACCTGATAGTAGGCGCTCTTTTCTTTTGCCTTTTCAGCTTCTGCCGATAACATATCCGCTTTTTCAACCGCATAACGTACCAGACGTTCCTGCGTATTTTTCACCAAATCATTTTTAATGTTGTTTTCTTCAGCCAGAATCAGTGTTTTTGCGTAGGCATTTAATACATCCTGCGATAAAATCTTTACGTAATCCAGCATTTGGTTGGCATCGTTATCGAGTCCGTAATAATCCAGTCCCCGGGCGGTTTTGGAGCCGAATTCTTTTTCTACCAGGTTCGCCGTTTCGGCTGTTAAACGTTGATATTCGGTAAATGCAGAGGTAGCAATTACTTCCAACTCGCTGCCGATTATATTGGAAGTAAGTAACACCTGACGTTTCGATTCTTCCACATATTTATTAGATAAGCCAAGCGCCTCCGCTTCCTGAATATTTCGGATATGGGCGGCAATGGTCTGTTTAACGGCTGGCGCCGCAACCTTCGAAAGAATTGCGCGACGGAAAATAATACGCTGTACCGGATCTTTTTGGGGCGCTTTCATCTGAATAGCCTGCTGTACGTTTTCGGAGGTTAAAGAGGCCTCTGTATAAAGCAATTCCGATATTTTATCTTTGGCTTTGGAATACCATTTATGCGCCAACTCCCGTGTGGAATCGGTTTCAACCGCACGTTTTACTTCATCTTCCGAAGCTACGGTATCGACCTGTGACGGTTCGGCAACTTCAGGCGCTTCCATATTCACGCCCAGCTTCTGAGCAATTACAGGAATATTTTCGATAGCCTTTTTATATTGTTCAACCGCTTTTTCGTATAAACCGGCAGATTGTTCGTTTATTTTCTTTTTTTCTACGAAAGCCTTGGTTTCATTTAAATCCGGATTGATTTCCTGCATGGTAAAGATTTTCGCGAATTCTTCATAGGAACGGGCAATATTAAAAACCGCTTCAAAGCTGCGTGGCGAACCAAAGGAAAGCACTTTACTATAATTTGAGTTCAGTTTTTTCATCGTAGAACGCATTGAAGCCAGCTTTGCTTTTATATTACTTGGCGGTTGCGTGAGCCTATTGGAAATAAATTCTTTATGCAGAATTTCTGCCAGTGAATTCACAGCTTCTCCCGCTATGAAAGGATTGGGGTCTTTTCCCTTTTTCTTAAAATTTTCGCTTTGGGCAATTGCCTTATTAAACTCTACCTTAGCCAGTGCTGTTTGTCCATTCTCGAGATAATATTTACCGCGTTCATAGTAAGCGGATACCGTACGCGGATCATCCGGGAAACGTTTTGCAAATTGCTCGTAAATCTTGTTAGCTTCCGCAACATTGTTTAGTTTTAAATACAGCTCGGCATTGGTAAAAAATAAATCGGTGGCAAAACTTTGTTTCGGAAAGGTTTTTATATACAGATTATTTACACGAATAGCATTATTCCAGTCTTTTCCTTTTTTATAGTAGAAGCTGGCATTATACAATGCGGCATCCACATTTTCGGAAGTACCGAAATCGGTAAAAATACGTTCGTAGGCGCCCGCCGCTTTGGAATACTGTTCCAGTTCTTTGTAATCTTCAGCCATATTCTGCAAAGCGGGAACGGCCAGTTTGGAATTCGGGAAACGGGTTACCAGAGTATCGTAAACGCTAACCGCACGAACCCAGTCTTTTGATTTTTGGAAATTAAGCCCACTGTTTAAGAGCGCCCGCTCAACCATCTTCGTTTCGCCGGGGGCTTCTGTAAAAACCCGGAAATATTCTGTAGCGGCTGTAAAATAATCGCCCTGCTCTTCTAAATATTCGGCGTTCTTAAAAATAGCCTGCCCCATACGTGTCCGGGCAAATTTCTTTTGTTCTTCCGGTATGGCGCTTTCGCTCATTATGCGCTTAGCGACCATTTCACTATCTTTAAACTTACCCAGCGCAAAATACGAATCCATAATAGAACGCATCGCTAAACTTTTCTGCTCGGCGCCCGGAAAACGCCGTACCAAAGTTTGAAAGTACACTTTTGATTCGGCGAATTTTTTATGATTGTAATAGATGCCGCCGGCAGAAGCTAAAAAATTTGGCGTGTATTCACCTGCCGGAAAAAGCCGAATGTAGTTATCATACGCTTCTATTAAACGCGTTTCTTCGGGCGTTAATTCTTCCGGACTTAGCTTGGCGACATCAGCAATATTTATTGAAATGCTGTCATTGGTTCCATATTTCATTTTTACCAGTGTATCGGCAACGCCAACCGCATTAATTGCCGCATTTTCCTGATGGCTGTCTTCCAGATAATCATTACTAACTTTTATATATTCTTCAAAGGCCTGTTCAAACCGACCCAAGCGACTGTCTAACAGCAATGCATAGGACCAGTTCACATCGTACGCATTAGAATCTGCCGGAAAAATGTCAAGGTACAGTTTACACTCATCCGCAACCTTGGAATAATAAACGGTTCCGTCCTGCTTTTGGGAATCCATCTCTTCAGCCGCTTCCAAATCCAAAAGCAGATTGGTTCGCAAAGCCGCTTCGCTTAATTTATAAGCCGACTTTAAGTATTTCACTTTATCGGGATTGTCTGAATTTTCAAGCTCGGAATACCACAGGGTGGACGGTCGGTAACTCTCATATAATGTTTGACGGGCCACATAGGCCTCGGCGTCTTTGCCGGCGCTATAAAGCGACATGGCAATATTATGTTGTATTTCCGGAGCACGTTCGAATTGCGGATACATATCCAACAAAGTTTCGTAAGCATAAATGGCTTTTTCGGGTTCATCTATTTTTTTATAAGTAGAGCCGATGGATTCCATTATTTCCGGTCCGTAGGGACGATCGTTTATACGCTCCAACAGATGCCGCGCTTTATCCACACCCTGCTTGGTATAGGCGTCATCGGTAAAACTGATGCCAATGTATTCAATCGCTTCGTTACGTACATCCGGGTTGGATATTTTTTTGGCCGGATCCAGCTTCTGAGAACGTTCAATATCATCTGCCGTAAGAATAAAATAGGTAATGGCATCGTTATAGTATTTTGGCTCACGCGCCGCTAACTTATAATAACTCCAGCCCAGCTTATACAGCGCTTCATCGTACTTTTTTGAACCCTTGTATTTTAATACGTTTTTATATAACTGAATGGCTTTTCTGGTTTCCAAAACGGTTTGCTCTTCGTCCGTTTTATCAAGACGGGGCGCAAAATAGTATTCCGCAAGCCGCATATACGATTCCGGGGCAAAAGGGCTGTCCGGATATTTATCTATTACTTCACGGTAAAGCTGCCGGCTTTTGGCGCCCAGATTCATCTTTTCCGAAAGCCATGCCTTTCCATACAACGCATCGTCCGCGTAATCACTGGAAGGATATTCATTTAGTAACTTATCATAAATATCGATGGCTTTTGAATAATCAAATTTCGGAAACTGCGGTTCCACGGGTTCCTGTTCAATTTGCTTTTTATCAAAGAGAGCCAGTTGTTTATCATATTCATCATATTTTATGTCATACTCATCCACTTCGGCATCATATTTTTTTTCGGCGTCTTCTATATAGTATTCGGCAAGACGGATATATATCTTATCCCGATCGGCAATATTTACACCTTTTTCTTTAAGAAAATTAGCGCTCCAGTCCATCCCCTTAAGACGATAAGATTCCTCTTCCTTACGCAGATCGTTAACTTTTTCTTTGTAATGTTGTTTAATCTTCAATAAATCTTCAATCGAAATTTTATTAAACAGGGTATCCGTACCGCCGTTCGTTTTAGCTGCCTGAGCAAAAATGCCAGACTGCGTGAACATAACAAATAAAAATGCTAGCAGGATAAATTTCGCATTCTGTTTTATATTTTTTGATTGAAATATCATAGCAGTCATCCGCTTTTAAAACTTGGTTTACGATTTTCTAATTTTCTTCATCACGCAGTTTAGGCGGCTGCGTGGTACCCTGATCATAATTCAATTCGGTATCGTGTGTATCAAAATAACTTTCTTCGAACTGACGTTTTAATTCTTCCCGTTCGCGTATACGTTCTTGCCGGCGAACGCGGCGCGTCATCAAAGTTATCTCATCATCTATCTGCTCAATTTTATGTTCTATATTCCGTTTACGAATTTCGAGAAAATCGTTTATTTGTTCGATTTGTTTCTGGAAGCTGGCGATTTGCCCCGCCTTTTTCAAACGGACGGAAAAACGGACATTGGTCATTCCAAAAGCGCTGTAATTACTCCAGTATTCTAAATTAATACCCGTATTAATAGGATTTGAAGCATATACGCGTGTATCAAGAAAATCCAGTTTCTTTGCAAAATCCGCCAGGCGCTCCCTGCTTAACTCCAGACGAACCATTTTACGGTAATCTTTTTGGGCGCGAGCATTTTGAATTTCAAAATCCAGCGCAGTCAGCCGGCTTGTAATATCCTGGCGTTGTTTTTGCGTATCCGCCCGTAACTCCGTTATTTTTTTATTATTATTTTCGACAACACTCTCTTTTCGCGCCAGAGGATGGGCATCGAAATAATTCATACCAATGGATGATTGCCGTGTTACCGAAACCGAATTAACAGCACGATATATTTTAAGTTGCATATCTTCAATACGTCTAACCAGCGCTTTTTTACCGCGCGCTTCCGCTTTTTTCTTAAGAGAGGCAAGTTCGGCAAGCTGCTTGTTTAAACGGGACACTTCGCTTTTTACGGCAACTCCGCTAGCGCTCATATCCATATACCCCAAACGGGTTAGCGGCCTGCGTAACCGTTTTACAATGGAATACGCCTTGCCAAATGCAGCGGGGTTATTTTTCTGCAAAGCTTTGTTCTGCAGACTTTTCGCACTTTTCATCGCGCTTCTCAACTGATCATATTCCGAATTCAGGCTATCTGAAAACAGTTTTACGTCACGAGCGGCAAAAACATATTCAAAATCTTCCAGAGCGGCGTCTACATTTTCCTGTAACTGTTCTGTATAAGCCAACAGCGTTCGCGCTTCCAGCAGATAATCGGAACCGTAAAAATTATCCAGCAGCGCTTCGAGGTATTTTTGGGTTTCACTGAAGTTTCTTTCCGATACCTTGGTTTTGGCCAGTTCCATCTTGTACAAGGTCCAGCCGTACCCAATTAAAACACGGTCATATTCGCTAAAGGCTCCTGCAATCTGATCAAAATATTTTAAGGCGCCGTAATAATCCATTTCTTCATAACTCAGGTAGCCCAGTTTAAGTAAAATTGTAAAACGAAATTCCGGTTCCATTTTGCGATCGTTAATCAATGTAGTAAACACCTTTTTCGACTCTTCATAATTACCGATACCCGCATACGCTTCTGCCAAAATATAGCGCGCTTCTCTGTACAGGGTCGAAGAAGACGGAATTTCGAACGAAAGTTCAATACATTTTTCAAACTGATTGTCTTTTAAAGCGGCAACAGACGCCATAAACGTCATCTGATATATTTTGGGATCGCCGGCAGGCAACATAGAACGCATTGCGTCATAACTGGCCAGTACATCCGCATAACGGTTAAAATGAAAACTGATATGCATCAGATTCAAATATGCTTCGGAAAGATATTGAGAGGATGGATAATCGATGGTAAAGTTATTAAAATCTTCTTCCGCCTGATGGTAACGCCCCAGCAGATAATTGGACTGACCTTTAAAAAAAAGCACGTCATCCATGTTCCCAAGCTGTTTATAACTACGCAGGATTTCGGAGAAAGACCGTTCGGCTAAACGGTACATTCCATAATTAAATGCTTCGGAAGCCTGGCGTAATTCACGCTTAAACATCTGCTCCTGCTGGGCGGATGTACCGTTTTTAAACAGACGCCGTTTAAGGATTTGCACATCGGTCCAGCGTACCTGATATTTAATTAACTCCGTCTTTTTCCACTCTTTATAAATATTGTAAACCGTCGCCTGGGTGACCGGTGTTTCTTTAACTGCGGGTCTAATTTTCTTTACGCCGCCGAATGTATTTTGCAATTTACTTTGTGTTTTACTTAGGTTATCAGAAAACCCGGGATTGGATTCCAGGTGGGCATTGGGGTCGAGCTGTACCATTTCTTCCGCAACATGCAATAGTTGCACGGCATCTTCGATGGCTTTTTGCTTTTTATAATTCAGCTTACCGCTGTCGATGATGTCCTGAATTTTCTGTTCCACATCAGAGGCAAAAACAGCTAACCGGCCTGTGCCTGCTCCGGATAAGCGTTGTTTAAGCGCCTGAACTTCGGATAAAAGCTTGTCGAGCCGCTTAAAATAGTTGTCGCGAATATCCGAAATACCGGTAATGCGTGATTTCATTTCATCATTTATCATCCGTAGCTGCTGAACTAAAAAACGCTCCCTGTCCATGGTACTTTTACCATGACGGATCACCAAATCATTCACATACGACTTAAGCGCCGAATCGAACAGTTTCTGATCGGTAACACCGGTTGCGAAAGAATTTGAGAATAAGATTAATACGATGAAAAGAGTACTTCTGAGAAGGGTTCTTGATTTCATATTTGCAACCTAAGTTTATTAACCCTAAGCTATTTGTTTGACTTAATTTAACAATATTTCTATCTGAGTCAAGATCAATTAAAAATTGAAAAATGTCAACAAAACCGGGTCAGTTTAAAAACAAGAACGAGTTGTAATTACTTAAAATTAGAGACCTTTAACCTGTTGAGGGCACGCATTAGGGAAGCTTTTGCTCTGTCAGTATCAAAATCAGCGCTCTTCAAGGAAAGTCTCTCTTCAGCTCGTTTTTTAGATGATTCCGCACGTTCCACATCAATATTACCGGAAAACTCTGCCGATTCGACAATAATTTTTACCCGGTTGTCTTTTATTTCACAGAACCCGCTACTTACCGCAGCGTAAGCCGGCTTTGCATCCGCAAATTCAATTTTTACTGAACCTATTTCAATGGTAGACATCAGAGCCGCATGACCTTTTAATACCTGAAACTGACCTTCGGCCCCTGGTAATGTACAACGGACAATTGGTTCGTTAAAAATTTCCCCAAAAGGTGTAACAATTTCCAAAATGAGTTCGGATGCCATTTAACTTTCCTTATTATGCTCGACTATTAAGAGATAAACTTAAATAAAAAGATGACAGGAACCTGCCATCTTTATTTTTTTCTGTTCTCCCGGAGAGGGATGATTTTTATTGGTATTTTTTGGCGTTTTCAACCACCTCTTCAATTCCGCCGGCCATATAAAATGCCTGCTCCGGAATATGGTCATGCTGACCTTCCAGAATTTCTTTAAATCCCCGTACCGTGTCTTCCATCGGAACATATTTACCGGGCGTACCGGTAAACTGCTCGGCAACAAAGAAGGGCTGCGATAAGAATTTCTGGATTTTACGGGCACGGGCGACCACCTGCTTATCTTCGTCGCTCAGTTCGTCCATACCCAGAATAGCAATAATATCCTGCAAGTCTTTGTACTTCTGCAAAACACGCTGAACAGCCTGGGCCGTTTCATAATGTTCTTTCCCCACAACCCGCGGGTCTAAAATACGAGAAGTTGAATCAAGCGGATCCACGGCGGGATAGATACCCAGTTCCACAATCTGGCGCGATAACACCGTCGTTGCATCGAGATGCGAGAAGGTTGTGGCCGGAGCCGGATCCGTTAAATCGTCCGCCGGCACATAAATGGCTTGTACGGATGTAATGGAACCCTTCTGTGTGGACGTAATGCGTTCCTGCAGGGCGCCCATTTCCGTAGCAAGCGTCGGCTGATATCCCACCGCCGAAGGCATTCTTCCCAATAAGGCCGAAACTTCGGAGCCGGCCTGGGTAAAACGGAAGATATTATCAATAAACAGCAGAACGTCTTTTCCTTCTTCGTCACGAAAATATTCGGCTGTCGTCAATCCCGTTAAACCCACGCGCTGACGGGCGCCGGGAGGCTCGTTCATCTGACCGAAAATGAGAGCGGTTTTATCGATAACGCCCGATTCTTTCATTTCGAGCCATAAATCGTTTCCTTCACGGGTTCGTTCACCCACTCCGGCAAAAACAGAATAGCCGCCATGCTCGGTGGCAATATTACGGATGAGTTCCATAATCAAAACGGTTTTACCTACGCCGGCGCCGCCAAACAATCCTGTTTTACCGCCTTTGGAATACGGTTCGAGCAAATCGATCACTTTAATTCCGGTTTCCAAAACCTCGTCGGAGGTGGTCAAATCCACCAGTTTTGGCGCCGGACGGTGAATGGGATATTTAATTTTGGTTTCGATGGGCCCCATTTCGTCAATCGGTTCGCCAATAACATTAATTAGCCGCCCCAGCGTTTCGGGGCCAACCGGCACAGAAATCGGCGCGCCTGTATCAACGGCATCCATCCCTCTGGTCAGTCCGTCGGTCGAATCCATCGCAACCGAGCGCACCATATTTTCCCCGAGATGCTGATGCACTTCGGAAATCAGAGTGGAACCGTCTTTACGGGTTACAGAGATGGCATTGTATATCGCCGGTAGTTTTCCTTCTTCAAACTCAACATCGAGTACAGGGCCGATAATCTGTTTAATTTTACCTTTATTCATAAAGCATTTCCTATGTTTTATCTAATGCTAATTTTCTTTCAAAGCTTCAGAGCCGCTGACAATTTCCGAAATTTCGGTTGTAATGGCCGCCTGACGGGAACGATTGTAAAAGATGGTCAGTCGTTCGATCAATTCCTGCGCATTTTCGGTCGCGCTTTCCATAGCCGTCATCCGCGCACCCTGTTCGGCTGCGTTACTTTCCAGCAGTGTCCGCCAAATCTGAACATTCAGATGTTTCGGAATGAGCTGATTCAGAATTTCTTCTTTACCCGGCTCATAAATAAAATCTATTTCTTCGCCGGCTTTTTCCATTTCTTCATCGGGCACAAAGGGCAAAAATTGTTCTGCACGCAGCGTCTGCTGAATGGCCGATTTAAATTCATTATAGATGATTTCAATTCGATCAAATTCTTCGGCAAGATATAGCGCTACCAGCCGCCCGGAAATATCCGCGGCGCTTTCGAAATGCAAATGGTTGAATATATTGATCACATGATCGTGTACGGTGTAATCCCTTTTGCTGAAAAATTCATACGCTTTACGACCTACTGCAAACACAGCAACTTCACGATTGGAATACTCGGCAATACGTTGTACGGCATGACGGATAATATTTCCGTTAAAAGCGCCGCACAACCCCCGATCGGAAGTAACAACCACGATCAACACTTTTTCAACCGGACGTTTTTCCAGCAGAGGAATTTCGGTTAAATCACCCGATAGCGCTACAAGATGCCCAATCATTCCCCGTAGTTCATATGAATATGGCAGGAATGCTAAAATATTCTCCTGCGCCCGGCGCAACTTGGCCGCTGCAACCATTTTCATTGCTTTGGTAATTTGCTGCGTACTGGTTACCGAAGAAATGCGATCCCGTATTTCCCGTAAAGTAGCCATGCTTATTCCTCAACCTTGAAACCGGACAGGAAGCTTTCGATCACCGTATTTAACTTCTCTTTCAATTCATCCGAAAAAACTTTTTTGTCGGCAATTTCTGTTAAAATATCGGAATATTTTAACTCAATATGTTCGATAAACTCTTGTTCAAACTGTCCCAAAGAGTTAACCGGAAGGGCGTCCAAATAGCCGTTTGTACCGGCATAAATGATTACAATCTGTTTTTCAAACGGCATGGGCACATATTGCCCCTGTTTTAAAATTTCCACGAGGCGTTCGCCGCGACGTAACTGTTTTTGTGTAGCTTCGTCCAAATCGGAACCGAATTTGGCAAAGGCTTCCATTTCACGATACTGGGCCAAATCCAGACGCAGACGTCCGGCAACCTGTTTCATCGCTTTAATCTGCGCACTCCCCCCCACGCGGGAAACCGAAATACCCACATTAATCGCCGGACGCACACCGGAATAAAATAAATTCGATTCCAGGAAAATCTGTCCGTCCGTAATGGAAATTACATTGGTCGGAATATAGGCGGAAACATCACCCGCCTGCGTTTCAATTATGGGCAGCGCGGTTAAAGACCCGCCGCCTAATTTTTCATTGAGTTTCGCGGCACGTTCCAAAAGGCGTGAATGCAGGTAAAACACATCGCCCGGATAGGCTTCGCGCCCCGGAGGCCTGCGCAGAAGCAGTGATACCTGACGATAGGCCCAGGCGTGTTTGGTTAAATCATCATAAACAACCAATGCGTGCCGTCCGTTATCGCGAAAGAATTCGCCGATTGCCGCTCCGGCATACGGGGCGATAAACTGCATTGGCGCTGGGTCACTGGCATTTGCGGCTACAACAACCGTGTGTTCCATGGCGCCGTATTCTTCCAGCGTTTTAACCACTTTGGCTACGGTTGAGGCCTTTTGACCAATGGCCACATAGATGCAAATTACATCTTTGCCTTTTTGATTAATAATAGTGTCGATTGCCACGGCCGTTTTACCCGTTTGCCGGTCGCCAATAATCAATTCACGCTGTCCTCTTCCGATAGGAATCATGGAATCAATCGGCTTAATACCGGTAGCCAGGGGCTGATCCACGGGATGCCGTGTAACGACACCCGTTGCTTTACGTTCCAGTAAAATAAACTGGTCGGTATCAATGGCGCCTTTCCCGTCAATAGGACGCCCCAGTGGATCGACCACGCGGCCAACCATGGCGTCGCCGGTGGGAACTTGTACAACCTTTTGTGTACGTTTAACGGTGTCGCCTTCTTTAATCAGCGTATCATCGCCAAATAAAACAACACCCACGTTGTCTTCTTCTAAGTTAAGCACCATACCCATTACTTCACTCGGAAATTCAACCAGCTCACCGGCCATCACCTTTTCCAGGCCATGTACGCGGGCAATTCCGTCCCCCACATACAAGACAGTGCCAACTTCATAGACGTCTGTTTCTTTTTCGAAATCTTTTAACTGTTTCTTCAGAATTGCAGAGACTTCATCTGGTCTTACTGCATTACCCATCGATATTACCTCTTTATTTGTTGTTAGCGGGCGGCCAGCTGTTCACGAAGCTTCGCCAGCTGATACCGGATACTGTTATCCAAAACCCAGTCTTCCACTTTCACAATAAACCCGCCGAGAACCGTTTTATCTACTTTTTCCGCAAGGAATACCGTTTTTCCGGTAATACGCTCTACCTTTGCTTTAATCTTATCGATTTGCTCAGGACTTAACTTTTGAGCGCTAATCAATTCTCCCTCTACCTCGCCGGCATAATCCAGCATCATCAGGCGGAATTCTTCGGCAGCTTGTGGCAAAAAAGGAATACGTCTTTTTTCGGAAAGCAGGCTCAAAAAATTCAGCGTCAGCGCCTGCACTTTACCCCGAAACATTTCTCGCAACACTTTAATCTTATCCTTTTCATTAATAATCGGATTTGATAAAAACGTACTAAAATCAGCGCTCTGTTGGTTAAACGCGGAGATCAGGGCGAGATCCTTCCCGACTTCATTTAAAAGGGATTCTTCTTTTGCCAGCGCGAAAAGCGCTTTTGCGTATCGTTTTGCTACTCGGCTCAACTGATTTATCCTTTTTAATTCTTAAGCGTATCGGGCATGGCCTTGATATATTCATCAACGACCGCCTTTTGCTTCTCTTTGTCCAGATTCTGCAAAATTATCTTCTCGGCCGCTCCCACGGCGAGATCGGCAACCTCTGTACGCAACGAAGCAAGCGCGCTTTCTTTTTGCTGTTCAATTTCTTCTTTGGCCTTTTCCAGCAGCTTGGCCGATTCGGAACGTGTTTTTTCCAGCAGCTCGTCACGGGCTTTATCCGCCAGCTTGCGGCTTTCTTTCAGCAAAGCCTGCGCTTCGGCCTCGGCGGCTGCCATTTTTTCTTTATGCTGGGCAATCAACGCCTCGGCTTCATCCCGCTGTTGCTGCGCTTTTTCGATATCACTGCGGATGGAACTCTCGCGGTTTTCAATCGCTGCCAATATGGGCTTAAGCGCTAATTTGGACAAAAGAGCCAGCACGATACCAAAGGTGATCCATGTCCAGAGTATCATTCCGGGATCTATATCAAGCATAGTTTTATCCTGTTATTTAATACTTGCCAAAAGGAAACAAATTACAGCGCCAAACAAAGCAACGCCTTCGATCATCGCCGCAGCGATAATCATCGTAATACGAATCGCTCCGCCCGCTTCCGGCTGACGCGCCGTTCCGTCCATTGCAGAAGCTGCAATTTTACCAATACCTATTCCAGCGCCAACCGTTACAATACCCGCTCCGAGTCCGGCTGCCAAGTATGCTAAACCTAATGCCAATTCACCCATTTCTGGACCTCCTTAAATTATTTCTTTTGTTAAACGATTTATTTATTATTTACATCCTTAATGCTCGGGATTCACGCTCATCCCGATAAACAATGACGATAAAACGGTAAAAATATAGGCCTGAATCAGGGCCACCAACAATTCCAGAAAATACACGAATACACCAAACCCCACAGAAACAGGGGAAACCATATAACTTTTAAATAAAATTGTCAGCCCTAAAAAAGCAAACAAAACGATATGCCCGGCATTCATATTGGCAAACAAACGAATGGTTAAGGCGACATGCTTGGCAATAAGCCCCATAATTTCGATTACAAACATCAGTGGCCACAATAAAACCGGTACGCCATGCGGCACCAGGTTTTTATAATAGCCGATCAAACCCTGCTCTTTTACGCCAAAATACTGCGTGGCGCCAAAAGTGGTTAAAGCCAACCCCGCCGTAACATTGATATTAGCCGTAGAAGTGGAAAACATGGGAATCAGTCCCATCAGGTTACTGACGAGAACAAAGAAAAAAGCGGTGACCAGAAAAGGCGTAAAACGCCGACCCTCTTTTTCGCCCATATTGGCAATGGCCACTTCGTCACGGATAAAAATAACCAGCATTTCCAGCAGAGCGCCAAATCCGGTTTGTACCTTTTTTGCGGGTTTTAAAGAGAGCAGAAACATGATAAGAAGAAACAGAGCGGCAAACCACAACATTACCACATGATTCGTAATCGATAAATCTATATGCATTCCCAAAATATCAAACGGTGGTATATGCGGAAGATGGATATGTACACCCGGAAACGGGTGCCATTCCGGCCCATTTTGCAGATGGTGGGTAATCCAGCCACCCAGACTCTCACTATGCTCCGCTGCAGAATCCGCCACAGCTTCTGTTGTGCTGACCATTGTCATAAAATCAAAAATTCCTTACTTATTTTTACTATTCAGCGTCAGAACTTCCCATATTTGATAAAGAAAATATAATATAAAGAGCGAGCCAATAAAAACAAAATGATCCGCATCCGAATATTTAAAAACCATAAAGATAGTGGCCAGCATGGCCAGCAATCGAACGACCATTCCTCCTAAGAAGATTTTGGCAAATTCTGACTGTTTTTTATCTTTAGAAAAATATATTATAAGAAAAGCCACAACGATATTTACAGTGGCAATTATTCCCGAAATAAAAAGCGCTGAATTTTGTTCGTTAACAAAACCTGCCACAATAGAAACAGCCCATGCAGCAAGTATGTAAAACAATAAAATAACAGCCGTGCCAACAAAAAACTTTTTGACCATTCCGACTATCGATCCAAATCTTTTACAACTTTAATTAAACGATAAAAACCGAGTATAAACCCTGTAAAAACACCAATTATCAAAAAGAGCGGACGCCTATCTAAATACCCGTCCAAAACATACCCTCCGTATCCGAACAGAATAATACCGCCAAAAAACGAATAGACAATATTCAGATAGGGAGCGGCTTTCTGAAAAGCAGAAGTGGTTTCGCTTCCCAGATTAAGCTTTTGTTTTTTCACCTGTAACCGATTCTGTTTTTAAAGCCATCGATGACATGCCGTCGAACACCGCCCCTTCGTCAACGATTAGTTTTGACGCCCGGATTTCCCCGGTCATCGAAGAGCCGGCCTCGAGCACTAATTTTTGTTTTACATGCAGCTTGCCCTTTACCGAACCGCCCACAATGGCGTTTTCCGCTTCCAGTTCACCTTCGATTACGCCACCGGGCCCAACAGTAAGGGTTTGTCGGCAAATTAGTTTTCCTTTTAGCTTACCGTCAATCCGGATGCTGCTTTGCGCCGTGATATCGCCTTCGATTACGGTGCCTTTTCCAAAGATATTAAGTTCTGCCGCCGATATATCGGATGCTCCGCTTTTTAATCCCACAATTTACCCCTTAGCCGTTATTGTTTTTTTCTTTATTCATATAATCTACAGGGTCAACCGGTTTACCATTCCGCCAAACCTCGTAGTGAAGATGGGGGCCGGAAGAAATTTTACCCGTATTGCCCGTTAGGGCGATTATCTGCCCTTGCGTTACCTTTTCCATACGTTTTACCAGATTTCGTTCGTTATGCTTGTATAGCGTCATAAAACCGTACCCGTGTTGCAAAATCAACACATTCCCGCCCTCAACCGTCCAGCCCGAAAAGAACACAACGCCGTCTGCCGGCGCTTTTACAGGCGTTCCGACCGGAGCGGCAATGTCAAGCCCGAAGTGCGGCTCCGCCAAAAGCAGGCTCGTATCGTAACCGCGGGCCATAAACCCTTCGGCGGGACGAAGCGACGGGATATTACGGAAGAAGGTACGCTTTTGCGTATTATTGAGATTGGCAAAATCAAAGTTGTCATTGACCGACGAATCCGAAACGGTTTCTTTTTCGATTGTAATATACCCGCTAAGCGAGCTCTTTAGCTGTTTTTCAAAGTCTTTTACCCGAAAGAGCTGTTCCTTTATGGCATCCATCTTTTTAAGGCTTTGCACCAGTTTGTAGTTTTCTTCCTGCAGACGATTATTATCCAGCGCCAGAGAGGCGACTTTCCAATAGGTGGAGAATCCGATCACAATTAAGACCAGCAGGGTCAGCGCTAATATTGTAAAGGCTTTAATCAGGCCGGTGCGAATACGAAAATTCTTGGGCTCCTGCTGATTTTCCGATACGATAACAAACGAAAGATATTTTGACCTACGTTTTTTACGTGCCATTCTGTACGGTTTAATCCTTCAGTTTATCAAAAATTTCGATTAGGCGGTTTAAATCTTCGGGAGAATAGAATTCCACTTCAATGCTGCCGCCCTCTTTGCGGGAATGCACCACTACTTTCGTACCCAGTATTTCACGCAGTTCCTGTTCTACCTTCTGTAAAAAGACAGAGCGCTTTGGCTTTGCGTGTTTTTCTTTTTTAGGATGGTTGTTTTGCTGCTTCGCCAGTTGTTCTGCCTTGCGCACCGACAAAGACTCTTTAATGGTTTTTTTCCAGACTTCATGCTGAACATCGGCATCGTCAATAGAAAGCAGAGCCCGGGCATGCCCCATTGAAATTTCTTCTTTTTTAACGCTTTCCTGAATTTTTTCGGGAAGTTTTAACAACCTTAAAATATTGGTAATCGTTGTACGTTCTTTGCCGATCTTTTTGGCGACATCTTCTTGTGTAAGGCTGCATTCGTCAATGAGACGCTGATAGGCGGTGGCCTGTTCGATGGGATTTAGTTTTTCGCGCTGCACATTCTCGATGATAGCCAACTCCAACATCTCTTCTTTGGAATCGACCTTAATTACATAGGCGGGAACCTTTTCGATACCCAGCTGCATAACGGCGCGCAGCCGCCGTTCACCGGCAATTAGCTCGTAATGTTCATTCTTCTTGCGTACGGTCAGCGGCTGAATAATCCCCTTTTCTTGGATAGAGATTTTCAGTTCTTCCAACGCCTGGCTGTCAAATTCGAGCCGGGGCTGAAATGGATTCGCTTTTATCAACCCAACACTGATTTGAGAAATTTGGCTATCGCCTGCGGAAGACGCATCCTGATGTTCCGGAATAAGGGCATTTAGCCCGCGGCCCAGCCTACTTGTTTTTTTCACCGATTACTTCCTCAGCAAGGTTAATGTAATTTTGACTGCCGATACAAACCGCATCGTACATAATAATCGGCTTGCCAAAACTCGGCGCCTCCCCCAGACGGACATTCCGGTTGATAACCGTATTATATACTTTTTCATTGAAATAGCTGCGCACTTCGCTGGCCACCTGGTTGCATAAATTCAAACGATTATCGTACATGGTCAGTAAAACACCTTCTACGCTCAAATCACTATTTAAATTTTTCTGAACCAGATGGATGGTATTCAGTAACTGAGAAAGTCCTTCCAGCGCATAGTATTCGCACTTAATGGGAATCAGAACAGAGTCGGAAGCGCTGAGCGCATTTAGGGTAAGCAGACCAAGCGACGGCGGACAATCGATAATAATATAATCGTATTTTGCTTTTACCTTTAAAAGCTGGCGGCGCAAACGGTGCTCCCGCTCCAGCATATCCACAAGCTCCACCTCGGCGCCGACAAGACGGATATGCGAAGGTAAAATATCCAGAAAAGGAACGCTGGTTTTTATTACCGCTTCGTCAATTTCCGCATCGCTTAACAGTACTTCGTAACTGGATTCCCGCTGATCTTCGGGATTGATGCCCAGGCCGCTTGTAGCATTAGCCTGCGGATCGATATCCACCAGCAGCACACTCTTTTCGGCAACCGCGATACAGCTTGATAAATTTATAGCCGTGGTGGTTTTACCAACCCCGCCTTTTTGGTTTGCAATTGCAATTATTTTACCCATAATCCCCGACCAACTAATTCTTCGTATTCAAGATCCGATTAAAACTGAATCGTTTAATTTAGACTAATTCTTATTTCAAATCAAGATAGATTGATTCTCAGGCAGATCATTTAGCCAAAATCACTTCTGCTTTTTTTATGCTTTTTTGCCCCTGAGTGCTTAACTTAAGTCCTTTTGCCGCCTGCACCGCCTGCATTGCTTCGCGGTGAGCGTCTGTGATTCTTCCCATTTTATCATATATTTCGGCCAGCCGGGCGTAACAAGACACCACATGCGAAGGGTTTTGTTCCGGCAGCGTTTTTAACATCGTTAGCAAATGCCGGTATGCTGCAATCGCTTTGGGATATTCGTGACGCATATACCAGGTATGGGCATAGGCCCACCACATAAAGGTACTCTTGGGATAGGTCCGGATAACTTCCCGCGCATATCCCAACGCTTCGTCTTTATTGCCATAATTCAGCAGAATATAAATCAACTGATGCATGGCCATATAGCGGCTGTGCTCACTTTTTGCAGCGGCCTTACGAATATTCTCAATCCCCTGTAAACGGGTATCCTCGATAAACGGCATCCAGAGCAGATATTTTAGTTTGGTACTGCGCCAGTACTGATACACACCTATGCCGAGATATGCATCGTACAAAGTAGAGTCGAGTTCGACCGCCTGCTTTAAATTGTCCACCGACTTCAAACCATCTTTTACCGCATCCAGCCAGTTTCCGTTTTGGCCTTCATAAAAGGCTTTGTAACCAAACGCGCTGCCCCGGAAAAAGAATGCGCGCGCGCGCGCTTCTTTCCCGTTCCCCAATTGTTCCGGAGCTGTTGTAGAAATCACTCGGTTTAGCGCATATAAAAACAGCGCTTCGTCCGCCTGATTTTCGAAATGGGTCATTTTGGAATTGAGTACGGAAGCGAGGTAAAAATAGACTCTTGCACTGGAATCTCCGGCGGCAATTCTGGCGGTAAGCAGGGACTCGGCTGCGGCAAAATGAGTGTTTATGGTTAAATCAATACTCCGTTTAATCCAATCCTGCGCATCATCCGCCTGGGACGAAAGCGGATAAAGAAGGGAGAAAACAAGAATCAACGGCAAAAACCGGATAAACGCGCGTTTAACGAACAATGGCAAATTTCCCCAACACCGGCTCCGGGCTGTTTATATAATACAAATAAATGCCGCTTGAAACGCGATGCCCGTAACGATCCTCTAAATTCCATTCGACGGAACCCGGCGTCTCCTGCTGAAAACGGATGGTACGCACGGGGCGACCGTTAACGGTAAAAATAGTAATCTCCGATTTTGACGGAACATTATAAAATACAGCCGTGCCTTCATTCTGTTCCACAATAACCGGATTTGTCGCCAGCGCCGTTGGAGCTATTTTTAAAGCTAAAGAAATACTAGTGATATTTGTTTCCGTTTCCGAATTGGTCATCACCAGTAATAACGGATTTTGATCGAACTGCCGAAAGGTTTGCCAGCGCCCAAACGCCTGCGATTCTTTTTGTAAACGTCCGCTGCCCAAAAAGTTAAACCGCCCGCCGGATTGGGCGCCATTTATCCGACCTTTGTATATGAGTCCCGAATCCGCCTGAAGATAAACAAAACGCATACTCATATTCGGCAGCGATCGTTCCGCATTATCCGTTCCGGAAGAGGGGTGCAGCTGCGGGTAATCCGCCGCCTCCGGAAAAAAATCACCGCCCTGCGCTCTGTTTCCGGTAAAATAGAGCCAGACGGCATAGTTGTTCTGGCTTTGGGCAAACGACGCCCCCTTCTGTTTTAAATATAAATCCAAAGACTTTATCGGCGGATCGGATATAATATTCTCCCATATTTTTACCACCGCTTGGGGACCGTAATTTTTTTCAATCATATGCAGATAGAGCGAATTGGCGTATTCTCCGCTTGTCGCATTAAACTTGCGGTCGGTCATCGTACTGAAAAACGAGGGCAGGTACTGCAAGTAATCGTTTACATCTTCATACACATAATCTTCCAGCCAGGTGGAGGTCATTTCCATAAAAAAGATATCGCTATTTGTCTCGAACCGGTATCCCAATTGAATGGCATGGTTAAACTCGTGGGCTGCCGTTACTTTTAAGGCTTGGAGGCCGTGGGTATAAAAGCCGCCGCCGGCAAAATTACGGTGAATCTCGATATAGGAAGTATATCTGTTTTGCGGAAGACTTGTTCCAAACCAGGTCATCCCGTAATAGCCGAAGTTGGTAAAATAGATGGGATAGTCCGAAACCGGATTGCCGTTGGCGTCGGGCGGCGCTTTGAACCTCAGTTGCTCTATTTCCGTTTCCCAGACATGATCAAAAATAACGGCGGCCGAATCAATATAATCGGGAACCCCGTTGCCGGATAAATCTGTCGGATCAACCGCATGAAAACCGCTGGTATCATAATGAAGGATAAAATGGCCGGAAGGGCTCGTAATTGAAAAAGAACGTACCGGTTCCGAAAGAAGCGTTTTGGCGAAGGCCTGCATTTGCGGTTCAAGCTGATTAAAAGACTGTTGCAGTTCCAGTTGCGCCCGGAATCCGCAGTGTTCAATTATTTGTATTTCTTCGGGATGCATCCGGTCCTGCAGATATTGTTGCACCGATTCCAGGCTGTTCGCCGAAAAAGCACGGGTGATTATAAAAACAAACCAGAGGAGCGGAAAAGCAGGTTTTATTTTCATCATTTCGTTTAATAGTCCGCTTTGTTTAATTAAATGTTTTATCGACTCTTGTAATCCAAAAGTTTTGGAAAACACAAAGGTTTCAATCAGTTCCCTTTTTACAACCTTTGTGTTCTTCGCGATTTAATAATCTTTTCTTTCAAAAAAGAAGGCCCTTTTACTGAATCTATTTTTTACGAAAAGAAAGCAGCACGGGGACGCCCTTAAATCCGTACTGCTTACGCAAACGGTTTTCCAGAAAACGGCGGTAACTTTCCACAATTAAATCCGGATAGTTGGAATAAAAAGAAAATACGGGCGGCTCGGCCTGTACCTGTGTTATATAATTTATTTTTATCTCTTTCCCTTTTTCCGCAGGCGGCGTTTTTTCCTGAATCAGCGGTAAAAAGAAATCGTTTAAATCGGATGTCTGAATTCGTTTTTTGCGTTCTTCATACACATCCGTAGCCAAATCCAGCATTTTATAAAGACGCTGCTTGTTAAGCACCGAAATATAAATTTGCGGAATATAACGGAGGACGCCCAGTTTTTCGGTATATATTTTTTTATAGGTATCGATTGTTTTATGGTCTTTTGATACCAGATCCCATTTATTTATCACCAGAACAATTCCCTTGCGCTGACTGGCCGCTTCGTTTAAAATCCCCACATCCTGACGGCTAAGCCCTTCGGCGGCATCGACCATAAACAGAACCACATCAGCCCGTTCGATACTGCGGAAGGTACGCAGATTACTGTAAAACAATACGTTTTCTTTAATGCGGCTTTTACGTTTTAAACCGGCCGTATCAATCAGCAGATATTTCCGTTTTTTATATTTTAATTCCATATCCACCGGGTCGCGGGTGGTGCCCGGAATACTGGAAACAATGGAACGGGATTGTTCCAAAAGCATATTGGCCAGCGACGATTTGCCCACATTTTCGCGGCCTACAATGGCCAGCTTTATCTGGTCGGAATCTTCATCCTGCATTTCGTATTTTTTTATATGTTCCACCACCACGTCCAGCAAATCACCACTTTGCCTTCCGCCCATAGCCGAAACGGGTACGGGAGCGCCCAGGCCCAGTTTATAAAACTGCCCCACTTCCATATCATCGCGCGGATCGTCCACTTTATTAATTGCAAGGATAACATCTTTTTTTGATTTGCGCAAATAGCCGGCCAGCCAGTCGTCCACATCGGTAATACCCGTTTTGCAATCCACCACAAATAATAAAACATCGGCCTCATCCACGGCAATTTCCACCTGTTCCCGGATGGCCAGGTCAATCTGATGTTTTGCTTCGGGCAGATAGCCGCCCGTGTCGATTAATTCAAATTGTTGTCCGGCCCAGCTAACCGTATCGTAATTACGGTCGCGGGTAATGCCGGGGGCGTCGTCCACAATGGCTTTACGTTTTCCGATCAATCGGTTAAACAGGGTGGATTTGCCCACATTTGGCCGGCCGACAATCGCTACTAATGGTTTGCTCATATTCTTTATCTCTATTCTAAAATCGTTAATCGTCAATCAATATTCGTTTGTTTTCGGAACGTTTTGAATGCCTTCCCTGCAGCAATGATTCAATAACCTGCGGCAATGCACTAAACGACTCGGTGTACACATAACAGATGACGCCCAGCTTTTGTTCCAGCTTTTCCACCGTCCAGTCATCGAGGAAAAAGCCGTCCTCATTCAGCACGCGGGGAGGCAAAAACACCATATCGCCGAGTGAACGCTCCTTTAACTGATCAAATATATCCTGCGCGGTCAATAGACCGGATACCTGAATGGACGGGCCGTAAAATTCATTTTTTACGGGGATCAGATTAATATTAAAATTCCCCATGCGGCGTAACGGTTCAATAATATATTCATCCAGAAGCGGCGCGGCCAGTTCTCCGCTCACCCAGGTGATGTCCGCCGTCTTATTTAGTTTACCGGCTAATTCCGTTTTTTCTGTTTCAAAGGCGTCAATCATGTCCCGGAATTCACCCACCCCGTTTTCTATTTGATAAAAGGCGCCGTAATAATCCGCCTGCGGCAAAGCTCTTCCCGCGCGGATAAAAAACTCATCGGCCGGGTAGACAAAAGGATCGCCCAGTTCCGCCCTTAGCTCTTCCCGAAACATATTTATCGTATCGAGCGCTTCGCCGAGCTCCTGTTTCGAATGCATGCGCATTTCCATTAAGTTGTTGCGGTAGCGGGTTAAGCCCAGCGGTACTACGGCAATCGACCGCACCTTTGGATAAAATTCTTTCAGATCGTTTACGGTTTTACGGAAAACCGGCCCGTCGTTAATTTCGGGACACAATACAATCTGCGCATGCAATTCAATTCCGTAGGATGTAAGAAATTTGATCTTCTCCAGCAGATGATCATCAAAGTTGATGCCAAGCAGTAGCTTGCGCACCTTTTCTTCGGTGGCATGGACGGATATATACAACGGACTCAGGCGCTGCTCCACGATACGGTTCAGATCCTTTTGTTTTACCGTGGTCATGGTCACATAGTGTCCGTATAAAAATGAAAAACGATAGTCTTCGTCCTTAAAGTAGAGCGGTTTGCGCATTCCTTTCGGATTTTGATAGACAAAACAAAACACGCAGTTATTGCCGCATGATTTCAGTTTCATATCTTCCAGGGTGATGCCCAGCTGATCGTCCGCGTCTTTTTCGATTTCATAGAGGGTCTCTTCGTCCTCCCGGCGCACCAGCAGTTCCACTTTTTCGTCCGTTATATAATAGCGATAGTCCAGACGGTCATTAATCTCCCGGCCGTTAATTTTGATTAACGAAAAACCCGGTTTAAGGCCAAGCTCCTCTGCGATGCTTCCGGATTCTATATTGATAATTTTAACCATAAAAGATGAAGACCAGTCCGAGTGTGTTATTGCGGCTGAAAGCAGTCCGCATACGGCTGCTTGTTAGGGTTATAAAAAGCAAGGCGAATTTAAAGAGCGGGCCGGGCAAAAGCAAGAATAGTCATCTTCGGCCAGATGCGGTTAACCGTTTTCTTCAATATCCAATTTCCGATAGGAAATTATCGCCTAAACTGCGCGTTTCTTAAAATCCGTTCGCCACGTTCGCTTCGCTCACTCGCGACGACAACTCAAGAATCGCTCAATTTAGGTAACAAAACCACCTTGCCGAGCGCAGTCTTTTGCGGTTCCTTTTTTAGCCGCGGATGCGCGCGGATTATTTTTTATTGCAGTGGTTAATTCTATCCGGAAATTATTTTATATGCAGGACGCTGATAAGTTGATCCTCTTCACTTTCGGGAAGCCGGGTAAAAATATCCGTTATCAAAGATGAAGAGACCGTTTTATGGGCTTCAAAAGAAGGGATAAACGTATTTTGGCAAGTAGTATCCGAAATGGTTTCAATTCCTTTGCGATAGATACAAAAGGAGGCTCCCCGGGAAAGCGGAACCGATTCGGCTTTAATCAAATTGGCAAATTTACCGCTAAACTCAAGTACCCGGGCCTCCGGCCGCATCCAATTCCCTGAATGATGAATTACAGAAGGCCGTTCCTGACGAATGCCGTAAAAATCCAGCCTACGCTCTTCAAAACAGATCCGGCCCAAAGCGAATGAAAAAGCGACCTTGTAAATATCCGGGGAAAAGCGCTCCATTAATTTTTCCAGAAGGGACTGGACCGGAAAAGAATTGTTTCGATATTTTTGAGTCGCCTCCAGATATCCGGCGGCATATTGTTCAAAAAGCAATTCTACCGCCAGGGTGGCAAAATCTTTTTTAAATCCGTTTAAAATCAAAAAAACAAATTGCCGTTCATTTTGAATAAGAGGCACAAATCCCAGCGTTTGCGGTGGTTTTTTGCTTTTCACACGGGCGGCGCAAAAGAAGGAGGCATTTTCAAATATATAATTTGTGTTTACCCGGTTAAGAAAATCGGTAACCTGTCCATCCGCAGTTTTCATTCGGGTTCGTAGCTCCTGGTTTTCTCGCTGCAGGCGGATCATATTTTTACGAATGGCCAGGTGGCCGCTAACCCGAGCGTTAATTTCCTGCGGGTCAAAGGGTTTGGTCAGATAATCCACAGCGCCGGCGGCCAAACCGCGGGCTTTGTCTTCCGCATCGTTTTTAGCGGAAATAAAGATGACCGGAATATCTCGGGTATGCTGTGAACTTTGCAGCCGCATACAAACCTCATATCCGTCCATATCGTCCATCATGACGTCTAATAAAATCAGATCCGGTAATTCCCGGTTGGCGATTTCCAGCGCTTCCCTGCCGGAAGAGGCGGTTAAAATTTGATATTCCGGATTAACCAGAGCCCGAACCAGTAATTTGATATTTATGGGATTATCATCCGCGGCGATAATTTTATATTTCATAGTTTCTGTAATCGGTTATTTTAAAAAATATGTGAGTCTTTTTTATAGAGCTGTATTCAATCTGAACAAATCAAAAAAAAGCCCCTGCAAATACAGAGGCTTTGTGCTTGTTTATTTGGTTGTCATGGTGTAGACGCCGTCCCAGCCGTCTCCGGGAGGATTTTCGCGAAAATCCTGGCAACGCTGCAGGTAACGTAACGAAGGACCATCTTTTCCATTGATGGAAAGCGCCTGCTGAAAATATTTAATAGCCCAGTCCCAATTTTGCTGCAGGTAGTTTTCGAATCCTTTATTAAACAATTCCACGACCCGGGTCATTTCATCGGAAAGTCCCCGCTCTGCCGTAGCCATTAATTCATAGACTTTAACCGGTTCGTTCTTCCCTTTTACACGCAGCAGGTCCAACTGCCGGGCGATAATTAAATCACCGGCCTTTTGATACGTTACTTCGCCAATCATAACGAGGGTGCTGTATTCTTTGTTCGCCGGTTCCAAACGGGCGCCGAGATTTACAGCGTCTCCCATCACGGTATAATCGAAGCGGGTTTCGGAGCCCATATTGCCCACCACCATCGGCCCGGTATTAATACCCACACGGGCGGCCAGTTCCGGTTTGCCTAATTTACGCCACATCGCGCGCATCCGGGATAACTGCTCTTGCATATCCAATGCGGCGGCGCAGGCGTTATAGGCATGGTTCCCGTGATCAATGGGCGCGCCGAAAACAGCCATGATAGCGTCGCCTTCATACTTGTCAAGCATACCGTCATATTTAAAAACGATATTGGTCATTTCGGTAAGATATTCATTTAATAGTTTAACAAGCGCTTCCGGCGTAAGCTTTTCGGAAATGGTTGTAAACCCGGCCACATCGCTAAAAATCACCGTACACTCTTTTTTCTCCCCGCCCAGTTTAATTTTATCGGGATTGGCCAGTAGTTCGTCCACCACCGATTTGGTAACAAAATGAGAAAATGTAGTTCGGATGAACCGCTTACTTTTTTCTTCCGTCATATAGCGGTAAATGTACACAAAAGTAAAGGTTAAAAAGAGGGTCAGTAGCGGGGCCAGAATTTCGATCCACTGATTGTTATTCATAAACATTAACGCCGCAACCACCACGTAGGCCAGGCCGGCAAACACAAAAACCAACATGCTCAGAAAAGGCCCCATAAAACTAAACAGAATACCGACCAAAGCGCCAATGGCCAACATCGCCAGTAGCACATTAAACGCAGATTGTTTATGAATAAAACGCTCCCCCAAAAGGGTATATAAAATATTAGCATGGATTTCCACCCCGGGGAAGGCCTGCATAAAAGGCACATTCCGCAAATCGAACAACCCGGCGAGAGAAGTGCCCACAAATACGATTTTATTGGCAAAAAATTCCTTAGGAAGTCCCCGTTTTTCAGCATTCAGCACATCGTAAAAACTAATATAGCGAAAGGATTTAAACGGCCCTGCGTAATTGATCAACATATTTCCATGGGCATCCACCGGAATTTTTGTAAGCGCTTGTCCGCCGGCATAGAGCGCCAGATTTTGGTCCGAATCCAATCCCAGAGAATCGCTGCCCAACAAATCCATAAATATTTTAAACGACAAAGAGGGATAAAGATGGTTGTTAAATTTTTTGAATAAATTAATACTGCGCACCACTCCGTCCACATCGGCGTTAAAATTTACATGCCCCGCCCCGGCGCTGGCATTAATCAGATCGAAAAACTCACCCTCCAAACGCTCTTCGCTGAAGAAACGTTGTTTTTCCACAACGGGAAGGTCGTAGTAAAATTTCTTAGCGTCAAACTGAACCGGTTCTTCATTCATCACCGGCAGCCAGTTATCGGAATCGGCCTGGGCAAAATAGAGGGCGGTGTACACATTTCCGGCCTGTTTTACCGTGCGGATAAAATCCTTATCCTGTTCCGGATGATAGGTATCTTTATCGTATAAAATATCGAGGCCCACCGCGAGGGCGCCGGCCTCGTGCAAGAATTTCACTAATTTGGCATGATAATCACGCGGCCACTGAGAATATTTCCCCAATTCATGATTGCTGCGCGCATCAACATCCACAATGATAATATCTTCGATGGTAGGCATATGTTCATCAAAATTCTTTTTCATTCGCCAATCATAAGTTTTGGCCTCATACGTATAAAACAGATCCGGCGCGAGGTATTTTGCCAGAATCCAGACGGCCAGAGCTGCGGCAATACCAAGCAGGGCGCCGCTGAACATTTTAGTGAGATGTTTTTTCATTTTACCTCCGGGTGTCTTTTTGCGGTCAGCTTTCAGCCAAAACGGCAACCGCACGAATATGTTTTATCACTATTTATAAAACTCTTTTATTAGCGAAACAACTTCCTCAATCTCTTCCGCCGTATTATAAAAATGCGGCGCAACACGGATCATTCCGTTTCGTAAAGAGACGCTAATATTTTCATTTACAAGATACTCGTACAGTTTCTCCGTTTTTTTACCTGAAAATGAAAAAATTCCCGACCAGTGTGTTTTATCCGCCGCGCCCGTGAAGCGCATTCCCATATTTTCAAGACCTGCTTTCAGGCCTTCTCCAAGCGATAACAAGTGCCGCTCGATATTCACGGGGTCCGCTTCAAGCAGCAGTTCAACCGAAGCGGACAAAGCGCTAATCCCCATAAAATTAGCGGTGGCGTATTCAAAGCGGCGGGCGTCCGGAAGCAGTTCCAGCCGGTATTCGGAAAAATCCCAGGCGTTTTCCACGGCCAGCCAGCCGGTGAACGCGGGTTTCATCTTCTGCATCAATCCGGGCGCCACATACATGAAACCCGCGCCCATGGTTCCCATTAGCCATTTATGACCGCCATTAGATAGAAAATCGATATTAAATTTCTGCACATCCATAGGCAGCGCGCCAACCCCCTGAATGCCATCCACCGAAAAAACAATTCCTTTTTCTGCGCAGATGCGGCCGATGGTCTGCAAATCGTTTCGAAACCCATTGGAGAATTCCACAAAGCTGATGGAGAGGAGTTTTGTTCGGGTCGTAATAAGCGTTTCAATATCATTTATTAAAATTTGTCCGTCCCTGTTTGGGATAAATTTGACGGTTACGCCAAAGCGTTTTTTAAGATTCAGAAAGGGATAGACATTGCTGGGAAATTCGCCTTCGGCCAGAATAATTTCATCGCCGGGCTGCCAGTGCAGGCCATTTGCCAGATGGTTAAATCCTTCGGAGGTATTTTGAATAAAGGCAATCTGTTCCGGCCGGGCATTGATCATTTTTGCCAGCATCTGACGGGTTTTGCTGCGCAGTTCATCTCCCATCCGAAAACTGTCAATAATGCCAAAGCTGCGTTCATCGATAAATTCTTCGAGACGGTCGGTCACCCGTACGGATAGCGGCGAAATAGCGGCATGATTCATATAGATTTTTTGCGATGTTATGGGAAAAAGCGAACGGTATTTTGAAAACATAATAAGATCCAATGATTCACTAACAGCGAACAATGTAAAAGAATTATTTCATCATTCAAAATTCAGCCGCCATCATTTATCAATCGTGTCCGATTAAATCCAAGATTTCCCAAAGAAGAATCCGGTGAACAGCTTGCTCTTCTTACCCTCCCCCGATGGCGGAGGCTGGGTTAACGCCGGACGGAACAATCAAACCTCCGATACATCCAATGCCTTTCGTCCTTTGACAGATTGGCCGGTTGCGCCGTCTTCACAAGGACGAAGGACGAAGCGATCTCTTGTGACTGTGCATGGATTGTTTCATCGTCTCATATAACCGATCGCAGCGCGAAGCCGGATGGGATTCGTAATTAAAAATCGCCCCAGCCCTGCTCGTCCCAAAAAGCGGCTTCGTGCCGGGTAATTTTAATCGGGAAGGTGGAAAAATCAACAATAATAACGTCGAAGCGTACGGGCTTATTTTCATATTGTGGAAACTGTGCCAAAAATCCAAAGGCGCCTTTAATGATCTGACGCTGTTTTGCTTGATTTACCCGGTACTCGGCGGCGCTTAGCGGCGGCGACACAAAACTTTTCACTTCGCTGATCACCAGTATTTCATCCTTGAGACTGACAATATCCAGCTCACTTCGTCCGTATCTGAAATTACGGGAAATAATCGTATGGCCGTCTTTCTTTAGAAATTGTACGGCGGCGGCTTCCCCGTTATTGCCCAATTTTTGTTTTGTGGTTAGCATTGTGCGATCAGTTGTCAGTTGTCAGCATACAGCGATCTGCTTTCTGTTTTTCTTGGTTATTGGTTATTGGTTATTGGTTGAAAATAATATAGAATTAAAATTGCACTTAAAAAAGGATATTCTTTATCTTAAAAAAAATAACCGCAATACGCTATATTTTAAACGGGGAATTCAATATGCGTCAACTTTTTTTTCTTTTTTCATTTATCTTTTTTCTTTTGTCTTTTTCTACCGCACAGCAAACGGATACGCTTTATATTCTGCAAACGACCGATGTACACGGCAATGTTCAGGATTATAATTACTTTACCGACAAAACTGCAGACTATGGTTTGGCGCGGATTTATTCGGAAGTTGTCCGGCTGCGCCGAAAGCATAAAAATGTCGTCCTTTTAGACGGAGGCGATCTGCTGCAAGGCACACCAATGATTTACTATTTTAACCAAATCGAAACGGACGTGCCTAATCCTATGATTCTTACATTAAATACAATGCAATACGACGCTTTCGCTGTCGGCAATCACGATATCGAACAGGGGCCGCTTGTGTATAACCGCGCCCGAAAAGAATCCCATTTTCCCTGGCTCTCCGCCAATTCGCTTTTGAGAGACGGCAGCGCCTATTTTAAACCCTATACCATCATTGAACGTAACGGCATCCGTATCGGCATAATCGGTCTGACCACCCCGGGCATCCCTATGTGGTTAGATAAAACCCTGTATCCGGGAATCGAGTGGACGGATATGGTGAAGACAGCAAAAAAATATGTCAAAATACTTCGTCCTCAGGTTGATGTTTTAGTTGGATTATTTCACGCCGGCTTTGAAGCGGAATACAGTAAAAAACAGACGGACGCGCTGGGATTGCCCAACGAAAACGCCTCTCGGTTAGTAGCGCAACAGGTACCCGGTTTTGATGTTGTATTCGCCGGACATTCGCATCGGCCAAAGCCAAAACCGGGACAAAAAGAAATCGTTAAGAACCCCAATGAACCATTGTTAATCAATGCCGGTTCCTGGGGACGGAATTTGGGTGTGGCTGAGATTATTGTAAAAAGAGAGACCGCAGACATAAAATTCAAGACGAAAAATTTAAAACAAAAGACAAGAGTAAGAAACAAGCGAAGATATGAACTAAGCCCTAAAATGCGGGCGGCGATGCAAAAAAACCGCGATAAAAGAATACTGACAGAAGGGAAAAAAAGAGCCGTAAAGTTGCCGGACAGTAAAGCGCAAGACAGCAGGCACAAGACACTGGAAAACAAAGCAAAAACGCCGGAACAGACCGCTGCCGGGGAGCCGAAAGGAAGTACTTGGCACATAACCGCCAAAAAAGGCTGGCTGAAATCCACAAAAGCCCTGCCACCCTCACCTGAAATCTTAAGTCTGATCAAACCGTATCATCGGAAAACCTTACACTATATTCGCACTAAAATCGCCGACCTGACCGCTCCCCTGGACGCCGCCCGCTCCCGCTTTGAAGATAATGCGACGGTGGAATTAATCAACAAGGCGCAGCTCGATTACACGGGCGCCGATATCTCGTTTGCCGCTTCGTTTAATGAGCATTTTAAGATGCCGGCCGGTCCGATCCGTATAAAAGATATTTACGGAATGTACCGCTATGAAAATTTTTTGTACACCATCGAAATGACCGGACAGCAGATTAAAGATTTTCTTAAATACTCGGCCCGCTATTTTGTTCTGGATAACGGACAGATAACGGCTTCCACCGAAATGCCGGGTTATAATTATGACATGGCCGAAGGGATTCGCTATACCATAAAAGTAAACAGGAAAAAAGGGAATAAGGAGAAAAGAGAAAAGGGCAATAAGGGAAAAGATATTCGGCAAATGATAAAAGAGGTGAAAAAAAAGTATCAGGAAGCAAGCGGTAAGATAATATCCGGGAACTTGGTTGAAGACTTGATTTTTATCAAAACAGGTAAGCCGCTAAAAATGAATACGAAATACACCGTGGCGATGAACAGTTACCGCGCTTCCGGAGGAGGCGGACATCTCGCTGCGGCGGGAATCAAAAAACCGAAGATTCTATCCAAATCCAATGTGGAAATGCGCACCATCCTGGCGGAATATATTAAGAAACAAAAAATTATACGCCCGGAAACGGATGGGAACTGGAAATTAATTACGAATTATTAATTATGAAATTGGAATTGTTTTCATGCGCGCATCTCCGGTTTGGGATGATAAAAAACTGTTCTAAACTTCGAAAGCTTAGAACAGTTAACAAAATTTGTCATTTTGTTCGGCAAAGACCGGATCCGGCCACTGACGGGGAAGAGACCTTTTTCAGAAAACAATAGCCATTTGTTCTAATTTCAAAGAGTCTTACAGAAAGATAAGTAGGTGTCCGAAAATCTGAAACCGTTGTTTAGAGCACGGATTACTATGCCGCGCGTACGATGACGCCTCCTGGCATTCTGAAAAAAATCTGTTACGGAAGAGATAAAAAACTTGGCGCTAATCAGCAGAATGACATTTTGTGGTTCTTTGTATCCCTTCGTAAAAAAACAATCGGTAACGATTCAAATCCTCCAAGGCTTTGCAGGCAAAGCATTTAGCATCCAAAATCGAAATTTAAAACTTCTTTGCAAGCTCGGGAATCAAAAACCGCCCGGTATAGGATTTTTTCTTTTTCGCCACCTGTTCCGGGCTGCCCTGAGCAATAATTCTTCCGCCTTTGTCGCCGCCTTCGGGACCGATGTCAATAACCCAGTCCGCGGTTTTAATGACGTCCAGATTATGTTCGATAACGATGACCGTATTTCCCTTGTCCACCAGGCGATTCAATACCTGCAACAGCATATTGATATCTTCAAAATGCAGGCCGGTGGTGGGTTCGTCTAAAATATACATGGTATTGCCGGTGCCCACTTTGGATAGTTCGGTAGCCAGTTTTACCCGTTGCGCTTCCCCGCCGGAAAGCGTCGTTGCGGCCTGTCCCAAATGAATATAGCCTAATCCCACATCGGCCAGGGTTTGCAATCGTCGTTTGACCACCGGGATATTGGTCATAAATTCCAACGCCTGGTTCACAGTCATATCCAGAATATCGGCAACAGATTTCCCTTTGTATTTTATTTGCAGGGTCTCGCGGTTGTACCGTCTGCCCTTACATACTTCGCACTGCACATACACATCCGGCAAAAAGTGCATTTCAATTTTTTTAACCCCGTCGCCTTCGCAGGCTTCACAGCGCCCCCCTTTTACATTAAAGCTGAAACGTCCCGGTTTGTAGCCGCGAATTTTTGACTCCGGCAACTGACTGAACAGATCCCGCAGCGGCGTAAACAGACCGGTGTAAGTAGCCGGATTGGAACGCGGCGTCCGGCCGATGGGCGATTGATCTAAATCGATTACTTTATCGAGGTACTCGAGTCCCAGAATCTCTTTGTAGGCCAGCGGCGTCTTTTTTGATGAATAAAAATGCCGGGCCAGAGCCGCGTACAGGGTTTCATTGACCAGGCTGCTTTTACCGGAACCGGAAACGCCGGTTACGCAAATCAGTTTTCCCAGAGGAAATTTTACATTTAGATTTTTTAGATTATTGCCGCGCGCGCCGATAATTTCCAGTGATTTGCCGTTACCTTTCCTACGCTGACTCGGTACGGAAATGCATTTTTTACCGGAGAGGTACAAACCTGTTAAACTCTTTTTATGAGCGGCAATTTTTTTCGGCGTTCCCGCAGCCACAATCTCCCCGCCATGCCGTCCGGCGCGCGGACCCAAATCGATTACATAATCCGCCATTTCGATGGTTTCTTTATCATGTTCCACCACCAGTACCGTATTGCCCAAATCACGCAGGTGACGTAAAGTTTTAATCAAACGTTGGTTATCGCGCTGGTGTAGCCCGATACTGGGTTCATCTAAAATATAGAGCACGCCCACCAACTGCGAACCGATTTGCGTGGCCAAACGGATGCGCTGCGCTTCGCCGCCTGAAAGGGTTCCCGCCGCCCGGCTTAAAGAAAGATATTCCAGTCCCACATTGTTTAAAAAGCTTAAACGCTGATTGGTTTCTTTTAAGATCTGGCGGGCAATCTGCCGCTGTTGATTAGTTAATTCGATATTCTCAAAGAAAGCTGCGGCGTCTTTAATGGCCATATCGGTTAGCTGGGCAATATTCTTACCATTAATCGTTACTGCCAGAGCCTCGGGTTTTAAACGCGCTCCCCTACACACGGTGCATGTCACCGTATTCATATACCCTTCGATCCAGCGCCGTACGTGATTAGAACTGGTCTGCTTATAGCGGCGCAGCAGGTTGTTAATGACCCCTTCATAATTACTGTCCCATTCCAGATTGGCGTTTTCGCGACGGTATTTAAAGCGGATTTTTTTCTCCCCCAGACCATATAAAACAATATGACGAATCTCTTTGGGAATATCTTTCCAGGGTGTGCTCAGATTAAAGTTCAGTTCTGCAGCCAGACTGGCAATTAAATCGTATAGCCAACCCTCGCGGCGGTTGTTTAAAATGGAAATGGCGCCCTGATTGATAGACAAGTTCTCGTTGGGAACAATGAGATGCGGATCGATTTCCGTGAGCGCTCCGAGGCCGTCGCAGTTGGGGCAGGCCCCAAAAGGGCTGTTAAATGAAAACGTTCGCGGCGCCGGTTCTTCAAAGGAAAGATTGCAATGCGCACAGGCAAACTGCTAGCTGAACAGAATATCTTCCTTTGTATCCATGCGATTCACAAACAGCAAACCCGAAGCCTGTTTCAGGGCCAGTTCCACCGAATCGGTCAAACGCTTTTGCATGTCCGGGCCCACAACCAGACGATCGACCACCAGTTCCAAATCGTGTTTTTTGTTTTTATCCAGCGGAATTTCATCTTCTAATTGATACGTTTTGCCGTCTACACGGACACGTACAAATCCGTCTTTGCGGAACTGGTTGAACAGTTCTTTATACTCGCCTTTCCGTCCGCGAATCACCGGCGCCAGCAATAGAAGTTTTGTTCCTTCCGGCCAGGATAAAATGGTATCCACCATTTGCTGTACGGTCTGCCGTTCCACTACCCGTCCGCATTTGGGACAGTGCGGAGTGCCGATGCGCGCAAACAGCAATCTAAAATAATCGTAAATTTCGGTCACCGTTCCCACAGTGGAGCGGGGATTGCGGCTGGTGGATTTCTGTTCGATGGAAATGGCCGGCGACAGGCCGTCGATATAATCCACATCCGGTTTTTCCATAAGTCCTAAAAACTGACGGGCATAGGCATTCAGCGATTCCACATAGCGGCGCTGCCCTTCGGCATAAATCGTATCAAACGCCAGGCTGGATTTCCCGGAACCGGACAGGCCGGTGATTACAACAAATTTATCGCGCGGGATTTCCACGTCGATGTTTTTAAGGTTGTGTTCGCGCGCGCCCTTTATAAAAATAGTATTTTTTTTTGACATACGTTCGTTATTGGTTTTAAAGCGGTTATGTTTTATAAACTGATTAAAATCATTTTCCTCTATATAAAATTCCCGCAGAAAAAATATTTTTAGAAACGGTAACCCAGTTCTACAAGATAATGATGTCCCAAAACATCCGTACCCCAGTCGTATTTATACTGAGCGGAAAAAAATAAACTCTTCGGTAGTTCCAATTGTCCGCTAAGCCGCAGCCATTGGTTTATTCGGGTTGTGTTGATACTGTTTAGCCGATACCAATAATTTCCGTAAGAAAGGTAGAGGGCATGTCCATGGTCAAAAATTTTTCCCAGTCGCAACGATGGGTTATAGCCCTGCGTAAAAGAATTGGCAAAGCCTGAAAAACGTCCCGATATGGAAATTCCACGTTGTAAGAAAGGATATTTCTGAACAACCAATCCATAAGAATATAGGTATTGTTTGTCAAATTGTCTGGTTCTCAGTCCAAAGTTTGCGCTAATGCGGTAATTTCGCGGCAAACGAACAGCCACATGAGTACGCACTCCCTGGCGAAACGCGGCATTAAACAGGCTGTCGGCCAAAGACCGCATCTCATAGGTAAAATAGTTTTTTCGATTATCGTAACTGAGTCCTGCGGAAAGCCATTTAAAAGGCCGATAACGACTCGAAAAATAGAGACCGGTCAGAGAGACTGTTTCTTTTGTCCGGTTTTTCCTCCAACCCTGATTGAAATCGATTTCCAGACTTTGGTAAAAAGAAAGAGTGCGTCCCGCATTGTATGTATTTTGCCAGTACATAAATTTCCTGCTGACAATGGAACCGTGATAGGCGCCAACAGCCGAGAGTGTGCTTGCAAAACGCCGCCCGCCAAAACGCCCTCTGGAATACGAAGCAAAAAAACCATATTTCTGAATTGACGTTTGGAAACCGGAATACTGCCATTCCGGTTGTGTACCTGCAAAAACACCCAAATACAGGCCCTTTGCAGTGTTAATTTGAAGCGACATGCCATCGATATAGCCCACTCCACCGAATCGGGCAGAATTAATCCGTCCGATGCGATATTGAAAAAAGGCCTTTTCCGGATTGTAGGAAAGAGAAAACTCGTACAAGCGGTTACGCCATTCATTTGCCGGGATGATGCTGTTATAGTGACGTTGTCGTTGATTGTATTTACTGCGAAAACGAATGTATATCGTAAAATCGCCACCCCATAAACGGCGGCCGCGCAATGCAACCCGCAGAGCAGGCTGACTGAAATCCCGTTTTGATGCAGATAAATCTTTAAAACGGTACCATTGTAAGGAGATACTGCCGTCGATTTTGATTGGCCGATTATTTTCATGCCGTCCTTTCGGCGCCCGGATAGTACGCGAACGTCGCATAGCTAAAATAGATTCGGGTGAATCGGCTTCCGCAACTTTATCCGAAATGGCAAAATCACCGATCCGAAGCACATGTTCTTTTTTTATAATTCTGCAAGAGGAAGATTCCCGAGCCGTATAAACCACCTCTAATTCGGCAATAATTTCCCCGTTCTGGCGAACGGTCAGCCGATCGCCTACCCGAATACCATTCTCCGTTCCAGCCTCTATATACACATTTTCCGCACTAATGTAATTTATCCGGAATTTTTCTTCCCGGGCAAATGCAACAGAAATAAGTATGATTACCATGAAAAAGATTTGTATTTTTTTAATCACCCTCACTCCCTCTCGGATGACAATTATAGCAGGCCTGGCTTTCATATACGTAACCCGATTTCCCACGATGTTCATCATCCATTTTAGATTGACGATGCGGATGGCATTCCAAACAGCTAAACTCGGTATAATTCCCTTTTACCAAATGGCAGTCGTCACAAGTATCCCAGGCGCCGGAATGGCTACCGGAAAATATTGGAAAATAGGTATCATGTGCAGAAAAGAAGGCAGGCTGCCAGCTAAACAGTGAATGACAAGCTTCGCAGCGCGGGCCAAAACCAATAGCGGTATGCACCGGAGTATCGGTTGTCCGGTATTCTTCGCGATGGCAGGAAATACAGTCCGATGAAAGTCTTAAAAATTCCCCTTCTACTTCCCGATAATGGCAAGAGGCGCAATCCAGCCGGGCGTGCTTTCCTATTAATGGAAACATGGTATTGGCGTGGGCGCGCAACGGATCGAAAACCGACCAACTGACCGGGACATGGCAGGATTCGCATTCTGTTCCTAACCGTGACTGATGTACATCGGTATGACAGGAGTTACAGGCAGGCTCCGCTTTCCAGAAATCAACCAGCGTATGGCACTCCCGACAATTGCGGCCGAAATGTTGCCCTTGCAATAAAAACCCGGTCTGCTCATGACTAAACGTAACCTCATTCCAGCTATCGGGATTATGACAGGTTTCGCAATCCAACGGCATATTTTTATGCGGACTCTCCTGGGCCTGAAGCCCGCTAAAAAAAGCACAAAACAACAGCAATTGAATAATTTTCAAAAACCCTTTCCCATCCTTTCTTAGTATAATTTAGTTTACACCGGCATTAACAGATTTTGCAATGGAAACTGTTATCGATGACTGTAACCCTTTTTAAATTAAATGCTTTTGTTTGAGGGTTAAAATAGGCCGGTGCACGGAACGGATTACCCGTTCGGTGGTGCTGCCTAAGAGGAAGCGATCAAGCCCTACCTGCCCCTGCGAAACCATTATAACCAAATCCGAATGATTTTTATTTACATATTCGGCAATTTTTTTATGGGGAACGCCCTCGGAAACGGTGATGCTGATTTTTCTTGAAGCGCCTTTCATTTCCGCCATTAGTTCTTTAATTCTTTGTGTTGCCTGCCTGCGAATTTCAGGCAAAATATCCAGTTTCGAATAGGCTCCCTGTAGTTGAAAGGCGGGCTTTTTTTCCTTCTCAAAAATATATAAGAGTTCTATTTTAGCCGTTTCATTGGTTATTTCCACGGCCGTCTTCAGCGCTAACAGCGCCTGTTTACTAAAATCAAAGGGAACGGTAACCGTTTGAATTTTATTTTTCAGATCATAGTTACGGGGAATAGTCAGCACCGGGCAGGCGGCATAACGCACTACTTTTTCGGTTACGCTTCCCAGCAATAGCTGTTCCAGATTACTGCGTCCATGGGTACCGATAACGATCAGGTCAAAGGGATGTTCGTTTAAAAAACTCAAAATAGCCGAGTAGGCCGAGTGGCCACGAATCACTTCGTGTTCAATATTCTCTGCTCCTGTTTGATGGAGACATGTTTTAATATAGTTGGAGATTTCCGCGTCTATTCGATCTTCGGCTAATTTCAGATGCGCCAGCTTTTTGGGCAGTTTTACCGCACTGTTTTCATTTATCAGACGGGCGTGCAGCACCAGTAATTCGGCCTTATACTTTTCCGCTAAAATAACAGCCTGCCGCAGAGCCAGGTTTGCGGTGTCGGAAAAATCAGTAGGTACCAAAATACGTTTGATATTCATATAAACTCCGGTTCTAAAGCAGCCGAATATAACAGATTATGGTTTTGTATCCAAGATTAAATGAAAACGAAATGATTGAAACGCGTAATCGCTTCTAAACTATAAAAGTTTAGAAGCAGAAATAATATTCATTTTTCAACACGGAATTAAGGGGAATCAATCATTTACACGTAGCGGTACATCAGCCAAAAGTGCGAAAAACTACCGGCTAAAACAAAGAGGTGAAATATTTCGTGAAAACCAAAAAAACCGGGCCAGGGATTGGGTTTTTTTATACCGTAAATAACCGCGCCGATGCTATAAAACACCCCGCCGGCTGCCAGCCACATCAATCCACCGAAAGCCAGCGCCTGCACCAGCGGCCAAATACCGATAACAATAACCCAGCCCATCATTAAATAGATGCCCGTGTACAGCCAGCGCGGTGCATTTAGCCAAAATAGTTTTAAAAAGAAACCGGCCAGGGTTACCCCCCAAACCGTCCCGAACATGGACCAACCCCAGCCGCCGCCAAGGGTTACCAGACAAACCGGCGTATAGGTTGCCGCGATAAAGATAAAAATCATAATATGATCGATTTTACGCAGCGTTTTTAATGTGCTCTCTTTAGCATTCAGCCAGTGGTATAAAGTGCTAAATGTGTAAAGTAAAATCATCGCGCTGCCGAAGATGGAGAATGAGACGACATGGTTAATCGTTAAGGGTGGCAAATTGCGGGTCAGCAACATTGCCAATGCGGTAATGCCAAAAATAATGCCGATAAAATGGGTCAGCCCGTTCATTGGTTCTCTGAATTTTAATTTCATTTTAATTCCTCTTATCCATCAGCCAGCGGGTAATGTTCATCACCATTTTACGGGGTGAAACACGAATGGACTGCACCAGCATTTTATTCATCGTGCCGGTTATGGTCAGCTCTTTTCCATCCATTAAATCGTTATACCCCATTCGCGCAACAGTTTCGGCATTCATTACCGACATCATAGAACCGCTGAATAATTTGCTGTTATCCATTTCCGCCACCCGGGCAAATTCCGTATCCGTCGCGCCGGGACAGAGGGTGTTTATCGTAATATTCGTATCTTTCAATTCATTGGCCAGGGCCTGAGAAAAGGAAAATACAAAGGCTTTAGTGGCATAATAAACAGACATCAGCGGCCCGGGCATAAAAGCCGCCGTAGAAGCCACATTCATTATCGCGCCCTGATTAAGGGCCAGCATATCCGGTAAAAACAGTTTGGTCATTTGAGTAAGAGTGGTAATATTTAGCTGGATCATGCGTTGCTCCACATCCCAGTCTGTTTCAGTAAATTTACCGAAATGGCCAAACCCCGCATTATTGATGAGAATATTTACAATAATATTTTCCAGCTTCAACTGTTCAAATATTTCCATGGCGCTGTCCGCTTTGGATAAATCCTTTGCAATAATGCGGACATCAGCATCATAATCCGATTTAAAAGCTTTGCGGATTTCATTGAGTCTTTGCTCGTTGCGGGCCACAAGAATCAGATTAAAGCCATCCTTTGCAAATAATTTACTCAGTTCAAATCCGATTCCCTGCGTCGCGCCGGTAATAAGTACGGTCTTGGCATTCATTTTTTATCCCTTATGTTATTTTAAACCTTTTTCCACTGTAGACCTGCGGAAGATAAATCCTATTTTTATTTTTGCAATGAGCGGGCCATCATTTCCAAAGACAGCCGCATTATTTCATCGGGATCAACATCATGCTTTTCTTTCAGGTGTTTTGCCTTTAGAGAATGGACCTGCACGATCCCCGATGATTGTCCCCAAAGCACAACCGCGGTTCTGAACGGGTGAACACCGGGACGAATGGAACCGTCATCAATGCCGATCCGAATTGCCTGGGCAACGATTTTTAACGTTTCGCTGCCCATTTGTTCGCAGGCACGGGCACAGGAATTTTTCTCGGAAACATCCATTTTACGGGATTCATAATAAAGCATGGCATTAAAATAATCTGCATGTTTCTGTGCAAATTCAAAGTAAGCCCGACCAATGGCCCGCACTTTTTCCAGTCCGCTTTGTTCATTGGAAATAGCTGCGGCAAATAGCTTTTGCAGGATATGAAAGCCACGTTCATTGATGGCTAAATACAGTTCCTCTTTACTTTTAAAATACAAATAGAGCGTACCTTTGCTTAATTCGGCCTCGGCGGCCACATCGTCCATCGTCGCAGTTTCCAGTCCTTTGGAAAAAAAGATCCGTTCGGCTGCATCAACAATATCATTTTTTCGCCTGATCTTTTCCCGTTCCCTGCGTTCGGCTGTACCCATCTTAACTCCATCTTACTTTATGACTATTAGTCATTTTTTTAAACATAGAACATTTAAATGCATTTCACAACTCATATCTCTCAATAGAATGTAAAACTTTTGTAAATGATATCTTACCGGAGCAACCCTGTTTGCGGAGGATTTATCGGGAAAGATTTCTATTTAACAAAAATACGGAAAGCGAGGAACCGAAGATAAGCGGCAGCAACAACGCCAATACATAGCCGTTATCCTGATTAAAGGCGGGTAAAAATTTTAACAGCAGGCCCGCGAGGGTTAAAGCAAACTGAAAGCTCCAAAAATAGTTCATTAATTTAAGGGCTTTAATTTTCCCGTAAGCAAAACGTCCGCCGGCATAAACCAAAACGAGAAAGAGCGGATGGGCAAAAAAGAGGTTTTCATTCCAGTACGTCACCGTGTGTTCGGTAAGCGTACTCATCAAAAACAAAATGGTCCCGGGGATGCCAAAAAACAGACCGATCAAAGCCTGATAGGCGCCAAACAATGTCCCCGCCCCGCCAGCCGGATTCTTCCGAATTAAAAAAGAGAGAACGATTCCTATTCCGGCAATAAGGAAGCCAAGCAGCAAAGCCCAGGGCCAGTGCAGAGGAACCTTTTGCGGCGTTTTTTCCCGCTGCGCTTTATAAAACACAAAATAGTCCGAAACCAATTTATCAGTTCTTCCGGCCGAATCCACGTAAGAAAAATGCAATACATCCTGTTCCAGTTCATCGGGCAAGAACATTTCATCCCACATTCGAACAGGACGGTCAATTTCATCATTCATTAAAAAATCCAGACCCATTTCCAGCCAGGGATCGCGCCCCGTATAACGACGCGTATGCGCGCGTAGCGTCATCCGTCCCGCTTTTGCATAGGCCGCGTGCAACTGGCCGTCGAGCGCCTGATCAAGATAGTCCCGGATACGGGTGGCGCAGTTATCGTCGTAATGATGGTATAAATATTCGCGGTTTTCGGGCAGCACACTTTTGGCTAACTTGGCGGCCAATTCTTCTTTTTTTTGAGACGGTAAATCCAGGGTGGCAATACGAATTTCACGATTTTGTTTGCGGTAAAAATTTAAATAGGACGGGACCGAAAAGGAACCGCCGGAAAAAATCAGCCGGCCCATTAGAAAATTAGCGGGCATTCCGGGGCTGAAGGAAAACAGGCCGTAATTATATATTTTTGCCCGCTGCAGACGCACATCTTCAACCACTATTCCCACATGCCCCCAGTACGATGGAATGTCGTCGCCGGGTCCGAAGGTTACCAGTTTTATTTGCAGATCCTCTCCGTGGCTGCGGCCGTCTCCCCAGGGAACGGATGCGGCGGGAAGAAACAGCGGCAGGACAAACAAAACCAAAAAAATATTCCGTAAGTATACGGAAAACGGGCTTTGAAAATCTTTGTCTTTTTGTTGTATCATAGTTATATGAATTAAAATGGGTTAGTTGGCGCTATCTCAAATTGTGATGGTTTCGGACGGCTGATTCTTTTCACTTATCTGAAGACGGGTTTTCGTTAGGCTTTTCTTGCTTAGCAATTCTTTTACGCCCTTTTTAGCCAGAGACGGTAAATTGCAATCCTCACTCAAATGTGCCAAAACAACCGCCTGTGGCATTTTTTGAGAGCGGGTCAGCACATCTTCTAAAAAGGAGACACACTGTCCGTTGGAAAGATGTCCGGTATTTTTAATGCGTTCGATCAGCTCAAATGAGCGGCCGGAAGTTTCCAGCAGATGCTCATCGTGGTTCGATTCGATAATAATCAAATCGGAATCCATAAAATTTTCACTTAAACCGTTTTCTGCGCTGCTAAGATCGGTGGCCACGGTAATCTTCTTTTTCTTCAAACGGATATTAAATCCGTAACAGCCGCCGGGCGCGTCATGCGGTACCTCAAATCCTTTAATATTGAAATCGTTTATTTTAAAGGGCAGTCCGTCAAATGTTTGCAGGTGCCGGGCGTCTTTTACTTTATAGCGTTTTAAAAACAGCGGACGCAGGTTCCTATGTACAAATACGGGAATCCCTTCGCGCAGGACTTTATTGAGCATGGCCCGATTTACATGATCGGCATGTAAATGGGTAATCAGCACTCCGCGAAGCGATGAAAACAAGACACCCGTCTCTTCCAAACGTTCGTTCATATAGCGTTGGCTAAACCCCATATCAACCAGAAGCGCATCCTGATTTGTCCAAATAAGCGTACTGTTTCCGGAACTGCTGCTGCCTAAATTACGAATATGTAACGGTGAATCCATCCGTTCCTTACTGTTTCAATTCTGAACAGAATTAGTGTGTCTCGCTTTTGCGCTTTTTTTTTGTTTTCTCTGTTCGGCTAGTATTTTATTCTCGGCTTCTATGAAACGCTCCTGAAGTTTCCGGTTGTACTCAACCGCAGCGGCGCGTAAACTCAATTCTTTGGCGCTTCGGAATCTTACTGCTTCTTTCAACGCCTCTTCTCTTGTGCGTTTATTACCAAAATAAAATTTCTTTAGTTTTGATTTCCCTTTTTCTTCCACATAGGAAGCGGCAATATAACTGCTCTTCTTTTTACTGCCGTCTTTAAGTTTTTTATATTCGTGGCTCTCATACACGCCAAGATATCCGGTGTTGCTTTTTGGTTCACGATCCAATTGTACCGGTTTCCAGCTTAAATTGGACAAACCGCTTCCGGGATTATAATTATATTCGGCCATTTTAGCGTTGCGAACCCTTATCGCCTCTTTTAAGGCGGTTTCTTTGCCACCGTATTTTTTATCCGGAAACCACTGCTGAAAAAGAACGCTTTTATTCTTATACAACCGTAATAAATATCCGTACATTTTACTTTTTGAGCTGTCCACTCTGGAAATGTATCTTTCCTTCATGACTAAAGCCCCCTTTACTATAGATTAAATTGTACACTAAAACGGGGGAAATATAAATAAAAGTCCCCGAAAATCAAAGCTACGGATTTTGCATTTTAAAATCCGGTTAAATTTTCTAAAAAAAACTATCTCCCAAATTTCTAAAGTAAAATTTAGGAAACACCAAATTCTAAAATTAAAACATACCTCTGCAAGGTGATTCTTGTTTGAGATTTAAATTATTTTTTTTTGATATTTATTTGGTCTTTGTTATTTGTACGTTAGAATTTAAGGGTGATTCTTTTACCGTTTTCGTTTTTCCAGCATAACCTGCCACTCTTCTTCTGAAAGCTGTTCCAAAAAATTAAACTCTCCGGCGCCGGCCAGCATTTCACCGCCGTCAATCGTAATTACATCACCCGTGATATAAGCGGAATAGTCGGATAACAGATAAGCAGCCAAATGACACAACTCTTCGTGCTTGCCCACCCGCTTTAACGGAATACGCTGCTCCATCGCTTTAGCCATCGATGGATCCGGCAAAAGCCGATCCCAGGCGCCTTTGGTTGGAAAGGGTCCCGGCGCAATGGCATTTAAACGGATTTTATATTTGCCCCATTCCGCGGCGAGCGAGCGGGTTAAATTCAATACACCGGCCTTTGCAATAGAAGAAGGCACCACATAACCGCTGCCGGTGGAAGCATAGGTAGTAACCGTGCTTAAAACCGTTCCCGGAATTTTATGTTCAATCCAGTACTTACCGAAGGCAAGCGTTAAATAGTAGCTGCCGCGTAGCACAATATCCACAATGGTATCAAACGCCTTGTACGATAAGTGTTCCGTGGGACTGATAAAATTTCCGGCGGCATTATTGACCAGCGCATCAATTTGGCCAAAACGATTGGTTATTTCTGCAATTAAATTTTTAATATTCCGGTAGTCACGCACATCATGCTGCAGGCCCAGAACCGGATTCCCGGTTTGTTTTTCCATTTCTTGCGCCGTTTTTTGAATAACTTCCAATTTTCGGCTGGCGATAACCACATTGGCGCCCAGTCCGGAAAAATAGGTCGCCATGGATCGTCCCAGCCCGGTACCGCCGCCGGTAACAAGGATGGTTTTATCTTTAAAAATATTTTCTTTAAACATCGTCCTAATCTCACATTTAAAAATTCAATGCTTCTCTCATAGTTTAATTCCACAAAACAAGTCACTTCTGTGACGTTAACTCCATTTCATCCACCGGTTCCAGCGTATCCGGATTTTGTACTTCCACTTTTATCTCTTTACCGTTCACATGAAAATAAACCACCACATTTTGCGTGGTAAACCCTTTTACCATATCCGACCAGGGAAGCTTTTCCTGTGCGTAGTAAGGCGCGCCGGCGGAACCGTTGTTTATTTGCCAGATGGTGCGCGTTAGTTTTAATTTCGGTCCTTCGTAGTTTTCCGGATAAATTACCGTTTGGGGCCCCACTGCCATACGGCAGTAGTTATGTTCGTCGCCGGTTAGTATTGCCCGAACCTTAGCCGATTTGTTCACAATCATATCCAACAGTTGATCCCGCCGTTCGATAATGCCTTTTTCCACCGGTTTGCCCGCCACCACTGCGCGATGTTTGTTATTCCCGCCATACCACATGTCGTCACCGCTGTGACCCCCGTTGGGAAAAAACGGCGTGTGCTCGGTTACAAAAATATGGTCAATGTTAGTATCCTGTTCTAATTTTGCCAGCGTCTCTTTTAACCATTGCAACTGTTTGTCCATAATATAGCCGTGTAAATTACCGCTTGTTTCGGGGTGGTGTTTGAGGCTGGGCGCGTACCAGTAATTGGAATTCATCACCACCATGGCTACATTATCATAGGTATAATAAAAAGCGTTCTCTTTATATGATGGAAAATCAACAGCCGATTTATCGGGATCGTAAACAGCGCCGTCTTCACTTTCCGGGCCGTTAAGCGGATTTACAAAATTTGCGGCAAAAACCGCTTCGGCAGATTCTGTGACAAAAGGGAACCGGTCCACCGAATACCCGTAAGAGTTACCGTCGTTAAACGAGTGGATAAGCGCTTCATGGTTACCCATAGTTGCAATGGCGGGTAAATAATGGGCATAGGGTTCTATCGCCCGTTTCCAATTGGCGTACTGTAAATTCATTTCTTCCTTATGATTGCGGTAACCGCTGATTAAATCGCCGGTAAACTGCATAAAAGCGGAATTTTTAAAACCGGTTAATGCCATTATTTTTTTTATCATATATACGTTGGGGCCAAAAAAATTACGCTCTCCGCCGCCGCTTCCGCCACGGGAATCACTGGCATAGGCAAACGTAAACGGCTTACGCGCACCGGCAACCGGCGCTGTGTGTAAAGAATAGGTTTGGCTATTTGCACCAATATAAACGGAGTATTTATATACCTGGTCTGCCGTCAGGCCGCTTATCTTAATTTCATGGTAAAAAACCGGGCTGGCGTCTTTAAAAACCTGACCGTTTATTTTAACTTTTGCAATAAGCGCGCGGTTGGTTGTCAAGGAAATGGTAGCGCCCCGGCTGTGTAGCAAATTAACAAACGGGCCTTCCACAATGGTATCGTCCACCTCAAAGGGCCCCGTTCCTTTAAAGGAAATCCGGCCTTCGTAAATCATACGGCCGTTAGTATCCGCGATACGGTAGCCAATGGTTCCCTTACCGCCGGCTTCCCAGCCGATCATATCGTATTTCCCGGCCATTTTCTTTTTTATTTTAATGGTTGCCTTGCCGTTTTTTATTTTGGAAGTCCGTTTAAAAAACACCGGCTGGGGATGTTTGGAATCGCCGTAGGGAATAAACCCGTAATACATAAGGCCCGTAAATTCCGGATCATTAAAATCAAATCGCAAACCGTTTTCCGTACCCTGCGGATTACCAATCATATTTTGTAAGCCATAGAAAGATTTTGAAATGCGTTCAGGATAGGTGACCTGTTCCGTTTTAAGAATTAATTTTCCGTCTGCTCCGCGCTGAATACCGGAATAGGACGCCGGAATACGCTGGGCAAAAACGGAAACCGTAAATAAAATCAAGACGATAAGCGTACGAATGAATTCCTGATACATGAATTTTTCTCCTAAAAAAACACCGTTATATTTTTAAATAATTAGCCGTTCGGTTATTCGTTTTCTGTAAGAACAGCGTCAATGGCTGCAAGTTCCGCTTCGCTGAAATCCAATTGATTTAAAGCCGCCACCGAGTTTTCGATTTGTGAAACCTTGCTGGCGCCAACCAGCGCCGAAGTGACAGCCGGCAGACGTAAAACCCAGGCAATGGCCATCTGACTGAGGGTTTGTCCTCTCTGCTCTGCCAGATGGTTAAGTTTCTGAATTTTACTCAGAATAGCCGGGGTAAGCTGGTCTTTTTTCAGAAAACCGTGTGGATTGGCCATACGCGAATCGGCAGGAATACCGTCTAAGTAACGGTCGGTCAGCAGCCCCTGCGCCAACGGTGAAAATGCAGTGGCGCCAACGCCCTCTTTTATTAGCACATCACCCAGTCCGTCTTCCACCCAGCGTCGGAACATACTGTAAACCGGCTGATGGATAAGTAGCGGCGTCCCCAATTCTTTCAAAATATGTACGGCTTTGGATGTTCGCTGTGCGTCGTACTGTGAGACGCCCACATATAACGCCCGGCCGCTGCGCACGATATAATCCAGCGCGCCCATCGTCTCTTCCAGCGGCGTATCCGGATCGGGACGGTGATGGTAAAAAATATCCACGTAATCCAGCCCCATCCGTTTAAGGCTCTGGTCCAGACTGGCAACCAGTTGTTTACGGGAGCCAAAGTTTCCGTAAGGCCCCGGCCACATCTCCCAGCCGGCTTTTGTGGAAATAATGATTTCGTCACGGTGCGCCGTCAAATCGGATTTTAAAATTTTACCGAAATTACGTTCGGCCGCGCCGGGAGGCGGCCCGTAGTTATTAGCCAGATCAAAATGGGTAATCCCCATATCAAACGCCCTAAAAATCAGATTTCGGCTGTTTTCAAAGCTATCCGTATCCCCAAAATTATGCCACAGTCCCAGGGAAATTGCCGGAAGCAACAGGCCGCTTTTCCCGCAGCGTTTGTACCGCATCTGTTGGTATCGTTGTTCGGAAGGTTTGTAGTTCATTTAATTCCTTAATTAAAAAATTGTCCGGTTTATGAATACTATAGTAAAATATTTTAAAGGAAATTTTATTCCCGGCGCCCGCGACGATTCGCCTGTTTATCGTCCACTTCCATCGTCCAGCCCTCGCGGCTGTTTTGCCGGTAATCAAATCGCCGGATAAACGGTTTGATATCGATGAGCGGTGTACCGTCCAGAACATCAAGCTGGGAAATATAAATTGTATGATCGATAATTTTATCCAGCTTTACCAGACTAAACCCCAATGGATTGGGCCTGGAGGGCGCACGGGTTGCAAATATTCCCCGCTCATGATCCTGCATAAACGGCTGCACCAGTAACTTTGCGTTTTGAACTTTGTGTAAATAATAGAACAAAAATATGTGGGAAAATCCATCCAGATCGCGCAAGCCCTGTACAAATTCGGGAAAAATTATTATACGGCCTTTTGCCTCATCGGCAAAAACAGGCTGAATGGGAATTTTGGACGTATCTTTAAAATCGCTGTGAACCGTGCCGATGGACTTAAACAAGATATCTTTGCGCATATTTATCTCTCAAGAAAGTTTTGGATAGACTGTGAAACTTTTTTCATCTGACAGCCCGGCTCCAGGTGTCCGCAGTTTCCCTTTAGAAGTAGCACTTCGGCGTTCAGATATTTTGCAAATTCCTGTGCCGGCAACGGGTTAAGCAGGTGATCCGATTCGGAAACGATAAGCAGTAGAGAAGCGTTTATACGCTTTGCCGTTTCCCGTTGGGAGCCGCCAAAGGCTTTAAAAATATCGTGTCGCTGCATCGCTTTTAGCTGCGCAAGATAGTTCTGTAATGTAAACGGTGCATGTTTCTCCTGTTGCCAGACCTGCCACAGACGGCCCACCGCCTCCGGCTTTGTATGCCGGGTCACATACTCCGGCGTCCGCGCCATATAACGGGTTAAGGCGGATAAAGTTACCCAGGCGGCGCTGGTATCCGTGCCTGCCGTTTGAATGATTTGTTCCTGAATACGCATTAAAAGCAGATCGCTGGAAGAGAGTTTTGGCGTTGCCACATAGGCCACGGCTTTATCCATAAAATCCGGATACTGCACCGTCCATTCCAAGGCCTGCATACTGCCCATGGAACCGCCAAGCACCGCTTTGATATGGGTCAGGCGGAATTGCTTTTGCAGCATTTTATACTCGGCATGCACCATATCGCGGATATTAAATAGCGGGAAAACTTTCCCCGGCTGCTGTGCGCTGTTGGAAGGCGAAGATGATTCGCCGTTTCCCAACGCGGCCACGGCGATAATAAAATATTTCGTACTGTCCACAATTTTTCCGGGCGCGCAGAAACGGCCCAGATGTTCGGTGGTACCGCCAAACCAGGTGGGATACAAAATTATATTGCTCGAATCGGCATTCGGCGTTCCAAAGGTTCTAAAGACAATTTTGCAATCCCGAATAATCTGTCCGTTCTCCAGGGTAAAATCGCCGATACGCGTCGTTTGCGGCCGAGACTGGGCAGAAAGATAAACCGGAGCAAAAGAGATAAAAAGGATTTCGGCAGAAAGGATCGTCATTCCGATTTTTCCAAACTTTAAAAGTTTAGAAACGTTTTCACTAAAAAAGATTTTGCTACGGATTCCCGATAAACGCATTCGGGAATGCCTCTTTAGGAAAAGAGATTTCATTTTGCAATTCCCAATCGGTCCAGAATAAAGGCGTATTCGAAAGCGACCTCTTTTAACCGGCTGTACCTGCACGAAGCGCCGCCGTGCCCCGCGCCCATGTTGGTTTTCAGCAACAGCAGATTTTTATCGGTTTTCAGGGCGCGTAATTTGGCCGTCCATTTGGCCGGTTCCCAGTACTGCACCCGCGGATCGTTTAATCCGGCCGTGATCAAAATATTCGGATAGGCTTTCGCTTCCACATTGTCGTAAGGCGAATAGGATTTCATATAGCGGTAATATTTTTCAATATGCGGATTGCCCCACTCTTCATATTCGATTACCGTCAGCGGCAGGGTGGGATCGAGCATGGTATTGATTACATCCACAAAGGGTACATGCGCCGCGGCTGCTTTAAATAAATCGGGACGCATATTCAAAACAGCGCCCATCAACAGGCCGCCCGCGCTGCCTCCTGCAATGCTCAGTTTTTCGGGATTGGTGTATTTTTTATCGATTAAATATTCGGCACAGGCGATAAAATCGGTAAAGGTGTTTTTCTTGTGCAACAGTTTTCCGTTTTCGTACCACATGCGCCCCATGGCGCTGCTGCCGCGAATGTGGGCAATGGCGTAAACAAACCCGCGTTCAAGAAGGCTGACCCGGCTCACCGAAAAATAGGGTTCGATGTTGATACCGTAAGAGCCGTATCCGTACAGGTACAGCGGATTGTTTCCGTCTTTATTCATCCCCTTTTTATAGATAACGGAAACAGGGATCTGCGCGCCGTCGGCTGCCGTGGCAAACAAGCGCTCGGTTACATAGTTCTGCGGATCGTAGCCGTCCAGCACCTCCTGTTGTTTTTTCAGGCGGCGCTGTTTGGTTTTCAGGTTGTAATCGAAAACCGAGCGCGGCGTTTTAAGCGAAGAAAACCCGAAACGCAGAGTAAGCAGATTAAAATCGTAATTATCGACCGGCCAGACGGAATAATCGGCTTCGTCAAAGGTTATCGTTGAGAAATCAGCCTGACCCGATTTTTTAATGCGAATTTTATCCAGCCCATTTTCGCGCTCAAATACAACGAGATAATCTTTAAACAATTCGAAACTACTGATGGTAACATTTTCCCTGCCGGGAATGATTTCTTGCCAGTATTTTTTGGCCGTTCGATTTGCCGGCGCGCGCACCAGTTTAAAATCGATAGCGCCGTCGTTGGTTTGAATATAAAAGTATTTTCCCCGATGTCCGACGAAATATTCCACCTTGTTTTTTCGCGGTGTAATCGTTTTAAACGTTCCCCGCGGCGTATCTGCATTTAAAAAACGAATTTCTGAGGTGATCTGGCTGCGCAGATCCATAAACAGGTAGCGGCCGCTCTTACTGCGCTTAATTCCGAGGAAAAATTTTTCGTCTTTTTCCTCATACACCAGCGGATCGTTTTGCGCATCCGTTCCGAGCGTGTGACGAAATAATCGATACGGGCGCATGGCGGCGTCCAGCGTATTGTAAAAAACCGTTTGATTGTCATTGGCCCAGGCAAGCGAATAATAGGTATCGGGAACCCGATCCGGCAGCGCTTTGCCCGTTTTCAGATTTTTAAAATAGAGGGTGTATTTCTCTCCCCCTGTGGTATCCGCCGACCAGGCCAGCATATTATGGTCCGGACTTACCTGAAATACGCCGACTCTAAAATACTTATGTCCTTCGGCCAGTTTGTTTTCATCCAACAGAATTTCTTCCGGCGCCTCTAAACTGCCTTTTTTACGGCAATGCACGCGGTACTGTTTGCCTTCTTACGTGCGTGTATAATAAAAATAATTCCCTAAACGATAGGGCGCCGACGCGTCGGTTTCTTTTATACGGCCCACCATCTCCCGGTACAGGGTTTCCTGCAACGGTTTCGTATGCCGCATCATTTCTTCGGTATATGTATTCTCGGCTTCGAGATACTGGCGCACTGCCGGATTTTCCCGCTCCCGGAGCCAGAAATAATTATCAACGCGCAGATCGGAAAAAGTCGTATCCCTGTGCATAATTATTTTTGCCTTTGGCGGATTTACTGTTTGTTTGCTGCAATTGGTCATAAAAATCAACCCTGTTATTAAAACCAGACTATATATAACATGTTTCATCGTCTCTTCCTTTCAGAAAATATTTTCCGGCTCTGATTGCCCCAAACCCGATTTCAAAACTAACAAATCTTTATTCCAATTCCAAAAGCCACGGGAACTTTTTGAATAAACTTTATTTAAAACCGAATTGAACAGTTGTTGACGGAAGCACAGAAGGAGCCTGTGATTGCAAATCTCTTTTATCAGGATACAACAAAGCAGACATTAAAAAAATAATCCAGGCGGGATTAAACTTTGCTTTTATTGAGTAAAATGTATTATTTTAGATTTTTAAAACGATAGTAAAAATTTATAATATCCGTTTTTTTGTATACAATAAAATAGAGAGGTCATCATGAAAGCTATTGAACGGCGTCTGTTTTTAGACCGCTTTTTAAGTTATGTAAAAGTCGATACACAATCCAGCGAAGAATCGGATACGTATCCCAGCACCATGAAACAACTGAACTTATCCAAACAGTTAATGAAAGAGATGGAAGAACTGGGACTTACGGACATTGAACAGACCGAGCACGGCTATGTATTCGGCACCCTGCCGGGTAATGTGGATCACGATGTTCCCGTTATCGGTTTCCTTTCGCATGTGGACACCTCGCCCGAAGTGAGCGGCGAAAACGTGAATCCCATTATCCACGAAAACTACCAGGGCGGCGATATTGCTCTGCCAAAGGTAGACGATCAGGTGATTACCTGGGAGATGAACCCCGCGCTGCACAACTGCATCGGGCATGATATTATTACCACCGACGGCACCACCCTCCTCGGCGCCGACGATAAAGCGGGTATCGCCGAAATTATGGGCGCCATGGCCTATTTAATTGAAAACCCGGAAATTAAACACGGCAAAATTCGGGTGGCCTTTACCGTGGATGAAGAAGTGGGCACCGGTACGGACCATTTTGACGTAAAACAGTTTGGCGCAGATTTCGCTTATACAATGGACGGCGAAACCCTGGGCGAAATCGAAGACGAAACTTTTTGCGCGGATACAGCCATTATTACGGTTAAAGGCGTTAATGTGCATCCCGGTTACGCCAAAGACCGCATGGTAAACGGAATGAAGGTTGCCGCCGAGATTATTACCCGCCTGCCGAAAGATTCCCTCTCTCCCGAAACGACCGAAAAGCGGGAAGGCTATCTGCATCCGCATGCCTTTAAAGGTGCCGTGGAATATTCGGAAATCGTCTTTTTAGTCCGGGATTTTACCGTGGAAGGCCTGGAAGAGAATGAAAAAATTTTGCAGGGTATTGTTGATGAAATGAATCAAAAACACCCGAAAGTGGAAGTAAACATGGAAATTAAAGAATCCTACCGCAATATGAAATATAAAATCGACGAGCATCCCGAAGTGGTTGAATATGCCCTCGAAGCAGTAAAACGCAGCGGTGTTAAACCCATTAAAAACCTGATTCGCGGCGGTACGGACGGTGCACGTCTTTCGTATATGGGTCTGCCGACGCCGAATATTTTTACCGGTGGACATAATTTCCACAGTCAGCGCGAATGGATTTCCATTCAGGATATGGAAAAAGCCGTGGAAACCATTGTAAACCTGGTACAAATCTGGGAAGAAAAGAACAGATAAGGAACGAAGACCGGGAACTGGGAACTTTACCCTGAGCGAAGCTTGCCCCTGTTATTTGGGGCCGAAGGGTAGGAGCTAAAATATGGAAAATATTCAGCCTGTAGATATTCAGCAAATAAGCGACACGGTTATCACCATTAAATGGGATGATAACCACGAAAGTCTTTATTTTGCGGATCACCTGCGCAAAAACTGTCCCTGTGCCGACTGTGATACCAAACGCAGTAAACTGGGCGACAAAGCCTTTCCCTTTCTAAAAGATGTAAAAATTACTTCCTGGGAGAAAATGGGACGTTATGCTGTCGGTTTTTCATTTAGCGATGGGCACAACACCGGCATTTACCGTTATGAAATTTTACGGGACCTATGCCAGTGTGATATTTGTACCGGAAATGTGATTCGGTTACAGGGGCCATTCGGTTAAAACATATTGCTTTGGGCGTCAAATTTAATTACATTTGGCGCCTTTGAAAATAAGCCAGCGTAGCTCAGCTTGGTAGAGCAGTTCACTCGTAATGATCAGGTCACCAGTTCAATTCTGGTCGCTGGCTCTTGTTTTCCCCTTTTTTGCTCTTAAAAGTGGTGCATTCCAAACCGAGCCTATCAAGCATATAAAGCAATCACAACCTTCCGAAGAGTTGTATTTCCGGTATCCCCAAAAAAAAGATATGAAGATTTGTTGAAATCTTCATATCTTAATATTTAACATTTAAAGAGCCTCCTGTTAATAAAATAGAAAAATAGGGTTTACAGAGGATTGATTATATTATGCGAATATACAACTGGTTTATCCGGCAAGTCTCCGGATTACGCCTGGAAGAGATTTTGGGTCTTTTATTCTTTATCCCTTCTTTATTAATCACAATTAAAGCCAATTTATATTTTTATCATGGCGGAATTACCATTCCCAGGCGGTTTTACGGCGGACTTACACGCCTCGCCGTAACCCTTATTTTAATGATTATCTATTTTTATGTAATTAAAAAATGGCCCAAATGGAAAGGTACTCATATAGTGCGCTCCATAATGCCTTTTTTATTTTGCATCGCTATCTATACAAATATGCATGACACCATCGGCTTTGTAAATTCTAACGATGTACACGATACTCTAATTAAAATTGACCAGACCCTGTTCGGCGTTCAGCCGGTTGTCTGGGCACAACAGTTTTACCACCCTTGGCTAACAAATTATTTTAGCATCAGCTATATGAATTATTTTATCATCGCAGTGGTGGTGGTGCTTTATCTTATGTTCAAAAAAAGACCGGAACAAGTGCGCGTTGTATTGGTAGGTACCATCTTAACGTTCTATTTCGGTTATTTTCTGTATGTCATTTTCCCGGCTGCCCCGCCGCGCCTTACCCTGGCCAATCAGTTTACCCGCAGTTTCTCGGGCAGTTGGATAATGGATGCTCAAAGGCGCCTTATTTCCATAAACCCCTCCTCTTCGAGGGCTGCGTTTCCCAGCCTGCACTGCGCTGTTACACTGATGAGTCTGCTCTATGCTTTTAAATTCAGCCGTAAACTGTTTTATATTTTATTAATTCCGGGCATCAGTCTGGTACTGGCGACGGTTTACCTGCGGCACCACTATGTAATCGACATAATCGGCGGGTTTGCGCTTGCAATTACCGTCTACTTTATTGCGCCACATATCGATTCCTGGTGGAACAAAACCAGAAAGCATTTACAACAGGTACATACACCCCAGCTCAAATAGGTTCTTTAATAAATGATTTTTGAAGGAAAATAAAATGCCTAAAAATAATTCCAGATTATTACCCAAATGGCTGCAGGATAGTTTTGTAAACCTGCTTACGCCGTTGATAAAAATTTCGTCACGGCTTAATATGAGTCCCAACACATATACGGTACTGGGTTTAATACTGACAACTTTCGGAACCGCCATATTAATTTGGGGTCAGTCCAGGATTCATTATGCCGGTCTGTTTATACTTTTAGGCGGAATCTGCGATATCCTGGATGGGAAATTAGCGCGTCTCTCGGGGAGGGTAACGAAGTTTGGCGCCCTGTTCGATTCGAGTATCGACCGGTATTCCGAGGTCGTTATGTTTTTTGGCATCGCCGCCTTTTATGTAATGCGTGATAATTTTCTATTATCCGTCGTTACCTTTGCAGCACTGGGAGGCTCCACAATGGTCAGTTATGTTCGCGCCCGGGCCGAAGGCCTCGGCTTTGATGCTAAAGTCGGTTTCATGCAGCGTCCGGAGCGTGTCGTGTTTATTGGATTTGGCGCCCTACTGCACTATCCATTGTTTTCTATAACCCTCTTTCAGGTTGTCAATTTCCCAGTTACATTACTTGATATTGCCGTCTGGGCCGTGGCAATTTTTGCTAATATCACGGCTATTCAACGTATAATTTATGTTCATAAACAAAGTTTAAACAAGGAGTTTTAAAATGTTATCCTCAGCTGATAAAGAGATTAAAATAAAAGATGTAAAAGGTAAACTAGGTGTCTTACTTCCCGGTCTTGGCGCCGTGTCGACCACATTTATTGCCGGTGTATTGGCCATTCGTAAAGGGTTGGCAGCACCAATCGGTTCGCTTACACAAATGAATCATATCCGGCTCGGCCGGCGGGATAATAATCAAAACCCGCTGATCAAAGACTTTATTTCACTGGTTGAACTGGATAATTTATCCTTTGGCGCCTGGGATATTTTTGAAGATGACGCGTATGAATCCGCTTTAAATGCCGGCGTTCTGGAAAAAGAATTATTGGAACAGGTAAAAGATGAATTGTCTGCCATTAAGCCCATGAAAGCTGTTTTCAATCAAAAATATGTAAAAAAACTGGACGGCCCCCATGTAAAACAAGCGGCAAACTGGTATGAATATTTCCAGATGTTGCGCGAAGATATACGAAATTTTAAAAAGAAAAACGGATTGGACCGCCTGGTGATGATTTGGACCGGCAGTACCGAAATATTTTTACAGCGCTCTGCCATTCACGAAACCAAAGCCGCGTTTGAGCAGGCCATGAAAGAAAACCATCCGGATATAGCACCAAGCATGATTTATGCCTGGGCCGCAATTGCGGAAGGCATTCCTTATGCAAACGGCGCACCGAATCTTTCGGCAGATTTCCCGGCCGCTTACGAATTTGCCGATGAAATGCGCGTACCACTGGCCGGAAAAGATTTCAAAACCGGACAGACGCTGATGAAAACCATTCTGGCTCCCGGTCTAAAAGCACGGATGCTGGGAATTGAGGGCTGGTTCTCCACCAATATTTTAGGCAACCGGGACGGCGAAGTTTTGGATGATCCGGAATCTTTTAAAACAAAAGAAGAGAGCAAGCTTTCGGTACTGGAACATATTTTACAACCGGAACTCTACCCGGAACTTTACAAAGATTTATATCATAAAGTACGCATCAACTATTATCCCCCGCGTAAAGACAACAAAGAAGGATGGGATAATATTGATATCTTCGGCTGGCTGGGCTACCCCATGCAGATAAAAATTGATTTTCTCTGTCGTGACAGCATTCTGGCCGCGCCTATTATTCTGGATCTCGTCTTATTGCTGGACCTTGCCGGCAGAACCGATTTCAAAGGAATCCAGGAATGGTTGTCATTCTATTTTAAAAGTCCCATTCATGCAGCAAACCTTTACCCGGAACACGATCTGTTCATTCAGTTGATGAAACTTAAAAACACCCTGCGTTTCATGGCCGGAGAAGAGCAAATCACACATCTCGGGCTCGATTATTATCTCGACAACTGATCTGTACTTTTATGAATGAGTGGTTTCACATTCTTACTAATTATGGTCTGTTGTTGTTCATACAGCTTGCGCTGGGAAAAAAAGGGGCCTTCCTATACGCTGTTTTTTTAGGAATGAATCTGTACTTGGTTTCGGTGGTCATTGTTGCCAGCGATCTGCTGCTGATGGTTTTTGTGAACAGGTTACTTCAGGTAACGATGAACCGGGTTTTCCCCTTTACCGTACTCCGGAACAAGGCGATTAAAGCAGAAGAAAAATTAAAAGCAAGCACATGGGGTGACAAATTAATCAGGGTTGGTCAGGCCGGCACTCTCATTGTAACGGCAATTCCTTTTGCGGGCGGCGTTTGGAGTGGAATAGCTTTGGCAAAAATTCTTCAGCTATCCAATAAACAGGCATACTGGTTAACGGGAATAGGATCGGTTATCGGCTGTATAATTTTTTTATTCGCAGCGATGGGCATAATTAAATTGATTTAAACAGAAACGTATTATGCAAGCTCAGATAGCTCTCCTTTGTTATTGAGCGATGTCTGAGCTTGCGAATACTTTACAAATCTCCAAAATCCGAAGCGGCGCAATTATCGGCTACCTGCTGTTCTGTTTTGGCGCCGGGAATGGAAACATGACAGGCCGGATGGCTTGTGCAGAAACGCAGACTCACCTGAGCCTTTGTCTGATCGGGGTATTTTTCATACAACTCTTTGTAATCATCTAACTGCTTTAGATACTGACTAAGTTTTTCCTTAGAAAGATTCATCTTGCGGTGGTCGTCTTCTCCAAAGGTACTGTTGCCATCAAACTTTCCGGTTAAAAACCCAAACAACAGCGGAATGCGTACAATCACACCTATTCCATATTCCAACGCTTTAGGAAAAAGGATCTTTTCCGCTTCGCGTTCCAGCAGATTGTAACGCACCTGAATCACATCCAGCAAATCGTGATGTTTATCTAATAAATGCGCCTGGTTCGTCTCCTGAAACGACTGGATGCTGAGTCCGGCGTGTTTTATTTTGCCCTCTTCCTTAAGTTTACGCAGCGCTTCCCAAGGTTCGTCCCGTTCCAGTTTCTCCAAATCCGGGCTGTGCAATTGCAGAATATCCAGCGCATCCACCTGCAAGCGTTTCAAACTCTGCTCAGCGGCAAAGATAATATATTCTTTCGTATAGGTTTGACGAATAGCGCCATACCCCTGATCGTCTTTATCATCGGCATTATAAAAATCGTTGCCTGCTTTGGTGGCAACAATAACATCGCCTTTACCTCGTTCTTTCAATACCTGAGCCACCAGTTCCTCCGAATGGCCAAAGCCGTAAACATCGGCCGTATCGATTAACGTAACGCCGAGGGCCAGCGCCTTGTGCAGCGCTTTTTTCGAAACCGCATCATCGGTTTTACCCCAGTTCATCCCGCCAATCGCCCAGGCGCCAAACCCTACGGTGGAAACCCGCGGCCCTCTTTTTCCTAATTGTGTATAACGCATCGTTTCCCTCTTTTTTTTAAATAAAATACTGCTTTCATATTTTATGAACAAATAAATTGTATTGGGATAAGTCATTTTCTTTTTTTTGGCGAAACCAGATTTCGTGATCGCCAATGCCCCAGGTTACAAAAACGGAATTCCCTAAAGAGGCGATGGACGGATTTATATTATCATTTCCGGTTGAAAGTTCAACTTCATCTGTCCACTCGCCGCCGTTATCCGTAGAGGCAGCATAATAAATTTCATTATTGTCTTCATACACGAGATGCAGCGTGCCGTCCGAAGTTTTTGTAAGAACCCGGCCGTTATTATAGCCGCTGGCCCGTTCATTGCCGGAGGCCATGTGGCCCTTGTAATTTGCGGTTACAGAAGCGTTGGGCTGGCGGAAAATTACCGGGGTTTCGTTTTGTTCGGGATGCTGCAAATCCGCATCCGTTGCGCTCCAGTTACGGAAATAAACCAAAATTTCCTGATCGCCGTGGACGGTTAGAGTTTGAACCTCGGGAGCGTTTACGGAATAGTAGGGTGGTTGAAGATTAGCTAAATCACCTTGATCCAAAAACACGCCGCCTTCGGTTTCATTATAGTGGCCGGTAATGTTAAAAGGATATACAGAAATTGAATAATAATCGTCTTCCTGAACACCATTTTCATGTACATGCCAGGGGTCTAGAATCTCTAATGAAATATCCGGATTTTCTAAATAAGGCTGAACTTCAATACTCACTGTTGCAGGGACTATTTTAGTTAATTGCGCATTGTGAATCCCTAATTCGCCCGGACTAATTGTCTTGCTTAACTTAAACTTTGTTTTGTCTGAATTCCAATGGTGATGTTTATAATCTTCAGAGCTTCCATTCCAATTATATACGCGTTCCTGCAATGTTCTAACGCCCGCGTTCGTGCCGCGAAGAAGCGCGGCTTCATCACCTGACTCTACAGTTTGGCTTAGCGCCCCCTGATAAACCATTAATTGGCCTAATGAATTCTGCTGATTAATTATATTTGCAACCGTTATCGTATCGAATAAATAATCAGCTCGATAATTTTTAATTGTATAACGCATTCTTCCAAATTGCTGATACGAAAATTTTGATCTGCAATCGTCACCTTCATCATATTCAGGTATAGAAGCACGCATAAAATTTCGACTTAAAATATCTGTATTGACACAGTCATAGTTATCAGTTTCCAAGGCTTGTGGCGTATCCATTAACAAATCGCCGTCACTCCATGAATTACCAGGGCCAAAGAAAATCTCTTCATAGACATGAAACAAATCAAAAAAATGTCCCATTTCATGAGCCAATGTTGTTGTGGATTTATTACTACCGCGTATAAATATACTTTGCTTAGTGCGGTTGCAATCAATTTCATAGATTTCATTGTACCAGGTTTGCTGTTTATCGCTAAAAGTCGAAATACCTCTTGCTTCTAGATCAGGCACATAATAAACATTGATAACATTGTCAATATTATAGTCACCGGCTAATTCGTCTTTTCCAACAATAGTATCCGTATCGTAAGCTCCTATTGTATTTTCTATCGCATCTTTATACACAACATAAAAATCTATCTTTCCCGGATTAAAACCATTTTTTAAGATCTCAATATGTTCATTGATTTTTTCATCACTGATACATTCGTCAATAACATGTATAGCGATACCCAAGACATAATCATCATCATATTCAAATTGATCTGTATCAATAAATCCCACAAGTTCGCCATATTTATTCTCTCGTGCTTCAACAGTCCCATATTCGCTTTTAAAATTACAACCAAATGCCATTAAAGAACTGCTTAAATCAAATAAAAAAACTACAACGATAACAAATCGAATATTCATAATATCTCCATTTTTTAATTTCTGCGTCCAAGCACAATAACCGCCCGGCTGGTTTGATATTCTGCTCCAACTGCTATAACAAATTCCTCGGTTAAGCCCAAGCCAAACCAAATACCGCTTCCAGTTAACTGCGAAAACTTATACCATGTAGAACCGTTATAATGAAAAATGGTGT
>JAJRSO010000022.1 GCA_024278755.1 Calditrichota bacterium | reverse complement strand
GCGGTTGATTGAACTTGACTTTATCTTTGCTGCCATCGGTTCCTCCTATTTTTGTTTTGGCTAAATGAATTTAACCAATTTTTTGGTTCTTGGGGAGGAACCTTTTCTTCTAAATTTCAACTAACTTTAAGATAACGCCCATCGTTAGCAGGGAAGATAATATTTAAAGGTAAATTAAACTCAATATAGTTTAATTTATACGTAATAGTAAATATACTTCTTGTTCATTTTCATTGATTTCAGCTCCTTTTTCCGAATAAAAAAGTTCTGCTTGGTATGACAATAATGGATTAATTGGCATTTTATAAAAAATTCCCAAAGTTATTCCGGTTTTCGAGTCAAATACAGGAGTATTGGAGTTCCCTTCCACATCTGCGCCATAAAAGGTCGAAATATTTACCCCGGCTTTTAAACCAAAGGATGTATTATTTTGTGCAAACAGATGCTCCTGTGCAGAAAGCAAAAATAGAACGGTTAAGAACAGATATTTCTTTTTAATTAATGAGCTTAGGCGTTTCATATTATCGTTCCTTATTCGGGTATTTTTCTTCAAAGTTCTTACTTTTATAGATTTCTATTTTATTAAAACAAGCTTTCGGTTTAGTACAAAGCCCTGATCGGTCATTAACCGATAATAATAAACGCCGCCGGCTAGGGTATTCCCGTTAAAGAGAATCCGGTAATATCCGGCCACTTTGTGACTATTAACCAGTGTGGCTACCTTTTGGCCGAGCGAATTAAATACTTCCAATTTAACTTTACCTGCTTTGGGCAGGGCGTATTGAATCGTTGTGCTTGGGTTGAAAGGGTTGGGGTAGTTCTGAAAGAGTAAATATTCTTTTGGGTGAAATCCGGCCTCATCATAAATAACATCCGGTGTATTAGGTTCGATTCTAATAGAATCAATAAACCAGCCACTCGCGGAGTATGACCCATCCGAATGAAATTTAAATGCCAGCTGAATTGTTGAATCTGCATAGTTGTTTAGTGAGATATAAGCCTCATACCAGGTGTTGCTGGCATCCCAGTAATGAGCAAGTGTATGCCACTTGTCAGTACCAACCATTCGTATTTCAACATCGCCATAATCGCTATCATTTATCCTAAACGAATACCAGTTACAAAATCGTAATACCGGATTCAAATCTTTTGATGGGATTTTTATAGGAGGACTTATTAAGCGGGCGCTATCCACATAGTCATAATAATTTCCGTTTAAATTTGTTGCAGCACAATATTGTCCCTGACAGGCTGTATCCGGTCCGCTTGTTGGAATACCAATTTCCCAATGACCATAATCAACATACCAATCGTTTATTCCCTTTTCCCAGTTTTCGGGATTCGTATAAAATAATTCGCCAGATTCTACGGTAATGTCATCAATATACCAGCCATTGGCAGTGTATGAACCGTCGGAATGAAATCTAAAGGCGATTTGTACTGATTGGCCTGCAAAAGCGGATAAATCTATAAATGCTCTTGTCCAGATGCCCCCGCATCTATCCCTATATTCTGCTTCGGGGAGTTCCTTCCAATTATCGGTTCCATCAATTTTTATCTGGACTCTTCCATAATCAGAATCGTTAATCCTAAAACTATACCAATGCCAAAAACGTAACCTTGGGTATTCATTCGCAGGAGGAACAATAAACGATTTATGTCTTATTAGCCTCGTGCTGTCAACATAATTATCATAATTCCCGGTTAATATTGTCGCTGCACAGTAAGATCCCGAGTGGGCCGTACCGGGGCCGCTACTTGGTACACCAACCTGCCATGTACCATAGGTAATATGCCAATCTGTTGTCCAATTGCCTTCCCAATTCTCTTGCCATAATGTATCCGGCGCTTGTGTAAAAGAAGTTTTAGGCAAAATAAAAAATACAATAATAAGTCCTAAAACAAACGCTAAGTATGGTTGGCTCTTTAATTTAAGTGATTCCATGGATGCTCCTTTCTTCGAAAAGTTTTATGTATTAGTTCAACATAAACGCTTTATCATTCTTTAAGCAAAATGCCCGGAATCCCTTCTTGATAAAATTCCCTAAAAACAAACGGTATTGGTAAACTATAAATCGTGGGATATAAAGGAATATAGATGTGTTTCAGGAAGTATGTAACTATCCCAAAGGATAGTTTTCCTTGTATTAAAAAGTAGACCGAATTAGGATTGGGATAATTATACCTAAACTGAACGTTTCTTAACATCCCGTTCGTTCCTGCTTGCTTATCAGCCAAATTTTAAAATCTTGTTACAGGCTGAAAGCGCATCCATCATTCATCGGATATTTAACCGGTTAGAATAATTGACAGAAGAGATAGAGCCGCCCATATGAAGGCCCTAAATCGGAGAAGGAAGTCACGAATGGTAAGCCCTTATCTAAAGCCGCAAGCCTATAGCGGAAAATGCAAAACCGGCCCGAAGGCGCGGCGTGGGGCGTCGTACCAGAAACCGGCGGCTTTTAACCGTCCGAATTTATAGAGTACCGCATTCCGTTCCTGTTCGATGATAAAATCCCCGTGCGCCCAGTCGAAAGCGTAGCCGATCATATTTAAAGCAATTCCGCCAAGGAAAAGATAGAGGTTGCGTCGGGATCGGTTTTTATATGCCGAAACAGAATCGGCTGCTCCCGAAAAGGAGAGGGAAAAGGAATCGGTGTGATCCAGTTCATCTAAAAGGGAATAGCTTATCATTCCGAAACCAACCGCGCGAACGCCGGCAATGCTCCAGGCATATTTTTTATAGCCGGCATAAAAATGGATATATCCCGGTATAAAAGAGGCGGCAAAGAGGCGCTTCCAGTTTAACCTTCGCTGCAGTTTTGTAAATTCCAAATAGGTCATTCCGGCCGGAAGAGGTTCGAATACGGACCGCGGCGGACGCGACGCCGGAATGGTTTGGGAAAATCCCTGAACTTGTAAAAATATGAGCAGGCTAAAGACGATTTTGCGCATGGTAAACTCCGTAAAATATTTTCCGTATGTATAATGGTTCGGCCGATTTCATTAAGTTCTTGAGTTTGTGAAAATAGGTTGAATTGCGAATTTAGGCGTTGTAGATTGAGCCGATACAACATTACACTATTATCCTGAAAGAAGGGAGTTGAGATGGATACGAAAGCATATATCGATTTGGAAAATGAATTTGGCGCGCATAACTATCACCCGCTGGATGTGGTGATTGCTTCCGCGAAAGGCGTTTGGGTAGAAGACGCCGACGGGAAAAAATATATGGACTTTTTAAGCGCTTATTCGGCGGTTAATCAGGGGCACTGCCATCCGCGCATTTTGGAAGCGTTAACCGGACAGGCGCAAAAATTAACGCTCACATCACGCGCGTTTCGCAATGACCGGCTCGGTTTGTTTGCAAAACAATTGGTGGAACTGTGCGAAATGGAAATGATGCTGCCCATGAACACCGGGGCCGAAGCGGTGGAAACGGCAATTAAAGCGGCCCGCAAATGGGGCTACAAGGTAAAAGGCATCGCCGAAGAAAAAGCGGAAATCATCGTTTGTAAAAATAATTTTCACGGGCGTACCACTACCATTGTCGGCTTTGCCACGGAAGACCAGTACCGCGACGGCTTCGGCCCGTTTACGCCCGGTTTTAAAATGATTGACTACGGCGACGCCAAAGCGCTGGAATCGGCCATTAACGAAAATACTGCCGCGTTTATTGTGGAACCCATCCAGGGCGAAGGCGGCATTCTGATTCCGGACGACGGGTATCTGCAGGAGGTGCAGAAATTATGTAAAGAAAATAACGTTCTGTTTATTGCCGATGAGGTGCAGACCGGTCTGGGCCGGACGGGTAAATTGTTTGCCTACATGCACGAAGAAGGGGTAAAGCCGGATATGCTGATTATTGGCAAAGCGCTTTCGGGTGGGTTTTATCCGGTATCGGCCGTGGTAAGCAGCAAAGAGATTCTGGGTGTGTTTAATCCCGGCGATCACGGCAGCACTTTTGGCGGCAATCCGCTGGCCTGTGCGGTAGCCTCGGAAGCGTTACATGTTCTGACAGAAGAGGAACTGCCGAAACGCTCGGCGGAATTGGGTCAGTACCTGATGGAAAAACTGGAAACCATCGATAAAAAATACATCAAGGAATTGCGCGGGCGCGGTTTGTTTATCGGCATCGAGTTAAAAGACGAAGCCCGCGGCGCCCGGCGTTTCTGTGAATTCCTGCAGGAAGAGGGTTTGCTTGCAAAAGAGACCCACGATAATGTGATCCGCTTAGCGCCGCCATTGGTAATTACCAAAAAAGAGATTGACTGGGCCTTTGAGCGTATTAAAAAGGCGCTGGAAACTTTATAAAATCATTCAGTATAGTATAACAAAGAAGCCTGATCAAATCAGGCTTCTTTGTTTATATGGATTGGTTTTCTTCGCTAAAGCGAATGTTATATTTCTGAATTTTTCGCCATAAGGTAGCTCTGTCCACGCCGACCATCTCCGCGGCAGCCTGCTTTTTCCCGCCGGAAAGCAGCAGCGCCCTTTCGATAAATTCCTTCTCTTTCATATCTAAAAAATCCTGAATATGCATATTTTTGGGAAGATTTATATCGGAGCTGTTTTCGCTGTTTAAGGCCAGGGTGATATGTTCGGCGCGAATTAAAGGTTCCTGTGCAAAAATGGCTGTTTTTTCGATTATGTTTTTAAACATTCGTATATTCCCGGGCCATTCCTGTTTCATTAAAATATTTAGCGCCTCGGAGGTGAATTCCCGTAGTGATTTATTATATTTTTCCGAATACCGTTTTAAAAAATACTGCGCCAGTAACGGGATGTCTTCGAGACGTTTACGAAGCGGCGGTAATTTAATTTCGATTACTTTTAAGCGGTGATACAGATCCATCCTAAAATGTCCCTGCCGAACCATTCCCAGAAGGTTTTTATTCGTGGCGGCAATGACCCGCACGTCCGTTTTTATGAGATGGGCCTCTCCGATTTTTTCAATTTCTCCGTCATCCAGTACGCGCAGCAGTTTGGCCTGTGCTTGTAAATTCAGCTCGCCAATTTCATCCAGGAATATTGTGCCTTCGTTTGCCTGTTCAAATTTTCCTTTCTGTTCGTTAAATGCGCCGGAGAATGAACCCCGTTTATGTCCGAAAAAAGTACTTTCAATCAGTGTGTCCGGAATGGCGGCACAGTTTACCTTAATGTACGGTTTTGTAGCTCGTGAACTATGCAGATGTATGGCTCTGGCAACCAATTCTTTTCCCGTGCCGGTTTCGCCGGAAATTAGTACTTTGGCTTCCGTGGGTGCGATGGTTTCAATCTGTGAAAAAACGTGCTGCAATGCGCTGCTTTTACCAATCATTTGAAACTGGTCGTATAATTCATTGAGTAATAAGGATCTCTGTTTGACCCAGTTTCGCTTTTCGATAGCATTTTGCAGGGTAATAAGCAGACGATCGGTATCGGCTCCTTTTTCAATAAAATCATAGGCGCCTTTTTTAATGGAATTAACGGCGATGGAAAGGGAACTTTGGGCGGAAATCATAATGACCGGAATTTCCGGAAACGATTTCATTATCTGTTCTAAAAGTTCTATGCCGTCAATACCCGGCATTTTTACGTCGAGTAGAATGCAGGCGTACTCCTTTTTGGATAACGTTTCCAGTGCGATAGTTGGATTCGTTAACGTATCGACGATGTAATTTTGATATTTAAATAAACCAACAATACTGTCTAAAAAATGCTGTTCATCGTCGATGGCGAGGATATTATACACACAAAGCCCCTTTTAATAGCCTATTTACTATTGACTAATGTCTATTGATTTATTTTACAGGTTCGCAATACTTAAAACTAGTCAATTGTAAATAGAAAATGATTAATCCCATCCAGATGGGTTTTATTCTCCGACCTTTGGGTCGTGATAAAGATTCAAGTTGTTTTTTCCGAGGCCGAAGGTATGCCATTGGGCATAAATCGGTATTCTTAACTTGTGGCGGTGTTGTTCATTTAGTCAAAGGTATCGGTAACGTCACAATAAAACAGGTGCCGACGTTGGATTTAAAAGCTATCCTGCCACTATGTTGCTGAACGATATGTTTTGCAAAAACCAGCCCCATTCCGGTGCCCTCTTTTTTTGTGCTGAAATGCGGTTCAAAGATTTTATCCTGATATTCCAGCGGAATGCCCGGCCCATTGTCTTTAATCTCGATTTCCAGTTCGCTGCCAAGATTTATCTGCAATCTTTGTACCAGTTTTAAATTGATTTCAATTTTGCCTTTACCTTTTACGGCGTCGATGGCATTTTCAATTAAGATGTGTAAAAGCAGTTCGGTTTGCCGTTTGTCAATATCAATGTTTTCCGGAATATTTTTGGCGAAACACAACCCGATTTTAAGATAATCGTTTTGGAATGCTGTAAAATGTCCCAGAATTTGCTTAAAGAAATCCCGAAGGTTAATGGTTTTAAACTGGGGTTTGTCTAAATCGCTGAATTTTAGGAAATCTTTACTGATACTGCGAATGCGTTTGATTTCCGCATTGGCCGTTTCCAGGTCATCCTGGAGCTCACCGGCTGCTTCGGGATAGTGTTCGCTCAACCGAAGGTAGATGGTTTGCAGTTTTAACTGTACGCCTCCCAGAGGATTTTTTATATCGTGTATCATTTTACGCACCGTGCGCTGCCAGTTGCTGTGGCGGTCGGCCAAAACCTGCTGGGTGCTGTCTTTTATTTCCACCAGATAGGCATTGGCAAATTTGAAAAAGCTGTAGAAGGGAGTAACGGATATTTCGCCGATAAACGCGGCATGCGCCTCTTCGAAGGCGATTCCTTTTTTAATTTGCTTTTTGGTTTTAAGAGCTTCGTCAATAACTGTACAAACAACGTCGCGCTTGTCAAAAGCCACATTATACAATTGTCCGTTCTTTAGATTGCTATCCAGTTGCAGCATCTTTTTTACTTTTTGGTTAAAGGATATAATAGCGCCCTTATGGTTGAGCAGTACAATCGCATTGTCGGAATCTTTTAACGAAAACAGAAAATATGAAAAATAGATACGCAGACGGTTAATAAGCAGATGGGCGCTAAATAAGATAAGCAACAGAAGCCAGATAGCGAAAAAATAATAAAGATAGAAATGTACAAATACGGAATTAGGCACAAGATTGTACAGGTAATGATTGATGCTGGTATTAACCGAAATTTGAGGCAATGTTTTATGGGGTTGCCGGTTGAATGAAATATCAAAAACACCCTGTTCCCGACTAAAATTGACTTGAGCCATTTTCTGTAATTTTTCGTCTAAAAGGATAAAGTAATGACGTGATTTGGAAAAATAATTCGAATATCCATCCCGGTCAAAATCAACCGTTTGATGAAAATCACCCTGGGTTAGGTTTGGTATGTTTGTTTGGCGGATTAAATTTAATCGAGAATCCAGTGTTGTAATATTTTGGTGGGAGGCCGCCGCCCCATAAAGAGTGAAGATATTTTTGGTTTGGTCAATTGACAGGTTTCGGAACTTAAATGGATACAAATAGCTGCATACGGTATTCAGGCTTGTATCTAAAATAGAAACCTGCGTTTTATTACCAAGATTTAATGCGGATGCTATGAATAGCGTGTCTTTTTTATAAAAGGGAAACGTAAAAAAACCGCTGTACGGCATGGCATTTTGACGCGTATGCAGGGTATCCAGATTTTGATTAAACAGAATAATCCAGGATTTTTTATCGGTATAGTTCTGCTCTGTCGTATCATTATCGGTTGCATAGGTTGAAAATAGTATTTCGTATTTACCGTTATTATCCACATCGATTTTCTGCAAATCGGTTGCACTGGCCAACAGAGCTCTCTTTTTTACAATGCGTTTTTGAGATAAATCAAAAAGATAAACGCCGCGGGGTTTAAAGCAATAGCCGGAAGAGAGTGCAAAATACATGTAGCGTATCGGCTGGTTCGGCGCTTCGGCAAATAAAATCAGAAGATTCTGGATGTCCCATTTCTTAAGCGGAAACGGTCCCGGGCTGCTAAGAATAAAAACGTGGTTCAGAATGCGTTTGTTTTTAACAATATCCAGGATGGTGAGAAACAAGGAATCTTTTGTTTGGATCCAGACAATAATCTCTTCTGTGCCGTCGCGGTTTATGTCATAAAAGGACAGATAGTTTACAAGAAGACTGTCCTGAAAATTCCATTGATTTAGCAATCCTTTCTTTTGATCATAGATTTTTATATTTCGTAAATCCGTTTTAACCGGTTTGTTTTTAATCATCAACCGTTCACTTTTTCCGTCTCTATCCAGATCATGAAATAATACTTTGTCATAATTAGCCGTGGAAACAGGCTCACCGGCTAAATCCAGCCTGTACGGCAATATACTCCCGCGAAAAATGAACCATCCGGCTGAGGAGATAAGGAGGGCAATAAGCAGGATGCTAAGATAGATTTTATTTTGTGGATTCAGCATAACATTTTATCGGCAAATATAGGGCCAGAAGTTTAAAACAAATTACAGTTTAGCACGAAGTATTGCAAGAGAGTGATGTTGCAGGGTTGAAACAAAGAAAGATTTTTTATTGCAGTGTTGAAACAAAATCCGAAGACTTATTTTACACAGCCGTTAGTTTGTTGGATATAAACCTTGGCATAATAATTGACGATATTGATTCAATACAAACCGACTCTAATTCATACTTTAAATTTTATGGAGACCTAGTATTATGAAACTCACTATATTGTTTACTCTACTTTTCCCGGTTTTTGTTTTTGCACAGCAACCTACAGTACTAGACATTTTTAATAATACACCTTACACGGATGAGAATGATGTTACTTTAGAGGATGGTGATGTGATTCATGTAATCTGGGCAGGACCTGATAATGTAATTAATTCGCCGATTTTAACGATAGGAGAAGTGAATAGCGGACAACCAACAGGAGACGATCAACTGTTAGAAGTACATGCCGTTGGTGAAAATTATCCTCCGGGATTCGGGCAGTTTTCATTTTCCATTTCAGCGTATCCGGCAGGTGATCCGCAAAGTCGTAGGCCTCAGGTTGACGACCGGATTTATGTGCGTGCTTTTAATACCAATAACACGCAAACAGCTACTTATTATGGTGACGCCCAGCTTTATATTGTCCAAGGTGTAAATGGGGAAGATTATGATCCATTAATTGATATGGGTTCCACGGACTCATCCTTACCGGTAGAGTTAAGCAGTTTTACTGCTGTCGGCGGAAATAAAGAAGTTGTGCTAGAGTGGGCAACGGAAAGCGAGCTAAACAATATAGGCTTTATAATAAGCAGATCAACCAGTGAAGATGGGGTTTATAAAGAGCTGGACAGCTACAAAACGCTTAAAGAATTAAAAGGTGCCGGATCCATAACCACTCAAACCACCTATCACTATGTTGATGGAAACCTAATAAATGAAACAACTTATTGGTATAAACTTTATGATGTTCATATAAGCGGTAAGGTTAATGAGCTAAAAACGATTTCGGCCATACCTAATGCGGATAACGATAATTATCTGGCAAATTATATCCCGGAACAATATCTCTTAAAACAAAATTACCCTAACCCCTTTAACCCGGAAACAAAAATAGAAATACAGGTTCCGGAGGATGAAAAGGCGGGATTTACACAAGTAAGCGTATATAACGCAGTGGGTCAGAAAATACGCACATTATTTAATGGCCAATTAAACCCTGGTATCCATTTTTTAATTTGGGATGGGAAGAGTGACGCCGGTAGTGGGATGCCCAGTGGTATTTACTTTTATTCTGTAAAGAATAATCGCTATTCGGAAATAAAGAAAATGCTTTTGGTTAGATAATAAAAATAGTTCGATTAAGGACAGCTATTAATAACTATTAAAACTATTCTTATTATAAATATCGGAATGGCGTTTTATGAGTTTCAAGGTTGAAGGCTATACTGATTTGAAATAAAAAAAATAATTTCCATATAAAGATAGAATACTTATTAGGGACAATATTATGAGATATAAATTTTTTATATTACTTATTAGTATAGCTTTACCTGTAATTTTAATTGCTGGAAATGCCACACCCGATGGGTATAATGCTGATGTTACGGATGTTCAAATAAATCCCCAAGAGGTAAATCCTGGCGAATATCCAACTATAAAAGGCTATGTCCATAACACATCATTATCAAATTCACCTGATGGTGGTGCCTCAACCATGGATATTGTTGTTGTAATTGACTACCCTGATGGTGGATATTATTCAGGTGTTTGGAATGATATTTCATTTACAGACGGACAGACTAAATCATTTGTAAAGTCTAATAATTACGATATTAATCAAATTGGAATTTATACGGTCACATATAAAGCATATAATATCAATAGAGATCATTTATTTGATTCTCGTAGTAGTACCTTTGAGGTTGTTCAACCGGACTATAGTCCAGATAATCCTAATTTTATCACAACAAATTTGCCTGATTTATATCCTACAAAGAGCTACACTGTTGAGGTTGAATATACAGATAAGAATGGAGGGAATGATCTAAAAAATGTTTATTTAAGATTAGCAATAAATGATAATATTAATGATAATCCACTTACATTAATGTGGGGACTTAATGATACTCCACGACAGTGGAATGGGGAAACACAGGCGCTTGAAAATATTTCTGCAACAAAATCTTCAATCACTAATGGATATAAAGTTACGTGGCATTTTACATTCAATTGGAACTGGCAAGACAATCCGGAAACGGATATGTGGGCATGGGCAGCAGATGAGAATGATAATGAAAGCGATCAAATAAAAGAGAACACTTCTGCTGGTTATGAAAATGACATTGCAATTTATAGTAGTAATGAAAATAAAGATCCAATTACAGAGGGAGATACCTATACAGTAACTGGGCAGGTTAGATTTGAGGGATATGATGAAGAACCTCAAGATTGGACAGGAATTAGTGTTGAAATGAGAAAGGGATCCGCATCTGGAGATATAATCAGTACAGATGTTCTTGAAAGTAGTTCATATAGTGTATCCT
>JAJRSO010000021.1 GCA_024278755.1 Calditrichota bacterium | reverse complement strand
CTTCTATCGATTTGCTAGGAGGATAACAACGGTGAAGATGGTAAAAATTATTCGTCTTGTCTTAAATCCCGGCAGTTTTTCGGCACAAGATATCCCTAAACTACGCGCCTATTTGGCCAAACGTTTTCCCGGCGAATTTATCGCCGGTTTTCACATCCCCCAATACCTGGGTTTGGGCAAGCAGGCAGCTCGGGGATTCGGAACGGTAAAAAAACTAATGAAAATGATATATGAAAAAAGAAAAAATATTTGAGATAAAAAATATGACGCCTGTTGATAGAATCGAAAATTTGATTTATGTCATACGCGGCCAAAAAGTGATGCTGGATTCGGATTTAGCTTCTTTATACGGTATTGAGACAAAGCGTTTAAATGAACGAGTAAAACGTAACCTTGACCGATTCCCTGCTGATTTTATGTTTCAGCTCACCTTAAAAGAATATGAAAACTTGAAGTCGCAGTTTGCGACCTCAAGTTGGGGAGGAAGGCGAACGCTGTCGGCGCCGGAGACTAAGCCTAAAAAACGCATTGGATTTCATCGTTAAGAAAACATAAATACAAAAAGCCTGTATTAAGAATAAAAGGAGCCTATATTATTTTGGAAAATTTTACAAAAGAATACTTAGAAAATATTGTACCCGAGCGAATATTTTGGAGAGGAGAAGACCTTTACAACGAAGAAGCCCTAAAACAGGTGGATATTTCGAACAATCGAATAACGGCAAAAGTATTAGGAAGCCGGCTGTACACCGTAAAGGCGGAGTTAATAGATAATAGTTATTTTTTTTCCTGTACATGCCCCTATGATGGATTTTGCAAACACGAGGTTGCTTTGGGGCTCTGGATGATTGAGCATAAAAAGGCTACGTTAAAAATGGCTAAGGAACAGGATACGGATGCTTCTCAACAGGATATAGACATTGAGGTGCTGGTAAAGAAAGCTACGGGTGAGCAAAAAGATAAATTTCTTAGCGAGGCGCTTAAAGAATTTCCGATACTGTTGAACCGTTTTGAAGTTATGCTAAAAGGCGCGGAAAACTTAGGAAGCGAAGTCGATATCGATCGCTTAGGTAAAGAAATAAGAAAAAAAATGGAAGCCTTCGATTTAACAGATTACACCCGCTTTTATGAAAGCGCGCCCGAAAGTTACGGATATCGGGAAGAGTGGCAGGTTTTGCAAGACGGCGCCGAGGCGGAATTTGAAGAATTAATAGAACAATATACGATTAAAGCAGGGGAGTTATTAAGCAGCCGCAACGTTCTCGGCTCGTTTAAATACATTTTAGCCGTTTACGAAGCAATAAAAACTGTGGATTTCAGAGATTTCAAAGACCCCGCCTGCATTTTTGAAGTGGATGGCCTTTATTATTTGACAGATACAATTCTTGTACAGATTCTAAATGAATTTAGATCCGGCTTTAGCGATTTGTCTTTTGAAGAAAACGTTTACAAAAATATAATAAATATTTTATTTGAGCGGGTAAACAAAAATAGAAAAAAACAAATTTACAATTTAAGCGACTTTAGCGAATTACTGCAACGCTGTATCCAAAACCCAAACACCGCTTCTTATCTGCATGAAAATCTAAAGAGGATTTCGCAGCTGCCTGAAGAAGACTATTGCGAAGTATTGCTGGCCGTATATGATAAATTAGGCGATAAGAAAAATTGGCTGGAACTTGCCGAAAAATACTATAAAACAAACCGGAACGTAGCCGAAAAACTGTTTGTACATTTCGCGGGCGATAAGGCCAAGCTTATCCAATTAGCCAATGAGGCCGCCTTCCTTTTTGATAAAAAATTTATTCCTTTTTTTTATGAACATTTGACCAAAGAAGACAACCCGGTACTTTATCAAAAAATTTTGAGAGAACATGTGCGAAAATCGCAAACGCTTAAACTTTATAAGGAATATAAACGGAAATACGGCGCGGATGCGGCCAGGGAATTTATAAACAGCCTTGAAGGCCAATGGAACACGGAAAAATTTTTTATTTCGCTTCTGATAGAAGAAAAAGCTTATGAAAAACTTTTATCGCTGGCTAAACAAAAATCGGTTCGTTATCCCGAAATGGCCTATCTTCGCCCTATTGTTAATATCTATCCCGAAGCTGTTTACAAAATTATTTCCGCTTGTTCCGAACGTTTTTTGGAAGAAAACCTGGGACGTGAATATTATCGGCAAGCCGCCGAATGGTTGAAACTGTTAAAAAAGATAGAGGATAAAAACGTACACCAAAAAGCGGACTCATATCTTAACCGCTTAATAGAAAAATATAATAACCGCCCGGCCATGAAGGATGAGTTTAGAAAGGCAAAGTTAATATAAAACAGCGAGATGAGTTGTGGAGTAATGATTTCTTTTAAATAATATTGACCTTTCATTGCTTGCACACTATAAAATACATGTAATTTTTTTGCTAATATACCATGCAAGTATAGTTCTTGGTCACATAATAATTCATCGGGAGATATTATAAAAAAAACATTAACAGAGTAATGAATAAGAAACAAAAAAATCTTATTGCACATGCTAAGAAAATATCTGCGAAATCATTTGCAAATCCTCATTTATTGAAGCAGCATTTAGAGAAGACCTCTATTTTAGCAGGAACTTTTGCTGATAAATTTGGATTAAGTAAAATCGCCCAAACACTGGGTTTAGTCCATGATATGGGTAAAGCTTCGCGGGCATTTCAAGAAAGAATTCGCCTTAAAAGCGAATATGATGTGGAAGCGCACTTGGAGGGGAAAACACCGCAGCATGTGGATCATTCCACAGCGGGCGCGCAGTTTCTGGTGCAAGAGTATGGCGAGCAGTTGGGAACAATTCTGGCCTATATCGCCGCCGGACACCATGCCGGTTTGCCCGATGGAAGGGGAGAGCAAAATGCCGTTTTGTCGTATCGGCTAAAAAAACAGGTGGAACCTTACCATGACATTCTACCCTGGATAAAAGAGCGCCTACCTCAAATTCAACCCAATGACCTGATTCCGGCAAAATCCAAAACCGGCAGACTGGACCCGTATAAAATTCACTTCCTGATTCGTATGTTATTTTCCGCATTAACCGACGCCGATTTTCTGGATACAGAAGCCTACATGGAGCCTGAAAAGGCCCGACAGCGCGGCTCAAAATACGAAGTGAATCAATTATGGTTTACGCTGGATAATTTTTTACACGAATTATCAAGGCGTGACCAAACACCCATCAATAAAGAGCGCAACGCTATTTTAAAACACTGTTTAAAAGCCGCGGAAAAAACACCGGGGATTTTTTCGCTTACCGTGCCCACCGGCGGCGGGAAAACCATTGCTTCGCTGGCCTTTGCTTTAAAACATGCCGTAAAACATAGTTTGAGGCGCGTCATTTACGTGATCCCCTATACCAGCATCATCATCCAAAACGCCGGGGTCTTCCGGGATATTTTCAGCGCCATAGGCGAAGATGTCGTTTTGGAGCATCACAGTAATGTCGATCCGGACGTTCAAAAGGAGACGCCTTTTAACCGCCTGGCCGCCGAAAACTGGGATGCGCCTCTTATTGTAACCACTAATGTGCAATTTTTCGAATCGTTTTATTCCAACCGCAGCTCATCCTGCCGCAAACTGCACAATGTGGCCGACAGCGTGATCATTTTTGACGAGGCCCAGATGCTGCCGCCGGAGATGCTGCGCCCCGCCCTGAGCGTAATCAGAGAATTGACCGACAACTACGGCTGTACGGCCATCCTTTGCACAGCCACGCAGCCGGTTTTGACCCGCTCTTCGTTTTTGCGAGACGGTTTGGAAAATGTAACGGAAATCATCCCCGATCCGGAAGCATTATATCGCCGCTTCAAACGCGTTAAGGTAGAGATTCTTGACGATAAACAGAACAACAAGACGCTGGCCGAACGGCTTTCCGCGGAGAAACAGGTTTTGGCTATCGTAAACACACGTAAGGAAGCACGCGAAATATGGCAGCAAACCGTGCAGACCACAAACCCGAAAGAATGCTTCCATTTAAGCACCATGATGTGTCCGCAGCATCGCGCCGATACGCTGCTTGCCATCCGAGAACGGTTGAGGGGAAACCAGCCCTGCCGCGTTATCAGCACGCAATTGATTGAAGCCGGCGTGGATGTGGATTTTCCGGTGGTGTACCGCGCCGCGGCAGGTATCGATTCCATTGCCCAGGCCGCCGGACGCTGCAACAGAGAAGGAAAACTGGCCGAAGGAAAAGTTTTTATATTCGAAGGAGAAAACCCGCCCCCGCCGGGGCATCTGCGCCACAGCGCCGAATCGGGTTTTTATATTATGAAGGCTTTTCCCAACGACCCGCTATGCTTGCAAGCTGTGGAAAATTATTTTAATGATTTTTATTCCAAACAATATAGCGCCCACCGAATGGATAAAAAAGGGATCATGGATTCCTGCAATTCCAGGCCGGATGCCATTCCTTTTGCACAGATCAGTAGGAATTTCGCTTTGATTACCGATCGCACCATTCCTCTTCTCGTTCCGTACGAAAATGAAGGAGAACGAAGCATAGAAGAATTAAGGAACTGCTACGACGGGCTGGTGCCCCGTCCATTACGCCGAATCCTGCAGCGCTATTTGGTTAATTTACGGGAATATGTGTTTGCCGAGCTGTATAAAGCGGGCGTTATCGAAGATATTTTTAAAGACGGACAGTATTTTGTCCTGCTTAATAAGGATATATACGATCCTGCTGTGGGATTAAATACCGAAAAGCCTGAATTTATTAAATCCGAGTCCTTAATTATTTAGAAGGGAAAAACCATGAGTTACGGAGTTAAACTAAAAGTATGGGGCGAACGCGCCTGCTTCACCCGGCCCGAAATGAAGGTGGAACGGGTAAGTTACGACGTTATGACGCCCTCGGCCGCCCGGGCGGTAATCGAAGCCATTTACTGGAAGCCGTCCATTCGCTGGGTAATCGAACGCATCCACGTGCTTAAACCCATCCGCTTCGAAAACATCCGCCGCAACGAAGTGAGTAAAAAGCTGTCTAAATCGGCTATTACCAAAGCTATGAAGGATGGCGTATCGCCCGTGGAGCTGTTTATTGAAGAGAATCGCCAGCAGCGGGCGGCCATGGTTTTGCGCGATGTTGCCTATATAATCGAGGCGCATTTTGAAGCTCTGGAAGCTGACGGGCAAAACGAGGGTAAACACCTGGATATGTTCAACCGCCGCCTGGTCAAAGGGCAATGTTTTTATCAGCCCTATCTGGGCGTTCGGGAATTTTCCGCCCATTTCGAAGCAGTGGAAACCATTCCGCCGACTCCGCACAAAGGCGAGCGGGATTTGGGCTGGATGCTGTACGATATGAATTTTAGCGATAAAAAACATATCCGGCCCATGTTCTTCCATGCCAGGATGATCGACGGCGTGGTAAATATTCCCCATCCCCAATCCGCGGAGGTGCGCCAATGATACTGCAGGAATTAACCCGATTGTACGAACGCTTGTCCGCCAATCCGGATGTGGATATTTGCGAGCCGGGCTTCAGCAACGAGAACATCAGTTTTAAAATCGTTTTAACCGAATCGGGCGAACTGTTTGACAAGCAGCGTCCTATCACCGACTTGCGTGTGCCTTCGGGAAAAGATTTAAGGCCGGTAAAAATAACCGTGCCCAAGTTTGACGG
>JAJRSO010000020.1 GCA_024278755.1 Calditrichota bacterium | reverse complement strand
GCCACAGATTTGCGGCGCGGAGCGCTTACAAATGTGTAGCGTTTCCGGATGCCGGAATTTGCAAAACTCAGCTTAGCTATTTTTACCCGATACAAAGAACGGTGAATAAATATTTTTTATTTGGTAAACCAAAATTCCCAAAATACCAAAAGTGGCAGGTTCACAAATTTGAACCAAATTATAACATAATATTATCTGACAAAGTAAAACCTTTGCCTGCTTAAATATAATTACATTTTCTTTCTATTCAAAAACTTATATCGAAAATATTAAAAAAAATGTTAACGATGTATTTTTTTTAAATCTAAATACACACCCTAATTCCATTAACATAACAACCTTAACCGGAAATATGAAATTGGAAAATACGAAAAATAGTTATATTTGCCTATTGACAAGTACATACGTACACCATATATTTCAATTGTTCTTTTGTACACCTTCTGGGAGATTAGCTTCATGTCAGAAAGAAAACTTCTCCAAAAAGTCCGGGAACATATTCGTACCCTGCATTACAGCATCCGCACCGAAAAAGCCTATATCTCCTGGATAAAACAATTTGTTAAATATTTCAATTATACCCACCCGTCCGAAATGGGAGCCGCGGAAATTGAAGATTTCTTAAACTATTTGGCAAACAAACGCAAAGTGTCGGCCTCCACGCAAAATCAGGCCCTTAATGCGCTAAATTTTTTATATAACAAAGTGCTCGATAAACCATTTGGAGAATTAGAAGAAGTTACATGGGCTAAGAAACCAAAAAAAATGCCCGTTATCTTATCTACCATAGAAACAGCCAAATTGTTAGCGCGGCTTGACGGCGTTTATTTGCTGATGGCGCAGCTCCTTTATGGCGCGGGTTTGCGTCTGATGGAATGTGTCCGTCTTCGTATAAAAGATGTTGATTTCGATATGAACCAAATAGTAGTGCGTCATGGAAAAGGAGCAAAAGACCGCGTTACGATGCTGCCACAAATCGCGCGCAAAAGCTTGTTGCTACAGATTCAAAAAACCGCCATTCAGCATCAACAGGATCTAAACGATGGCTATGGTTCCGTTTATTTGCCTTATGCTTTGGAAAAAAAATATCCCAACGCCGCAAAAGAACTCGGCTGGCAATATGTTTTCCCTGCCTCAAAAGTATCCGTCGATCCTCGTAGCGGAACCGTACAGCGGCATCATATTTCCGAAGCGCTTTTGCAGCGCGAAATTAAACGGGCTGCCCGGCAATCGCTAATTCTGAAACCTGCCACCTGCCACACCCTGCGCCATAGTTTTGCCACCCATCTTCTGCAAAACGGATACGATATCCGAACCGTACAGGATTTACTCGGCCATAAAGATGTTTCCACAACAATGATCTATACACACGTCCTAAACAAAGGCGGCATGGCCGTCCGCAGCCCCCTCGATCTTATGGCCTGACGCCGCACATGCGAAACCTCTCAGGATTCGTAAATATAAACCACCCAACGCCCCTTTGCTTTCTATCAATCCATCTTTTCATTAAAGTATCTCTTCCTCCGCCCGAAAACATTAAAAGCATAAGTAACCCCATCGTCAACAATTACTCGGGCGATTATTACCGACAACACCGGTTACCACTTAAATCCGTGTTATTTTCACGTATATCCGTGGCCCATTACTTACCAGCATTGGAGGCTGAAACATGAGCACCTATTTTAAATCACACCCCAACAAAGAAGGTTTTTTTGGAAAATATGGCGGCGCCTTTTTACCGCCTCAGCTCATCGAGCAATTCAAACAGATAGAAGAAGCGTATATGACCATCAGCAAATCACATTTGTTTATTTCCGAATTACGCAGTATCCGCAAACATTACCAGGGACGTCCCACCCCTGTTTATTTTGCACAACGCCTTTCCGAAATGGCCGGCGGTAGTCGCATCTATTTAAAGCGGGAAGATCTGAACCACATGGGCGCGCATAAACTGAATCATACCATGGGTGAAGGCTTACTGGCCAAATACATGGGTAAGAAAAAACTCATTGCCGAAACCGGCGCCGGACAGCATGGCGTGGCAGTCGCTACAGCCGCCGCCTATTTTGGTTTGGAAGCCGAAATTCACATGGGCGAAGTGGATATTAAAAAGGAATATCCCAACGTCGTGCGCATGAAACTACTCGGCGCTAAAGTTGTGCCCGTTACCCACGGCGCTAAAACGCTAAAAGAAGCGGTGGATTCCGCCTTTGACGCCTACCTTAAAAATCCGGATGAAATGCTCTTTGCCATCGGCTCGGTGGTGGGGCCGCATCCCTACCCTATGCTGGTGCGCGATTTCCAGCGTGTAGTCGGTATCGAAGCGCGCGAACAATTTCAGGAAATGACCGGCGAACTTCCGGACAACCTCGTAGCCTGCGTGGGCGGCGGTAGTAACGCAATGGGATTATTCTCCGCTTTTCTGGATGATGATGTAAAGATATTTGGCGTTGAACCGGCCGGAAAATCATTTAAACCGGGCGAACACGCTTCTACCCTAACCTACGGCTCCGAAGGCGTTATCCACGGCTTTAACACCTACCTGCTGCAAAACGATAAAGGGGAACCGGCCGAAGTCTATTCCATCGCTTCCGGTCTTGATTATCCCGGCGTCGGCCCCGAGCATTCCTTCTTAAAAGACGAAGGACGCGTCAATTATGTAACTGCAAATGATAAAGAAACCCTCGAGGCCTTTTTTACCCTGAGCCGTGTAGAAGGTATTATCCCCGCGCTGGAATCCGCGCACGCCTTGGCCTATGCCGTTAAACTGGCAAAAGAGACACATTACGAATCCATTCTCGTAAATCTAAGCGGCCGCGGTGATAAAGACATCGATTTGTCACCGAAAAATACGGCTTCGGCGAAGCCTAAACTTCTTATCCAAATAACAAAAACCCGGAATCCTATTCCGGGTTTTTTACTTTGCGAAGCCTCCCGGGATTCGTAAAGATATAACCGCTTATTAACCACGAAGCTCTCGAAGACAATAAAAAAATTAAAAAAACACCTTATCCGTACCTTCAAGCTATTCATGGTCAAAATAGGTTTGCGAATCTCCTCCCAAACATATAAACTTTAGGTCATGCAAACCAAACTAAAGCTTTTCAGCGCTGTTTTTATCGTTTCATGGAGTTCCATCCTCATTCGCTGGATGGGGCCATTGGATCCGCTTCTCATTTCTTTTTATCGTCTGCTTTTCAGCGCCCTTTTTCTTCTCCCCTTTGCCAAGCCTTTAAGGATTCGTAAAGTTAAATTTTCTACAATCCCTTCTCCGCTAAAACAAAAAAAACGCCATGTTTCCCTTCTCACTGCCGCCGGTTTATTATTGGCCCTGCACTTTTACTCCTGGATCACCTCCCTGCAAATCACAACCGTAGCCCGATCCATTTTTTTAGAAAGCACACATCCGATTTTTGCGGTCATTCTATCAATAGTATTCCTAAAAGAGAGCGCGCCAAAAGCATTTATTCCCGCCGCGTTCCTCGGTTTATCCGGCATGTATCTTACCGTTCATCGGGATATTGTAAACAGCCATTCCGCACTTCTCGGCGATGGGCTGGCCCTTTTTTCTGCCTTTTGTATGGCTGCCTATTTAATTATTGCCCGTCATGTCGGAAATCGTATTCCCATTATACGCTACCTGATTTACGTCTATTCCGCCGCGGCGCTTTTTCTGCTTGCCGTCATTTTATCTAAGGGAATTCCCTTCCTGAATATATCCGCGACAGCCTGGCTTTTACTGCTACTGCTCAGTATCGGACCAAGTCTTACCGGCCATTCACTGCTCAACTGGGTCTCACGCAAAATGCCGGTCTACCTGGTAAATATGGCTCTTCTGCTCGAATCGGTTCTGGCCTCGCTTATGGCAGTTGTCTTTCTTTCGGAAATTCCGGATACATTGTTTCTGTTAGGAGCTTTGCTAATTTTGGGAAGTGTCGGATGGGTCTTTTTAAGTGGAAAAACAAAAAAAACGCCCTTCGCCCAATAAGGGAAAAATGATATTCATAATGCGTGCGCACTACCTAAAACCTGAAGCACAAACAACAAAAATTATCTTGCAGAGGCATGTTTAAATTTTTGAATTTGGCGCTTATTTCTTATTGGGCGCTTGTGTTTTGGTATTTCATAAATGAGCCTATTCTAAAAAGGCATAGACACCGATTTCCACAAAACACACCGATTGTTTTTATATAAGTTACATAAAAAAGATTCGTGTCAATTTGTGAAATTCGTGGTTTTTATAGTGATCTCATAAATTTTGTTTTAAAAGGTTGGGTAGTAATTGGCAATTCGTATCACGTTAAATATTTTTGTGGTTTGGGCTGAATGGGACCATCGGCATCGGCGGTAACAAACTGATGCACTACTTCATCGTCCGAACGATTCATTTCATCAACCGTACCGGAAAAAATTATCCGCCCGTTATGTAGCATCACTACCCGGTCCGCCACTTTTTCCACACTCTGCATATCATGGGTTACCACAATCGAAGTCACCTGAAGATGCTCGGAGAGCTTGACGATCAATTTATCAATATTAGCGGCCATAATCGGATCCAGACCCGTGGTCGGCTCGTCATACATAATGTATTTCGGCTCCAAAATCAGAGCCCGCGCCAGACCAACACGTTTCTTCATTCCGCCGGAAAGTTCCGAAGGCTTTAAATCTTCAATACCGGGCAGCCCGACCAGACTCAGTTTTTCCGAAACCTTTTCCGCAATCTCCGTCTTAGACCATTTCGTATGTTCATTTAACGGTAAAGCAATATTTTCCGAAACCGTCATAGAATCAAACAGCGCCGCGCCCTGAAATAAAAAACCGAACTGGCGCCGTAACTGAAACAAGTCTTTTTGTCCCACCTTACGAATGGGAATTTCATCCACTAAAATATAGCCTTCATCCGGCTGAAGAAGATTGATTATATGTTTTAGCAGCACACTTTTTCCGCAGCCGCTTCGGCCCACGATAACCAAACGCTCACCGTCCTGAATGGTTAAATTAACACCGCGCAGCACCGCTTTTCCGCCAAAACTCTTATGTAAGTTTTTAATCTCAATCATCAGAACAGTATCAGGGATAAAAGGTAATCGTTTAATAAAATTAATGCCGCCGAAATTACAAACGCGCGGATGGTCGCCTGCCCCACCCCTTCGGCTCCGCCCTGGGCATTAAAGCCCACATAACAACCCACAATGGCTGTTATTCCTCCGAAAAAGAATGCCTTTATCAATCCGGACATCACATTCATTATGGTAAAAAATTCTTTTACGCTGCCAAAAAATATTTCCGCCGGAAGATTTAAATTGAGATAGGCCACTCCATAACCGCCAAGAATACCTACAAAATCGGCGACAATCGTCAACAGCGGAATCATGATAAAACCGCTTAAAATTCTCGGCAAAGCCAAATATCGCACCGGATCGATAGCCAGCGCCTCCATTGCGTCAATCTGCTCGGTCACCCGCATGGTGCCCAGTTCGGCGGCAATAGACGCGCCGATTCGACCGGCGGCAACCAATGCGGTAAGCACCGGTCCCAATTCAATAAAAACAGCAACGCTCGTGGCCGCGCCGAGATAGTTAAATGAGATATAGCCTTTTAACTGGTAAGCGGTTTGAATGGAAGCGACCGCGCCGGCAAAGACGCCCACAAATATAACCAGCGGTAACGAACGCACGCCGATATCCAACATCTGCTCAATAATTAAACGGCGCATCTTCCAGATTCGATTAGAATAGCGAAAGGCCCGCAAAGTAAGAGTAGAAACGGCTCCGACCTCATGCACAAAAAGAATTACCGTCCTGCCAATTGTATTAATAAATGTAATCAACTCGTAATCCCACTAAAAAATCAAACAACAACATCGCACTTCCGTTAAAAATGAAAAGACCGATATAATTTGAATCTATATTTCAGGAGCAAAAAACCGCTTGCTAAAAATCAATCCCAATGGAAACCATATGGTATGGAACTCTTGATTTAACCAGATCATAACGCCAGGCTAAATCGTATTTTAACAGCATTCCCAATAAAAAGATTCGCGCGCCAACACCATAACTCGCCACGATATCATGCAAACGGCCGTCTTTTAGCGCCTTAAATTTATTGGAATCTTTGGCGTCAAAAGCCGTTCCGGAATCGATAAAAAACAAACCCTGAATATTGCCCAGTCGTATGGGAGGAAAACCCAGCTGAACATACGGTATTAACGGAAAACGAAATTCCAGATTCACCAGCGCAAAATTATCACCCGTTTTTTCATAATAGCGCGCTCCGCGAAGTGGCGTAATAAATTCGGAAAAATAGACGTCATATAAATTATTTATACGAACGCCGTCTTTAAACCGCCGGTTCAGCCAATTGGAAACACCCCCCAAAAAGAAGCGCTGCGGGTTTTGCCCCCGGCTGGCTCCGGCGGCAACACGCAGGCCGATGGAATAGGTTTCGCTTAATTTAAAATACTTTCGGACATCCACTTTCGCCGTCACAAACTCAGGTGAATTACTGGCATACTTTGGACTAAACGTTAAACCGACCGAACCGCGAAAACCATCCCTGGGCCCGGTATCCGGCCAGCGCCATTCGGAGGTATCGTGCACCAGTTGAATGCCGGGTAAAACGCTCTGAACTTTACGCGTAACAGTGCCGTCCACCAACAGGTATTCCATCATTGCCGTCCACCAGTTTAGCGAAAAATCGACCCGGGTATATTTATTAAACGGCCGTGACGCCAATCCCCAAACGCCGTATTGGCGATAGCGAATAAATCCGAATTGCGTATAATAGGTGTTTGCATAATGAAAAGCGGACAAGCCGTAATCAATACGCTTGGGGAGATAAAAATATTGCAGTGAAAAATAGCTGTTTTTAAGATCAAAAACGAGATTTGTGCCGATATAGATCTTATGATTGCCCAACACATCACTAAAGGCCAGAGAGGTATATCCCTGAAATCCCCATAAGGTATTATATCCGGCGGCGCCGTTTACCAGATCGGGACTGAATTTCACTTTGTAATTACGGACTTTGTAGTGCCCGTCTTCCATTTTATAGCGCTCTTTTTTAAGATTTACAACGGCTTTCTTTTTGACCGTACGCCGGTTTAAATTTGCAAAAACATAGTTTTTATAATTGGAACTGCGCGGAGCCTTCACCCTGTTTTTAACCGAATCCACAGCCGCAATCAACCGCAGGGAATTATCCGTTTTATCTGCTTTAGTGGCCCGCAGCCGTTTATAATAGACCGTGGAATCGGGTGTCACCCCGGGTAGCGAAAGCGGATCCTTGACGGTATAAATATCCCAGCCACCTTCCGAAAAAGACGCAAAGGCCATGGTTTTGTCATACTTATCCAAACTCATCTGAAAGGCGCCGGTCAGCAGATTGGTAATGGCAAAGGCCTCGCCTGTTTTTAAGTCTTTTTTATAGATATTATAAACGCCTGTTTCATTACTGCTATAAAAAAGCCAACGACCATTGGATGAAAGCACCGGGTCCGACTCAAGAGCGGGGGTATCCGTTAGGCGGCTTATTTTCCCGCTTTCTTTATCTAATAAATAAATATCGGTATTCTTAAAATTATGACTTTCCATGGGGAAATCATCCGGCAGGGCCCGGCCGTTTGTATAGGCGCCGCGGTCACTTACAAAGACAATTTTCCGGCCATCCGCCGACCATTTGGGATAACTGTCCGAAAAAATGTCACGGGTTATATTACGGATGGAATCCGCTTTTATATCATAAATATAGATGTCGCTGGCCCCGTTTTTGTTGCCGATAAAGGCAATTTCATTCCCTAACGGAGACCAGGCCGTGGAGAAAAGCCCATCCAGATTAAATTTATGCTGCTCCACATCATCCGTAACAATATTATAAATATACAAGGCGTCCTGATCGCCGGCCTTTGCCGAAAAAGTCACCGCCTTCCCATCCGGCGCCCAACCCATACCCGGACTCAGCCAGTGCAGCTCTTCAAAATTTATGGATGATTCGCCGCGCACCAAACGCTTAATGATCGTATTCTCCAGCACATCCCGTAAATAGATGGATTGCTTCCCATCCCGGTCAGACAAATAAACCATCTTATCTCCATTCGGAGACAGCGTCGGGCTGATATTCAGATAGTTCTTTTTCTTCTTATGATGGGTAAGGGCTCGGGCAAAATCGGCAGGTTCCTGCCGGTTGGCAATATCCGGCCAGTATTCCTTGCGCATCTGTTTTTGCCATTCATCGGACAATTCTTCGAGCGAAATACCAAGAGCCGATTTAAATGCGCCCTCAAAACGAAAACTACCCTTCATTTTATGCAATATCTCGCTAATTTTCTCGTTACCGTATTTTTGTGCGATATAGCGAAAAACGCTTTCACCGCCCTGATAGGCAAGATAATAATCCAGATACTGAATCGGCGGCAGATATCCGCTGATAGCCGCATCCCGGATAATCATATCCGCCCGGGTATCCCAGCGCATGGAAAAATACTCGGCCAATCCTTCCGCAAACCAAAGGGGCACCGGCACAACCTGTCCCGAAACTAACGACTGCACCGAGCTTCCGTAAAGCATATCGTTCATCACAGCATGCACCAGTTCGTGATGCAACACATGCCGTAGCTGACTAAAAGAGCCTTCGTAAGGGATGACGACACGGTTTTTGTATAGCTCCGTCACTCCGCCCACACCCTCGGGCATATAACTATCCACTACATTCGTTTGCTGAAAGTCATTATGCGATTTGTATAAAATAATTTTGATACGTTTAGTGATTTCATATTTAAAATCCAAACGCAGCGATACATAGGAAGACTCGGCCTCATTGGCCGTAAATACGGCAATATTGTAGGCGCCCGGATAAAAATAGACATCGAAATGTTTGGATTGTAAAAAATGCCATTTAAATTCCTGGTACTGCACCTTATTCTTCCCAAAATTCTGGCAAAAAGCCGGAATACTAAACAGGAATATCACAAAAATTGTTTTTAGTGATATCCGCATAAAAAACCTCCTTAATTGGTCATTTCAAAAATACACATTTGTCTGAATGCAATCAAGTAAAGAAGCGATTTGAAAAAACGCCCCCGGCTGACTAAATTCAGAACACACGTTTTGGAGTTCAGAGATGATAACTAAAAAACACCCCGTTTTTAATTCATTGATTATTCTTACTATGCTTGCGGCTTTTATGTTTCATGGATGCGCAAAGAAAGATGCGAGCATTTTAAAGAAAAAAACATTTGCCGCAGTTCTTACAGAGCTGATGATTATTGATAAGCTGGGGACGGACGACACCCATAAAGCCGCGCTTATTACAGCGGCTCTGGATTCATTTAAAATTACGGCAGAGCAATTTAGAGCGACTACCGAACGCTATAAAGAACGGCCGGATTTCTGGTTGAAAGTATATAAACTCGCCGAAGGGAAAATAACGGAAAAAGAAAAACAATTAGAAGCAAAACGGCAAAAAAAGAAATAACCCGCGTAGTTTATCCCGGTTAGACTTTTTATAGATACCCATAGGAATCCCGGTATTATTTATTGTATTATTCAAATACCGCATCGGGATCAAAACTATTTTCTTGCAGCGTATGGATAAAGTCCCGGGGCGGCTGTTTCTTTTGCTGTATTTTCTCTTCGAAGTAGGCATAAAACTTTACACCGGCCGCCGCTCCGGCCGTCATTACCAGCACATCGGTAATTTCGCCGCTGCGCGCCTGTAAAAAAATCTGCGCGCCTTCTACCGCCAGGCCGGTTAAAAACCCGATTATCAAAGCCATAACTGCGGGCTGTTTTGCCTTCCCCCATACGGCAATAATAATACCTGCCGGCAGCATCATAAAAAAGGTTTCCACAATATCGTAAATATTCCACAAGGAGGTCACTTTAAAATAGGCATAAAAAGGCACTAGATTTCGCACTCTCAAACTTAATGCCACCACCTGTGGATCTACGGTAAAATTAAACGGACTCCATCCCTGGTAAAAGATATAAATAATATAGATAAAAATAATCGCCTTAAAATGGCGCAATACGATTTCCCGGCTGCTTTTGAACCAGCTATCTTCTTTAAGGCTGAAAAACAAAAGGCTGCCCGCGCCCGCGCCGGCATAGCCACTGATGATATCGTTAATATCGCTAAAACGTGATTTAATCATAAACTGCAACAATTCAATTGCGGGGAAAAACAGGAGTAAAAAGAAAAGGAGCCGGGCAACCGCATAACGCTGATTTTTCCAGTACTGATAAAAAGCATACCACACGAGATAACCATACATAGAATAGAACAGCGCATTCCCGAAAAATTCTTTCCATGAAAAGACCAAATCAGAAACCTTTTTCATATGCACACCCAACAGTTCCCCCAGCGGCATCATGCCAAAAGGCAAAACATTGCAATAGGCAATACTTCTCTTTAAATCCGAAATAGAAATGGAAATATTAAACGGCAGAGCGGAACTAAAAGTTTGTATTGCAACAATTAGCAAAATTATCAGGCTAATCGGCTCGTTTTCCAGAATATAATTCCAGTATTTTTGTACCCGGTTTTCAAACGCGGCAAGATATATTTTTCCTGCCAGCGCTCCACCCAGAGCGCCCAGAGTATTGTTGCATAAATCGGTTACGGATGTAATGCGGTATTTAAAAAAGACCTGTGCTATTTCGATAGCCAGGCTAAACAAAAGGCCATACGAAGCGACCCGAAAAAGGATAGCTGTCTTCCTACTATAGCTTTGATGAAGATAAAACAAAAAACCGAAAGGCAAAAAAAGGATGATATTGCCCACAATATCTGTTAGTGAATTAAAACGCCCGTTATGGAAATAAGGCGTCCAGTCAATCAGATCAAACTCCCGCGCCAGCGTTTCTGGGGATAAATACATCTTAAATGGAATTAATGTATTGTAAACCACAAAAAACATAAATGCGGCCAACACCATTTTAACAAACCGAATTTTTGCTTTATCGTCCATATTTTTCTTTGGTTCAGAACGGCGCTGTCAATTTCGTTTCCGCTGTTTTTGGAAATGAGCCGGCGCTGTTAATTTAATGGTTACTTTAATTGGCAGAAATTGAATGAGTCGTTTATAGGCCTTTCAAAATTCAATATATTTAACTAAATCTTCCCGATCCGGTAAATGCACAATCCATCCTTTATATACCATCTCTTCGATGGCCTTCTTCATATCGGCCACCTTTACGTCAAATATAAAACAAAAATGCCAAATATCGGTATTTTGTACGCTAATTCGCAATAAAAACTGTTGCTCCACGCTTAAATCCTGCCCTGCTTCGACCCGAGTGCGTATTTCCTGCAAGGCCTCCATTCCCTTTGGTTTAATGTGTTCCTTTGAAAACCAGTAATTCGGAATCTCAAGCAGATCGCAGATAGGAAAGCCGCCTGATTCGCCGGTAAAATTACCAAGCAAATCCACGCTGGCCAGATACAAATCTTCTTCCGTACCCCAAAGGTCGTCCCATACCGCCGCATCATTCCGTTTAAGCCATTCAAAAAATACCGTTTCAGATTCGGGCAGGCGCATCATGGTATAACCATGAAAATAGTCAATCAAATGCGCCGTCTGTTCTACTGACAAAGTACGTAATTCACTCTTTGTAAAACTGATATAATTTTGTTCAGAACGCTGTTTGTCTTTTTTTTGTATAAACGAATTTATATCCAACGATTTTCCTTCACTTTATTTTTGTTTCTACCTGCTGCAGAACAGCGTTTAGTTTTTCCACCGCCTGTTTTTCCAATGAGGCGCAGGTTTGTTTCATCTGCTTAACAAATGCATCATCCGTAATATCCTTCAGGTTAATAAGCACGTTGTAAACGCCGCCCTTAACGCCCACATAGGCCATTTGAGCGCCAACCCCCACATCCGTAATGGAATTGGGATTACCATGCCGTAGCACCGTCTGCGCGATTTCGATAGCCTTTAAACTTGCTTCGGCCGTTTGCAACGGTACCTGAACCGCCCGTTTTAACCCGTCCTGCTCAGCCTGATGGCGCGTTCTTTTTTGTTCATCCGTAGCAGCCGGAAGACGCCGGGCGTCCATATAGGCGTTAAAAGCGTTCGTATCGGCATCCACGCCATTAACCAGTTGAAACTTTAACTCCTGGGCTTTTTCCGCAGCCTCGTTTAAAATAGAATCTACATCCTCGCTTCCCCGCCGGTTCGCCGTTAGATTTGCCACCATCGAAGAGAGCGCCGCCCCGAGGCCTCCGGCTAACGCGGCAATAGAGCCTCCGCCGGGCGCTGCCGATTCACGGGAAACTTCATCCACAAAATCCGTTACCGTCATCTCAACCAGCGGTCTTTCGATATTGGAAGGCAGGCCCAAAACCCGCTCTTCGATTACAAAATCCGCCACGTCACGAATACCAAGCGATTGTACCGCCGTCTCTAAAATATCCCGGATCGGAATGCCTGCCGAACGTCCCTGACGTTTCAGATAAAACTTCCCTATCTCCAACAGCGCAGGATACGGCACCATGCCCACTACTTCGCTACCGGTAACCACGAGTCCGCGTTCCGTTGCCATTTGGCGGGTCGCTTCCAGCACATGGTGCATAGAGGTAACTTTGTAATTGGTTAGATTAATGGAAAGCTGCCCCCGGTCAAACTCCGGCACCATCCAGCCGATGGCCTTGCAGAATTTAAACAGACCCGGTTTTTTTACGGATTTCCCTTCCGGTTTTTCGGGAGAAATATTGTTTAGCCTGAGTAAAGCGTCCAAATCATAGTCATGCTCGGTGCGGCAGTGAGCAATGGTTTCCTCTATCGTCTTCCCTTCGAAGAAACAAGTGCCGCAGGGATAATTGCCTTCCTTGTATTTTAAAATTTTTCCGCCTTTAAAATAAAATGGTTTGGTATTGCCCTTGCGTGCGGAACGTCCTTTTTCACGTAGTTCAAAGGCAATGTCCATGGCATATTTTGATTCACGGGTATTTAGGTTAATGTTGTAGGCAATTAAAAATTCACGAACGCCAATGACCGTTGCCCCGCTTTGGGCATTGAACTCCGCCGGCCCGAAATCGGGTTTCCATTCGGGTTTTTTAAGTTTTTCCGGAAGCGCTTCATATTCACCTTGTCGTACAATGGCCAGGTTCTCACGTTCCGGTTTTTGCGCCGATTTTTCATACAGATAAACCGGAATCCCTAATTCTGTTCCAACACGTTCAGCCGTTTCGATAGAAAGTGCGATGCATTCCTCCGTACTGATTCCGCTGACCGGAACAAAGGGGCATACATCGGTGGCGCCCATCCGCGGGTGAGAGCCCTGGTGCTTAGACATATCTATCAATTCCGAAGCCTTTTTTATACTCCTGAAAGCAGCTTCTTTTACCGCTTCGGGATTGCCAATAAAAGTCACTACCGTCCGGTTCATTTCCTCACCCGGATCCACATCCAGCAAGCGCACACCGTCCACTGCTTCGATGGCATCGGTAATCTGTTTAATAATAGTTTTATCTCGGCCTTCAGAAAAATTGGGGACACATTCTACTAACGCTTGTTCCATAAACAGTACTCCTGTCTGAATTGGTTTAAAATAAAGGTTGGAATTTAAGGAAAAACCGGGTCGATAGAAAAGAAATTTTAAAGGTAAGAACGCTAGTAAACTTTTTTTCAGGAAAAAACCGGCTTTATACTTACTACTCAGGCTTGTCTGATTATTCTTAGATGACAATGCATGCAACTAATACGACTCTTTTTCTTTTTTTCACATGCTTTAAGATGTATTTTTAAGCGGCGTAATGCATAACGCTGTTCGATCTGTTTCTGTATTTTTGCTACCCCCTGCAGGTTCCTCTGTTTATAGCACGAAACATAGCGCAGGCAGAGTATTTATTTCGGATCAATAGTGTCCGGTTTAATTTAGAAAATTTGCTCTGTTAAAGAGATTATTTTAAAAACTCTCCCCCGAGCCCCGATTTCACGGAACTCGTCCCCTCCCTTGACGCTTCAAGGGAGGGGGATGGGGGTGGGTTCCGAATCGAGTCCTGTTAATTCGTATTTCCCTTAATTTCCTGAAATTACAGAATCTCCAAACACTTGTTATTTTTTAACCGGACACTAATTTTTTCGGATTAAACTTAAAATGTCATGAGTCCAGTCTAAAAAGGCATAGCCACTGATTTCCACAGAAAGACACGGATTGTTTTTATTGAAATTACATTGAATAGATTCGTGTAAATTCGTGGTTTTTATAGTGAACTCATGTCATTCCAATTTATCCAAAATAGATCGGATTTTTGCATTTAACGTACGAACAGAATAAGGTTTTTGTAAAAAATTAATTCCTTCCTCAAGACTGCCTTCTTTTACGAGCGTATCAAAAGGATATCCGGAAACAAACAAAACCCTTTTTAGATCAATTCGATTACTCATTTTTTCTACCAGTTCTTTTCCATCCATCCCCGGCATAATAATGTCCGTAATCAATAAATCGATTCTTTGATTTTCAGAAGCTATTTTCTGTAACCCCTCCACCCCGTTGGAAGCGCAAATCACATTATAGTTCATTTCTTTTAGCGCCTCAAAAGCGAACGTTCGTACCTGGTCATCATCTTCTACAAGCAGAACCGTCTCATTTCCGGTTGAATTGTTTGGTACATTTTCCACTTCCACCGACGGTACTGTCTTTTCCGCTCTTCCGGCCAGAGGCCAAAAGATATTAAAACGCGAACCTTTTCCCGGTTCACTTTCTACAAGGATACAGCCACTATTTTGTTTAACAATGCCATAAACGGTGGAAAGGCCTAATCCCGTTCCTTTATCCACCGCTTTGGTTGTAAAGAACGGTTCAAAAACACGATTTTTAATTTTTTCTTCCATCCCAAGTCCACTGTCTTCGACGGAAATCAAGGCATATCTGCCCGGACACGCTTCGGGGTGTCGGCGCACAAACGCTTCATCGATATCCCAAATATCGGTTGTTAAAATTATCGTACGTTTTTTTAATGGTTTCTTTTTGGAATTAATCGCATCCCTGGCATTCACTATCAAATTTATTATAATCTGTTCAATCTGCCCCGAATCCGCCTTAATCTTTACTGATTTATCCGTAAGCCGGAATACTAATTTGATATTCTCGCTAATCAGCCGCCGAATCATTCTTTCCAAATTTTCTATCAGTTCATTAAGATTTATCACCTGTAGATCGTGTACTTGTTTACGACTGAACGCCAGCAGTTGTGTGGTGAGTTTTGCGGCTTTTTTACCGGCGCTTAAAATGGATACCAAATCGCGATGGGCTTTACTTTCCTTTTCTATCCGCATTAGCGCTATTTCGGCATGGCCGTTTATAACCGTGAGGATATTATTAAAATCATGGGCGATCCCTCCGGACAGCGTACCGATTGCTTCCATTTTCTGAAGTTGCGCCACCTGTTGTTCTAAGTTTTTCTCTTCGGTAATATCTCTTAAAATACCGACAAAATTAATAATTTCATCCTGTGCGTTTTTTATGGGAAAGATAACTGCTTTTTCATAATAGATTTGCCCGTCTTTTCTTTTATTGATAATTATATTTTGCCACTTTTTCCCTTCGAGAATAGTATTCCAAAGGTCTCTATAAAACGATTCGTCATGCTTACCGCTTTTTAAAATATTTGGATTTTTACCAATTACTTCTTCTTTCTCCCAACCGGTAATCTCTTTAAAAGCAGAGTTTACATACTCAATGCTGCCTTTTACATCTGTGATAAGGATGGATTCGACCGCTTGTTCAACCAGTATTGCCAGTCGGTTTCGTTCCGCCTCGGCCAAAACCCGCTCGGTTACATCATGAATAATGGTGAACATTAAGGGTTTGCCGCTCTGCATTATAGGGGAAGCATAAACTTCGACATTTTTAATTTGTTTGTTTTTAAGACGGTGTTTAAACTGAAAAAAATTTGTAGGATGTTTCATGGCCTTTTTCATAAGTAGAGTGCGTTCTTCATCGGAAAGAAGATTGATATCACCCATATTCATTTTAAGAAGGCTTTTTCTCGAATAGCCATAAAACGTTTCCGCGGCTTTGTTGGCATCTAATATTTGCTGTCTGTTATCCGGATCGATTAGTAACATCACCGCCTTGTTTTGTGTGAACATACTTTTAAAACGGGCTTCACTTTCTTTTAGAGCATCTTCCGCCACTTTCCGCGCCGTTATGTCGTTGGCAATACTTAAAACACCAAATTTACCGTTTGGCAGTTTAATACGGCTCTCATTCAATTCCACGTAAATTATTTTTCCGTCTTTTCGCCTGCTTTCCAGTATCTGCTTTAACCGTTTGCCCGAAAATATCTGCTTTAAATTTTCTTTAACAATGGAGTATGTGTTTTCGGTCGTAAAAATGGTTATATTTCGGCCAATTAATTCTTCTTTGGAATATCTGTAATTTTTTAAACCGGTTTCATTAATATCAAGAATGGTACCATCGGCATCCTCGATTATAATTCCACTCGGGGATGCCTCGAATAATTCCTGATACAATTTTTTTTGATCTACCAAAACGGCTTCGGCTCTTTTCTGGGCGTCAATATCATGCACCACCGCTAAAACACGTTCAACTCCGCCTAAAACAGCAAATTTCAATTGAACACGTACCCAAAACAGTTTTCCGTTTTTCTTCCGTGCATGCCAGTCGAAAGATTGTGGTCCCCCTTTATTAATCCGTCGCATCCATTGCGCGGCCTCTTTGCCCGTATAAGGGTACTTTCCCGAACTCAGGGTTTCCACGTCGATATGTAACAATTCTTCATAAGAATAACCGTAGAGGTCGCTTACCGCACGGTTCACATCAAGAATCTTGCCGGTATCTTTATCATGAATGAATATTCCATCAATGGTCGCATCAAAAATATTGCGGTAGTTTTGCTCGGATCGCTCTAACTCCTGCTTTTCCTGCTTTTCCCGGGTAATCACCCGCGCAGTTCCGGCAATTCCCACCATCTCCCCCTGTTCGTTTAACAGCGGCGCCTTATGAACTTCCAAAACAAGATAGACGCCTTTTACCATACCGGATTCTTCGAAGACCCTTTCTTCCTTGTTTCGTAAAATGATAGTGTCGGAATGGGCGCTCTGTTCATCAATCGTGTGCCAGTTTGGATTTTCGGGATGGGTTGCTTTTTCCCGGCGGGCAAACCACTCTTCGGTTTTACCGATGGGTTCCTGTGTACTCTTTGCAGACAGGAGAATCTTACAGACTGCTTTGTTTACAAAAATATAACGTTTTTGCAAATCCTTTGCCCATAGCAGATCGGAATTTTTATCTGCCATGTTGCGATAAAAAGCATGAAGCGCTTCAAATCGCGCACTTGTTTGTTTATCTAAGGAAGCGGACATTACGAATCCAAACATTGTTTATACAAAATATTCGGCAGTTTTTTAGAAAGCCTTAACCGGCGACAGTTGGGAATGCAACCGTGCATCCCTAAAACAACAAATAAATGGTATCGAAAAAACTATTGGGGGTTACCTCTAAAAAAGACACTTAAAAAACGTAATGAATCAAAATTTTCAAAAACAATAGTAATCGTAGCCATAATGGGAACGGCCAGAATCATTCCGGTAATTCCCCAGATATATCCCCAAAATATTAAAGATAAAATAACAATCATGGGACTTAAATTCAATGACCTGCCCATAATTTTTGGTTCCAGGATATTTCCGGTGGCAAAATGAAGCAGCGCCAAACTGCCGCTCAGCCACACGGCCGTACTTAGTGAACCAATCTGCAACAGACTGAACAATACCGGAAGAAGTGAAGCAACAATAGCGCCAATCGTGGGAATATAGTTAAAAAGGAAAATAATAAAGCCCCAAAAATAGCAAAATCAAGCCCAAAGAGATAGAAGATGATGATACTAACGGCAGCGGTAATAAAACTGGATATGGTTTTCGCTCCAAGGTAGGTCTGCACCTGACCGGTTACATTTTCGATAATTCGGATAATGCGCTCTGCCTGTTTCTGATTAAAAGCATTGCGTATCTTTTTATTTACATTGCGTTTACCCGTAAGCAGATAGGCAATAAAAACAATTACAATAAGCATTTTAGCTAAAAATGTAAGAAAAGTGCCCAAACTGCTAAGTACGCCCTGGGCAATGGAATAGCGTTGAAAAGTGTCTATCCAGTCGATTTCATTCCAGATTTTAATTTTAAGCGGACCGCCCAGCCATAGTTCCAGTTTTTGTGTGATTAAATGAACCGATGTTAGTAGCCTTTCTTGGTAAATAGGAAATTGTTCCACAAAAGATTGCACATTGGCATAAATAACCAAGCCGAATAGATAGAGAATAATGATGGCAAAAATAAGCGTTAAAAAGACGGCAATCCCCAGGGGAATTTTGATTCGGGTTAGAGCGCACACTACAGGATCTAATATAAAGGAGAGAAAAACTGCCAGCAACAGCGGTAAAATGATGGTTCTGCCAATGATCAGAACCCAAACCCCCATAAACAAAAGCAAAATACCCAGCGTTATGTTTAACAGGTGTCTGTTTTCAGAAAGCCCCGTTTTTTTATTCATTTTATGCAATCCAGATGGATTTGATGTTTACAAATTCCTTAATCCCGTAATGGGATAATTCGCGTCCATATCCCGATTTTTTAACGCCGCCAAAGGGCAGACGCGGATCGGATTTGGTCATTCCGTTCACGAAAACAGCGCCCGATTCAATACGTCTGGCGGCTGCTTCTCCCTTTTTTATATCCTTAGTCCAGATACTACCGCCCAGGCCAAACTCCGAACGGTTGGCAAATGCAATCGCCTCCTCCAAATTTTTTACAGGAATAATCGCCGACACCGGTCCAAAGGTTTCCTGCTCAAACACCGGCATTCCCGGTTTAACATCCGTTAAAACCGTCGGCGGATAAAAAGAACCCGCCCCCGTCGGACGTATTCCGCCTGTTAACAGACGCGCCCCCATTTTAACGGATTGCTGCACCTGTTCATCCAGCTCCTCCACCAAATCCGGCCGGGCCATGGGGCCAACCTGGGTCTCTTCCAGTAAAGGATCGCCCATTTTCATCCCCTTCATTATGGCTGTTTGCTGCTCTTCAAACTCCTTTACACGCGATTCGACCACGATAAACCGTTTAGCCGCAATGCAACTCTGCCCCGTATTGAGCATACGCGCCACCGACGAAGTAAGCACACATCCCGGGATATCGGCATCTTCCAAAACGATAAAGGGATCGGAACCACCCAGTTCCAGAACGGTTTTCTTGATTTCATCTCCGGCAATCGAAGCGACTCTCTTTCCCGCCAGTTCACTACCTGTAAGGGTAACCGCCTTCACAGCCGGATGACGAATCACTTCTTCCACCGCGCCGGAGCCAATCATTAAGGCGCTAAACGAATGTTTCGGGAAACCTGCCTTTGTAAAAACATCTTCGATGGCCCGCGCGCAGCCGGGTACATTGGAGGCGTGCTTTAACAGCGCGGTATTCCCCGCCATTAGCGCCGGAGCCGCAAAACGGAAAACCTGCCAAAAGGGAAAATTCCAGGGCATTACCGCCAGAACAACGCCAATAGGGCTGAAAGATACAAAACTTCTGCTGGCGTCTGTATGCACAATTTCATCCTTTAAAAAGGCTTCCGCATTTTCGGCATAATAATCGCACACCCAGGCGCATTTTTCAACCTCAGCCCGTGATTCTTTAATAATTTTTCCCATTTCCAAGGTCATTAAACGGGCATATCCTTCTTTGTTGTCACGCAATACCTGCGCAGCCTTTTGCATTTTTTCTTTGCGTTCGGCAAAAGAGATTTCTCTCCATTTTAAATAGGTCTGGTGCGTCGATTCTACCAATTGCCGCACCTGTGCCGGGCTGTGCACAGAATATGCTGCAATCGTCTGCCCGGTTGCCGGATTAATTGATTCCATTTTACATTCCCGTTTTTGGTTTTCTCTTAAATCATCATGGCAAGAACTAAGTAAACAAGCCTATCATGCGCAACGCGCTGTAACTGAGATACAAGGCAAAGGCCCATAAACCAAACCCAAGCAGATGAATGATTTTATCAATGATATCGATTTTCAGTTTATGGCGGTGCTTTACAAGAAATTTAGAAAAATTAAAAAACCAGATAATACTTCCCATCCCTACCGCTAAGGCATAAGCCAGACTATAAATAAGAGGATGCACCGGATTTCCGTCGCTGTCTTTTTGAAGCGTAGAAAGTTCTGCATCGGGCGATGCCTGTTGTGAAATCGCCACAGGATCATTTTGAATGGACTCAACCGCTTTTCCCAAAGAGGTGTCCAAACCGCCGATATTTATTCCTAGTGAGGCCGTAAAAGACATAATAACAAAAGAAGACGTCAGCCAGCCGAAAAACAGGGATGGATTTAGCAGACTTACCATAATTCCGGTAAGAAATCGTCCGCGCTTTCGCAATTTCGGTTTTTCTCCGGCGTCATCCGAATCGAGTTTTATATGCATATGAATAATTTTATAACCCAACACCGTCATAAAAAAGGCGCCGCCCAAAAGCGTGTACGGCACCAGGGGCTGATACAAGATGTAAAGCTGGCTAAACCCGAAAACGGCGATAAAACAGTAAAGGGAATCAACCAGCGCGGCTCCAATGGCAGTAACCAGCGCAAAATTAAACTTCCCTTTTAAGGCATATGAGGTAATTAATATACTAATCGGGCCGGCAACGGGAACAGAAAAGATGAATCCGGCAAAGAGTCCGGCAAGAGCAATCGTTAACAGCGTTTCCATATCAGGAAGAAACCCACCTTCGTTTATAGGGTTAAAAAACTACTTTACGGAACAATACAAAACAACGGCTATCTTATTTTCTTAATCATCGTTACATTATATACGTAAAACAAAGCCGTGGCAAAAACCGCGCCCAAACCATCCGCCAACATATCCTTTTGGGCGTCCCAAATATCGCCCTGCGAACCCAGCATTGCGATACCGGAAGCGGAATCGGCCGATAAAGCATACAGCCATTCGATAATTTCGTAAACGCTGGCTATAGTAAACACGGCCAGAACCGGAAATAAAAGTAAAACCGTTTTTGATCGTACCAGTTTTTTCTCTAACAGAAGCTCAGCGATGGGAAAGGCGTAAAACCCTACCGTAAAATGTGCCAGCCGATCATACTGATTGCGGCTGGATCCAAGCAGATCGTTTATAAAATCAAAAGGAACGCGCTCGAAGGTAAAATGCCCGCCGATTGTATGCAGAATGAGTAAAAAAGACATCAGAACATAAGCTGTCGGAGAAAACTTAAAATACCTAAACAATACGACCAACAGCAGGACAATAAGTATAATAGGGATATTTTCGGCCCACCACACTGTGCGGCTGTACGGATTGACAGCACAGACGGAAAAAACAATCAGGTAAATCACCAGCATTATTTTTGCGGTTTTATGGCGCATGTTTTTATCCTCATTGCTTTTACTCTTCCGGTAAATTTAATATGTTTCCGTTCCGGGTCAATTATTTCCCGCAAAATGAAATTAAAAAAATTATATTCTATTGCCGTTTTGTTAGTATCTTTTGGTCATGCATCCGACGGAATAATATAGGAGAGGATAAAATGCTTTTACTGAATCCAAAAAAAGACGCACGCGATCATCTGGATGATTTTTCCAGAGAAATCTTACAAAAAACTATTTCTTTTTTCGAAAGCAAAGGTCTGGACAAGCTAAAGGAAGACGATCGTGAACGGATCTGGTATGCCGATTTTATTGAATTTGCAAAACAGGAAAGCCTTTTCGCTTCTTTTTTAACGCCGGAACAATACGGCTCAGAAAATGCCCGCTGGGACACCTACCGTAACGCGCAGCTAAATGAAATCCTGGGGTTTTACGGACTGAATTACTGGTATGTGTGGCAGGTTACCATTTTGGGGCTGGGCCCGATTTGGATGAGCGACAACGAAGCCGTTAAAACAGAAACCGCCCAGTTATTAAAAGATGGCGGCATCTTTGCCTTTGGTCTTTCCGAAAAAGAACACGGCGCCGATATTTACACCACCGATATGGTTTTAACGCCCGATGGCAACGGAAACTACCGGGCCAGCGGCAGCAAATATTATATCGGAAACGGCAATAAAGCCGCGCTTGTTTCTGTATTCGGAAGGATGAAAGAAAATGATAAATACGTTTTTTTCACCGTCCGGCCGGAACATAAAAATTATGAATGTGTACAGAATGTGGTCAACTCTCAAAATTATGTGGCCGAGATTAAACTGAGCGACTACCCTGTTACCGAAGCGGATATTTTGTCGCGGGGACAGAATGCCTGGGACGCCGGCCTGAATACGGTAAATGTAGGAAAATACAATTTAGGCTGGGCCTCCATCGGCATGTGTACGCATGCTTTGTACGAAGCGGTGAACCACGCATCGAAACGGGTTTTATTCAAACACACGGTTACCGAATTTACGCATATTAAACAATTTTTTGTAGACGCCTACACCCGTCTGACAGCGATGAAACTGTTTGCCTTGCGCGCCTCCGATTATTTTCGCAGCGCTTCCCTGCAAGACCGCCGCTATTTATTATACAATCCCATGGTAAAAATGAAGGTCACGTCTCAGGGAGAAGAGGTGATTAACCTGCTTTGGGATATCATCGCCGCCAAGGGGTTTGAAAAAGATATGTTTTTCGAATCGGCAGCCCGCGATATTCGCGCCCTGCCCAAGCTGGAAGGCACCGTGCATGTGAATATGGCCTTAATTATCAAGTTTATGGCCAACTATTTTTTCAAACCGGGAGAATACCCGGAAATTGCTACTGTCAGTGAACCCAAAAATGACGATTTTCTATTTGCCCAGGGGCCTACGCGGGGATTGGGAAAAATTAAATTTCATGATTACAAAACCACTTATAACAGCCTCGCCTTACCCAATATTGCTATCTTTAAAAAACAAATCCGGCTGCTGAAACTTCTGTTGGTCGCAGCGAAACCCAACAAAGAACAAATTAAAGATTTCGATTTCTTGCTTAATCTCGGTGAGCTTTTTACCCTGGTCGTATACGGGCAATTGATAATCGAAAACGCAAAACTTTTAAATATTGATACGGATCTTATCGATCAGATATTCGATTTTATGATTCGTGATTTTTCCAAATTTGCCATGCAGCTCTATTCCAAAACAAGCAGCACCAAATTGCAGCAAAAAATTTGCAAGCAGATGTTGCGCAAACCGGTTACAGACACGGAGCGGTTTAAACGCATTCTGGAAAATCATGTATATGCATTAATAGACGCCTATGAAATGAACCGATAACCCCGGCGCGGTATACAGGGCGCAAGCCTGCAATAGAAGGCTGATTTAAAATAAAATCGGCAACCATTTACAGGCCCGAAGAACAAACCTGATCCTGAACGCGCCGAAGATTTTTCAGACGCCATTAAACGAAAGAAATAAATGTACAATTATCAAAAAACAAAGCGTTATTTTGCTCAGGCCGCCAACGATATTTTGGATATTGTGGAAGAAGAACTCACGGCATTGGGAGCGGAAGAAATTAGCCCGGCCTACCGGGGAGTCTATTTTAACGCTTCCCAAAAAACGCTTTATAAAATTAATTTACAGGCGCGCTTAATCAATCGTGTGCTGGCTCCGCTTTTACAGTTTAATTGTCACTCCGACAAGTATTTGTATTCCACCGCCCTGCAAATAAAATGGGAAGATTTTTTAAATCCCGGCCAAACCTTTGCGGTTTTTGCTTCGGTTACACAAAGCAATATCCGCCACTCCAAATACGCCGCCCTGCGGCTAAAAGACGCCGTAGTGGACTATTTTAGAGAACGCACCGGCAGCCGGCCTTCCATCGACACCCGGAATCCCGATTTATGGCTGAACCTATACATCGAAAACAACGAAGCGGTAATCAGCGTGGATACTTCCGGCGGCTCCCTGCACCGCCGCGGTTACCGTCTCGATGCCGTTCAGGCGCCCATGGCCGAAACCGTGGCCGCATCCATCATCAGATATGCCGGCTGGGACGGCGGCAAACCGCTTTACGATCCCTTTTGCGGTTCCGGCACCCTGCTCTGCGAATCCTATCTGTACGCATCCCGCACGCCTTCGGCCTATATGCGTAAAAAATTTGGATTTGAGCGACTGCCGGATTTTGACGCCCGTCTTTGGGAAAAGGTGCGAAAGGAAGAATTTCGTAAAATAAAGCCGGTTGCGGAGGGGCTTATTGCCGGCAGCGACCTGGATAAAAAGGCGGTGAAAACAGCCAAACAAAATTGCGCTGTAATTGATAAGGAAAATCTTATCCAAATTCGGCAGCAGGATGTATTTAAAATAGACAATTTGACCGGGCGGGTTCTTGTATTTAATCCGCCATATGGCATCCGTATGAAACAGGGAGCGGATCTGAGTAGTTTTTATAAGAATATCGGGGACTTTTTAAAGCAACGCTGCACCGGTTCGGAAGCATTTATCTATTTTGGCGATCGCAAATATATTAAGAAAATCGGCTTGCGATCGGCCTGGAAAAAACCGCTCAGCAACGGCGGACTGGACGGACGGTTGGTAAAATACGAGCTGTATTAAACGCCCGCTGACAGGGCAACCTACATTTAGCAATCCCTGCCAATCAGTCGCAAAAAAAACTAACCGCTGAAGACACCGCGTTTGCGGAGATAAAACATAAAAACTAAAATATCAGCTTTTCAGCGTTTTTTGGTTACACTTATCCGTGTAAATTAGCGGAAAAAACGAAACTGTTTCAACGGAACCATTTTCGATCAACACCCTGTATCGTTGGAATCCGTTTAACTCTCAGTCTGGTATTCAATCTAACTTCCCGAATTTCGGAAAGAGTTATTCGATAGCGCCCAGATATTCCCAGCGCTCGTACGTTGCCGTTAGTTCCGCTTCGATGGTTTTCAGGCGCGCGCTCAGGGCAGACGCCTCTTCCCTGTCTCGGTAAAATCCCGGATCGGACATTTTCTTAAATATCGCCTTTTGCTCTTCTTCCAGCGACTCAATCTGCTCCGGCAGCGCTTTATATTCCTGCTCCTCTTTAAACGATCGTTTTTTCCTGCGCTTAGCCTTTTTTTCTTCTTTATAGGTTTTCTTTTTATCTATTTTAGAAGCCGCCGGCAACGCTGGTTCGCTTGTTTTCCGTTGCCGCAGCCAGTCATCATAGCCCCCTATAAATTCGTTTACCATTCCATTTTCGGAAAACGCAAAAATACTGGTCACCACATTATTTAAAAATGTGCGGTCATGGGAAACAAGTATAACGGTGCCTTTAAATCGGGCCAGCAGTTCTTCCAGCAATTCAAGTGTCTCGGTATCCAGATCATTGGTGGGTTCATCCAATATCAAAAAATTCGCCTCTCTGGTAAACAGACGCGCCAGCAAAAGCCGGCTGCGTTCCCCGCCGGAAAGCTGGCTAACCGGACTTGCCGCCCGTTCCGGTGTAAATAAAAAATCTTTTAAATAGGTGATAATATGGACATTCTTCCCGTTCACAGACACCATATTTCCGTTTGGAAGCACATTTTCCCAAACTGATTTATGCTCGTCCAATTGCTCGCGCATCTGGTCAAAATATAGAGTTTCTAAATTTGTACCGAAACGGATCCTTCCTTTTTGCGGTTGTATACGTCCTAAAAGCAGATTTACCAGGGTGGTTTTTCCACATCCATTGGGCCCAATAATGCCAATTTTATCTCCACGCCGGATGGTACAGCTAAAATCAGCAATTAACGGTTTGGCATCGTAACTATAATAAGCAGATTTCGCTTCCAGAACCAGCTTGCCGGATTTTCCCGCCTCTGCCGCCGGCAGTATCGCCGTTCCCTCTTGGGTTCGGCGTTGCTTCCGTTCTTCACGCATTTTTTCAAGCGCCCGTACCCGTCCTTCGTTGCGCGTGCGCCGCGCCCGTATTCCCTTGCGGATCCACTGTTCCTCACGGGCTAATTTTTTATCAAAATTTTCCCATTCTTTTTCTTCGGCGTCCAAAACCGCCTGTTTACGTTGCAGAAATGTTTCGTAATCGCATGACCAGTCTGTGAGTCGGCCGCGGTCTAATTCGATAATCCGGTCGGCGAGACGTTTTAACAGGCTGCGATCATGGGTTACAAAAAGCAGGGTTACACCCGAACGCAGCAGGAATTCCTCAAGCCAGGAAATGGTTTCAATATCAAGATGGTTGGTCGGTTCATCCAGAAGTAAAATTTCCGGCTGCGATACGAGCGCGGCCGCCAGCAGGACACGGCGCTTCTGTCCTCCGGATAAGGCCTGGTATTCCCAATCGGCATTCAGATTCATGCGGGAATGAATCTTTTTTATCTCGTCGACAGCCGGCCAGACATTGTGTAAATCCATCTGTTCATTTAAACGGGTGTGAACGTCAGGTTCGATTGCGGTTTCCTGGAGGGCCTCTTTTTCCAATGTATGATGTTTCAAAAGAAGCTCTCCCCGCAAACCCAAACCGGCCGCGGTTATTTCGAAAACAGTACCCTGTAAGTCACGGGGGATTTCCTGAGAAAAATAGGATATTTTTGTGGCCGTTTCTTTATGAAGTTCTCCGCTGTCCGCAGTAATCCGTCCGCTGATAATTTTCATCAGCGTCGATTTTCCGGAACCATTCCGCCCCAGCAGGCAGATACGCTGTCCCTTCTCAATTTGCAGGTTAATCGACTCTAAAACTTTCTGCCCGCCAAAAGCAATACAGATATCCCGAAGTATTAAAATAGCCATAATTACGATTTCAATTCGTCTTAAAAAATTCATGCCAGGCCAGCGTAGCGGCTCCCAGAATGGCGGCTTCGTCTTCTTTTAAGCCGGAAGGCAGAATTTTGACTTTCCCTTTTAAGGAATTTATTACATAGCGGTCAAAGGAGGCTCGCGTCGGAGTAAGCAGCAATTCCCCTGCCTGAGCCAGCCCGCCAAACAAGATAAATGCCTCGGGACTAAAATAAGCAGCCGCATCTGCTGCGGCCTTGCCCAGAACCTTTCCGGTAAAATCAAATGCTTTAAGCGCCAGAGCGTCTCCCTCGTTGGCAGCATCGGCAATCATCTTTGATGTGATTTCGGCAGAATCCTTTTTATGTAGGATACTACTTGTCTGGGACGCCTCCAAATATTCCAGTACGGTCTTTTTAATTCCTTCGGCAGATACGTAAGTTTCGAGACAACCGCGCCGTCCGCAACTACACAAACGTCCGTCCGGAACAACGATTACATGTCCCATTTCACCGGCGCTGCCGTTACTACCATACAGGACTTCCCCGTTCACCACAATTCCGCTTCCCAGTCCGGTACCGAGCGTAATTTCTAAAAAATGTTTCATTTTTTGCGCCGCTCCAAAATAGAGTTCGCCCAGCGCGGCCGCGTTGGCGTCATTGGTAATGACAACGGGGACTTTTATATGCTGATTTATATGGTGTGAAATATCCACGGTTCCCCAGCCGAGATTGGGAGGATTTTCCATTAACCCAGTATAATAATTAGCGTTCGGCGCACCAATGCCAGCGCCTTTAATTACAAATTCGGATTTTGTCTGCCGCTGCATCTGACGCAGTTGTGTAAACAGCCGTTCAAAAAACGCTTCCACCGGTTTGTGCGATTGTGTCGAAATTTTATCTTTCAGTAAGCATTTCCCATCCGCATTTACTAATCCAAACGCTGTGTTGGTTCCGCCAATATCAACGCCCAGTACAACATGTATCTTTTCCATACAACTCCTGTATTACCAAAACAATAAATGAACGACTCCGCCGCAGGTAAACATACCGATTTATCTGTGCATCGGAGTATCCGGAATAACTTGACTCTTTATCACGATCCAAGGGCAAGGAAATAAAACCCATCCGGATGGGTTTTATTCAGATTGAAAATTAAGCATCCCTCGGTTCCGGCACAAATGGGAATTCGCCGCTATATGTGCGCACAATGCAAACGATGTATAAAAATAAAGTTTATCTTACCTGTTCCCTAAGCGCTTCGATGGCCGGAAGAATCATCAATTCGGTTTGGGCGCAGGGTTTCTTGGCGTTTTGAATTATATTTGCGCTTTTATTCAGCCAAACGGCATCCGCTTTTTCTCCCTTTCTGATGCGCTTTAATGCTTCCAGCCCTATTTCTGCGCAACGTGATACATTTTGCGCCATAGGTTCAATTTCCCATAAAACGGGTGAGGCGGCAATTATCGGTTCTAAACATTTGTAATTATTTTTCCAGACCGTCAGCGCCGTTTCAAGTTCCGCCCCCATTTTATGATTCTTTCCTCCGGTTTTCAGAAAGGCGGCTACCCTTTTACGAAAATTACGGGCAACCGCGGCATCCGGCCTAGCGGCGTCTACTACCCGCGTTAAGGGGGTGTAAGAATATAGTTTGCGCTGGCGGTGCCGTGTATAGTTTTTTATCGGTTCAAGCACATCGACCAGTGTTTTAAGAGCAGTAATATCGCCTCCGCCTGTTAAGCGGCGTAACATCATTTCATAATTTTTTTTGTGTGACAGGCCAAGCTCTTCCAGATGAAAACTAAGTATTTCCAGGCGCCGGTACATGTCGTCCACATCACGGACGGAAACCGGCGACCAGAAACGCTCGGCAATGGCGGCCGTGCGCGGCCAGATACGGGAATCAATATTTTCGGCAGATACTAATTCGCTCCACATGGTTGCCTCCCCGCCGAGGATGGATTTTTTCTGTTCCGCTGTTAAAGGCGAATCTTCCGGCAGCGGATCGTTTAGATAATGTACGAAGGCCGGTTGAATTAAATCAATATAATAGCCGTTGGAAAGCAAACTGCGGTAGCCGCGTTGGGCCGCTTTAATCATGGCCTCCTTACCGCGCCATGACTGCAAAACAATATCCTTAGGCATATTTTCATGTAAAATTTCATCCCAGCCGATCATTTTTTTATGATAGCGGGTTAAAATGGCAAGCAGCTGTTCATTAAAATAATTTTGCAAGGCATGATTATCTTTGAAGCCTTTACTTTTCATAAATTTCTGGATTTCAGGATTGGCATCCCACTGTTTGCCGTTATTCTCATCCCCGCCGATATGAATATAATCATCATTAAACAAAGCGCTCATCTCTTTAAAAAAGGCGTCAAGGAAGGTGTAGGTCTGTTCGCTAGCCGGATTAAATACCGGATCCTTTACACCCCAGCCGCGCTCAATATGATAAGGCCCTGGGGCCGAAGCCAATTTGGGATATGCGGCAAGCCAGCTGGTGGCGTGGCCTGGTAAATCAAACTCCGGAATTACACGAATCCCCCGATCATTGGCATAGCGAATAATCTCTTTTATCTGAGTTTGTGTGTAGTACAAACCGTCCGAGCCTTTTTGATGCAGTTTGGGAAAGGTTTTACATTCCACACGAAAACCCTGATCTTCCGATAAATGCCAGTGCAGTACATTCATTTTTACAGCAGCCATACCATCCAGATTGCGTTTGATAACCTCGGGCGGCATAAAATGACGGCAGGCGTCGATAAGCAGGCCGCGCCAAGGAAAGCGGGGCGCATCCGTTATTTGCACGGCCGGGAAGAAATATCCTTTCTCATCCGAATCGAGTAATTGTAAAAATGTTTCCAAACCGCGAATTGCCCCGATATCCGTAACCGCGGTTAGCAGAATTTGATTATCTGTTACGGTTAACCGATAGGTCTCATTTATTCCGAAACGAATTTTTGCGGTATCGGATACCGATATTTTAAAATTCACAGAATCCTGGCTTTCCTGCACATTAAAAAAGGACTGGGGCAAAAACAGACCGGTTCGCCCGGCCAGCCGTTGGATGGTCCGTCCCACCGCCCTATCCAAACGCGGATATGAGCGATTTACACTAACCGCAAAAGAGCTATCCAGCCTAAAGCAGCCTTCCGAAACGCTCATTTTAGCCGGAACCGGCATGAGATTCTTATATGAATTCATTTTTTTTCCATACAAATAATTTCCATTCAGGAAAAGCATGCCGCTAAAAAGCAGCAGATAAACGTGTTTTAATTTTATATCCACCAGTTTTCCTCTTGATAGTTTTCTGTTCAGCGCACTCTAAAATGGGCCCACATCTTAATCAGAAAAAGAGTGGCAACAACCGAAACGGTTGTGGTTATCATCCCTGCAAAAATATTTCCGTACAGCCAAAAACCAATGGTAAACAATCCATTATAAATTACCAGCAGGCCTAAAAACACACCCAGCAAACTGGACGGCAGATCCCATTTCTCTTCAATTAACGCATCAACATCCGCTCCGCTTTGTTTGGCTTTTTTCAAGATACGTTTCCATCCCGGCCCGCCGGGACGAATTTTGCGGTAAAAGTTTAACAAGGTTTCCTGTTTGGTCGGTTTGCTAAACAGAGTTACGAGAATCCAGCCGATAGTCGTGATAGCTACACCAAGAACCAATCGTTTCCATTCGATTATTTGCGGTAATCCCAGAGCTGGATGAATAATTTCAAAATAGAGCGCTACAAAAAATGAAATTACCATCGCTGCTATTTCACTGGCGGCATTAATGCGCCACCAGAACCAGCGCAGCAGGAACAGCAAGCCGGTACCCGCTCCAATTTGCAACATCAGATGAAAAGCCTGCAAAGCATTGCTTAAAAACAGGGCTAAAATTGCCGCTAATAGCATTAGGACAAAAATTGTGACCCGACCCACCAGCACCAGTTTTTTTTCGCTGGGATTTTGCACTAAAAAACGTTTATAGAAATCATTTACCACATAGGATGCTCCCCAGTTCAAATGGGTGGAAATTGTAGACATAACCGCTGCGATTAAGGAAGCCACAACAAGCCCCAGAATACCGGACGGCAAATAGGTGAGCATGGCCGAATAGGCCAAATCATTTTTTAAAATTCCCGCATCGATATTTGGATATGCGGCGGCGAGAGAAGTCAGGTCCGGAAAAACCACCAGAGAGGCCAGGGCCACCAGTATCCACGGCCAGGGACGTAAGGCATAATGCGCCAGGTTAAAAAACAGGGTGGCGCCCATGGCGTTCTTTTCATCTTTCGCAGCTAGCATACGTTGAGCAATATAGCCTCCCCCGCCCGGTTCGGCGCCGGGATACCACACGCTCCACCATTGTACCGCAAGCGGAATAATGAGAACCGTCATCAACAGATTTGTATCCGAAAAATCCGGCAGCAAAGAAATTTTTCCCTCTACTAACGGGTGGGCCAGTAGATTCTGCAAGCCGCCCACTTCGGGTAGATTAACCACAATCACCGCTGCATATATGGCTCCGGCCATGGCGATAATAAACTGGATAAAATCGGTAATCAGCACCCCGCGCAAACCGCCCAGCATACTGTAAAGCACCGTTACTAACGAAGCCCAAAAGATTGTTTGAAAGGGCGTTAAACCCAGCATCACGCCGCCAATTTTTATCGCCGCCAGCAATACTGTGGCCATAATGACAACATTAAAAAACACACCAAGATAGAGCGCACGGAATCCCCGTAAAAAAGCGGCCGCTTTGCCGCTATATCGTAATTCATAAAACTCAACATCGGTCAACACTTCCGAACGCCGCCATAATTTGGCGTAAATAAATACGGTCACCATTCCGGTTAATAAAAAAGCCCACCACATCCAGTTTCCCGAAACTCCGTGCTGTCGTACGAGGTCCGTTACCAGATTCGGCGTATCCGCCGAAAAGGTGGTGGCTACCATGGATACGCCTAATAACCACCAGGGCATACTGCGTCCGGAGGCGAAAAATTCCGTTGCATCAGAGCCGGCGCGTTTGGCAACACTAATGCCAATTGCCAGCGATAAAACAAAAAAGCCGATGATTGAAATCCAGTCAATCCATTGCAGGGCCATTTTTTCCTCTTATGTTTTTATTGTTAATGTTACATTTCAGAGAAATCGTTCTATTAAGACTATTTCCTCCGCAGACAATAAAATAATTGAGGGTAAATTAAGAATCAAATTCTTATTTCAGATATAGTTGAATTGATTCGGCTCTATGTCGATCCGCAAGGGTAAGAGCAAACACAGAAAAATCTAAAGCCGTTTATTTTACGAATGAACGCGAATCTCTTTAACCGGGCATAAAATAAAACAATCGTCCTATCCATGAATCCGTGTAAATTCGCGGCCTTTTATTTAATCTATGTTACCTTAAATTCTAAACTACAAATAACAAAATTCAAATCAATTTCAAAATAGGAATAACATAAATCTCAATTAAAATCACCTTGAAGAGGCATGTTTAAACTTTATAAGTTATTGTTTATTTATTATTTGCGCTTGTATTTTTGTGTTTCCTAAATTTTCTTTAGGAATTTGGGTAAAACTTATTCAGACGGAAAACAGCATAGCTTACCCGTTTTTATCCAATACTTTTCGTACGGCGGTTGCTAATTCTTTTACGATTACCGGCTTACCTATTACCTGTCTAATCCCATACCGTTTTAATGTGGGTTTGGTCAGATTATCTCCAAATCCGGTCATTATAATAACGGGAAATTTAGGACTCGTTTCATGCAACTGATCTGCTAAATCCAGGCCGGTCATCTGCGGCATGGTTAAGTCGGTAATTAAAAGGTCAAATTGCTGCGGCTGTCCTTCAAAGGCTTCTACGGCTTCCATAGCGGTTTTATAAATATGGGCCTGATAGCCAAAATTTTCCAGCATAGTTTTTACCATTTCCGCAATTACCGGTTCGTCATCCACAATCATTACCGATTCAGCACCCCCCATTACAGTTTGAGGGCGCTGCGTTATGGCGTCGTCGTCTGCCTGAAGAGCCGGCAGATATATGTGAAAGGCCGAGCCTTTTCCCGGTTCGCTGTATACAAGAATATCTCCACGATGATTACGTACAATTCCATGCACAACCGAAAGCCCTAACCCGGTTCCTTTATTTACCGCCTTTGTCGTAAAGAACGGCTCAAAAATACGGTCCATAGTCGCTTCATCCATTCCGGCGCCCGTATCAATAATGGATAGGCGGACAAAATCCCCTTCTGTTAAATTGGGATGCATTTTTGACATCTGCGGATCAACTTTTGTTTGCTCAAGCTGAATAGTTAGGGCGCCCCCTTCTTCCATCGCCTGCCAGGCATTGGTACAAAGATTTACAATGATCTGATGGATCTGCGTGGCGTCTGCCCGTACTTTGGCACAGGAAGGACTAATATTTTTTATAATTTCAACAGTAGACGGAATGGACGGCCGCAGCAGTTTTAACGCTTCGTCAATGAGTGGCTGTAAAGCAATAGGCTGATGTTCTTTTTCACTTTGTTTACTGAAAAGTAAAATTTGTTCCACAAGTTCTTTTGCCCGGTGCGCTCCTTTTAGTACCTGATTTAAATCCCGGGCCAGCGAGGTTGCTTCATCTACTTTTAATAACGCTAATTCCGTAAAGCCCATTATAGGCGCCAGAATATTATTAAAATCATGGGCAATTCCACCGGCAAGCGTACCAATGGTTTCCAGTTTTTGTGCCCGGCGCAGTTGCACTTCCAGTTTCTTTCTATCTTCATCGGCCTGAACGCTTTTCGTCACATCATTTACAACAATAATCACACCATAAATAAGGCCGGATTCTGTTTTTTGCGGCACGCCTTTTAAATCGACAACTAATTCTTTTCCCCAATATGACGTATACGGCAGATGTTTAATTTCAAAACTTTGTCCTTTGGTCATGGCATTCTGGAAAAAACTCCGGATGTTTTCATTTGCAATGATAGGTAGTTTGATACCTATTTTAAGCGTCTCTTCCAATCCGGGACTACCCATCATTTTAAGGAAAGTATCGTTGGCGCTGGTCACTTTCTTTTTATTGTTAACGGTAATTATCCCCACCGGTGCGGAAGAGACAATATTTTTATTAAACTCGGCTAAACGGGCAATCCGCTCCTGAGCCTCTTTGCGTTCGGTTATATCACGCATTACACCTTCGTGATATAAGATATTACCCTGCTCATCACATACAAGGCGCCCATGATCTTCCACCCAAATTTCATGGCCGTCTTTATGACGCAGGCGAAACGTTTCTATTTTTTGGTCACCGGATATTTTTAAACTCTGAACGATTTCCTTTCTTTCCGAATCCTTAAAATACAGTTTTTTCTTAATATCTACGTTCATTAATTCTTCTTTACTGTCATAGCCTAAAATCCTTACCATCGCGGGGTTCACATCTAAAAACCGTCCGTCTTCCGTACTTCGGTAAACCCCATCGGTCATCTGTTCCACCAGATTACGGTATCGCTCTTCACTTTCATATAATTGTTTTTCCGCGAGTTTTCTATCGGTTATGTCTCTTACTATGGAAAGGATAACCTTTTCCCTGTTTAACTGAATCAGTGTTGCCGATAACAGGCCAAATACAATACCTCCACTTTTTATATGAAACCGAACTTCCAGGTTATGGACCACTTTATTCTTTTTTAACTCTTTCACAAACCGAATACGTTCTTTGTTTTCATGCCAAATATCTAAATCCGATACCGTTTTCCCCAGAGCTTCTTCTTTTGCATAACCGGTGATGTTTGTAAATCCATCATTTACATCCAAATATTTACCGTTCGTTACACTGCTTATTGTAATGGCATCCGGACTGGTATAAAAGGCCATTCTAAAACGTTCTTCACTCTCCTTAATCCGCTCTTCGGCCTGTTTTCGCTCGGTGATATCCTGCATTAAAGTGTAAACTTTTTCAACCTTGCCTTGTGCATCGGTTAATGGTACAATATAACTGGATAATAAAATTTTCTTTCCCCATTTGGATGTATATGAAACCTCAAACAGATGTGTTCTCTTCTCCCTGACACATTTTTTAAAGGAAGCGGCAAATCCGTTTTTAACGAGAGGAGGGAAAGTCAAAACATTTATTTGTTTTGTTGCTTCCAGCGAGGGAGAACCCAAAATGTCCAGCATCGCCCGATTCCCATCGAGAATTTTGCCTTCAGGTGTGGCAAAATAGATGCCCAACGGGGAACTTTCGAATAAGAGTCTGAAACTTTTCTCACTTTTTTTCAACGCCTCCTCCGCTTTGTAACGCTGCGTAATGTCATGCGCAACGCCCTGCAGGCCCTGAACGGTTCCATCTTCAAAAACAATATTTTCATAGATTTCCAAGAGAATCGGATAGTTGTCGGCATGTTCAATTTCTGCAATGATAGGTCCATCGGTAGTTTCGCCATTTAAATGCTTCCGGGTTGCATCTTTTACTAAATCGTTAAATGGATTATCTGTTAAGAACCAGTCTTTTCTCTTTTTCCATTCTTCTACAGAGCGGCCGGTAATTTTTTCAACGGAAGGAGAAATATAGGATAAATCACCATTTTTATCCTGCATATAAAAAAATAGATTCGGGGTTCCCTCCACTATCAAACGCAACTTATTTTCACTCTCTTCGAGTCTTTTTTCGGCCTGTTTTCGTTCGGTAATATCAAAGACTAACGAATAGAGCAGTTTGCGCTGATAAATCTTTACGGCCCCGCTATATACTTCAACATTACGTATGGAACCGTCTGCCAGGCGGTGTTTAAATTCAAAATAATTTTGCTGATGATTTAGGGCGCGTTTCATTTCTTCCTGAACTTCAGAATCCGATAGCGTATTAATTTGTTTTATATTTTTCGTGAGCATCTCTTCACGGCTCCACCCGTAATAAGAACAGGCTGCCTTGTTCACATCAATAATTTCTCCGTTTTCAGGCTCAATTAATATCATAACCGCCTGGTTCTTTTCAAATAAATTCCTAAACAGAGCTTCTCTTTCTTTTAACCTTTCCTGAAACCTAATTCTATCCGAAATATCCCTAATAAAAGATTGATAGGTCCCGTCCGGCATTAATCGCGAATTCATTTCAATATAAACAGCCGAACCGTCTTTCCGTTGCATTTGCCTTTCGGTAGTGAGCACGGAACCGGTATCGAGCAAATCGTAGCGTAATGGCTTTTCAGATAGACTTTTGATATTGAATAATTCTGAAATATTAAAGGTTAAAAGTTCTTCTTCGGTATAACCGGTCAGCTCACAGGCTTTGGCATTAACACGAATCAGATTGCCATCCATATCGCCCTGAAAGAAGCTGTCGGGCGCCATATCAATTAAGATGCGGTTTTTTTGTTCGCTTTCTCTTAAGGCTTTCTCAACCTGTTTGCGTTCGGTAATGTCGCGCCATACAACATGAATAAAGTTTTCTTCATCAAGCGATATCGTGGTAAGCAACACTTCCACCGGGAAAACCTCTCCGCTGTGTTTTTTATGATACCATTCAAAACGATGGCTCCCTTTCTTTAGGGCGATGGCTATCATTTCATTGGCTTTTTTAAATGAAGGCTTTCCGTCCGGCTGGTGTTCCGGAGAGAGTTCCGAAGGGTGCGTGTCTAAAAACATCTCTTTATTTCTATATCCCAACATTTTTACGGTTGCGGGATTACAGTCAACAAAGACACCGTCTTTTATAATAAGAAGGGCATCGGCCGATTGTTCAAAAAGTGTACGGTATTTGTTCTCGCTTTTAAGAAGCGCCTTTTCTACCTGTTTACGGCTGCTAATATCACTTACTATATGAACGGCGCCTATGATGTTTTTATTGGAATCGAAAACCGGATCCACGGCAACTTCCAGCCAGCGCTCGTCATCCTGAAAAACCATAGATTCCGCTTTCTTACTTTTCTTCATTCGAACAATAGGACAATCTTCGATGGGCTCGGAGGTTTTGTGGACTAATTCCCAACAGTGCTTCGCTTGAATTTCTAATTTGGAAATATCAAACATTTTAAGTGTGGCTTCATTGTACTGAATCAAATGCCCGTCGGTATCGATAATGCTTACCGAATCGCTCATGGCATTAAATGTGGTTTCCCATTTGGCGGCCGCTTCCTGAAGACGCATATCTATTTCTTTTTGAGCGCTGATATCATTTGTAATGGCTAACAGGTAGTTGTCGGCCACATTAATTGTACTGCGCATAAAATGCCAGCGGCCGTCTTTTGCCTTAAAGCGAAATTCGATTATTTCTGTTATTTCCGATTCTTTTCCGGTAAATAATTTCTTTAGTTTCTTTTGCAGATAGGTTTTTAACAACGGCAAAAGCGCTTTTTTATCATCGGGATGAATAAATTCGAAAAATGATTTTCCGATAATTTCTTCCGGTTCATACCCAAGAGTGGCCTTCACCGATTGATTTACATAAACATAGTTTGCTTTTAAATCGAAGGTAGTAAACGCAATATTAACCGCCGTATTTTCTGTGATCAGATGCATAAATTTTGCCAACTGATAGGGCGGCTTTGCCAATAAGTCTCCGGAGGGTTCCAATTGTTTACGCAGGACCTGCAGTTCGGCAATAAGCTGTGCTTTTGTCTTCTGTTCGTCTTTCATACCCTCTCTCCGGTAATAGGTAAATACATTATTTGTATATTCGGCAAATTCGAAAATATCATAAGGAAAACAGATAAAGGAACAATCTATCGTAACCGGTGGGAAATCCAAAAAGATCTAATGTATTATTGCAATCCGAGTATCGGCCAATAAGAACCATGCGGCTGGGATTTAAGTTAGCTAAAAAAAACAAAAAAGGCGGCAATTAAGCCGCCGCCTTAAAGAAAAACTATGTTTTATCAATTCCTGATATTTTTATTCAATTAGCATCATTTTTCGTATCTGATGTTTGGAATTATTTACAAACATCGTATAAAAATATATCCCGCTGGACAGGCCGGAGGCGTTAAATGAAATTTGATAAAAACCGCTGTTTTGCTCTGTGTTTACTAGTTCCCGCACCGTTTCGCCGAGTGCATTATAAACAATTATCCGCACGTTTGCCCGGTATGAAAGTGAGTAGCGAATAGTTGTGGCGGGATTAAAAGGATTGGGATAGTTTTGTGATAAGATAAAACCAGCGGGAGTTACACCTCCTGCATTTTTCCTTAGAGCCGACGGTCCGTTAGGAAGAATGCGGGCAAATGCGGTTGCCCAGCGGCCGTCTTCATCGGCAAACGGGTCGTAATTTCCCGGTGTCCAGGCATATTGATTAAATACCCAAAAATCATTTTCATCATTCGGATCCAGAGCGATGGAACTATAATCGCCCCAGCGGTTACCGATATGTATCGGCAAACCGGTGCGTACATATGCGTTTAATCCGTCATGCATTAAAAACGAGCCCTGATTACTGCCAGGCGCATCGGCGGCCTGGTGCACGGTATAATAGGCGCCGGCATAAATGGTGGAGGCGCAGGCAGAATATCCGATGCCGATATCACCATTTGCGTTGATGGAGATGGCAGGAAAACCGGTAGCGGCATTATCGGCAATATCATCGCCTTCCACAAGTCCCTGCTGTACCAGGCTAACTGCGGTCAGTTCGGAAGTGGTTGCCGTAAACCAAAAATTCGTTGCCTGTCCTGCCTGTGTACCAGAAGATGGATTGATGGTAAAAGCGCCGGCCAGGGTTCCTTGGCGCCAAACACAACTTTGCGCTCGATCATCTCCAAAATCGATATTTACATTGCTGTCTTTTTGCGGAGACGTTGGAACGCCGGAACTATTGTTATGAATTTCTCCGGGATTGAGGAATTGTACCGTAAACAACGGACCGCCGGATGTTCCAAGCGGGTCATCCACCCGAAAGACGGCGATTAAATCGTTGTTTCCGTTGTTATCATCCCATTCGCTGCTAAACATAAAGGCGCCCACATTCGTCGGCTGAACTCCATACATATGAGCAGGCTGGATGGTAAAGGCCTGACTGCTCAGTCCGGCTTCCGTAGACGGATCGTGCATCGTGTAGGCCGATGTGCCACCGCTGTATAACGTTTTATCAATAATCCAGATACGGGTGGCCTGATATGCATTGCTAAATGTAAACATATTACCGCTTAAATACAGCGCTTCGCTGCTAACCCCCAACGAGGGGAAATCCAGCCAGGTATCCGTCCCGTTTATATTCAGTTTTGTGTCGATTCGCTGAAAATACCAGCCGTCGTTAGGATTACTGGTTTGTGAAACGGCAATATGAATAAAGGCGCTGTTATTGCTGTCACTCTGTTCATCGGCAATTACCACATACCGGTTATTATATTGATCCCAAAGTACACGGGGATCAAATAAATCCGTCGGTGAAGTGGGCGCAAAAAATGTATTCAAACTCTGGCTGTATTCCCGGGTACGGGTATTCTTATCATACCATTCAATTGCCGTATTTACGGCAAGCAAAAAATGGTTCGGCCCCACACATCCGGCATTATCCGGAGGTGATTGTCCCCAACCGTTTAAACTATCGTCACGGGCGTAGTTAATGGATTCGGTAACCGGACCGGAAAGCTGAGGGTTGGCCGTTGTCCGGGTCTGTTTGGCTAACGGTTGCAGCTTTGCCTGTGTAGATATCTGAATATCCCCACGATGTCTGGACTGGTAAAACCGGGCGCCGGCAGAAATACGCGGTGTTGTGGTTTGGCGATATTGTTTGAATAAATGTGTTTCTGCAGTTAACGGATTGCCTAAGAATGCCGTAAGTAAAAATGGAAAAATAGTAAAACGTAACAATGAATGTTTCATATGCTCCCCTTTGTATTATTAAATAGTCCAATATATTGCATAAATGCAGTTAAAAGAAGTGATTTTTAACAATTAAAAGATTTTATTTTGATTTTTTCCTTTGCTCTGTATATGAAATTCCTCAACCCGATGAGCCGGTGTGCAATAACAAAACGAGTTCTGTCATTCCGAGTATAGCGACAACGCTATTAAGCGCCTCAGTTTTAACAGAAAAACAACGTCCCCTACCAATAGTACAAATTACATGTTACCCAAATTTCTAAAATAAAATTTAGGAAACACCAAAATACAGGCGCCAAATAACAATTAGACAGCAAATTCTAAAATTTAAACAGGCCCCTGCAAGGTGATTTTTGTTTGAGACTCAAGTTATTTGATTTTTGATATTTCTACCTTAGAATTTATGGTTTTGTTTAACCGAATTAAGCAGCGGAATTATTTTATTGAATTTATAGTAATAACTTTTGATTTACTCTCCTTTTTAAGCGTAATATGCGCCTAAAAGACTGTTCAATACGTTCGGAAGGAATCCGCCCTTTTTCGCATAAATATTTGAGCTTTTTAATTGCTTCAATCGCTATATTTACACCGTCCTGTTCCATTTTAGAATACAAAAGAATATCCACTCCGGCGTTAACGGCCAGTTCAATAGCCTCCGTTTGCGAATAATTCTGCCGTATGGCGCCCATTAGCAGATCATCCGAAATAACCAATCCGTCATAACCCATTTCGGCGCGTAGTAAGCCGTTAATAATATTTCCGGACAATGTGGCCGGATGAACAGGTTCCATTTGATTGATTAAAATATGGGCAGGAATAATGGCGTCAACAAGCGAATCCTTTAATAATCTTATATATGGTTCCAGTTCCGTTCTGCTCCAGGTTTTACTGGCATCCACAAAACCCAGATGTGAATCTTCTGCGGTACTTCCGTGGCCAGGGAAATGTTTAAGACAACATAAAACGCCTTGCGTATGATGGGCTTCAATTACCGCGCGGGCATGCTTGTAAACAATTTCCGGCTGATCCGAGAAACAGCGTTCTTTATTAGCCAAAGAAGGATTATGCGGATTTATCGCTAAATCCACAACAGGCGCCAAATTAATATTAATCCCTAATGAACGCAGCAAAATCGCGATCTTTTGCGCTTCTGCAAAGGTTTGTTTCGGATTATCCATACGACCGATACGCTCAGCAGAAAAAGTAGCCGGGAAACCGTATTCTTCTTTAAGACGGATTACCCTTCCTCCTTCGGCATCTATGGCAACCAGTAAAGGAAGCCCGCTCATTGTATTAAGACCGTCGATGAGTGTCTTTAACTGATCGGCCGATTTTATATTTCCTTCCTTTGCAGGACTGTCTGTCAGCCAGACATTTCCGAGATGATACTTTTTGATGGCCTTAAAAACCGTTGTATTCTCATGCAGTTCGTATCCGGCAAATCCGCTCATTACCATTTGACCAATCTTTTCTTCCAGTGAATATTCCATGGATACCCGTTCTTTTACAAAAAAGATTTATTTTTTTACATTGTATTATTCCGGAATGTTTGTATCTCCATATATTTTCTGTAACCGTTTCAGTTCTCTCTTTAGCTGCCTAATAATATCCGTATAGTCAGAATCTCCATAGCAATTATGCAGCTCATCGGGATCGTTATGTAAATCAAATAATTCCCAACTGCCTTCATCCTCATAAAAGCGAATGAGTTTATACCGTTCTGTACGCACCCCGTAATGTTTGCGTACATTGTGCCAGCCATAGGGATGTTCGTAGTAATGATAATAGATAGATTTACGCCAGTGGTGTTGTCTACTTCCCAATAGCAAAGGCCGTAGCGACTTACCCTGCATTTCTTCAGGAATCGGTACATTGGCAAAGTCCAGAAATGTGGAGGCAAAATCGATATTTAATACCATCTCCCGACTCACCTGTCCGGGGTTTATCTGCCCGGGATAACGCATAACCAGGGGCATTTCCAGGGATTGTTCATACATAAAACGTTTGTCATACCAACCATGCTCCCCAAGAAAAAGCCCCTGATCCGAAGTATAAACAACAATTGTATTTTCGGACAGATTATTTTTATCTAAATAATCCAATACTCTGCCTACATTCTCATCCACAGAAAGGACGCAGCGTAAGTAATCTTTCATAAAGCGCTGGTATTTCCATTTAAGCAACGCCTTACCCTTTGGCTTTGTTTTTTTAAAATCGGCGTTTACTTTATCGTAATAGGCATCCCATTCTTTCTTTTGTTCGGGTGTAAACCGTTCGTATGTTTTCTTCCAGTTCTCCTCGATATTTTTTGCATATTCCTTATTTCCACCGCTGCCGGTTTCCACCTCATACGATCCGGGCTGCAATTTCAAATCAAACGATAAATACATATCGTTGATACGCATATCTGCTTCGGCGGCCGGCGGACGGCCGGCATAATTATCCGAAAAAGTATTCGGCAATGGAATTTCATCATCTTCAAACGCATTGAAGTATTTCGGACTTGGCATCCAGTTGCGGTGCGGCGCTTTATGGTGCAGCAACATACAAAACGGTTTTTCTTTATCCCTTTTGTTTAGCACATCCAAAGCCAAATCCGTAATAATATCCGTTGTGTAACCGGTTATCACCCGGCTTATCTCGTTTTCTACAACCGTTGGGTTGTAGTAAGGCCCCTGACCAATTAAGATACGGGACTGATCAAAACCGACGGGTAAGGATTTTAAATGCCATTTGCCGATAACAGATGTTTGATAGCCGGCTTTCTTCAATAGTTTGATAAAGGTTAACTGATCACTGTCAAACGTATCCTGATTATCGCGCAAACCGTTTTTATGGCTGTATTTACCGGTAAGTAATGTTGCCCTGCTTGGCGCACAGATGGAGTTGGTTACAAAACTATTTTTAAAGCGAATGCCTTCCCTGGCAATACGATCGATATTCGGTGTCTGTATCAGTTTGCTCCCGTAGCAGCTGATCGCCTGTTCGGCATGGTCATCGCTCATCATAAAGAGAATATTTGGTTTTTGGGATTTAAAATCACAGGAATAAAACAAGACAGTAGAGTTAAGCCCAATTGTACCAAGCGCAAGTGTTTTAGTAAATTCGCGGCGTTTATAGTTCATCGTTTTACCACAATTTTGTTTCGAGTGTATCCTCCCACCGCAAAAAACGGAGGCCCGGATAAAACCGTATAATTATTGCGAACCAAGTTTCGGGAAATAGGACCCAATGGGATAGGATTTCAATTAATGTATTAGAACTATTTTCTCTGTTTGTACATTTTCCCCATCTGTTTTCAGCCGAATAAAATATACTCCGCCGGGCAGATGTCCGGCATCCCAATCATACACATATTCATCTTCCGCCTGTTGTTTGTTTACAGGTATTTCTATTCTTTGCCCGAGCGCGTTAAAAACGGATAAATTGACGTTACTTTCCCTGAATAATTGATAACGGATACGAGTGGCTGAATTAAAAGGATTAGGAAAGTTTTGATACAGTTTAAAAGATTTTATTCCTGCGCTAACCGTTGTAACTGTATCCCAGGAAGCTTTGATGGAATAGGCCGATCCGTTCAAAATATCCAGCCGGCCAGAATAAACATAGCCTTGGTTCTGTCGTACGGACTGAACCGTTGTGGCACATTTAACGCCAATATACCAGGTACCGGATTCTGGCTGCAAAAGAGAAAAGGTTTTGTTGGCACCGGCTGTTTGTAACGTAAATTCCGAAGCTCCGTCAAAAGCAAATTCTTCTCTGTTGATATAAAGATACAGATCACAGGTATCGTCACCGCTGAGCAGCACCTTAAAATTCCGGGCGCCCGGAGGAATTTTTGCCATAAAATGATGATATTGTTTATCACCTATTTTTGTATAGGCCGGTTCCTTTGCCGCAGTATTTTTATCCATAATTCTTTCTTGACCGTTAAGCAAGGTTCCTTTTACCCGCGGCTTTGCCACTCCGTCCAGCGCATACGACAAAATAGCTTTCATTAAATCTAATCTTTCTCCCGAGGTAACCGATTCGGGATGCGAACCTATAACCACAAGACGGCCGCTTTGGTCATTTTCGATATAGGCCCAGCAGCTTGGTTTTTCATCCATCGTTTTATCGGGATAATCATAACGCAGCAGCACTTCTGTGCCTTCCGGAAAATCGAGATCTTCTCGGGCATAGCCGCCATAATTATGATACACCTTGCGAATGTAATGATCACCGCCAAAATCAGCATACTTTAAAAGCGGGGAATCGGCCGGAATAAAATGCCCCGTGTATGTGGAGGCCAATCCGGCCTGTTTCGTTCGTCCCGGCCAGATATGAAAATACGGTTCATAAATCCCGTCTTCCATATAACTGACGCTGGCAATAAACATCCCGGCGCAGGAACCGGTATAGCTTCCGCCGTTATAATAAAATGAACGAAAACGCTCACGTCCGGTTTCTCCGAGCGATTTTCCGTGCCCGGTAGCGCTTCCGCCATTTACATAAACCACCGCAAAACGAGGCGCTCCGTCCGGATATAAAAGATATCCGTTTTGGTCATAGTTGTTTTTAGTGATTGTTTTCCGTTGTAAACTGGTATCGCCGGAAGCAAGAAACTCCATTGAAAGGTGTAATGCGTCGGCAGCCGGGAGACTGGTCCGCGAGGTCAGGCTTACCCCTCCATCCATAAAAATATCTTTGTAAAAGCCTTCTGTTTGTGCCGGAAGCGATACAATCTTCAACATAAAAAGAAAACATAAAATACTACTCTTAAAGATTTTCACCCAAGACACTCACAGAATCGATTTACAAAAAAATACGTTTTCACCATCGCTATTTGAAGACTACCCAAATTTCTAAAATAAAACTTAGGAACTACCAAAGTACAAGCGCCAAATAACAAATAAACAGCAAATCCTAAAACTTAAACCTTCGTCTGCCAGGTGATTTTTGTTGTTTGTACTTTAAAATTTAGGGTACTGAATAAATGCGGCGTCTTTATTACGCATGCAAACAAATTTATATCTATTGCTTAAAACCGTGTCATCTGCCCAGAGCGACTTCATCAAAACGCGTATCCGACTGGTATTTTTCTATTACATGGTTTTCATACCCCTTATACCGCATACGCAATGCTAAATGCACCTCGTATTTTCCGCTATTTGGATGACAGGTCACCGCACGGCTTTTGATATGGATCTGCTGTTTTTTCAGAGTATCTGTGACTTCGTTGAGTAAATCCATATTTCCATGCCATTTCAGATGTAATGAAAAATAGTGATCACTGCTTATTGAAAGTCGATGAAGCGCATATAGAGCCAAAAGAACCAGCAGGGTCAGCACAACACCGATAACATAGTCGCCAAGGCCGACGGTCACTCCCACGGCGGCAACGACCCAAATGGAAGCCGCTGTTGTAAGCCCCCGTATAAAATCATTACTTTTAATAATTGTTCCGGCGCCTAAAAAGCCAATTCCCGTGACAACGCCTGCAGCGGCGCGAGCCGGGTCCATGCGTACAATCGATTCCGCGTCCAGGTTCAATTCCAGAGAAAGCTTCTGAAACGCAACGATAACGGCTGCAGACCCAAGGCAAACCACAATATTAGTGCGAAGTCCGGCCGGCCGGCCTCTTGTTTGCCGCTCAAAGCCGATAAGTCCGCCAAGTACCATTGCTACCAATAACCGTAGAATAAAACTCCCGTCCGTATGAATTATTTCCTGGAATCCAGCCATTAGATCCTCTTCCTTTTAAGAGATATTTCTCTGTTTCGTATTAATGTGTGTTTTAATTTGAATTTGCAAAAAAACGCAATGCGTGGCAAGTTTAGAAAAAAAAGGCAGGAACTTTTTGACAACTTCGGGTATACCGATTTTTGAAAGACCTGCCGGCACCTGCTGATGTATATTCAGTTGCTACCGGCAGATAGGCCGAAAGCCGAAGATAAAACGCATAACACAGTTTTATTTTTTTATTCGGGAATAGGTTAACTTCTTGTGACACCCTGTTAAACACGATCCGCCGCTTGCCGTATTCTCGAATCTCATGGGCATTTCCCATTTTCCAAACGGAATTTTTGCAGCGATTAAATGTGCGTATTTCGCTCCGTGTATATCATGACACACCGTGCAACTCCGGGCTTTTTTACGATTCACATGTACATAGTGCAAATTCCGGTTTCCGTCGCGAAAACCGGTGGCTTCGATGGTTTGCGCCTCTTTCATTAGAGATTCGTCATGGCAGTCAAAACAATGAGCAAAGGATTCGGTTTTCCCCTCACTGTATGCGCCTTTGGGAAATGCGGAAGACAAAAGGAAATAATTATCGGGCGTATGCGCTTCATGACAGGCCGAACAGCCATCGTCTTTGATAGGTTCGTGGACATAATTGGCTTTATTTACACGAATGGCAATATTTTTAACGACATGGTTCCCTTTTTTTATTTTTTTATTATGGCACTTAAAACAGAGTTTCTCTTCTTTATCCTGCAACAGGTGATCATAATCCGAAACATGCGCATTATGACAAAGATAACATTTCTCCCCTTTTTGAAACGGACCGTGTACGCTGGACTGTCTATCGAGTTTCACTTCCACCTCTTCGTGACACCCAAAACAGAGCGAAGGGACATCCTGATTAACCATGAATTGGTAGGGCGAGCTGTGCGGACTGTGGCAAGAGAGACAGCCTTCCGTAAACGGTTCGTGAACACTCGGCTTGTTTTGCAAATCTTTTTTATTAACATGACAGAAAAGACATAAGTCCAAATCTTCCCGCTGCAATAAACCAGCTAATTCCGACTGGTGCGGATCGTGACAGGCCATACACATGTTGGCCGCCACGGGGCCGTGCATACTGTTTCCATTTTCATTTAAATCGTGGCAATCAATGCAAACCGCACCGCCTTCGGTACGTAGCAGAAATTCGTTTTCGGAACTATGGGGGGTATGGCAAGACAGGCAATCGCCCTCTTCGACCGGAGAATGAATATACGTTTTATCATTCAGCGCATCATGGCATTCGTAGCAAAGTGCTGGCACATCCTCCGTCAGGGTAAATTCTTTCTTGCCGGCAAGTGGATGTTCGTTTGCCTCCGTCTGATGACAGGCCATACAATCGTCTTCTACCGGACTGTGCACCGGTTCGTATTTTTTTTGTAACAGGTGGCATCCCTTGGCCGAACAGTTGGAAAAATCGTTTGCTAATAATTGAGATGCGGGGAAACTAAAGATAAGGACAAAAACGAAGCTACAATTTACAAATGTTTTCATTTTGGATCTCTCTTAAAATTTACGTTCTACTCTTACATAGCCCCCGTTATAGTTTATTTTCTCCCCGGAATAATCACGCCGGTACATTTCGACGCCCACACTAAAATAGAGCTGCCGGAATCGTGTGGAGTATTCTGCCCGCCAGTTGATTAAATTTAAATCTATTCCGCGCCCATTCTGAAAACGGTAACCGCCTTCGCTAAAAACCTGCGAATACATGGTAATTGCATAACTTACCCGGGCATTTATATCCGCATATTGTTGTTTTTCATTTGATGCGGAGAGCCGTTGGTTACGCCAGTTAGCATTTAATGTGCTTCTGACCCTACGCCCGAAATTACGCGTAAAGCGGCAATAGACACGTTGTGCTTTGTAGGGAATTATGTTTGAATTATAATTGGATATTTCGAAACCGGCAGTTATAAAACTTTTAGAAATACGTAACCCGTATACCTGCTGCTGAACGGTTTTAAAAATATTTTGATCGCTGTTTATTATATCGCTGTACGATTGGCCGAAATAGCGAAAATAGCCCTCTGCAAACCCTTTCCATAACGAAAGCGCCAAACGTACCGTGTTGTTATTAAGACCATAATTATAAGAAAACGCCTGACGTGTCTGATACGAAACATAAACCGTCGCACCGTCACTTATCTGCCCGCCGGGTAAGCGTTGTATTTCGAGATAGGCATCCCGTTCAATTAAAACATAATCGATATTCAAACGATACAAAACAGTGCTATTCTCGTTTCTTACCTCTACGGTGGTCTGAATAACATCCGGATTATTCAGATAGGCCGGCTGAGCGTCGGCCAGGTTCAGCTTTTCATTGACAATATTTAACAGGGTTGGCTGACTTCGGCGCTCTTCATTACGACGACGGTAATTATAAGCAACGGTTATGCGGCCATCTGCCGGAATCTTTTTATTATACGCAAATCCGGCGCCTCCCTGTCGGACATTTTCGTTATAACTATTATTGCGGGTATTGATATATTCAAAAAAAGCCTGACTGTGCAAACTTAAAAAGAGCGTATGTTCGGCACGCAGTAAACCGTTGGATTGGATTGTACCGAGACCGGAACGACTGAAATCGGAGAAGCTATACAAAGCCGACATTTTAAAACCGGCAGGAAGATGATAAATAAAGTTTTCGTTTAATTGCAACCGGCTGTGCCGATAACTGCCCTGCTGCCTGCGAAGAAACACAAAAGAGCGCCAGGAATTCTTCTTTTCATTGCCAAATTTCACATTGTTTTGTAAGCGGTAATTATTAATATATGCACGGGTTTTATCATTTCCTACGTAACTTCGCAGGTAATTCTGATACGAATAACTTAGCCGGTGTGTATCAAATTTACCAAAAGAGGCGTTTGCTTCTATCTGAAAATCCTCTTGCTTATTGATATAAATACGTCCGCTTTGCAACTCCTTCTGCCAACGATCGTTTTTAGTATATCTAATATTTAACGGAGCAACGGAATTGAGAACAGAGAGTCCCGCCCCATAGTCCTTTGTGCGGGTTTCCACATTCGTCGTATATGCACGGTTTACAAAACTGCGCTGAAAATTGGCAAAGAGATTTGCAGACAGAGGACGTTGCCTGAAAAAATAGGAATTAATGCGTAGCTGCTCTGCTGTACGGGTTTCCGAACGCTCCGGCAAAACAAGGAACTGTTCATTTTTTATATTTGGCGCATAAAGGGCCTGGACGTTTAGTTGTAAAAAATTGGGGTGCCAGATAACGCTGCCGGAATTTAATTTGAACCTTCCGTTAAGTTTTTGCATTTCCGGTTTTTCCGTAAAGCCCGATCGTAACGTATTTTCCTGCGAGCGGTACAATCCCTCTACCAGTATCGAACCGGTTAAGGACTGCTGCTTCCATTGACCGAACTGATACAGGTAATCCTGCGCAGATAACAATCCCGTACCTAAAAAGAGAAGTATAAAAACACTGTTTTGCAATCGCATCATGGTTTTATATTTTCTTTCTCAAAAAATTTACCGTGCTCCCGCCATGCGCATTATGGCACTCCATACACGAGCGTTCGCTAACGGAACTATGGGCTTTATTTTTATTTACATCTCCGGAATCATGGCAATGCAAACAAATCTTACGCACAGGCATTTGTAACAAGGAAATATATGGCGACTGGTGGGGTGTATGGCAGGCATTGCAAAATCCGGCCGCCACCGGCCCGTGTAGTTTTAAATAGCGTTCCTCAAATGGCTTATGGCATTTATAGCATAATTCCGGTTGCCGCTGTTTTACACGATTGGCATGTTGAACGCTGTGGCATTTTTCACACTGTTTTTTTTGAAAATCCGGATGGCTGGAAAGCGGCCGGTTTAGTATTTTATTTTTTTCATTTTCCATTGCCCCTTTGTAGTCATCGAAGAGTTTCAGTTCGGCCGCCCCACTCGTCGACGCTTTTTTGTTTTTTTCCTCTTTCGGCGACTCTGGCTTTGGAACTCCGTCAAAAAAAGTTGAGAGCGTTTGGTAGTTTTTTTGCGTATTGCAGGCTGCGGCAAAAAGCAAAAAAACAGCGAGATAGTAGCTGTGTTTTAAAATACCGGGCATATTATTTTTTCTTCGGCTCGATAAAACCGTAAATCCCTATTTTATTTGGACCATACTGATTACTTACGGCAATGATATATTTTAATACATATCCCGAAAAAACATACGGTTTAAAAAAATCCGCCAGTTCATAACTTATCTCAATTCCGGCCGGCAGCCACATGCTGCCCGCATGTTTTTTGGAACCGCCAAAATACATTAAAATGCGGCCCTGCGCATCGAACATCTGTACATTTTCAAAGGCGGCATCCACAACATAAAGCAATCCGTCATTATCCGTTGTTAATCCCTTGGGCCGGACAAAAAATCCGGGAGATTTTCCAAAACCGCCAATTCTTTTTATAAATCTTCCTCTATCCGTAAACACTTTAATCCGGGCGTCGCCGGTATCGGTAACGTACACTTTACCACCACGCACGGATATGTTTGTCGGAGAAAAAAGATACTGCGGCGTGGCTTTTTTTACTTCGGGAAAAGTAAACAACAACTGTTGCGAATCTTTATCGTAAACTTTTATCTGATGGGCCTGCAAATCACAGACCCATATTTTTCTATCATAAATCTGCACATCGGTAGGCCGGCCCGATTTGCCGTCACCAAGCGCAAAAAGATAGTTTAATTTTCGATCAAACCCCACTACCTGATTTCGCCCGACATCGCAAACATACAGGCTGCCGTCTTCTCCAAAAGCGCAGTTTAGTGGTTTTTTTAGCTCCCCGGGTCCTTCGGGAATAAAATATTTAAACTGTCCGCTTTTCAGATTAATAATTTCCAGGCCGGGTAACATGGTATCGCAAATGTAGAGTTTTCCTTTAAACGCACCGATACCATACGGTTTGATTATCGGTTTTCCCTCCTCGTCCCCCGTTACATAGTGGCTAAAAGCTGTTTGCCTGCCCGCAACATCCAAAGAATTGCTGATGTTCATAAAAAACTGAATCCGCGCCGTATCCGGAGCAGACGGGAACAATATCGGCTTGCTGATGTCTAAGTTTCGAAGAGAAGCGGAACAGGATAGCGTTAACATCCACAAGCCGAGAATCAGAAATCCGGAGAGAATTATTTGTTTTTTCATAGTGTTCGGAAACCCGCAATTTTATCGATAAAACGGAATAACGTATCTATTTATTATGACAGGTCAGGCAAAGAGCGCTGGCGTCATTGGAAAGACGCAATAACTTGTCAATTCCGCTACCGTTGTGCACATCATGACAAGAGGCGCACTTAACCTGCCCGCCAATTAACAGGTCTTCGCTAATCGTCCCGCCCAAACCGGAATTTGCGGTTGTGGGATCATACAAGCCGTTATCTGTGGTAGCAAGCGCGGCATCATAGGTAAAAGAGATGGGATGATCATCGCTCAGAGTCGTACCGATATTATCATTTCCGCTGATAAAATATGTTCCGCCGGTCTGATTGCCGAAATTATCCACGGCAACCGTACCGTCGTGGCAACTCAGGCATAATTTTGATGAGGCATCCGGCTGCCCCGTTGTGGCATCCATCGTTGCGCTGGTATAGGTCGTAAAGGTTGCACTGGTGGATTCATGATTCCATAACGGCGCATTGCTGATGCTGGCGTCGGCATTATGCGGTGTATGGCAAACCAGACAAATTTGTCCTGTGGTATTCCAGTTATCATCCGAGAAATCGTGCGCCGAACCTACAATTGATTGTGCTGACAGGTTTACAATCCAGAGCATTAAAAAGGATGTAAACAAAATTTTAAAAGCACGCATGAGGTACCTCCGTATGTTAATTGTTTAATTAATTATAGCTTCTTGGATTATGATTTTTTCCGTGGCAGTACAGGAAGCATTCGCCTGCAAAATTACCATTATCAATAAATTCCAGCCGTGAACCGCCACCGTTACTGGCCCGTACGACAGATGTGTTAAAATTAATCAGATGTGTATTGTTTGTTGTATTCCCCTGTGTACTGCTAATGCCGTGAGCATCGTGGCACACACTGCACGGCGTATCTTCGTCCACGATATGTTGCTGGTGTACATCTTCGGCAAACTGTGTACTGGTATTGTTTATAATGCTGTTTCTGTCGTGACACTGGTAACACAATTCATATGCCTGATAGGATTCCGTTGTAAAATCTGCTGTCTCGTAATTAAACTTTAATAAATGGGTGTAATCCGATCCGTGCGGTCCCTTTACCGAACTGTTATTACTGGCATGGCATTCGGTACAATAAATGACGCTCGATTCCGAATAAGGAGTAATTAAACTGGGAACATCCATATTTTTCCCCGCTCCTTCCACGGGGTGAAAGGAGGGATTTCCCAAATCAAATTCCAGACGCACATTGGTTTGTTCGATTTGTCTGGGAATATTGGTGCCGGGTTTATCAGGGCTGTCGGCATGGCATTTGTAACACAGCTCATATTCAAATTGAATAGAATTAACGGCTGTGCCGCCCGAATTAATACCGGGCACTCCCTGTATATAGGCGCTGGCGTCGGGAGCTGTTGCTACTATCGACCCGGCCATATGAGGATTATGACAGTCAACACATTCTACGTGCTCCGTCTGAACCGGCAAAAGCTCTTCGGGATCGTGCACATTTGTTGTGGGTGTTACATTGTGAATCCATTGCTTGCCAAAATCGGCCTCTACATTTTTAGAAGCCACCGTTCCGCTGTGGCAAATAAAACAATTGTCTTCTTCGCGATAATAATTTAAGATGCGCAGTGCGCCTGCGGCTGTATGCGGCTGGTGACAATTTTCGCAGCCATTTTCACTAACGGTTGAAAAATCCGAATGCGGCCACGGGTCGTCTCCCGATCCGTTCCATGTAGCCAGAGATGTTTTATGACTGGCATTATCCCAACCTGTTTTTTGATGACAATAGAGGCATAATTCCGAGTTTTGGTTGTTTACGGTTAAAAAATCATGATAGATATCTTTATGAGCATCATGACAGGCGGTGCATTGCAATTTATTATTTTCCAGATGCACCGGTCCGCTGAGCGAAGCGGGATCGGCCAGTTCATTATCTGCCGCCGCTAAAGAGGCGTCGTATATAAATGATACCGGATGGTCATCAGACAAATCGGTGGATAAATTTGACGCACCCGACGGCATTACCGTTACACCATTGTTAAATACAATCGGTTCGTTTAAGCTGAGTACGTTGCCCAGAGCGATTGTGCCATCATGGCAGGACAAACATAAAAGAGACGCGCCGTCGGGTTGCCCCGGTGAAGCCTGGATAGTAGAGCTGTTGTATAACGTGTAATTTAAACCGGGGTCTTCGCGATTCCATAACGGTTTACGGGGACTGCTGTTATGTGGTGTGTGGCAAAAAATGCAAACCTCGGTTTCACTGCTTGCCTTTACCGTCCCGGGACCATTTGCCGAAAGATTATGCACCGTATTCACAACGGATTGTGAAAAAACAAACGAAGAAAATGCAACAAGTATAAACAATGAAATAAATCTACCCGTCATTTGATTCCCTTTGTTGTATCTTAAAAATCTGAATACGGTGGTTGTAACTATCGGCAACAAAAATGCGATCGTCCTCCCCGATAAATATGCCCATAGGCATCCAAAATTTACCTTTGGCGCTTCCCTGCTCGCCAAAATGATAGAGATAGTTTCCTTTTTGATCAAACACCTGAACCGTATGAAACAGAGCATCTGCAATATAGATATGGCCAAATGTATCGGTGGCAATCCCTTTGGGACGCGCAAAGTAGCCGCTGGCATCTCCGGCCTCCCCGAAAACAGTGAGCACAAGACCGGAACTGCTTAAAATCTGGGCTCGAAAGTTCATGGAATCCACAATATATACAGTGCCACTGGTATCAATCCATATAAAAGTAGGAAAGTTAAATTCACCGGCGGAAATGCCTCTTTTACCAATATAGCGAAGGAACTTCCCTTTACTATCCAGAATAGCAATGCGATGTGCGCCCGTCTCCACAACCCATATTTCCTGTTTTTGCTCCAGAAATGCAATTCCTGTGGGACGATTTAACGAAACATTTTTATTAAACAAATGGGGTGTTTTATCCGGAGTCTCCTGAATAAACACCCCATTTCGTTTGGAGTCTGTAAAATACAAAACACCGCTTTTTGTCATGCACATAGAAACCAGAGAGGGAAAGGAAGAAGCCGATTTAATGTCGCGGTCGTTTTGCCGGATTAATAGGAGTGACTGCAATTCCTGATCGAGCACACGTAAATTTCCGTCCGGACTGTTCCATACGGCAACGGGGCGTTTCAGGGTAAATGCATCGGAACCGGTTATCAGTTTTAAAATGCCGGAAAAGAAACCTTCTTTTTGCTTAAAATCTTTAGAACCGGAGAAGGCTCCGACCCATTTAACGGAATAGGGAAACGCTTTATCGGCATTCACCGCAACGGCAAAAGCAGTTCCGCAAATAATCATATAAACCAATCCGGTTAACGCAAAAAGTGTAAGGATTCTAAGCGTCCTGTATTTTAACATAAAAACACATTTTTGTTTATTTTTTACTCTTGCAATCACAAAAAAAGCCTATCCTTCCTATTGCTAGAATTACGTGAATAATTTCCTTAATAATCAAATAAGAATCAACACAAAAGAAAAATAGTTGTGATAATCGATACAAAACGCATACCAGTCCGGAGAAAGAAAAAGACACAGGCGTTCCGTACAAATTTTATTCTAATTGGGATTTTAGGTGCGCACATTTTGCGCTGCGCTATTATTATTTGCACTCCGTTCCGGATTTAAAAACATCCGGAACGGGCTAAACCTTTGTATACGGCCGTTTGCATTTATGGCACACCATTTGAAAGAACAACCGTAATTCAATCACAGTTTTATAACCAATCGGAGGTAACACATGAACAAGAATCTACGTGCGATGCTTTTGGCTTTGCTGTTTTCGGCGCTGCCGTTTACAAGCACATTTGCCCAGGGCTACTATGTGCTTTCCAATCAAACCGGGGCGGATAGCAGTCTATACCATTTCAATGAAGGCGACACTTTGTATATGAATGTATTTGCGCCAAATTTAAATGTTAATAATATGATGAAAATGAAATGGATGATTAAACGCTCTCATATGTCTGATTTTGAAGGACAGTTTACGAATAAATTCAACGGATATTTTGAAGCGACATTCGTGCTTGACGGTCTTCCGGAGACAGGTGAATGGGACTGGGAAGCAAAACTTAAAGATCATAACGGAAACGAAGCGGAATATGAAGCGCAATTCACCTATCAATACCGGCCGGCCGGCGACGGCAAAGAGTTTGAACTTAAAGGATATATCAACTCTATCGGCGCCGACAGCCTGATAGTCGACGGTTATGTGTTCCGGACAGATTCCAACACGGTCGTAAGCGATATGCGCCATAACACCTTCTCTTATTCGGACCTGCAAATCGGAGATTATGTTGAAGTGGAAGCATATGAACTGGAGGATGGAAGCTACCTGGCAAGTAGAATCAAACTGGAAGATAAAAACACACACCACGATGAGTATGACATGGAATACTCGGGAACTATCGATTCGGTAGGTATTGATTTTATTGATGTAAACGGACTACGGTTTTTTGTGAATGATCAAACCGAAATTAAGGGTGACAATCATTCTTATATGAGTCTTTCCGATCTCACGCCCGGCTTATTTGTAAAAATAGAATCCCGTAAACAGGCAGATGACACCTTATGGGCCAAAGAAATAAAAATAATGAATCAGTGTTGTAACGCCGATGAACATCAGATGGAATTTAAAGGAATCATTGATTCTTTAGGCGTCGATTATGTAATTGTTAACGGTGTTACCTTTTATACCAATGCCCAAACCGTTGTCATGTTTGGTAACCACCGAAAAGGTAGTTTAAATGAATTGACGCAAGGTATGTCCGTAGAGATTAAAGCCGCCATTCAGGCCGATAGCAGCTACCTTGCCCGTAAAATCGAAATCGAAGAAGAATATATGAATTCCATACATTTTACCGGCATTATCGATTCGGTGGCAAACAACGCTATTATCGTGTTCGGATATATGATCTATATCGATGAGACAAGTGAAATTAAAGGCCATAGGAACAGTACTCTTGCGTTTTCCGATTTGGAAAAAGGACAACGTGTAAAAGTAAAAGGCTATCTGCAGGATGACGGTAGTGTTTTTGCCTCTCAAATTAAAATTAAATCCTTTTATGAGTACTCCGTTGAATTTGAAGGATATGTGGATTCGTTAGGAACAGATTGGATACAGGTTAATCAGGTAACCTTTATGGTCGACGACGCAACTATTATTCTGGATATTAACCGGTTGCCCGTCACACTCAGTCAAATCAACATAGCCGACTTTGTGGAAATTAAAGCAATCCGCCTGGATGACGGTTCATGGCTGGCGAAACGCATAAAGCTGGAAGATGAAAAAATTGGCCGTATCGAATTATCTGCATCTATTGATAGCATTGGAACCGATTTTTTGATGCTCGGTGGAATTACGATTTTTATTGATGATTCAACCACCATTCACGATTATACCGGCGCGACTCTGTTGTTAAGTGATTTGTCTGCCGGACAGTATGTAGAAGTAAAAGCGTACATTCAGAGCGACGGCACGTACCTTGCTGTGCGAATAAAGCTGGAAGACTCTCCCGGTATGAGTGTGTACAGTGCAACTTTAAATGGTTTTTCCGGTAATCTTTTGATAGTCGGTGGGCAGGAAATCCGAATAAATGCGTCCACCATTATCCTAAATGAAACTTATCAACCGGTTGATTTAAGCGTTTATTCGGCTGGAGATGAAGTAACCGTATGGGCACAGCAGGATGATGTTTCGTCGGATGCCGTACAGGTAAAACTGGGCGCCGCTCTTTCTGTAACGTCCGTGGGAAATAGTGCTCTTGCAGAACTGCCTTCCGGGTTTGATTTACAACAGAATTACCCCAATCCGTTTAACCCGGCCACAACAATTCCGCTATACATTCAGGGAAAACAATTTCAACAGGTAAGACTTGATGTGTATAATATTTTAGGACAGCGTGTTAAAACGTTATTCAATGGTGTTCTGGGCGCCGGAAAATACACTTTCCGTTGGAATGCAACCAATGATTTCGGTCAGAATGTTTCAAGCGGAATGTATTTTTACAAGCTTAATATTGCAGGAAAGAGCAGTGTAAAGCAGATGCTTCTTGTGCGCTAAGTATCCGTAAAACAAATACTGCCGTAAATAAAGAAAGGCTGCCCCTCACGGGCCAGCCTTTCTTTTATTATATAAAAAGGGATTTATCTACTCACACACAGCGTGTTTAGAATCACTTATCTTTCTCTTTTTTTATTGCCCTCCGTTGGGCAAATGAATCATTCTATTCTTCAGTCAAGTTTTAAATCTGTTTTCGTCTTACGTAAATAGCCAACGGGCTTTATATTTACTACTCGGGATAAATTGAGTATTGTATCATCACACAATGCGCAAAGAAAGGGGATTTTTTTTTAATCTTTTTATTTAGGGTGCTTTGCGAAATAATTTTATTTTTCCGGAATAAACAATTAACAGCCTATTGCGGAAATCGCACAGATGCTGAAAACAAAGGTTGGCATAAAGAATTTAACTACAGGGGATTAGAAATGTATTTGGTACGCAAATGACAACTTATCTTGCCCATCGGACTGTATGGAAATTCCGGGATATGCCGACCACAGAGCATCGGCAAAAGAAGTAAGCCAAACGGCTGCTGTTGTGTAGCTTAAAAAACGGCGGGCTTTTGAATACATATTGTATCTATTATAAACCGAAGTTATTTTATCTGAATCTGTTTCCTTTAGATACAGGTCTTTATATCTGCCTTCCTGCGCATATGAAATTACAGAAAGAACAACACCGCCAAGAAACAATCCGCTGGCCCAGTATGCTTTCGTCTTTTGATTTTTATAGTACTGTCCCCAACCCGGAAACAGCGCCGACCGCCAAGCCGCTCCCGGACGCTTATCATCTACAAAAACATATTGTTTAACCGCAATAATTTTGTTTTCTGATTTCAACTGTTCATACTCTTTTCGCACCTGTTCAAAAAAAGCAATTATTTTAGGCGATGTTCGGACAATATCCAGTTCTGTTTGAGGATTTATGGATAGAAGGGTTAAGAAATGTGCGCGGGCAGAATCACGTTCACTAAGATTAAAAAACGAATAGGCCATATACCGGTGGATCAAGGCCAGTCCGTCGCCGTCATAAGAACGTCCCCTACGCAGCGACTCTCTACCGCTCTTAACAGCCTCTTCGAATTGAAGTTTATCGTATAATTTTTTTACTTTAAGCGGACGATTATCGGCCGATTGCGCTTGCAATCCGGCACTATTAATCAGAAGAACTATTAAGGTAAAAAAAAATATTCTATTTAACATAGACCATTTTAAATTTCTGAATTTCCCGTGAAGAACGAACAACGAAGAAATATACACCGGTAGAGATTAAATTCAAGTTATTATTCGATGCGTTCCAGATAAACCGGTGCGATCCTGCGCGGATATATGTATCGGAAATCGTTTTCACTAATTTCCCATTAATATCAAAGATTTCCATTTTATACAATCCGCTGCGTGGAATTAGCGCCCGTAGAGAAACGGAACCGTTAAATGGATTCGGATAACCCGAAACAAGTAACCGGCTATCCGGAATTGACAGGCCATGGCTCGTTCCGATTGACGTTGGACTATACACTTTGTACGCTACTTTTGAAACAGGCGTATCGCTATTACCTTCAAAACCGCCGATAATATATATTGTATCGCCTACAGCTACTCCGGCCATTCCGCTGCGCGGATTATCTAACCCTGTTAGGGTTGAAATTTCGTTATCAGATATATCAAACACCTCTACCATGTCGGTTTTACCGCCGGTCGTTTCCCCGCCCAACATATAAATTTTATCGTCAATACGAACGGAAGCGCCATACATCCTGCTCACGCTTAAATCCGGGCCACTCTGCCAGTAATATCCCCATTGTGCTTGCGTTGCACTGTAACTGGATTTTGTCAATCCGTAATAGTAACCGCCAAACATATAAAAATGATTGTCGTAAGCGGCCGAAAACAGATCGGCCCGGCGATTATTCATTTCCCAGTTGGCTTCTTCCCATTTATCGTCTTCCTCGTTATACCATTCGATATCTTTAATGAGCGACGATTGTTCTTTTCGGCCACCAAGAACATAGATGTGGCTATCCAGAATAGCAATAGCAAATCCCTCCCGCTCTTTGTGCAGATCATGCGCTTCTGTCCACGTATTTTGCACAGGATCATAAATCTGGACATCATCAAACACTTCCGCTTCATCTTTCCCGCCAATAAGATATATCTTATTTTCAAAGGCCACAGCGGCCGCGTCATAACGCGCCTTATCAAAGCTTCGCACCGTTTTTTTATCCCAGAAACCGGTGGAGAGGTCAAAACGTTCAACAGAGTTTAACACTCTGTTATTTTTTGTTTTGCCTCCAAAGACATATATATAATTTCCCCACTTTACGGCCGAAGCGCCTCCTCGCGGCATATGCATCATATGTACACTGGTCCAGCCCTGGGCCTGTATAAAAAGCGGGATTAGAATAAGGACAATAGTAAAGATAAACCGTCTTTTATTGTTCATCTATGAACCTCGAATAGTATGCGATCTGTTTTATGCAAGTTCAGTGCCATCACTTTCCAAAACGTACTCTTTTTTGTATTGTTTCTCCCGAAATAATTTCAACCGTATCTCGGATTGCCGCGAAATTTGGGTTTTCATAACGCAATACATGTATGCCCGCAGTGAGTGCAATCGGTTTGGTCAGCGGGGTTGTTTCGTAATAAGCATTATCTATATAAACCTTTGCCCAGGGATGCACACGTAATTCCAGTGCACCGCTTTGCGGCAACAAGGTCACACGCAGCGTATCCGTTTGTCCGTCGTTTAACTCAATCCGTCTTAGATATGTTTTATAGTTTGGGTTTTTTAATTCAATTGAATGAAATCCTGCTGTCAGGAAAAAGGCTTCGTTTAAAGGTGTCGTGTCTATTTTTTCTCCGTCAACATAAATCTCGGCCCAAGGATTGCAAATAACAAACAGACCCGCCTCTTCCGACAGATTAACATGTTTTTCTTTTCCCGGTGCAATCACCCTGTTCATGCGTCTATTGCTCTCAGGAACGGCCGTCTTGTTAATTGTTTTGTTTTGTGGTTTTTTAATGCGTTTATCTTCTGTCCGAATCGTTAACTCGCCGGCCGGTGGGTTTTCTTTCGGATTTTCCTGCGTTATTTCCTGTAAACTATCTGCAACAAAAGGAGGCGGCATCAATCCGTTTTGACGGTATTGATTAACGAAAAGAATTAGACCGATAACAAAAAGCACGGCCACAAAGCCGTAAATCCATTTACGTTTCGGAACAGGTAATGCCTCAGCCGGAACCGGATCTGCGACTACATTTAACGGCTGAGGATTTTTTAAATACGCCGCCATACCCGCCGCATCCGTTTGCCCTACACCTTGCAGTTGCTCTAATAGCTGCGCACAGTCGGCTACCCGGTCTTTTGCTTTCTTTTGCAACATTCCCGCTACCATTTGCGAAAGCCAATCGGGAGTTCCTTTATTTATCACATTTAATGGCAACGGTTCTTCATTTAGAGTTTTATTAATCGACTCGGCAATATTAGCCCCTTTAAATGGCGAGGAACCGTTAATCATTTCGTAAATTGTTACGCCTAAACTAAAAAGATCGCTATTTGCCGTTATTTCTTTTCCCAGGGCCTGCTCTGGCGAAATATATGCCGGCGAACCCACGGCATCCCCTTGTTCGGTAATGCCGGGAATTCCGGAAATCATCGCCATGCCAAAATCGGATATCTTTACTGCGCCGTCTGCGCTGAGCATGATATTTGAAGGTTTTATATCCCGGTGAATCACACCATGGCGGTGCGCATAATCCAGTCCATTCAGAATCTCATAAATCAGATAAACAACCACCGCAATCGGTAACGGGGCATAATCCCGAATTAAATCCGCCAGCGATTGTCCTTCCACAAACTCCATAGAGATATAAAACTGCTCTGTGCCGGTGCCAAAATCATAAACGGTTACAATATTGGGATGGTGGAGCCGGGCGCAAATCTTTGCTTCCCGCCGGAAACGGGCAATCAAATCGCGCTCATTTTTCCACTGAACATTGAGTATTTTTAACAGTGCCGAACGGTCAAGCGCTTCCTGCCGAGCCTGGTATACCGTGGTAATGGGTCCGCGGTTGATTTCGCGAATTATTGTATACCCTTTAATTACCATCCACCATACCCCATTCCTTTAACTGATATTGTAGCCAGCGCCGTGAAACGCCGAGGATTTCTGCCGCCCTGGTTCGGTTTCCGTCAACCATTTTTATGGTTTGCAGGATAGCAAATTTATTGATCTCTTTTAAAGACTTTCCAATAGGGAGCTTCGCCTCACTTTTACGCATCTGAAAAAGCTCCGGGCCCAGTTCCGAACTACGCGCAAAAATAACAGCCCGTTCTACGGCATTCTCTAATTCTCTTACATTACCCGGCCAACCGTAGGCTTGCAGAGTGCGAATCGCCTGTGGTGAAATACGTTTTACATTTTTCTTGTTTTTTTGTGCATACTTTTTTAAAAAATGTGCGCAAAGCAGAGGGATATCATCCGTTCGTTCGCGCAACGGGGGCATTTTAATATCGATCACATTCAGCCTAAAATATAAATCCTCACGAAAATTACCGGCTTCCACTTCTTTCCACAAATCTTTATTCGTGGCCGAAAGGATGCGCACATCCACGTGACGCAACTGATTGTCTCCCACCCGTTTTGTTTCGCCTTCCTGAATAACGCGTAATAGTTTTGTCTGAATATTCATACTGATATCGGCGATTTCATCTAAAAACAGAGTCCCCATATGCGCCTCTTCGAACAGGCCGGATTTGTTTTCGGATGCGCCCGTAAAAGCGCCTTTTTTATGTCCGAATAATTCGCTTTCCAAAAGATTCTCCGCCATGCTTCCGCAGAAAATAGGTAAAAAGGGATGATTGCTGCGCGAAGAATGTACATGCAGAGCGCGGGCCACCAGTTCCTTTCCCGTTCCACTCTCTCCTTCAATAAGTATGGAAGCCGTCGAATCGGCCACATCACGGATCAGGTCATAAATTTTTATCATCGGTGCACTTTTCCCGATGATTTCCGGAAAAAGCCCGCCGGATACAATTTGTTTTTTTAATTTTTTATTTTCCGTTTGCAGCTCTTCCATCAAACGCGTATTGCTGATGGCAAGGGCCGCCTGCCCGGCAAAAGCCTGTAAAAAGGTTAAACTTTCTTTATCAAACCGGCGTGCTGCGGCGCGGCTGTCCACATAAATGGCACCTAACGATCGGGTTTCCGTTTTTAAAGGTGTACACATAACCGATTTAATTTGCTGCATTACAATACTTTCGGCGCCGGCAAACCGGTTATCGGCCTGGGCGTCCAAACTGAGTAGGGCCTCGCCGGATTCCAATACCTGATTCACAACGCTGGTTGATAAATCGCGGATGGATGCAACCGATTCACGACTAATATTACGCATAGTAACAACCTCGTAACTTGTCGTGTCCGAACTGTTTTTTAGTAAAATAAAACCGCGCCCGGCCTTTAGTGTTTCCAGCGCCAAATCCATAATGCGTTCCAGCAATGTATTGATATCATGGACAGCATTTATCTCTTCACTGATACGCAGTAATGTTTCATACGGCATTGTTAACGACATGGATTATCCTTTCAGTTTTTATCTTAGGGCACATTAAAAACACCCTCTTTGGAACGACTGCTGTTTCCATATCTGTCCACAATGGTTACGGTCCAAAAATAATCACCGGCGGTAAGCGAAGACGAGTACGACCAATCCTGCCGCTCTGCCGGAATATCAGAAATTGATTCCACGGCGACGGGAATGCCGGCATTAATGGCAAAAATATCAATTCGTAATGTATAAGAATACGGCAGTGTGTTTAACTGCCACCGAAAATCGATGGAATCGGACTGAACTGTTTGCAGCTCGGAGGGACTGACAACAGACGCCGATTTTTCGATAATGCGCGTTAAATAAATTGGCTGCGACACAACCGCCGCACCGGGCTCATCTTCCACCCGAAAATAAAAAGGGCGTCCCATCAATTCCTGTACCGATGTTACGGATAAATCCTTTTCAAACAGGGTTTCGGAGAAAACACCTGTCTGTAACCCGGGATTTAGGGTATCACTTAAAGTCATATCCGGAAGTGTATAAAATACATTTTTAATATCGCCGGGGCCGTCCAAATCGTTTACACGTGTCAGTAAATCCAGATAATAAATATCTTCCAGCGGAAACCAGCGGGCAACATGGTGTGTGATTACGGAATTGTTAATAAAATAAGGAAGTCCGTTTAAATGTAAATCAAAAATAATATTGGATGAAATATTTACCGCAAACGAATCCCGCTGATAGCCTTCGGCGCCGTATTTCAGTACGTACTGCCCTTTTTTTACATTCTTTATTACGAATGAACCATCGTCCGATGTACGGGAAATATGGCTGCCTGGCACCAGTAACAACTGAACGCTGCTTATGGGCGTGCGCGGATGATAATACGTAAACACCTTGCCGCTTAACGTAAACGTACCGTTGTTATTTTTCGGGTCGAGCGGATTACTATGCGGAACATCCTGCAAACATCCCGAAAAGAGAAAGAGAGCCGCTAGTGCAAATATCTTCAAATAAAAAAAACTGTACGGGTAAACCTGTATTTTTTTTCCTTTCACCTGCGCAAAATAAGAAAACTATGCATAAAATGCACATCCAATTTTCAAATATTTTTCTTGCTGTTATCCGGTTTACTCCGCTTAAACGGAAAAAGTCTGTTCCCTATTTCGGATTGCAGGAGTTTATGAAGGGCTTTCCCAGCCCGGATGGTTATTTTCATTGAAAAAAAATATTCAAAAAGCTCAAATTTGTTTATATTGTGGTATGAAACCTGATAGGTAAAAGTATGAATTCGACTGTTCAAAAATCTATAAAAATAATATTAATCTCTTTTGTCGTCGTTTTAATCGGATTGGGCTACCTGATTTATAACATTCATCGGGAAACCCGCGCTTTTGGAATTAAACAGTTTAAGAATGAACAGGATTTGTTAGCAAAGCAAATGGCAATAGGAATTGAAGAAAAAATTACTCTGCTGGAACGAGAGATAGACCTCCTCGCTAAAGCGTCGGCAATTAAACAACTAAATATTAAAAAGGCAGAGCCACTGATTCGGGAGACATTTGGATTTATAAAAAATTTACATGTAACCGATATCACCATACTTAATGCCAAAGGGATTGTTACGTTTTCGTTAAAAGCCGTCACCACGAAAGGAAAAGATTATTCCAGGCATAATTATTATAAAAAAATCCGGCAGGAATTAAAAGACAAGCCGGTTTATGAATACATTTCTTTTTCAGAAGCGTATGACGGTCAGAGAGGCATTCTCATTGCGCTGCCTATTCTTGGCACACAAAATACGTTAAAGGGCGTTTTAGTATTTACCATTGCTATAAAGAACCTATTTAATAACTATTCGTTATTTGAAAAAAAACGTCATATATTTTGGTTTTTTGATTCCGGACAACGGATTCTTTTTCATCCTGACTATTCTGTGGGAACAAAGATAAATACCATTCCTAACCTGCAAAATTCATTTAAAGATATTCAGGCGCAATTTAAATCACATACTTCGATGCGGGTTGAATATGTATCGGCGAATAAAAAAGAAATGATTGCCGTTATTCAGCAATTAAGAATGGCAGACCAAAAATGTTATTTTGTAATAGCCACCCCCAAAGAAATAGTCAGTAAAGTATTCCGGCAATCCTCGGTTAGTTTCGGACTTACCATTTTGTTTTTAATTATTCTCATTATCGTCATGATTCTCGGAACCGTATATTTTATTAGCCAGTGGAATAAAGAACTAAAGTTATCGAATGAACAATTGCATGCAGAAATTTTCGAGCGCCAGCAGGCGGAAGAAAAGATCCAGAAACAAAATGCTTTTTTACACAATATTCTGGAGTCCCTCACTCATCCTTTTTATGTAATCGACGCCCGCGATTATACGGTATCTCTTTCCAATACCTCTGCAAAAAACGAAGGTATTTTCGAAAACAACACCTGCTATTTTTCATCGCATAAAAACAAAATCCCCTGCGGATCGGCCGATCACCCCTGCCCCCTCAATGAAGTAGTGCGTACAAAACAGACGGTAGTGGTAGAGCATGTCCACCGCACGGCCGGAACCGGAGTAAAAAACATTGAAGTGCACGGATATCCTATTTTGGATAAGGATGGCAATGTAACTCAAATGATTATCTATTCTCAAGATGTTACAGATCGTAAAAAAGCGGAAAATCAAATACGGGAATCTCTTAAAGAAAAAGAAGTCCTTTTAGGTGAAATTCACCACCGGGTCAAAAACAATTTACAGGTTATTTACAGTCTCCTCAGTATTCAAACCGAATATGTAAAACAGAAAAAATATTGCAATATATTAAAAGACTGCCAAAACCAGATTCTTTCGATGGCACAGGTACACGAAAAGCTATACCGGTCAAAAAATTTATCGGAAATTAATATTAATGAATATATAACAGATCTTGCCGGCGATCTTTTTGCATCCTATAAAGTAAATAGGAACCGGATTAAGCTGAATGTACAAATCGAACAGATTTCATTTGGAATAGATACAGCCATTCATTGCGGTTTACTTATCAATGAATTGTTATCCAATGCGCTCAAACACGCCTTTCCCGATGAACGAATGGGGTCGATTACTATCCGGCTAATAGCGATGGGCAAGAACGAATACGAATTAATTGTAAGCGACAACGGAATCGGGCTACCCAAACAGATTGATATTAACCAAGCCGAGACATTTGGCCTGCAATTAGTACAATTACTGGCTGAAGGAAAATTAAAGGGAACGTTAAAACAAAACCCGGTAAAAGGAACGGAATTCCAGATACACTTTATAGATATTTAACTCTCCTCTGTTATTTATATTCATCCGCTCCCATATCGGGGGCAGTGCCCTGCGGCCGGCTATCACCGTCTATATCGTCAGCCGGAGCATAGGCGGCATTCGCCCGATCGACCACCGGAGAACCGGCCTGAATATGGAAATCACTAGCGCTGTTAAATAGCGGATCCCGGGCCGGATCAATATTATTTTGATAATCCCACCACTCTTTTCCATTGTATATCCAGTAAGAACTCGTGCTGATATCGGAATCGGTAATATGAACCGCCGTTGCATCGGTATTGGATTTACCGATATTGTTTCCCAAACCCGTAGCGGAATTATTCCAGAAAACACTATTCCGGATAATTAAAGTTCCGTTGTTAAAATAGATCGCTCCTCCGTCTCCCGAGGTGGCATGATTATCCGTCACCGTACAATTTATTAAGTTTACTCCGGTACTGTTAATATAAATAGCGCCGCCCGTATTCGAACTATTGCCGTTAAAAATGCAATTTTTAAAGGTTGGCGCCGAACTGCTATTTATATAAATTCCGCCACCGCCGCCTGACGCTATATTTCCCGAGATTGTACATTTGTCAAATACCGGTTTGGCCTCGTTGCCAAAATACATACCGCCGCCGCGCGCTGCCGTTGAATTATTATTCCTAATGAGGGTATTGGTCACGGTGGTGGTACTGTCGGTTCCGTTAAAAACCAGACCGGCGCCTTCACCGGAATTGGTATTGTCTCTGAATGTGGATGATTCAATATGATGCGTCCCGTAATTCAGATACATAGCGCTGCCTGTTCCGGAACCGCTATTCGAATAGACGTCACAACCGGTAATTACAGATGACGTAGCCGAACCGTTGCTGTGAATACCTCTTGTTGTATTGCTATATATTTCGGTATTCAGGATATTAACCGGGTTTGCGCCATTATTGAGATAAATTCCATACGCATTTCCATATACCTGACAATTTTTTATGGTTACCTGCGAACCGCCGTTCACATACATACCATAGTCACTGTTTGTAAAAGAAAATCCATCCAACACACAATTATCACTGTTGTTGTAACGCAGTGCCTGAACGCTGCCCGATACGATGGTCACACGCGCACCGCAGGCCGAAAGAAGCGTTCGGTTAGGGGTTCCGTTTAGAACGACATCTTCCGCATACGTGCCATCGTAAACGACAATGCTGCTTCCGTCGGAGGATGCGTCAACGGCAGCCTGGATTGTGCTGTACCATCCTGTACCGCCTGCAGGTCTGACCTTTAGGGCTTTAATCACAACTACCGTATCTCCCGTAACCGGTTCTCCTTTGGCCCGGTCACTACCGTCACTGGCAAAGAAACGGTAAATCAGTCTGCCGTCTCCTACATAAGCGAGTGTCCTGATGGTCGAATATAATTTACCATCCGTGCAATCCGCATCGGAAGGATCATCCGCACTCAGATTATATTTTTCTGTCTCCTCATAAAGGCCGTTGTCGTTTCCATCAATCCATACCTGAATGCCGCCCGATGCAGAAGGAAAATTATTGTCGGGATCGGTGTATTTTACTAAAAACTCATATTCCGCATCATTAGCGCCGCGGGTTGGTTTCACGCCCGCTGGACGGCATGCGCTTACCTCCCAGTCGAGCGTGGGTGGATTGTTGGCAGAGGATGAGACCGTCAGCGTATGAGTATTTGCAGGTTCACCTTCTGCAGGGTCTTCGCCATCCGATGCATAAAAGCGATAGTTTAAAACACCATCTCCGGTAAATGAAAGCGTAAGCGTGCGCGTAAATCGTTTGCCGTCGCTATAATCCAGATCTGTCCCGTCCACAGGATTCATATTGAATTTTTCGGAGGCCTCAAACAGGCCGTTATCATTTTCATCTACCCAAACCTCAATGGATGACGGTATTTCGTTATCCGCATCCGTATAGTCAACACGAAACTCATAAGACGCGCCGTTACCGCCAATATCGGGATTTACGCCGTCATTTACATAGCCTGATTCATCCGTCCAGCTGAGGAGAGGACCATTGTTCGTAACAGTTACCGTTTGGTTCTGTGTTGGCTCGCCGCTTGCTTCGGTATTGTCGGAAGCGTAGAAACGATAGTTAAAAACATTATCCCCCGCTTTGCTAAGAACGATGGTTTGGCTATACCGTTTTCCATCATAATAACTGTTGTCGCCGCTGTTAACTGCATCCATATCTATTTTTTCACCGGTATCATCATAATCGCCATCATCATTTTGATCAACCCAAAGTTGAATTGGAGCCGGAATATCATTATTTAAATCGGTATAATCGACTCGGAACTGAAACGCACTTTCCGCTGAGCCGTTATCAGGATTTACTCCATCGGTTGTATAGGCAAATTCACCTGTCCAGCTAAGAATCGGTATCTGTTCCACATTTTGAAAAGGCGCCCGGTATTCTTTATAGATATTCGGACTACCATGGCAATTTGAACACAGATTCCCGGAATCACCCGGACGCCATAAAGTCCCTTCGCTTGCCGAGAGCGGCACATCTTCGGGATCGGGCGGATAGGGTTTGGAGGAAACGTAACTCACGGCCAAATCATTATTATACCAGATTCGTAATCCGGGTTCCCTGTTTATCAGTTCTCCGGTACGTACCATTGCCAACCGATAAGAGCCATGCACATTATGACAAACCACACAGGTCATTCGGCTGTTATAGGAACCATTATAATCATAATCGGCGGGATAGCGCAGGTGGTTGTTATTTAAATGATAGGCATGCCGGTTTGAACCATCGGTAACAAGGTTTGTGTTCATATTTCCTGAATTAAGAAACGGACCCGAATCATGACAGCTATAACAGAGCCGGAATTGCGAACTTGTATTATTAGAGGGCCCCATTCCTTTAGATAAAGGAATTTCCATGGGATATTGCCCGTCAATTAGTTTTAGACGGTACGATTGCTGATACTCAGACGGATCACAACCGCCGGTACAGTCAAACGTTCGATCCACATGATCGATATGTTTTAAAGACAAGTCATGGCAGCTTTCGCAGTTTAAACCGGCGCCCGCGGTGATATTTCCGCTGGCCGGATAAAACCGATCGGCAGGGAGTCCGTGACCCGTTTCGTAAAAGCCCCAGCCGGTTCCATAAATATAGTCGTCTGTTTCATGGCCGATTACATTAGGCGCATCGGCTCCGCTACCATTCTGCCGGCTGTTTGCCGGAACTTCGTCGTGGCAGGTTGCACACCATTTTTCTTTACTGCTAATTAATGTATTGCCTTCATAAATTCCGTTTTCCCAATTTTCTTTTGCTCCAATTTGCAAATCATTTATTCCGTCATAACTGCCTTCGGAACTGTGACAGGTATTGCATACATCGGTTTCCGAAAGATTAAACTTTCCGTCTCCGTTTAAATCGTTACCGGAAATAAAATAGGGATAGTTACTGGTATCGTGGCAGGCCGTACAAGTAATAAAGGGGCCTTTTTGATCGTCACTGTCGTTTTCGGTATGTGTGGAATGGCTTTGCACGGTTCCTTCTCCCTCACAAAAAAGCCCCGGTTCATATTCATAACCGGCGTCATGGCCATGGCAGGTTTCACAACCCGAACCCGCACCGCCGTGCTTAAAACTGTTTTCGTGCGGATGGCAGGAAGTACAATTTTCACCGGCTTGTCCGCCCATTCCCAAATGGTTTTGATCCGGGGCGGTACCATCGTTTCTAAAATGATCGGTTTCCGTATGGCACACCTCACAAATACCGTCGTAAACCGCATCGCCATCCGCAAATGAATTTTGCCCTGTTTCCGAAGTAAACACCGCTAAACGGCTTCCGCTGTTCGGCGTGGATATCGTATCCCGCACCATAAATATATTTGTTTTATTGGGATTATGCGGCTGATGACATGTTAAGCAATCCATGCCCTCGTGTGAAGTATATGTATGGCAGGATTCACAAAGCGTAAAATCATTGGCTGCTTTTAATATATTCCCATCTCCCTGGCCTCCGTTTGCGCCACCGGAATCGGAATAGTGAACCCCGTGGCAGGTGGTGCATTCCACCCGATCAGGATCGACAAGTGTAAGATTTGTGTCCTGAGGTGCGCTGAAAAAACGGTCATTTGCATCGGGATATACAACGCCAACGGGATGACTGCCTTTATAATCCGAGCTGTCTCTGTAACTACCTACATTACGGATTTTATGGCACTCTTTACACAATGCGTTTTGATAATTTGCGGCCCGCAGAAACGGCGTGTAAGTTTGATCATGCTGATCGTGACAAGTTGAACAGACAATGTTTCCTTCCATTATCCGGGCAGACATTTGCGGATCGGCGGGAAGCTGAGTTTCGAATCGCGTATTCTCGGCAGGGGCTTCCCATGCATGGGAGGTCCCGGAAATACCCGGCCGGGCTTTATCCGCTTCCGAAAATGGTTTTGCACTGGCCATTCCGGCCGGATTATGACAACTCATACAAAGATTGGCATTCCCTGCAACACTGCTTAACTGAGCGCCGGGGCTATTGTGCGTTACATGGCAGGAACCGCAGCTAATACCGTTACCCCAATGCGGACTATCCATTAATTGCTTTGTGATTTTTTGCAAATCCGAATCATTCTGTACCGCGCCTTGCCGAGCCTGGCTTGTTAAATATTTTGGAATAATACTGCTTAAGCCGGTAAGTAAAATACATAAAAAGATTATTTTTTTTATTCGCTTCATTTCACATCAGCTCTTTCTGTTACCCATTTATTTAAGTAATAACATACGCCGTACTTTGCTAAAGCTGTCTGTACGCAGTTCATATAAATAAAATCCGCTGGCTACATTTTTGCCGGCGTCATTTTTTCCATTCCAGTAATATGATTTTCCTTTTGTCAGGTATTCACCGCGATTTAAAAATCCCAGATGAACCGTCCGCACTTTTTGACCCGTTAAATTATAAATATGGATGGTAACCGTTTCATCGTTCCCGATAGTAAACGGGATTTGGGTTCCCGGATTAAACGGATTGGGGAAGTTCTGTAGCAACCGGCTTTGCAACGGTAACAAAGGTTCCGGGTCGTTCCCGATAGCGGTAGGCAGCGTATTTATATCAAAAATATCTATGCTGCCGTTATTTAGCGCGGTCACCCACAGCCGGTTATGCGCATCAAGCAAAACATCCATGGGTAAACGCAACTGGCCCGGAGCGGCGCCGTATTCCCCAATTTTCCCCAGGAATTCTCCCTGTTCATCCAAAACCGTTACAACGCCCTGATAGGAATCAACGGCAAATATTCTTCCGAATGGGTCCACCGTCATTCCCTGTATGCGCGTAAAACGTCCGGCCTTGTTGCCATAATCGCCAAAACAGGTTATCCATTGTCCATTCTTCCCAAACAGGTGGATTTTTGCCGTGGGGCCGGAACTATCGGGGGGCGTTATGCCTCCGTGTTCCGCAACAAGTATGCGCTGATTTTGCCGGTCAAAAGCAATGCCGGTAGGAAAGTTCAGTACGTCTTCGCCAAAAGATCGTTGAAAAACACCATCCTGATTATAAACGGCGATATGTCCCTTTTTACTATCAACCACATACAGAAGATGAGTATCGTCAAATACAGCGTCGGAGGGTTGCTTTAAAGCGCCAAAGGTTTTTAACACTGTGCCGCTGCTGTCGATGATATTTATTCTGCCGCTCTGCGCATCGCCGACATACAATTTTGTTTCATTATACGAAGCAATACACAAAGGAGAAAAAGGAAGTTTAATTTCGGTTGATAAATGGCCGCTGGAGTCGTATCGGCAGATACTTTTTTTCGTAAAATCGGTTACATAGATGGCATTTTCGGACGCCGCCATTATACGTAACGGCCCTTTTATTCCGTTCGTAATATTTTTATAATAAACGGTTTTTTTGGGTATCTTACTCTGACCTCGGGCAATCCAGGGCAGAAGAACAGATAGAATTAAAATTGGACCGATAGCGAAATAAGCTTGTTTTTGTTTAAAAACGTTCATAACATTCACGCCCGTTTTTGTTTATCAATTTCACGTATTTTAAAGAACAGGGCGACGATGAGAATGGTGATAAAAAAAGTGGCCGCACCAAAGCCATAACGCCGTACATAAAAATCATTTATCGTATTATCGGCCAAAATAACCGCCTGCTTTGTTTTTTTATATCCTTCCGCCGTTTTCTGCCCTACTTTTACCGTATCGAACGTATGGATAAGTGTTCGCGCCTGGACAATACTTTGTTTTGCCTCCTGAAGTAAAAAACCGATTTCGATATCATCCATTCCTATTTGCTGCACTTTGTTACGTTTCACTTTTGCCGAATCATATAAAGAGACAACCCGCCGCAGCATTTTATGCAGGGCGTCTGCAGTTATGTATCCATCATCACCCTGTTCATGACAATTCATACAAATGGCTTTTTCACCAATTCCAAGCAGGTTATCGGAAGTGCTCTGAATCCCGTGATTTCCATGGCATTCTTCACAGCCGTGCAGTTTTTGCTCTACAAAGGCTTCTCCCATTTTAGAGTCTGAAAAATATTGCATATTATTAAGATGGCACGTTCCACAAACATGCGATATGGATTCCAACCCGGGGGGAGTTGCTCCGTGATTGCCATGGCAGTCGTTACAAGCCGGCGATGCTAAATCGCCTTTATCCATTAAAGCCATACCATGTACGCTTTTTGCATATTGCTCAAATTGATCCGTAGGGATATTGTATTCTTTCATGTAAATGCTGTTACTGTGGCATTTTTTGCATGTCTGCGGTACGTTTAAGGCATGGGTGGAAGAACGCGGGTCGCTGGCCGGCAGAATACGATGGGCCGAATGGCAGCTTGTACAATCGGCAACCTTCTCATCTCCCTGTCCTAATTTTTTACCATGAACACTCTGAAGATACTGCTGCACCTGGTCGGTGGCGATTCGCGGCCGGTATACACGCATATATTCGATTTTGGAATGACATTTACCACAAAACGCAGGAATCTGACGTTTCGAAGGCACACCGGTAAATCCTCTTCTGGCGCTCATGGCCAGCTCTTCGTCCTCTTCCGCAGAATCGCCGCCGTGGCAATCGGCACACAAAATTCCGGAGATAAAATGAATATCCTGTTTAAAAAAATCTTCCGGCAGCACCTCTTCATCTTTGTGGCAGGCTAGACAGGTATTGGACGTATACGCTAATTGTTTCTCTCCGGAAACCAATCCCGGACCGAGCAAAACCATCCCTGTTATGAGTACCGTAAAAATTTTATATGGTTGTAATTTCAATACTGACATTATAGAAATTCCTTTACATAACATAACCGATGATAGTCATAACAAGTATAAACGCAACCACAAGAAGCCCTAAAGTTGTTAAAACCCGGGTTCTTATCTGTGCATTTATTTTCCCCGCCCAAAAAGGAAGCAGCATCCAAGCGACGCCGCCAACGCCAAACATCAGTACGCCTACAATTTCCCCTTCAATAAACAGAATATGGGCCGGCAAAAGCTTAAGTGTCTGAAACATAAACATAAAATACCATTCGGGGCGGATACCCTGTGGCGCAGAAGCAAAAGGATCGGCTTTTATACCTATATCCCAGGGGAAAAACACGGCAAGAAAGAGTAAAATATTTAAAACAATCAGCCACAGGAGAATATCTTTCAGAAAAAAATCAGGAAAGAAAGCGATTGTTTTTTGTTTCTCACGCGGTAATTTTTTATAAAAATCGGGTTCGTGCATGCCCTGGCGCTGAATAAACAATAAATGCACACTCAGAACGAATGTAAAAATTGCCGGTATAATGGCCACATGAAAAGCATAAAAACGTAAAAGCGTTCCACCGGTTACATCTTCGCTTCCCCGCAGAAATATTTTAATGGCCTTTCCAACCAAAGGAACGGCGCCGGTGATATCGGTTCCCACTTTTGTTGCAAAAAAAGCAAGTTCATTCCAGGGAAGAAGATATCCGCTAAAACCAAAGCCAAGAGCCAGCGCCAGCAGAATAAATCCCGAAAGCCAGGTTAGTTCTCTGGGGTTTTTAAAAGCGCCGGTAAAAAAAGTGCTAAACATATGAATAAAGATAAACAGAACCAAAAGATTGGCCGACCAACTGTGCAAGGAACGGATTAGCCAGCCAAAATTAACTTTTGTAACAATAAAGCGAATACTTTCATAACTGCTGTCCACTCCGGGTTGATAATACAGCAAAAGCAAAATACCGGTTAAAACCTGTACCATAAACAGGAATAAGGCTACGCCGCCCATATAATACCAAACCGAGTGTTTATGAATCGGAACTTGTTTATGCTTCATAAAATCTAAAAACGGACTAATATTAAAGCGCTCGTCCAGCCAGTTTAGTAAACGATCGTCACTCTTTTTATTCATTTTCAACTCATTTCGGACGGTTTTGAAATAATGATTTCTTCGTTAAGGATATTTACATTAAACGCGGTGAGCGGCCGGGGCGGAGGGCCGGAGATATTGCGTCCTTTTAAGTCATATAAACCATTGTGGCAGGCGCACAATATTTGGTTTGTATCGGCGCGATACCGAACGATGCAGTCCAGATGTGTACAGGTAGCCGATAAGGCAACAAATTTGTTTTTATTTGTTTTTATTAAAATAACCGGTTTACGTCCAAATTTAATAATCTTTCCACTGTTGGATGGAAAATCGGCCGCAATTCCCGCCTTTACGGATTGTATCTTTGCCTCGGAAACTTTGGGAGGAATCAGATAAGAAATCAATGGATAGAGTATGCTTCCCACCCAACCCAAAAATCCGGTGCCGAGAAAGATGTTTAAAAAATTACGTCGATTAATGGACATCGTTTAATCTCCATCCTAAGTCAGTAAACCGTTTTATTTTGCGCGGAAAAAAATCAAACCTAATACCACTCAGAGTATGGACCGGGCGGTATTAGGCTTAGTATTGAATTATAATTTAGTTTATTTTTTGGACAGAATCGGATGCGCAATTTTTTTAACCCGCTCTTTAAAATTAAAAGCCTTAAAGAAGGGATTGTCTTTTTCCGTATGGCATTTTATACAGGTTTTTTCATCCGGAACTATTAAGCCGCTTTTTAGGGCTAATTCATGATCCTTCATAATTTTTTTCTTTTTATACACGCTGCCCGGTCCATGGCATGATTCGCAGGAAACGCCTTCTTCCATGGTCAGTTTACCCTTGGGATCAACCAGAGAGGCGTCAATCGAAGCTTTCGTTGAATGGCATTTTAAACATTTTGCTTCTTTTGCGGGATCTGCAATTCCGTTTTCCTTAGCATATTTAAGCGCTTTTTCACCGGACAGCGACTCCATTGCCTTGGCATGCGGGCCATCCGCCCATATTTTATACTGTGCGCCGTCTTTTTTCTTATTATGACACATCTTACATTTTTTGGCGCCAATATATTTAAACGAATTTCCCTGGGCAAAAACCGCCGAACTGAGAAACAGAACCAAAACAATCGAAATAAAACTAAAACGAACTTTCATACATCTTCTCCTTAAAAAATGGTTTAACGGTTATCTCTCCTTAGTTGCATACTCATTTCCTATGACTTTACGGTTAGGGATTTAACCCCGTATGACAATCGGTACACAGCACTTCATTTAAATCTTCGTCTATCTCTGCCGGATGAACAAACTTCAGAGGCTTGCCAGCCACCGCATATTCCAAATTATCCGGCGAGCCCTGGGCCATAATGGTATGACATAGATTACAGTTTTTACTTATTTTTTTGCCATCGTTACTCACATGTCTATCATCGTGGCAGCGAAAACAGCCATTAAATTCCATATGACCGATATTGGCGGGATAGGCGTCCCAGCGTACTTTCATTTCCGGAAAGATATTTCGCTTAAATGCTTCCTGAAATCCAAGAATGGCCTGTTCAATTAAAAATGGCTTTTCGGCAACAATTTCTGGATATTCCGAATTGTATTTATCCTGAATTTCGTTTCGGATAAATTGCATCGCCGAATCGGTTGACCCAAATTCATTTGAACAAATATCCATTGCCAAATCCTTTATTCCCGGAAGTTCAGACGGAATCATACCGGCTGTAAGCGCCTCGTTTATGAAAATGGTAGGCGGATTGTATTTATGCGACGGACGGTTATGGCAATCGATGCAATCCATCTTGCGAACAGCGCTTTGTCTAATTTGCAGGGTATCAAATTTGGCCTCTTTATCCTGGTACACCGTAATTTTACCCGTACGGATATTGGTATAGCGTACCCAGGGCAATTGCTGGTTTTTTTTATCCGCTGCAATATATTCAATCCGCACATCGGGATTTATATGCCAGTGAATACCCGTTTTCAAACCTTTGGCGGCCAGCTCTGCTCCGATTTTCATTTTAAGCTGAATATCCCAAACGGTATTTTTTTCATCATTCAAATAGTGACGCTCGAGGCGTAGTTTTTGAGCATAAAACTTTTGCGGCCAGTGGCAGCGTTCGCAGGTTTCCCGTGCCGGACGTAAACTATGAATGGGTGTGGGAATCGGTTTTGGATAATTATTTGTTAGCACGGCATATACCTGATACAGGCCGGATAATTTGGATCGCACATACCAGTCGGCGCCCTGCCCTACATGGCACTCGACACAGGCAACCCGGGCATGTGACGAAGGTTTGTAAGCCGTATATTCCGGAATCATCAGTTTATGGCAGGTTGTACCGCAAAATTCAACGGATTCGGAATAATGAAAGGCCCCATAACTGCCTAAGGCGGAAATCAGCAATAAAATGGTCGTTCCGAAACTGAATATAAAAAAAGCGTTCCGATGCCGTTCATTGTTTAAATCAATTTTCGGCCAGGCTTCCTGCTCTTCGGTATCGCGCCCGTTTCTTTTTTTTATGTTTATAAACATTCCTATGGGAATAAGTATCAATCCGATTATCATTATCGTGGGCAATAAAATATAAATTATCAAACCAAGATAAGAACTGCTTTCGTTCATTATAACGGAAACAAGAAAGAGAAAAACTATCATAAATAAGGCAATGATAGCAATAACCGCTCCGATAACGGAAACCCAGTTATGGGTCGATCTTGGCAATCTGATTTTCATACGACTCCTGCTGTCTGTGTATTGTTTTTTTTACTGGTTTTAAAAGCAATTAGGGTGCCGGAAATTATCAGTATTGTCCCCAGCCAGAGTACGTTCATAAATGGTTTTTTGCTTACTTCCACTATCAGCTGCTCTGTATTTTCCTGTTTTTTCCCCGACGACGCTGCAAAGCCTTCGAATTTAAGCACCACTTCTTTGGTATTGGCATTGAAGGAGGCAAGCAGTATTTTAATTTCTGTGCCGCTCTCCAGACGCAGTTTAACCGGAACGGATACCCTTCCGCTGTTGCCTATCCTAATGGAAGGGGTAAGCTGATATGCGTTTGTTCCGCTTTCAATATTTAAATCGGCGCCAATTGTAAAGGCGTTTGTAACCGTATCCTGCTGCATGCGAAAGGCATGAAAATGCACTTTAAATCCGTAAATATATTTCGATTGTTCTTTTTTTAGAATAAGAGTCGAGCCATCCGCAGAGACTTCTGTTTTTCGTAATTCCAGCGGTGCAATATAAAAATCGCTTAACAAACCATATTGAATATCCGGCTCACGCATGGTTCCTTCGGCATTCTTATTAAAGTATAAGCGGGGATGCGCCAGATAAACGGCGGCGCCATCAACCACTTTAATTTCTACCACGTTTTTTTCGTTTGGCCGGGTTTGGATACCTAAATAAGTTAACTTTTTTTCAAAAACCGTTTTTGTTTCATTCTTAATCAGTAATACGCGTTCGGTTTGTGTTAAACTGCCCGAAACAATTATGCCAATAAACATCAAACCAAGGCCTAAATGGGTCAGAGGCGCGGCTATCTGTTTCCAGCCTCGTTTTATACAGGCGGTAAATCCGACTAAATTACTAAGAATTGTAAAAACGGTCAGTGCAAAAAAGATTAAAATTTCAACCGAGTGCATACCTAAAAAGAAGGCCGGAAACATTCCGATAGCAGAAATGAATAGCAAAAGGGTCGCTTTTTTTAATGTTTTAAAAACACTTTTCTCTTTCCAACGTAAAAACGGAACAAAGCCGATCAACAAAGCCATTCCGATTCCAACAGGCAGATTTACGGTATTATAAAAAGAGATATTCACCTGCGAAGGATTGCCAAACCAGGTGGTAATCAGCGGGGATGAAGTGCCGAGGATAGTCAGCGTTGCCGAAGCAATTAAAATAAGCATCCCGCTAAATACGACATTTTCTTTATTAACAGAAGAAAAATCGAGAGTGTTCACCGGAATATTTTTATAACGTATCAGGAAAAGGCCAAGACCAGAGAGGACACTAAGCAAAAGAAAAAGAACAAGTAGTTTACTTATCCCCAAATCCTGAAAAGAGTGATTCGAGAAATCTGCGAGAACGCCGCTCCGCGTTAAGAACGTAGCATAAATTACCAGAATAAAAGTTGTTAACGCCAAAACAATATTGGTCTTTTTTAACGCGCCGGTTCTTCTTTCCACAAGAAGTCCGTGAAAAAGCGCTAATGTTGTAAGCCAGGGAATTAACGATGAATTCTCAACCGGATCCCATCCCCAGTAACCTCCCCAACCCAAGGTTTCATAGGACCAAAATGCACCGATTATAATGCCGGCGCCTAAGGTAAGGGAAACAGCAAGGGCCCATGGAAAGGTGTGTGCAACCCAATCCTTATATTCTTTTTTTATCATTGCAGACATGGCAATGGCAAATGGAAAGGTAGCCGCCGCATATCCTACAAAGAGGATTGGCGGATGAATGACCATCCAGAAATTCTGAAGCAACGGATTTAATCCGGCCCCGTCGGAAGGTATCGTTCCTTCATACAAAGAGAAAGGACTCGCTTTGATTAAAATAAAAAGAAAAATGGCCTGAATAAGATTTACAACGACCATTCCACTGTTTTCATAGCGTTTGGCTCTTTTTATAAAGATAAGCCCTAACCAAGAGATACATAAGGTCCAAAATAAAAAAGAGCCTTCCTGCCCCGCCCAAAACGTGGACAATAAAAATCCAAACGGTAAATCTCTCGAAGAATACTGATAAATATATTTTACCTGAAACTGATGTGTAAAAATCAGGTAGTAAAAATAGAGCGATGCAATCGTTATTAATCCTATACTAACAAAAAAAGCATAACGGGCATTCTTAAATTTTCCTGACTTATGGACAGGCGCTTTCCTGTTTGCTTGCAACTCTTCTTTAGAAGCTAAAAAATAAAACATAGCCGATACGATGCTGGCGGTAAAGGCCCCTACGATTAAACTCATCCCCAGGTTCATGTAAATTCCTTTTATTCAGTAGTAAATGAAAGAGGAAAGATATACAAATAGTATGCCCAATAGCACAAACATCGTTAACCGGTTATGTTTTAAACAATTAAAGTGTAAATCGTATTATTCTGCATATTTACAAAGAGGGATAATGGGTAAAAACACCCGAATTTTTGGGGAATATTACCCAATTCTAAGCCCGCTAAATAATTTAATGATTCCTATCCGGTGTTCGTTTTTCTTATTTAAAAATTTAACCCAAAAGTAATATAAAACCCGACTCGCCGGCATTTGCTTTTTTATTCGGTCACGAAACTGTTTTGTGCGTCCGTCTTTTCAAAAACCCAATCAAAACCGTTCCAATTTGATACCATACATATACCGAAAAGGATTAAAGGAGTCTAAATAACTTTTTATTAATAAATAGGTTAGAGACAAACAATGCACTATTTTCTAAAACTACTATTTTTTTACATTCCCACGGAACCTTGCGGAACATCTGTAACGAAAAAAAGAACGTCTCTATAATATACGGTTTTAGATTCTTATGGAATATAAGAAATATGGGATATCCTGTTTTTCCGGCACGAAAATAGCACAAATGAATGAAATGGAGTTGTGAATGATGTCTTATTCAAAAAAAAACGTATTTCGTATATCTGTTTGTCTCATAGTTTTATTGGGATTTATTTTTTCCGGACAGGCAAAGGATCTCATTTGGCCTCAGGATAAAACAAAATCAGACGGTCCTGTCATTCAATGGTTAAAACAAATATCAGTGCTGGGAGGAAATAATAGCAAGAGTAGCCTAACCGGTAAACTGGGACAGTTTATTTTCGGAAAGACCGATTTAAAACTTCTGCGCCCAATTTCTGCCATCACAATGAACAACGGCTCCCTGTGTATTTTGGATCAGGGAAAAAGCGCACTTGTTTTTGCCGAAAACAATTTGGGGAATATTACCCAGTTTAAACGAACCGAGGCCTATCCCTTTATCTCGCTGGTGGGGCTTTGTCAATCTAATAGCGGGGGAATTTATTTTACAGATTCCAAATTGGGAAAAGTTTTTTATTCGAACCGGCAAAAAAAACAACCGTATGCATTAAATGAAACTTGTCCACTCAATCGTCCGACCGGTATCGCTTTTTTAGATCAGAAAAATGAACTTTGGGTCGTAGAAACAAATGCCCACAGAATTTCCATATTCACCATGCGGGGTACATTAATAAAAACGATAGGCCAGCGAGGAGTAGCCACCGGAGAGTTTAATTTTCCTACATTTATCTGGATAGATGAGGCGGGAATGGTTTATGTGGTAGACTCCATGAACTTCCGTGTACAGGTTTTTAACGGAGATGGAGAAGTTGTTTCCATTTTTGGCGAAAATGGCGATGCAACCGGTTATTTTGCCAGACCCAAGGGAATCGCCACAGATTCGCAGGGCAATATTTATGTAGTAGACGCCCTGTTTAACACTGTGCAGATATTTGATAAGGAGGGGGATTTTTTATTTAATTTCGGAGAACAGGGCCATGGCCAGGGGCAGTTTTGGCTACCTGTAGGAATTTACATTGATCCTGAAGATCGGATATATGTGGTAGATAGTTATAACGCCCGGATTCAGATTTTCCGATATATTTCCGGAGAGACCGATGAATAGAAAAAAACTCTTTTTAACGCTTATTTTTATCCTCTGTCCGATATTTCTTTTAGCACAGGGACTTATAAATTCCAAACATAATTTATCGGTTAGCGGACAGAGTTTGGCAAAAAGCGGCGGTGAATCGGATATGTGCCGTTTTTGTCATACAACGCATATATCACGACCCAAACCCGCACAATGGAGAAGAAACGATACGGGGCAGAACTACATTTTGTACAATAGTTCTACCATTCAGGCTTTGCCCGGACAGCCCACAGGCTCTTCCCTTTTATGCCTGTCCTGCCACGACGGAACTATTGCGCTTAGCTCTTCCGAAACCAGTTTAGCCGCAAACAGCCTTAGCATGATGCGTAACAAGGCAAATCTTACAACCGATCTCTCTGATGATCATCCCATATCATTTACATACAATTCCACGTTGGCGCTTAGGAACACAGAACTAACAGACCCGGCTTTTCTACCGCATTCCATTGAACTCGAAAACCAAAAAGTGCAGTGCACTTCCTGTCATGATCCGCATAATCAGACATACGATTATTTTTTATCGGTCTCCTACCAATATTCTGAGTTATGCATTCAATGTCATCAAATGGATAATTGGAATTTTAGCGCACATAAAATATCAAACGCAACCTGGAAAGGATTTGGGCGCTCTCCCTGGTTTCACACACCATATAAAACGGTCGAGGAAAACGGATGTGAAAACTGTCATAATCCCCACGGCGCCGAAAGCCACGACCGCCTCTTAAATTTTATTCGCGAAGAAGATAACTGTTTGATTTGCCATAACGGAAGTGTTGCGTCCACAGACATTCGGGCGATGCAAAACAAGCCATTTGCCCACAATGTTTATACCTATAATCAAATACATGATCCGGCAGAAGAAAACATTGTTCGGATAAAACATGTGGAATGCTCGGATTGCCACAATCCGCATTCCAGTAAGAAATTACGCACCCGGCCGCCATTGGCAGAAGGAAGTATAAAAGATGTAAAAGGCGTGGATACGAATGGCAATCCCGTAGAAAAAATACGGTTTCAATACGAATTGTGCTATCGCTGTCATTCCGAAAGCGCTGTCAAACCCGGAAGCCCGACATCGAGGCAAATAGAACAAAGCAATGTACGGCTTGAGTTTGATTTGGGAAACCCCTCCTATCATCCTATAGAAGGGAGCGGGAAAAATACGAATGTGCCCAGTTTAATCTTACCCAGGACAGAAAGCAGTATAATATATTGTACTAATTGCCACTCCAGTGACGGCGTCAGAAGCCCGGCCGGCCCCCACGGCTCCATTTATCCGCATATATTAAAATTCCGCTATGAAACGACAGATTTCACCCCGGAGAGCTATCAAAGCTACGAACTATGTTATCAGTGCCATAATCGCGGTATTATCCTCAACAGTATGGAAACGTATTCTCAAAAAATCCACAGGAAACATATTGTCGATGAAAACACACCCTGTAACGTATGTCATGATCCACATGGAATCAGCAGCGCTCAAGGCAACGCCCTCAACCATTCGTATCTTATCAATTTTGATATCCGCGTTGTTTCCGAAGATCCGGTTACCGGTAAGTTGGAGTTTAATACTCTGGGAAAATTTACAGGAAGTTGTTATCTCCGCTGCCACGGTAAAAACCATAGCCCGGAAACCTATTAAAGCAAGGCAATGCCTATTATGAAAATCACTTCGTTTCGCTTTAAAATAACGGTTGCAATGATAATTGTACTCGTCTTGAGCTCCTTTTTCTCATTTTATATTTACAGTAAATATCTGGAAGATCGTTTCTATCAGTTTACCGAAAAAAATATCATCCCCATTCTTACCCTGTTACAGGAACAATACTTATTTGTTGTTTCACAAAACGGACAAAAAATAATCTATCCAATGATTAATAAAATTCAGGATAATGATTTTGTTATAAATGCTATTTTATTAAACAGCGAAGGGAAACAGGTTTTCCCCGTACAAGCAAAAACCGTTTTTAAAGATTCGTTAAGCCAAATTACACTTTCCGGGCTCTCCGGTTCCATAACAATTAAGAGAATACAAAGAAATAACCGTCAAATTCTGCGTTCCTATATCCAACTACAAAATGCCAAAGAATGCTACGCCTGTCACAATCCTGTAAAAAAAAGATTGGGATATATTGTAATTGATTTTTCCACCAGACAAATTGAAGAGAACATCTCGTTCTTACAGAATTTCGGCCGTTTTTATACTTTATTACTAATGATTATTATATTACTTTCGGTATCGTTACTGCACTATCGATTTGTACGCAGGTCATTAAACCAGTTTAAAACGACAATTAACAAGATCGATCAGGGCTTTATAAATGAACGTTTTTCAATCCCTGAATCGGAGGAATTAGGTAACCTTGCAAAAAGCTTTAACCGGATGCTCGACAACCTGAAATGTACACAGAGCGAACTGGAAATGTACCATCAAAAAGAACTATTAAATGCCCAAAAATTAGCCACCGTAGGTGAAATGGCGGCAAGTTTGGCGCATGAAATTAAAAATCCGTTAACCGGAATTGCCAACGCGATTCAGATTATTGTTGAAGACGCAAAAGAATCGGATAACAAACAAATACTTGAGGAAGTACAGCGTCAGGCCAGACGTGTAAATAAAACAATTAATGATCTATTAGAGTTCTCCCGGCCGGTCGAATTACATTATAGTTTTAATAATATTAATGATATTATAGAAAAAGTGGTCTTTTTTCTAAAAAATCAATTTCAGAAAAATCAGATTAAATACATCCTGGAATTTGCTCCGGAAATTCCAAATTTTTACTTTGATATAAAACAAATGGAAATTGTCATTATTAATCTTGGCTTAAACGCACAACAGGCAATTAAGGATAAAGGAACCATAACATTTACAACAAAATATGATTCGGAAAAGGAAGAAATAATTATTAAAATTTCGGATACGGGAAGCGGAATTCCCGCCGAAAAATTTAGTGAAGTTTTTAAGCCGTTCTTTACGATGCGCCACAAAGGCACGGGCCTCGGCCTGGCTATAAGTAAGGATATAGTTGAACGGCATAACGGCGATATTTATATTGAGAACAATACCGTTTGCGGTACTGTTTTTATTATCACACTTCCGGTTAAGAAAACTATCTCACATAGAAATGCGGTATTGAAATGAGAAAACAAAAAATTTTAGTTATTGACGACGAAAATCTGATTTGCTGGTCTTTTAAGAAAAAACTCAGCGGGAAAGTTTACAGTATTATTTCGGCAGATACCGGAGAAGAAGGACTGCGCTTATTTGAACAGCATAGTCCGGACATCGTTTTTTTGGATAACAAACTTCCGGGTATACAAGGGCTGGAAATAGTTCAAAAAATAAAAGCACAAAACGAAGAAACAATAATTGTCTTTATGACCGCCTTTGGTACCATCGAAACGGCTGTAAAAGCGATGAAACTCGGCGCCTTTGAATATATCAACAAGCCCTTTTCATTTGAGGAAATTGAAGTAATCCTTAACAATATAAATAAGAAAATTCAGCTCGATAATGAAGTTCAGATACTTCGGAGACAACAAAAATCAGAATTAACCTTCGACCATATCGTAGGGCAATCCCCTTCGCTGAAACGTATTCTGCATATGGCTAAAAAGATTGCCGCATCCGAAGCAACCACAATACTCTTACTCGGGGCAAGCGGCACCGGAAAAGACCTTATGGCCCGGGTTATTCATAATGAAAGCAGCCGAAGTAGCAAGCCGTTTGTTACAATTAATTGCGCATCTCTCCCGGAAACCTTATTGGAAAGCGAACTTTTCGGACACGAAAAGGGTGCTTTTACAGATGCCAAACAACAGAAAAAAGGGCTTTTTGAGATCGCAGACGGCGGAACCGTATTCCTTGATGAAATTGGCGATATTCACATCTCTTTACAGGTAAAACTGCTTGGAATTATTGAGAATAAAACCGTTCGCCGTCTCGGAGGAACAGCCGATTTACAGGTTGATGTACGGATAATTGCCGCGACGAACAAAGATTTACAGAAGGCAATTATTGAAAAAACATTTAGAGAGGATCTCTTCTATAGGCTAAAAGTATTTCAGATAACAATCCCCTCTCTCAAAGAACGGCAACAGGATATTTCACTTTTAATTGCGCATTTTATCGATTCTTTTAATATTCAGTTTCGCAAAAGTATTAAAGGAATATCAGCAGAAGCAGAAAAACATCTGATTAAATATACATGGCCGGGTAATATCAGAGAGTTAAAAAATGTTATTGAACGAGCAATGATTTTGGAAACAGGCGAATATATAAATATCGAAAGCCTCCCTATCGAAATAAGAAATGAACAGATACCCGTTAGTAATAACGATTGTCTGTCTAATTTTCAAATTCCGGAAAAAGGGTTTTCTTTGTTAGAAGTAGAAAAATCTTTAATTAAACAAGCGTTACAAAAAACTAATTATAATCAAACTAAAGCAGCAAAATTATTAGGCATTTCCAGAGATTCCGTTAGGTACAAACAGAAAAAATACAACTTATGAATATGGGAAATATTCCCCACTTGCATTGCGTAATTTTACGCAATGCAAGTGGGGAATACAATACCTACTCTCAAGATTTTCTTCTTATAAAACAGCTTTATTTCTTTAAGAAACAATAACTTGAAAACAAACTACATTTTTCTTGGTTTCTTTGGCATTAATATTGTATTAAGTATAGTAACAATTTCATAATTATCTTAATTAATGTTGTGAAAAAAAGAACTAAATCTAAGGAGGATTTATGATGAAGCAATTATTTTCCCTGGTGACCATTGCAGTTGTCTTTGTGTTCATGGGAACGAGTTTTGGGCAAACGCCCGGAACAGGAATTACCGGTAGTGATCATGACTTTTCGTCCAGCGGCTGGTCCGGCGGAGAAATTTGTATCGTTTGCCATACGCCGCATCATGCTGACAATACGGTTTCCGATGCTCCGCTTTGGAATCATGAAGTTACAACCGCCACATTTACACCGTACAGCAGTTCCACACTGAATGCAACCGTTGGACAACCCGACGGAGTTTCCAAACTCTGTTTAAGCTGTCACGACGGCACCGTAGCCATCGATAATTTCGGTGGTACAACAAACGGATCGAACATGATTAACGGCAATGAACTTATCGGTACCGATCTTAGTGATGATCACCCGGTCTCTTTCACCTATGATGCTACTCTTGCTTCGGCAGACGGTGGCGTATATGATCCCACAACGGCCAATTCCGGTTTGGGAAGCACTATTGACAGCGATATGCTTACCGATAATAAACTGCAATGCTCGTCTTGTCATGACGTACACAACGGCCCCGGCGCAGCCGACAAGCTTTTGGTTATGAGTAATGCTAACAGCGCATTATGCTTAACATGCCACAACAAATAACAGTTTGTAATAAGTTCAAATATTACCAAGGGGCGATTTTTATGAGATCGTCCCTTTTTATTATTACCAAAATGGTTCCGATTATGTTTACAAAACAAATACACTTTTTAGTTATTCTACTCGCTTTCGGCTTTATTCATAATTCCTGCTCTCCACGATATCATAAACCGATTACGTCCGACAATTTAATTGTTTATCCGGCTCCTCCGGATACCGCCAGGATTCAGTTTCTTACGCGGATAAGCAGTTCTATTGATATCACTGGCGAACGCTCAACTTTTTTGGAATATCTGCTAGGAAAAGATGAGGGAAAACCCATAATCAAACCATATGGAATTGCCATACGGAAAGGTAAATTGTATATCTGTGACACGATGTTTGGCGGATTGGAAATAATTGATTTTAAGAAGGGTTCCTTTGATTATTTTCAACCCATCGGAATTGCCCATTTAAAAAAACCTATAAACTGTTTTATTGATGATGATGGTTTCCTTTATATAGCAGATGCAGAACGGCGCCAGATTGTTGTGTTTGATCCGCAACAGAAATATGTCGACGGCTTTGGCTACACCGATAATTTCAAGCCAACCGATGTTTTTGTCTATAAAAATAAAATATATGTCAGCGATATAAAAAATCATAAAATTCATGTTTTTAGCAAACAGACCCGCAAACTAATCTTTTCTTTTCCGCAAACGGATTCTCAGGCGGCAGATTATTTAAAAGCTCCCAGCAATCTCTACGTGGCCAAAAATCGCATATATGTAACCGATTTTTGGGATTTTAAAGTTAAAGTTTATACAACGGAAGGAACGTTTATCGAATCGATAGGAAATTATGGGAAACAGATTGGACAGTTTATCCGCCCTAAAGGAATTGCAGTAGACCACAACTTGAACTTGTATGTAACCGACGCAGGCTTCGAGAATGTTCAGGTTTTTGATAAAAACGGAAAACTTTTACTCTTTTTTGGCGGCGATTACAAAGGCCCCGGCGATATGTGGCTTCCGGCTAAAGTACTGATCGATTATGAAAATCTTGACTATTTTAAAAAATATGTATATAAAGATTATAAACTTCTTTATTTAATATTTGTAACCAATCAATACGGCCCGGATAAAATAAACGTTTACGGTTTTATTAAACATAAATAACTATTTTTTTCTGAAATAAAAAATGAAAATATGCCGAACGCCAAATTATATAATTTTGCTTCTTGCATTTACTTTTGCAGTTAACACCTGTGCGCCAAATATAAGGTACAAGGTTTTATCACTTGTTTTTGATGGCGTTCCCGCTCCAAAAAATGGTTCAGCCTTAACTACCGATTCTTTACAAAACGGCAATACTAAATCAAACAGCCTCACCAGACGAGTGATATCAGCTAAACCTAAAAATTTCTACCATCCGCCATACCAGGAGAGGTCTTGCAACAATTGCCACAGCAAATCAGGTTCCAGCTTGCTTAAACCACAACCACAGCTCTGCTACGAATGTCATGACGATTTTAATGATGAATACAGCGTATTACACGGCCCGGTTGCTTCGGGAAATTGTACAAGTTGCCATAATCCGCATATGAGCAAAAACGAAAATCTGCTTAGAGTAAAAAAAGAGCAGCTTTGTTTTTATTGCCATGAATCCGCACTAGTTTTCCAAAACGAAAACCACGAGGATGTTGAACCGGGCGATTGTATGGATTGCCATAATGTGCATGGCAGTGATGAAAAGTTTATGCTTTAATTAACCTGAAAATAAGATGAAAACACCTTTAATAAATAGATGGCTCTTCCTTTTGTTTCTTATGTCCTTTTCTTTAGGTCATGCACAAAACAGTTTGTTTTCAATTGGTTTTTGGAAACAAACCTCTTTATCGGGACATATTCGTCTGGAATCTTTATACAGAGAGCAGAAAACGCTTTTAAAAACCAATGCTTCCGAATTACAAAAATCTTCCGTGTTTTCAGGTGCGTTTAGTTTAAAATCATCCAGCTATTTTTGGCTTCCGAACTTTTTGAATTTTGATATGGATCTAAATTACAATCCCGGTACACGTAAAGATATTTTTTTGGTTATCCCGGATCGATCCGAAGCCCGTACGGCCGAACGGTTAAAACTGAGAGCAACTTTTTTTAAACAGCTCCCTCTAATGCTCAGCTTTTCCAGCAATTTTTCGCACAACTATATAAACCGTGAATATCTGACCAATCTCGAAGTGTTTCAGCAGGATATTGGCGGAATTCTCTCATACAGAAACAGCTTTTTACCCGTTTTTATCAGCGTAAAAAAAAACAACTGGAAACAAAATGAATTCCCTACCGGCCGAACTCTTAAATATAACAGCCTAAATGCGCAAACCAGATTATCCAAGTCTTTTTCTAAGTGGGATGAAAATGATTTTAACTATAGTTACGAAGAATATTCGAGAGACTATTTGCAAAACAGAAAAATTCATAATATCATTAATAACCTCCAGTTTAAAAACAGATTCTTTTTCGACCGCAAAAAAGAAAACACGCTTCAATCCATGGTTATGGCCTATAAGATTGCCGGAAAAGAAAACTATACGCGCTTGCAGTTATATGAGAACCTCGGCCTTAAGCTTCCGGCAAATCTAAAACTTAACAGTAATTACCAATATTATAAATTAGCACGCAGCAGTATTCCTTCGAATCAGTATAATCTGAGGACCCGTCTGGAACATAAACTCTATTTAAGTCTTAAAACACAGATATACCAGGAATATTTTAATTACAAACAACCGGATTTCAGTGAAACCTGGAACACCGGGGGCATCTCCTTCAGGTATCAAAAAAGAATCCCAACCGGACTGTTCTCCTTTTTTTACGAACACCGTGAACGCAATCAGGAAAAGCAAAGCGCCTCATACCTGCTCAGAATTGTTTTTGAGGAACACATTTTGTCCGACGGACAAATTACTCTGTTAGACAATTTATTTGTAGTAAAAAGCAGTATCATCGTTTCGGACGCGACAAGGTCCATTATCTATCGCGAAAATATTGATTATGTTTTAATTGAGCATGGTGATTATATCGAAATTCAGAGACTCCCCGGCGGGCAAATTAACGATTCTGAAACAGTTTACGTTGATTATCAGGCAACACGAAATGAATCCTATAAATTCCGTACAAACAATAACAATTACAGTATAAACCTTTCTTTATTTAAACACTTTATTGAATTGTATTATCGTTCCTTCAGGCAAAACTACTCCAACGCAGACGGGCCGGGTTACCTTGTTTTAGAGCCACTGGAACAAAAAGTATTAGGCTGCCGTCTGTCTTACGGCTATATGTCTGCGGGGATTGAATATGACAATTTTGAGCAAAACATCGTGCCATATAATGCCAGACGATTTTTTATAAATATTAACGGGAATCTTTCCAATAGTATTATAATCTCACTCATCGGAAACCGACGGGATAATTATCTGATTGAAGATAAAGACGAACAACAGGTTACGGATATTTCCGGCAGACTTGTCTGGAATATTTGGTATGGCGCAACCTTTAATCTCGAAGGTGGATACAGAGAACATATCGGAAGCAAAACAAATTTACATTTATATAATATACGTACCGAGTTTAATACAAAATATCGTCAGGTAATTTTAACTGCAGGAATAGAAATCTACCGCAGAGTTTTCTTTACCGAAGAATCTACGTATAACGGGGTATTTGTCCGGATTTCGAGACAGTTCTAAGAGGTTATAAATGCGTTTTAAACAAACAGTACAGATACTACTTATTTTATGCGCTGCAAACGGCTTCCTGTATGCAGATGACGGCAGTGACTCTAAAAACTGTACGGCAGTGGGGTGTCATAACACGGTAATCGATCAAAGAGTTATTCATGATCCTGTGGAAGACGGTTGTGACTTCTGCCACGAATCATCCGGCAAAAGACATCCCCAAAGCAGTGGGAACGAGTTCTCTTTAACGGATGTGCTTCCCGAATTATGCGAAGCCTGCCACGATACGTATGACAAAGAGAATATTCATGAGCCCGTGGAAGAGGGAGACTGCTTAATCTGTCATTCCCCGCACAGTTCGCCGAACCTAATGTTGTTAAAATCTGACACAGAGCAAAAACTCTGCGAAGAATGTCATGATTCGGAGATGTGGAACAAAACAAACCTGCATGCGCCGCTAAAAGATGGAAAATGTACCGCCTGTCATAATCCACACCAGTCGGATACTTCTTCCCTTTTGCAGGTTAACCCGCCCCAACTATGTTTTGAATGCCATAAACAACAACATGAAGAAGAAAGCTTCGAAACCGTCCATCCTCCGTTTGAAGAAGGCTGCCTCGACTGTCATTTGGCACATAGCTCCGATCATAAGCAGTTGCTTAAAACAGAGTTCCCCAATTTATGCTTCGATTGCCATGACGACTTCCCTGATAATATTCAAAAAAAACACAGTGTTCATAAATCGGTTACCGATAAAACCGCCTGTAAACACTGTCATTCGGCACATGCATCGCATAATGAAAGTCTTTTGCTTTCAGCAGAACCAGATATTTGTTTTAATTGCCATGGAAATGCCATTTCGGACAGAAAAAGAAAAACCGAAAATATTGAAAAAAAAATACAAACCAGCCTGATTATCCACCAACCGGTGGAAGACGGTGATTGCACAGGGTGCCATAACGCCCATTTTTCGGATCACTATTCACTGCTATCCGGGAATTTCCCTGAATACAAATATACGCCCGGCGTTGTAGATTCCTTTGCTCTGTGTTTCGATTGCCACGATTCGGAACTTCTGACAGAAGCGCTGTCGACCAGTGTAACCGATTTTAGAAACGGAAATCGAAATCTGCATTACTTGCATATTAACCGCAAAAAAGGGCTTAGCTGTACCGATTGTCATGATATACATGCGGCCAATGGTTTGCATCTCGTTGTGAGCCGCGTAAATTTTGGCAGTTGGAAAATGCCAATAAATTATTTGAGTACACAACAGGGCGGCTCATGCCTGCCCGGTTGTCACATAAAAAAATCATATCGAAGATAATTACAATACATGTTCAAAAAGAGGTCTGCTATGCACACGCACCCTATCCCTGCGAAATACATTATTTTAATAGTACTTCTTTCTTTTGTGCTGCTTTATGCCGATATTCAGTCAAGCCATCACGACTTTAGCGGCTCCGGATGGGCAAACGGAGAGATCTGCCTTCCTTGTCATACGCCACATAATGCCAATATGGAAGTGCCCGACTCTCCGCTATGGAACCACCAGGTAACCAGCGCATCCTTTGAACCATACGCCAGTGCAACAATGAATGCTTTTCCCGGACAACCGGATGGTAAATCAAAACTCTGCCTTTCCTGTCACGACGGAACGGTGGCAATTGAAAACCATAGCGGAAGCACCAACGGAACACAATATACGAATGCAGGTAAAATCGGTACGGATCTTCGGAACCAACACCCTATTTCGTTTACCTATAATTCGACACTCGCCGCAGCCGACGGAGAATTATATGATCCGGAAACAACCATGTCCGGCTTAGGCGGAACAATTCAGGAAGATCTGCTCGAAGGAAATAAACTACAATGTACTTCCTGCCACGATGTACATATATCGCGAAATACCCAAGGATGTTCCGGTTGCCATGATATGCATGGACAAATATATTTAGAAACATTGTCTCTTTGGAAATCCAATACCGGCAGTGCACTATGTTTTACTTGTCACAATAAATAAAATAGGACTCTTATGGTACTGAAACTGACCTACGCACTATTGTTGTTCTGGTCGTTTGGTTTTGCACAAACCAACGATGACTGTATGGAATGCCATGAAGATACGGAACTGGTAAAAGAATTAGACGATTCAAGCGAAATACCTGTCTTTGTCGATATAAATGTATTTCATAATTCAATTCACAAAGAGCTGGAATGTATCGATTGCCATTCTGCGATCGATTTAGAAGAACATCCCGACGAAGGTAAGATAGAACCGGTAAATTGCGGCGATTGCCATGATGAAGAGCAGGAAAAATATGAAGCCAGTATCCATGGAATAGCACATAAAAAAAATCAGGCATATGCGCCTACCTGCATCGAATGCCACGGTAAGCATGATATTCAAGCGCCGACCAACCCTAAATCACCTTCCTATAAGATGAATATTCCCTTTCTTTGCGGAAAATGTCATAAAGAGGGCGCACCGGTAACCCGGGTATATAAAATCGCCGAGCATAACATTCTTGAAAACTATAGTTTAAGTATTCATGGCGAGGGCATGTTTAAAAAGGGATTAACCGTTACGGCCGCTTGCGCGGATTGCCATGACAGTCACCTAATCCTTCCGCATACCGATCCCCGCTCGACAATTGCTCCCAAAAATATCGCCCGCACTTGTATGGTGTGTCATGCCCGTATTGAAGACGTCCATAAACAAGTTATCGAAGGTGAACGGTGGGAAAAAGCGCCCGGGACAATTCCATCCTGTACCGACTGTCATTTACCGCACAAAGCCCGGAAAGAATCGCTTGTTTTAACCCTATCAGAGCAATCCTGTTTAAACTGTCATCAGAATAAAAATCTGCATAAAACCGTTGATGGAAAAGAAATATCTTTATACGTTTCAAAAGAAGAGAAAAAGGAATCGGTACATAACGAGATAACCTGCGTAAAATGCCACTCCGACGTTAACCCGCGTTTAAAGCGCCCCTGTAAAACAGCGACGAAAGTTGTCTGTGCATCCTGTCATATAAAAACAGGAGAAGACTATCATCTGGGCGGGCATTTCAAAGCCCGTAAGGCCGGTATAAAAGAAGCGCCGGAATGCATAACCTGCCATGGCACACATTCAATTAAAGCATCCCGTTTTGAAGAATCCAAAACTTACCGGGCAAACGTTCCGAAACTTTGCGGAAAATGTCATAGTAAGGATAAAGGTCTTAAAATAACTCAGGAACTTTCCGAGAAAAATGCCTATGTCGATTATTCTCAAACGGTACATGGAAAAGGATTAATTGAAAAAGGCTTGTTGCCAAGCGCAATCTGCACGGATTGCCATACGGCCCATACCGCTTTAAACCATTTGGATCCTCTTTCATCGGTGAACAAAAAAAATCTTCCCGCAACCTGTGCATCCTGCCACAAAGGTATTTACAACCAATACGTCAAAAGTATTCATTTTTCAAATGATCCTAAAAAAATGCAGGAACTCCCGAGTTGCGAGGATTGTCATTCGGCCCATCATATTTCCTCTGTGGGAAAAGATAAATTTATTACCGAAGTAACGGTTCAATGCGGCGAGTGCCATAAAAAACTTTCCGAAACTTATTTTGATACCATGCACGGAAAGGCCTATAAATTGGGCGCTCTGGGTTCGGCTAAATGCTCCGATTGCCATGGTTCACATACCATCCTTCCCCCTTCGGATCCTAAATCTTCAATCAGTATGAATAATATTGTTGGCACATGTCAAAAATGTCACGACGATGCCAATAAAAAATTTACCGGCTATCTTACGCATGCCACACATCACGATCCCGATAAATACCCGGCGCTTTATTACACCTATATTGCCATGACCATGCTTCTGTTGGGCGTATTTTCATTCTTCGGCCTGCATACCTTATTGTGGTTACCGCGCTCAATCCGTCAGTTAAGGCAACGACGAAAAGAAGAAAAAGAACAAAAAACCCGTTATTATATTAAACGGTTTGACGCCAAACATCGCATAACCCATCTGTTTGTTATTATCAGCTTCTTGTCTCTGGCGCTTACCGGAATGATGCTTAAATTTTCCGGGATGGTATGGGCTGCCTGGCTGGCAGACGCCATTGGCGGTGTGGTTATTGCCGGTAGGATTCATCGTTTGGCAGCCTTAACAACCGTCGGTTATTTTGTGTCGCATCTGATCATTTTATTAAAACACAAGGGAAAAACCAGGCAAAACTGGAAAGAATTTGTGTTTGGCAAAGACTCTATGATGTTTAATTTGAAAGATATCAAAGATTTCTGGGGAACGATGAAATGGTTTTTGCATTTAGGGCCACGCCCCAGATACAGCCGCTGGACTTATTGGGAAAAATTTGATTATTTTGCAGTTTTTTGGGGAGTATTTATCATTGGCATTTCCGGATTAATGCTCTGGTTCCCGGAAATTTTTACGCTATTTGTTCCGGGGTGGCTAATTAATGTGGCCACGATTATCCATAGCGACGAAGCGCTTCTGGCTACCGGATTTATTTTTACGATTCATTTCTTTAATACCCATTTGCGGCCCGAAGCATTTCCTATGGATAAGGTAATCTTTACAGGTCTGGTACCATTGGAGGAATACAAAAAAGACAGGCCGGAAGAATACGAAAAGCTTAAGAAAAGCGGTGAGCTTAAAAAAGTTGTAGTAAAAGACGATGTCCCCAGAAGTTTTAAACGGATTTCCACTTTTTTGGGCTATCTGTTTTTAGGAATTGGAATTTCCCTTGTGATTCTGATTATCTATTCGCTGATATTCGGATATAAATAGACGCATGCGGAATAAGTGCGACATAACTATTTTTCATTAATGGAGTCCGGAGACACATTAAAAACAGAGTACATTTATTTTTTAACTATTATGCCTTCCTTTTGCCCGAGCCATTATATTGGAAGGCGGACGCTGCCAACGCAATTCGTTTGCCATAAAGCGCATAGAGGAATCGATGTGTCTGAAAAACTTTTTATATCCGGCACATAAATAGTTTAACCCCTCTTCTCCGTGAGGCGTTTTGATAAAGCGGTTTTTCGGACATCCTCCGTTACAAACAAATCGTACATCGCAGGTGCGACAATATTTGGGCAGCTTATCCCGTTTATCCTTTCCAAACCGAATCTGATTTTCTGAGCTGATTAGTGCCATTAACGGGCTCTCCATTATATTGCCCAGTTTATTTTCCGGATAAACAAAATGGTCACAAGAATAGAGATCGCCGTTATGCTCGACGGCTAATGCATCCCCGCAGGTTTCCCTAAATACGCACAGGCTCACGGACCTGCCAATCCAGGCTTCTAAGGCAATATCAAATATTTGCACATACTGCCGGCCAACATCGTTTTGCGTCCATTCATCAAAAATCGCTATAAGAAAATCTCCGTATTGCTCCGCGTCTACACTCCATTCGGTTATCCGCGCTTCTGCCTTAAAACCAGGCAATACCAGCGAAGAAGCATCCTGGACAACGCGTTCCACGGTTGGAATAAACTGCATAAACCCGCTTCCGACTTCTTTGAGGAATTGATAAACCTCCAAAGGATAGCAGGCATTCTTTTGTTGAACAGCGGTTAGAGTATTAAATTCCACCTGGTGTTTTTTTAAGCATTCTAACCCCCGCATCACTTGTTTAAAAGAACCTTGCCCGTTTTTAGTCAGGCGGTAAGCATCGTGTATCGCTTCCGGGCCGTCTATTGAAAGCCCGATTAAAAAATGATTCTCTTTAAAAAACTCACACCAGGCATCATCTAATAACACGCCATTCGTCTGAAAAGCGTTTTCAATTGTTTTGCCATTGGCATATTTCTTTTGCAGCTCAACTATTCTTCTGAAATGATCCAATCCAAACAAAGTAGGTTCGCCCCCCTGCCACACAAAATTTACATCTTGGGCAGGATGCGTTTTAATTCTTTGCCGGATAAAAGATTCCAGCACCACATCGGACATGCGAAAATATTTCGTGTGCGGGTACAGATTCTCTTTTTCCAGATAGAAGCAATAGGTACAATTGAGATTACACACGGAGCCAACGGGTTTGACAATAATATGGACAGAGGGCGCCGAACGTTGATCGCCGGATTCATGTGGCATACGCTTTTTCTTTCACAGATTAAATCTCAAAAGAACATACGAAAAATGCAGGGCATGCAATTATTTTATACCTGTATTTATTTTTTGTAGGTAAATAAGTCTTTCATCCGGATGTAGTTTTTTAAAGCCTTGGCAAAAGAGAGGGATACCGGTTCAATCATTTCCGAAATGGCTTTAATATCCCCCTGACTAAGTTTAGCCTGAGAAACAACACGGACAACACGCTTGGTTGCCTCAAAACGCTGCTTATCGGTTTGTTCAAAAATAAACGTACTCATCCGTTTATTGGGATCCACCAGCACTGTCTTTTGATTGCTGTTTTCGGAAAATACTTTTAGAAATACAGGAGCGGCATATTGATAATGTGTACAGCACAAACCTACCAAAAGCGCATTTTCTTTATCGCTTTTCAGAGTATCCAGCGCTTCATCGGCAAACATTTCGATCATCGTATAAACCATATCGCTGTTGGGATCGTTCTGAATTTCACTTTCCAGCATCGGACAGGCCTGTGTACGGATTCTGTCTTCCGGTACCCCCTTTTTAATGAGCCCGGTTTTATGTGCGTTTTGCCCGATAGTCGTCGGCGTGCCTAAAATAATGGCCTTGCTTCCGGGGAACTCCGATAGTTTTTCGTTCAGCATGTCCACACCAAAGCCGACAATGCTTACTACCGGGATATTTGTACGCTTTGAATATGCTGTTTGATCATAGAGGACGGATAACGTATTGCAGGCAATTAGTATCAAATCCGGATGCAGTTTTTTGGTCATCCCGAATAACGCGCTGTTAAAAACAGATACTTTTTCCTGCGTGTCTTTCATCTGATTGTAAAAATAAGTATCGCTGGCTAACGCATTTACAAAAATAATATGCACCTCTTTAAAAGGATGCCATTTTTTAAAATTCGCCTCGAGATGTGCGGCAACGGAGAGTCCGCCAAGTCCGGAATCCGTAACCAGAATCGTTACTTTTTCTTTTTTAAAAAAATCATTCAATCGTTTATCCATTTCATTCGCCTTTAAAGCTGTGCCCGTTAACAGCAGATTGATTACTATATAAAAAACAAACGGTCTTGTTCTATTAAAAATTTTTTTTCGTTGACTCATTAAAGTCCCTTTCTGTTTAATATCTATTCGCTGAGCCTATTTCAGTAAAATCATTTTATGGATTTGAGAGAATGACGCGGTAGATAGTTTATAAAAATAGACGCCGCCCGGCAACAAAGAACCGTTGAATATGACCGAGTGATTTCCGGCTTCTTGCTTCTTACTTATCAGGGTGCGCAGTTTCTCTCCAAGCACATTAAAAACGGTTACTTCTACATATCCGGTTTTTGAAAGCCGATACGGAATAACGGTGGCAGGATTAAACGGATTGGGATAGTTTTGATAAAGCTCATAGGTATCCGGCTGTTTAAAATCATCCCGTCTTTCCTGCAGTCCGGTTATCTTTAGATACAGAGAGTCATAGGCCGATTTGCCATATTCCTGCATTTGCAGAGCCCAGATTTGCATTTCTTTCTGTCTTTGCCCACTGTCTAAAGATCGCCAAAAGGGAAGCTGTGCATCATAGGAGACAGACATGCTATCCTGAATGGAAAATGTTTTGGACCGAATATCAACCAGTGCATACGTGTCTGCATAAAGGTCAGCGTATCGGCCGTCGGAATAATCATAAATAAGGGTTCGCATGCGGTCGATGGAGCCGGCCATCCCGTCGCCGGCCGCATCACACCGAATATCTGTCAATATAGTCGGTGTATGGGTAAAAAAAGGTACCGCCACTGCCAATGACGGCTCTCCGAGACTTAACCACATTATCGATTCCATAACCGGATCATCCCCCGGCTGGCAGCCCTTTATCACGCAGGCGGCAGCAGTTTTATAGCGGGAAATCACCGCATTTGTTTTGTACTGTCCCACCGGCATCTTGTCTTCATCGGTCTGAGTTGTACAATAGTCTTTCATTATTTCGTTGACGAAATAACGATAATCCAAACCATGCTCAGGACCGTGTAAAAGCAAAAAATTAACCCTTGCTTCACGTTCCGGCGAGGTGGAACCCGATGCCGGCGGCCCGGCGTTGGGATGATATTTTGCGGTATTGGCCATCGCGCCGTAACCGTCTATAATGGGTATTTCAACATGGGTTTGTCCGTCTACCTCATATAAAGCGCCGCACCCGCTGGAATCGATAATAGCATAATGTTCATGTACATCCCGGGCGCCCGCTGTTTCGGCCAGGAGTTCCCTGAATTGTTGAATGGAGCCGCAGCGTTTTAGAGCCAGTGCTGCAAATTGCGAACCGCTGGGGCCAAATCCGACACCGCTCAGATTTTCGCTGGTCGTATAAACACTGCCAAAACCGGCCGTATTAATTCCCATCCGGGCCCGGGTATGGTCATTCCCATCATTTTTTTGAAATACATACGCATAATATAAATCGCTGCCAGAATAGTAATCAACATCGGAAGGATAATTATCTTTACGGTCTTTTGTTTTAAAAAGAAGCGGACGGCCGTCAACGGTTTTATTTCCGGTCGCAATACCGATGGTTGACGCTATGAGTAAGGAGCCGAAAAACAAAATAAAAAGAGAACTTAAAAAGAATGTTCGTTGATTAACAACTGGCATAAACAACTAAAACCTTATTTAATATAATTCAATTTGATAAAATCCGTAAATTCATTGTCCGCCGTCTGCGCCTTTAACCGGCAAAAATATATACCGCTACTCAATTTACCGGCATTCCATTTATGGGTATAAATACCGGCCCTCTGTTCTCCGTTTATTAAAGTCGTCACCTTTTGCCCGGAAACATTGTATACGGTTAAGTCTACCTTACTTTTTGACGGCAGCCGATACCGAACGGTTGTAACAGGATTAAACGGATTGGGATAATTTTGATAAAGACGAAATCCTTCTAAAACGTCCGGTTTTAGATCGGGTATATCGGTCACCAGCTTCGTGTAGGCCTGCTGCAGAGTAACATAGGCATACTCTGCGTATGTTTGTTCCACGGTTAGCATTTCGCTGATATTTACGCCATTTGTACGCCATTTGTTTAACCAGGTCTCTCCGGCGACGAAAACAGAATCTTCCACGGGAAACAGATCGCACCATAATCCGCCGCCTTCCCCGTCAAGTAATTTGTAGGAATCAATATAGTATTTGCTGTCTGTGTAATCGAAAAGCTCCGAACGAATGTTCAATGAAATATCACAGAGCGGCGCCGAAGAACTGCCATCCGCCTTTTCCGGTGTTGCTCCAACCGGCCAATAGGGCACAGCTACGCTTGCCGCCGGCGAACCCAGCATGGTCCACATGGTAGAAAGCAAAGCGGATTCTCCTGTTAAAACACCCTGAATTACCGTTGCAGATACGGAACTCCAGCGGTTAATGCTTACATTGGTATAAATATACCCATAAGGCCGGTACGAGTACCATTTATCCGGATAAGGAACGGCTACCGGATCACTATCATAATCAGAGAAATCCCGCATCTGATAACGTAAAATACTTTTATAATTTAAGCTGTCGCCGGTAGAAAAAACGTCAATCAAATCTGAAGAACGTTTAAATCGTTCATATCCGGAGCCATCCGTGCCATTGCCGTTAATTGCAAAATTGGTGCGAATCAGAAAAGCGTTAGCAGCCTGTGTGCTGTCGTTTGCGTCAAACTTCCAATATTCAGAGCCACTGATTTCGAAAATCGCCGCGCCGCCGCCGGAATCAATTAAACCAAAATTTCCGCGGGTATTTCCATGATCATTTTGTTCCAAAAAGGTCTCAAATTCCGCTATCGTTGAACAAACCCCAAGCGCATTGCGCATCAGAGATCCGTTGCTAAGGCCTGTTCCCGTAACAGGTAAATCGGAACATACGGTGTTCACAATTGCAAATCCGGAACGGTTTAATCCCATCCAGGCATATGTTTTTCCCGCGTTAATAATTTCCAGAAAGGGGATGGAATAAGAAGTATTGTATACAAGTTCATTATCCCGCTCAGAAGAATTGTCCCTTGTTTTCCAAACCAACGGCCGTCCGTCACTGGTCGCTTTTCCGGCAGCAACACCAATGGTGCATTCTTCCTGTGCCAGTAATATCTGTGAAAGAAGAAAAAAGAAAAACGCTGCTTTTTTTAACATTTATACCCCAAATCTCATTTAACACTAAATTCCCTTCGGAATCAACGCCCCCCGGAAGGGCCTCTGGAATGTTACCAGTTAAACCGTGTTGAATATTCTTTTCGTAAATACGAATCAAGCCATGCATTAAACACACGAATCTGTTCCGGCGAAATCCCGTTACCTTTTTTTCGCCATTTTTCTAAATATTGTTGCGATTTTTTTTCGATCCTTATTTCCAGCGGCATTAGTTTTTGCAGGATACCGCTTTTTCCTCTGTTTATCAACTTCGATAAATCCAGGTAACTTTTATAGGAACCTCTTCTTAGCGGGAACAGTTTCTCTTTTAATTTTAACGCCATTTCACACAAGGGCGCTTTTCCGGTAGAATCGGCTGTCAGCAATTTGGGCAGTTGGCCTTTACCGGAAACCCAAACAGGAATGGCTACCGAAGTTAGAGGGAAACCTAATACCGTCCAAATCGTTGTAAGCGCGGCTGCTTCACCATTCTTCACTCCCTGCACAACCATTGCGGCCGCAGTGCTGTAACGGGGAATAAAATCACGAAAAGGAACCATGCGCGTATCATTCGAATCCGTCGGCATGATTTCGTTTAAATTACGTTTGGTAAGGGTTTGCTTAAGGCTGCGGGAAACATCTCTAAGTAAAAAGCCGAGCGACATGTTCCCTTCTGTTGCCGCCCGCCGAAACAATTCTTCTGCCGTTTGGTAACGAATTAGGCCCAATCCCCGGGCGCTGTCGCCCGCAAATGAAAAATTAGTACGGATAAGATACCCCAAGGGAGCAACCTCTGGATCAGTAGCATCGAATTTTTTAAATGTAAAGTTATCCGTTTCATAATAAGCGGCGCCGCCGTTGGCATCAATGACGCCAAAATTCGCTTCCGCGCCCAACGGTTTGCGTAACTTACGAAGAAGCGCTTCAAAATCCGCAAGACTTGCGCAGGATTGCAGCGCTCGCTTCATTATAACGCCTTCTTTATCTTTAGCCGAAGTCGTATCATTTATTTTCAAATTGTACGAAGCGGAATTCATAATGGCAAACCCCTTACTGTTTGCCCCGGCCCAAATTTCTTTACCTAACGTGTCAACCGCATTTACCAGACCGATATAATTATATTTTCCATCGGAAAAATACATCAGTTTGTTATCCAGCTTACCGGTATCCCGCTGTTTTATAAGCAACGGACGTCCGTCCACTGTATAGTTACCGGAAATGATAGCTGTCGTACAGGCAAATGCTTGTTGTGTTAACGACAGGAGTGTAATTGAACCAAAAAGAATCACTGCTTTTATTTTATAGGGGTTCATACTGTTCTTCTTTATCGGGTTATTTTGCTTGAACCGAACGATTCTTTACATATTTATCAAACCAGTTAAACATTTCCGCCAAAACATGCAATACCGATTCCCGGGCCCGGTAACCGTGGCTTTCATGGGGTAGCATCACCAGGCGCGCTGTTGCGCCGTGGCCTTTTAAGGCGGCAAAAAACCGTTTTGACTGCAGAGGGAATGTCCCGGAATTATTATCGGCCTCCCCATGAATCAGCAGGATGGGCGTATGTATTTTATCGGCATGCATAAAGGGCGATACGTTAAAGTAGATATCCGGCGCTTCCCACAGGGTTCGGCGTTCGCTCTGAAAACCAAATGGTGTCAGCGTGCGGTTGTACGCACCGCTGCGAGCGATTCCGGCGGCAAACAAATTGCTATGTGCCAATAGATTAGCCGTCATAAAAGCGCCGTAACTGTGTCCGGCCACACCAACCCGATTAGGGTCAATGATTCCCATTTTATCCAACTTATCGATGGCCGCTTTAGCGCTTGTTACGATTTGTTCCACAAATGTGTCGTTCATAGTCTCCGGGTCACCTACTACCGGCATTTGCGCACCGTCCAAAACGGCATATCCCTGAGTGACGAAAAAGAGCCGTGAAGTACCGCGAAAAAACGTAAAGCGGTTGGAGGAACCTCTGATCTGTCCGGCAATCTTCGCGTTCCGATATTCACGCGGATAGGCCCAGATAACCAAAGGAAGCCGCTGCCCCTCTTTATAATTCGGTGGCAGATACAGAGTTCCCGATAAAGGCACTCCGTCGGCCCGTGTATACTGTATCCGGTTTTTCTTAAGACCGGTAAGCTGTGGTGCAGGATCCTGATAGTTTGTTATTCTCCGGCGGTTTTTTGTTTTTAAATCCGATAAATAATAGTTGGGCGGCTCTGTTTTGGTTTCAAAGCGGGTCAGGATTTTAGTTTCCCCGCCCTGTACAAATCCGGTAAATGTTTCATAACTGCCCTCGGCGCTGCGAAAGAGGGTTTCTGTTTGGCGGGTCTTTACATTGAACCTGTTTAAAAAGGGTAGATCTCCTATGGGTGATGCGCCGTCTCCTTTTAAAAATATCCAGTCACCCTCTGTTTTTGCAATCCATTCTCCCCTCGAGTTGCGCTGTATCAGCAGGTCGCCGGGATAGGCATAGCGGTCGTTACGGTTTAAATCGAACAGTACTTTAGCGGTCGTTCCGCTTTCAAAATTATTCAAAAGATATATTTTTATCCAGCGCCGTTTCCAATCGTAATCATATACAATGGAACGCCTACCGTCTTCCAGCCAGTCGATACCGCGGAAACGATTTTGAATGCGGGTAATCTCCACAGGCACACTTTTAAACGGCGCCTGCAATGACATCAGTCGATCGCGGTGCGCAACTTCTTTATGCGGATCGCCGCCGTCGAGAGCTTCCACCCAAACAAGCTCGGCCGCTTTTAAAGGCCGCCACGAAACCGATCGCGCTCCGGTAATCACACCGTGCAAAGGAACAGCTTCGGCCAGTTTGCGTTTGGCAAAGCGGTGCACAATTTCCCCGTTTAAGTTCCATACCTCAATCGTACGGGTAAAACGGTAATACGGAACAATATAGGAAAAGGGCTTTTTGATTTTTTGCACCAGTAAATACTTTCCATCCCCGGAGGGTTCGGGCATTAAAAAAATACCGGGTTCGCCCAGTTTTTCCGTATTCCCCTTTTCCATATCCAGCCGTACTAACTGAGAGGTACAGTAGTATTTAAACAAGGTTTCATCAAAAGGATTTTTTAGCAAATCCTGGTAGGTGCGCACCTTGGCCGCCTCTCCGGATGATTGCTGCACTACTGGCCCGACAGGAACCAGAGGCTCAACGGGCGCTTTTCCACGCTGCCCATCCACCACAGTGAGAAGAAGATGTTTATTATCCGGCAGCCAACGGAAGCCCTGACTAAGGGTTGAATTAATCGGTAGGGCGCTTAATTTACGAGCCTTCGTCTCCCCGATTCTCAGCCCCCATAGTTCCACTTTATCCTGTTTGTAAAGCAAAAAGGCCAGCCATTTATTATCGTTGGACCAACGGGGCATTCCCATTTTAGCGTTTTCCGGCAGCAAAATATCCTGTTCGCTGTTGCCCTGCAAATCCAAAATGTGCAGTCCGGTAAAAAACGTGGTCTGCCGAGCGCTGTTATTGGAGGGCAAAATCCGCAATCCGGCGATGCGGAGCAAGGGTTGAGCCATATAATCAATGGAGGGCATCGATTCATATTCTGCAAGCAGTAAATACCGTCCGTCCGGACTCAACAAAGCCCGCGGCGGCGGTGACGCTTCCAGAATATCAATCACTCCACGGGGGGGCAGTTTATACGTTTCCGCGGCGTTTACCGTTAAAACTGTCGAAAAAAACAGGGCGACAATTAAAACACTGTTTTTAAAATAGGTCTTTCGATTTTTCATTTTATACCTCTTACCTGTATGCGGCGTTCCGAATATCCTTTAAAGATTTTAAAACTTTGGGCGGATTAAGATATTTAGCCAGAAATTTGTAGATCTTTAAGCGGATTTGCCGTGCCTTTTTCGTATCCAGACGGTCAAAGGAATGCCCGCCCGGAATATTCTGAAAGATTTCATATTCAAAGTTTTTACCTTCCGCTTTTAGCGCCTGAATCAGATGTTCTACTTCCAGTACATTTACATCGGCGTCGTTGCTGTTGGTGTGAATACGCAGAGGTGTTTTTAATTTTGCGGCATTCCAGACCGGCGAACGACGCCGGTATTCGTTTACATCTTCATAAGCGGTTTTGCCAATGTGAAAATCTGCAGAATACAAATCACGGTAGCCCTGCGTTTTATAGCCCATCCGCGCCACCAGATCACTTACCGGCACTCCGGCAAAAGCACATTTATAATCCCTGGGATGATCAAATATATTAAAAAGGGCAATCAGTCCCCCATGGCTCCAGCCGATGATCCCCACTCGGTTTCTATCGACAATATCATAGTTTTCAAGCATGTGATTCTTCGCAGCATAAACATCTTCCACTTCCAGACCGCCGTAATCGATCTTTTGATAATGGGCTTTGCCGTAACCGGTGCTGCCGCGGTACTCCGGCGCAACGATAATGTATCCCTGAGTCAGTAATTCTTTTATAATATGGGTGTAGTAAGTGGTAAAATCGCCATGTACTCCGCCATGCGGAAACACGAGCAACGGATATGTTTTGGAATCGTCAACGCTTTTAGGGATAAACACGTAACTCCAGAATTTTACCGGGTTACCCGCGCCCTGCGCAGTGGGGTTTTTCTCTTTGCGCTTAGGCGGACCGGTGATATAAATTTTATCGATAAAAGCGACCTTTCCCACACGCTGCTGCCAGCGAACATCGTCAATGACTTTGGCCAGTTTATCCAGACGGTGTTCCAGGTTCTTATTATATTTTCGGACTTTCTTTATTTCATCTTTTAGTTCGGTGTTGGTCGTTTGCGCGCGGCTTAGCGTACTCACCAAAAAGACGCCTGCCAAAAACCAGATAATCGCTTTCATTTGGATTTACTCCTATTTAACGAGCTGCATTTTACCTGTAACTACCTGCGTACCGGCTTTGATTTGATAGTAGTAATTTCCGCTGCTTACCTCTCTGCCAGCGTCGTTTTTTCCATCCCATACAAAACGTCCGCTTTGTACCGTGTATCCCTGATCCGCCACACGAATCCGCTGCCCAAGCGCATTATAAATAGAAACGGTAACATACTCCGGATGGGAAAGTGTAAAAAGAATACGGGTCGCATTATTAAAGGGATTCGGATAATTTACAACCGTCATATAATGCGTAATTAGACCTGAGGATTCTCCCCGAATATCGGTCAGGTAGGGCAACCACTCCATCCGTTTGGCGCGTTCCCGGCTTCCGCCGCTGCTGCTGTTATACACATTGTAGGACCAGCCTAAGCCCGGCTCGCCGCCGCCGCTGAGTGTGGTTGTAAATAAATCGTTGAATCTTGTGCCGAAATGCCGGGCCTGATTTGCAGGGAAATTTTTATCGTCCGCATCCGCATCGATGGGCACCCAGCCCATATTCGGAAACCAGACCTGAGCCCAGCGGTGGAAAATGGTATCATCATAAGGCAGTTCCGCCCGTAAATGTCCGCCGGCTTCGTAACGGGCCGGTATGCCTGCCGCCCGGCACAGGGCAATAAATAAAAAGGTGTATTCCGAACAGGAGCCATTGCCCCTTGTCAGAATCTCAGGCGCCGGATCCCAACTACCGTCGCGTAAATATTCCATGTGGGACAAAACATAATCGTGTAAATTACGCACCTGCCAGTAATAATTGGTTTCTCCGCCCAGAGCTTCCTGCACGGCGGCAACAATCAAAGGGTCGTTTATTTTATATTTATCATCATCCCGCGTGTACAAACTAACAACATCCCAGGGAATATCAGCCACGGTCCCTACACTGTCCGGATGTAAATAATAGCTTATATTTTGCAGGGTCACGGGAACAGAATACTGATATTCCCGGCTCTGGTTGGAACTCAGCTGGTCGTGAAAGACAGCCATTTTTTGTTTATATTTATCCGCATGGAAATATTCCGGAGAGGGCTGAAAATTCAGGGAATCATCCAGGTGTTGGTACGGTAAGCTAACCGGGCAGGCCAGATAGGTAAACAAATCCATATTGCCGCTACCCACATTACGTATGGTGGCCGAAAAACGGATATCGGCCTGCAGCGAATCAAATACTGTAAATGACTCCGTACCCCGAAGCTGAATTTTGTAAATACGGTCGGTTTCGTAATCCGCATTCCACAGAAAAGTACCGTCAAACGCAAGACCGTAAGCATACGTACCCGGAGCAGGTAAAATACGAAATACGGTTTTGTGCAGGGTGTCCACAAGGCACAGTTCGTCATAATCTTTATCCGCAGTCCATAAATACTTTCCATCCCAGGCCAGGCCGCGGTTGCTGCCGCTCGGCGCCGGAAAAGACTGTACAACAGTTCCGGATACGGTATCCAGTTTGTACAGCATATTCGAACCGCTGTCCTGGTACCAAAGATTCTTTCCGTCCCAGGTCAGGCCGCGCGGCGAACCGGATTCCAGAGAGAAACTGTGTAAAACGGAACCGTCGCCGGACAACTGATAAATTTTATTTACATCCCCGTTATCCGAACACCATAAACGGGAACCGTCCCAGGCCAGACCGTTAATAGTGGCGCCCGCCGGACCGGCAATGGAGCGGATAACGCTTCCGTCAACCGGGTTTATCTGGTAAATCCGGTTCGTACCGATATCCGCCAGCCAAAGAGTCTGCCCGTCCCAGGTCAGGCCGGTGGGACGGTCTGCCGGGCAGGAAAAGGACTGCACTATCGAACCAATTTGAGCAAATCCGGCCTGCAGCCCAAGTGCGATAAGTAGCGCTGCTGTTTTAAAATTCATTATTTATAACCCATTTTTCCTGTTTTTATATCTCTGTATGTATCCCCGTTTAAAAGAGTGTTCATCACTATTGTGCATACGCTAAACCCTTTAATCTTCTTTCTTAGCCGGCGGCGCCTGTATCCATTGGAAATCGCGACCGTTTACGTATTTTTCAAACCAGGCAAATTCCACATTCATTTTATACAATTGGTGGCGTAGTTCACGCCAGCCGTGCTGCTCGCGCGGGGCCACGTACAATGCGCTTGGTACACCATTGGATTTTAAGGCACGGTAGAGTTCCACCGATTGCGGCATGGGTACGCGCGGGTCCTGCTGCCCCACAAAGATGATGGTCGGTGTGCTTACCTTCCAGATGTCTTTCAGCGGTGAACTGTTCCAGTAATTTTCGATGGGCGCGTTTTTTTGCCACGGGGTTCCGCCAAACCAGGCAGTACGCTGGTTACGGGTATCGCTCTGCCCGTACATAGAAATCCAGTTTACCGCACCGGCTCCGGAAGAAGCGGCCTTAAAACGGTTTGTAAAAGTAATCAGTTTATTAGTCATATGGCCACCGGCGCTCCAGCCCGCTTTAATCAGTTTTTCCGGATCGGCCAGCCCCCGGGCAATTAAATAATCCACACCGGCCAGCACATCCAGATGGGACTGGTTAAAATAATGCCCGACCATATCCCGTAAAAAGGCGTCCCCGTAGCCGGTACTACCGCGGTAATTCGGCTTGAGCACCACATAGCCACGGGCCGCAAGAAACGGAATATAGGTGCGCCAGCGGCCAAAACCGTATCTGTCCGATGATCGTGGTCCGCCGTGCGTCATTACCACCAGAGGATAACGTTTTCCTTTTTTGTAATTCAACGGATAAAAGAGCAACCCTTCTACGGTTACGCTGTCTTTTCCCTTCCAGCGGATGGCCTCTTGCCTCGGCAATTGAAAATCCCGGGCAAGGTAATCATATATGTGCGTGATCTGTTTTAGGGTTGTCTTTTTATCCGTTTGCACAAGCCACAGGTCGCCCGGATTATCGGCCTGATCGAATTTCAGCAGATGCCGTTTTTTTTGGGGAAGAAAATCCCAGCCTTTTATGGCATGTTGTCCGTCGGTAAGCTGCGTATATTCCCCGCTTTTCACATCCAGCCGAAACAGTTCGCTGTGCACACCCATATTGGCCGTAAAATACACCGACCGTCCGTCCGCAGACCAGTGTGCCTGCTGCACCTCATAAGGCATTTCGGCCATCATCAATCGGGGCTGTCCACCTTCTGCCGACATGATAAAGAGGTTATTATTATAATAGGATTCGAATTGCGCATTGCACCAGCTAATGAATAGAACCTTTGTTTTATCGGGTGAAAGTTCCGCCCCGTATTCCGAAACCCGGTTATGAGTCAGACGTTTCATCTTTTTTCCGTCGGCATTCATCAGCCAGATTTCATTGTAATCAGAATCGTCACGCACCCGGGATTTAGCCCGCGTAAACACAATCTGTCGGCCGTCTTGCGAAAGCCGGTAATTCAATACCGAAAAATTACCTTCCGTTATTCTTTCTTCCTTCTGAGTAGGAAGATGCACACGCCACAAATGTTTTTGCTTAAGATTATTTTCGAACGAGAACACATCGTTCTTTGCTTTATTGTCTTTCTTTTCCTGTTTTGTTTTGGGTTCCAGGGCCGTAAAATAGATGTAGTCGCCGTCTGGAGACCAGCTTAAATTAGAAACCGAAGTGGCGTGTGCCGAACGTTTAAGCGCTTCCCCACCGGAATTATTCAGAATATAGATTTGGCGTTTATCGTCGTCGCTGCGTTTATCAACAAAGGCAATCCAGCTACCGTCGGGCGACCATATCGCGCCGCTTTCGCTACCGCTGCCATTGGTCATTTGCAGTAAAGCGCTGCCATCGCTCCCAATGCGGAAAAAATGGCGCAGGAGTTTATTCTTTTCCCAGTCGGCCTTGCTTTTACTGAACAGAACCTTACTGCCATCCGGCGATAGAATCATATTGCTTACGGAAGGAATTTCCAGCAGGTCGATAAAATTCATGCCCCCTTTCGGAGCGGCCGAAAGCCGCATCGCGGCGCTGACGAAAAGAAAAATTAGGGCAAAATATTTTAGGCGCATAGGGTTCTCCGAACTTTTATAAACAAATCCTACCGCAGCTCCGTCTTAAACGGGGCGGGTAAACGCATCAACGGATAGGTTTTCCCTTCCTGTAAATAATTTTTAAAACGGTATTTGAAAGCGTTGCGCTTTTGACAGACACTAAACGTGCTTTGCGGTTCCAGCAGCAGTGGTATTAAAGCGGACGCTGGCTGCGCGAGCGGCACTAGCACATCCCCAGCGTGAATTTCTTTTTCGGAAAGCCGCAGTTCCGTATCCACATCCAGAGTAGATTTGTCTTCATTTATGCCGGGCGTAACGTGCAGAATTCTGTAAGTCTCCACTTTCAACGTAGTGTCTCTCATTATGGTTTTCATACGGATACGGTGTTTCTGCAGCAGGGAAACCAGTTCCTTTTCTTCCTGAGAAAAAATATAGGCAAAGGGTTTGCGAACGCTTTTCTTAACTTTTACATCCGCTGCAAAAGGATGCAGTTCCTTGTAAACGGTTGCCCAGCGGGCAAATTCAAATACCGGAAAACGAACGCTTTTTTGTTGTGGGTTTTCATAGTATTCCATCTGAATATGGCTTAAATCACCCGGCTCTGACCGCATGCATTTATGACGCGCGCGGCGCACAAGTTCTTTAATCTGCTTTGCGTTCCGCCCGATAACCCGGATAAAAGCCTTTAGCGCGGAAAACTGTCCCCTGACGCGCTGTTTAATTTTATTCAGCACATCTCCGTAGCGTTTGCCTTCGATAATGAAAGACAGCGTATTGTAAATACCCATGCTCTGCCGCCCGTCGTTCACATTGGTTGTGCTGTAACGGACCCGGCCGCCGTTAAAAGGCGACCCGACGAGGTAACGGTGAAAGGTAAATCCATCCGCCTGAATTTGGGAACCCACGGCCGGAATTACGGTTTGGCGCGAAAATACCATCAGCGACGTATCGATATTTACATTGGTCACTCCGCCCAGCATTTCTGCGGCGTCTTTTACATACCCCTGTTTCAGCCAGCTCTTTTTTAAGGCATTGTATTCGTGAATATCCAGGGTCACCTCTGGCATCCGATCCAAAAACAGGTTTTGCAGGGCTTGCGTTTCCGGTTCGCTCAGGATGACATGATTGCGGTTCAGATCCATTTTATTGGCATTGCGCCGTCTGCCTGTTTCCGCGCCGTCGGGATTCACCTGGGGAACCATAATCAAATCCAGATTTTGCAACAGACTCTTCCCTTCCGCGGTTAGATAACGGGCCAGTATCAGGGCCGCTTCTTTACCCGACGGTTCGTCGCCGTGCTGCTGGCAAAAGACGAGTAGCAGCGGTTTTTGTTCGCTTTTAACAGCATTTTTTTTATCAAGACTAAAAAAAAGAGCGGGAATTTCTCGCCCCTGTACGGATTGCCCGATAACAGACAGACGAAGCGCATCGCTTTGCCTGTCCAGCATTTTTAAGTAGCGCATCATTTCCGTATGCGACGACAACCGGGTAAAACCATTCTCTTCCAGCGGCGTCTTTAAATTTGCGCCAAACAGAAGCCCGCTAAACAGAAAAAGCAGGTTCAATCGTTTCAGATACATTTTAGTTCCTTGCGTTTTTATTTATCGGCGTCATCGCGCTGCGCAAAATGGCATTGAACAGCAGTTTAAAGGTTCCGTAAGTTTGCGAGCGACTCTGTACGCGAAAACCGAATAAAATGACCCGTCCTTTGGCAACGGCTATTTCGGCTAGGGCTGTGCGACCGGCCAGTAAGGATGAGCCAATCAGCCAGCCACTCAATAGCGGATTGTCTTCGTTAAAATACCCCACGGCAAGGCTTTCCTGATTGTGCGGGAGCAGTCGGAAGGCCGGACTACTGGTAAAACGCACCGCTACGTTCGATTCCATTCCGTAAGCCAGCGGATGCGAAGTATCCAACTGCATTTCCAGCAGAGCCCCCGGAGCAAAATATTCTTTACGCTTTTTCTTTTTCAGCACATTCACGGCAGGCACGCGAATCTTGTCGATGGCGAAATTGCAGGATTTCCCCAGGGTAATTAAAGTACCGCCGGATTTTACAAAATCCTTTAAGGCCTGCACGCCTTCTTTACCGATTCCACCGCGAAATTTTTCCGGCATCCGGGCAGCGCCAATCAGCGGTTCGGCCGCTTTTTTTTCATCGGGCCGTTTGTTTTTACCTTCCAATAACTGAGACGTACTCATTTCGGGAATAATGATGGCGTCGAATTTCTGGTTCAGTCGGCCTTTACGAATATCGTTATTATGCACCACACGGTAAGTAAATTTAAAATTATCCATCACCAACCGTGTCCAGCCTTCGTCGATATTGGCGCGCCAGGGCTGGTAAATAGCCAGTCGCGGCTGTTTCAAATCCCACCCTTTTACCACGGGGTTGACGGCGCTACCCTTTAGCGGTACCTGATATTTTCGGGATAAGGCGTTCAGCTTTTTTAAAAGACCGCTTTTGTTTTGAATAACAAAAGTTCCGGCCGCTGTATCTCCGTTTTGTGCGCTTCTGTAAACCGTTATGCCGTCGTAAAGCAAATCGTTGATTAGGGCATAGGCATTGTTATAACGGGCTTCCGCCAGATAGTAGCGGGCTTCGCTTATTTCCTGCACAAGCGGGCCAAATGTAAAATTGCTGCAAGTCTTTAATGGCACATCGATTGCTTCTTCGCTTAAAAACGCCTTTACGCCCATTTGCAGGGGCAGGGTCCAGCCTGTAAAATCGTAAGGCCGGGAAGGTGGACCACCGGGATATTCGAACAAATCGGGATATTTTTGTACTTCAAACAAATCTTTGATGTAAGCCCGGGCCGGCTGAGCCAAAGGGATGAAGTAACCGCCGCGCTCGTATTTTTTCCCCCGGTAAGTAAAATCCGCCTGCGCCTGATAGATGTTCACACCGCCCATTTTGAGCCGCCGCAGCATCAACGCCGCGGAACCGGGATCGTGCTGCTTTGCCGGAATTACAGCGTGGTACGGCGGACTACTCTGCCCTTTGGCAATGTTTTCTTTATTCAGTTTATAAAAATTAGACATTATTTTTTCTTTGAACCGAACCGCAAAACCCAGCATGGAATAGGCGGCTGCTTTTTCATATTCGATTATATCGCGCAAATGCCACCAGCCGCCCGGCCAGGGATTTAAAAATTCCGCGCCCCGCGCATAGCGGCTGATTTCCGCGCCATACCTGCCCAGACTGCCCCGCGGAAAGTACAGGGGGGTGGCCATGCGCGTGCTGGCGAGTTCCGATAAAATACCAATCATGTTGTGCCAAAGCGGGGTTTTGGACATAGTGCCTTCAAAATAAGAATTGAACATCATACCGTTGACAATGCCGGAAAATCCCTGCTCGGTCATTTCGGAGGTCATGTATTTACCCAGCATATTCACTTCGGAAAGCAAGACGGAAGAGACATTGGGATTGATGGGGTCTTTATACGGCGGCAGAAACATTCGCGGCCCCGCAGAGCCCATTTGATGCTGGTCATAGACAATTTCCGGAAACCATTGCCGATATAAAAGGGGGGCGACTAAGCGGGTTTCTTTCAGATTAAACATAAACCAGTCGCGGTTGTTATCGTGCCCGGCATAATAGTGGTATAAACCGGGAAGCCGCGCGCCTTCGGATTCGCTGCCGAGATGCTTCCGATACCATTTGGTTACCATCTCCTGTCCGTCGGGATTAAGCGAGGGAATCAGAATCAAAATCACGTTATCCAGTATTGCGCTTATCTTTTCATCGGTGCGGGTTGCCAGTTCGTAGGCCAGTTCAACCGATTCCTGACTGGAAGCGATTTCCGTGGAATGAATATTCAGGCTCAGCAACATTACCAGTTTACCGTCCGCAATCAACTGCGTAGCCTGCTCCTGTTCCACATCAAAGGGGAAGGCTAGTTTTTGCTGAATGGTCTGGTAGGTATCGAGATTCTTTAAATTATCCGCGGAAGAAAAAAACGCGGCTATAAAAGGCCGTCCCCGGGTGGATTTACCCAGTTCGACAACCTGTATTCTGTCCGAGCCCTGGTCCAGATAGCGAAAATAGCCTTCAATTTGCGACCAGTCTATCAGTTTTTTATCCGCGCCCATTTGAAAACCGAAATAATCCTGTGGCGCTTTGAGGTTTTGCGCCGTCAAAATCAGCGGTAAATATAAAACAAGATAAACTAAAAACCTGAGTCGCATAAGGGGTCGCTTTCTATTTAAGTAAGATGAGTTTACGGCTGAGCTGTTTTCCCTGCGTTTTCAGAATCAGAAAATACAACCCGCTGGAAAGGGCCTTGCCGTTGCGGTTTAGTCCCCGCCAGTTCAGCTGATACCGGCCGGGCTGCTGTTTTTTGTGCAACAGGGTTTTAACGCGCTGTCCCAAAATATTGTAGATACTGATTTGCACCATGCCGGCCTGCCCGACGGAATAGGAAATGCGGGTGGCATTGTTAAACGGATTGGGATAGTTTTGCTGAAGCTGCGGCTCCTTGGGCAAAAGATGGTCTCCATCCGTGATGGCGGTGCCGGTGGCCGTTATTTCAAACTCCAGGGGCAGCGTCTGAACTCCATTTTGCGGGTCGTTGCTGAGAATAGTTAACTGTTCCGTTAATGTGGTTTCCGGCTGTGTGGCGATAAAACGCAAGGCCACATTCTTTTGTTCGCCGGGAATCAGCGTAAAATAATCCTCGTCCCAGTCCAGCCAAAGCCCCCTGCCGGTTATCAGTTCCTGGGCAACGGGATAAGACACTTTGTAGGGTTGATTGATTTCTGCCAGCGGCGGGGCGCTCCCCAGTTTATAGGCGCTGGAATAGACTACCGCCTTTTCCGTTTGGTAGGGTACGGTTTCCGTGGCCCGACCCACGGAGGCGCTGCCCTGCCAGCTCACACCGATATAATAGTAGCGACCGCTTGTTAGCGAACAGTTTAATAAGGGGGATTCAACCCATCCGGCCGCAGTAGCTTCCAGCGACATTTTTGCACTGCCGATGAGCATGTAGTCGCCTTTCAGTTCGCGGCCTTCATACACAAAAAAATATAACGTTGTCGGGCCGTCTGTTTTTAAATAGTAACGCGCGGCCAGCAGATTCTGTGAACCAATCTGGTACAACACATTGCCGAAACCGCTTCCGTCCGGCCACCAGGAATTATCCGCCAGGCTACCACTGTTGATTTTCCGGCGCAAAGGATTCTGCAACTGTATCTCCAGCGGTCCGAAACCGGTATTACGGACACTAAATGCTGTCCGAACCGTATCCTTAAAAACAGCGCAGGTAACGCGGATGGAATCGCTATCCAGTTCTATGCGGGGGGCGCCGGACTGAATACGGGTGCTGTAACTAAGCGTGTCATCAAATCCGTTTTCCGAATGGATGAAAACGCGGTAATCCAGTTTCTCACCCAACGGGGCTTCGGGCTTAACTGTAACCTCAAAAGTCTGTTCGTCAACCTGCTCGCCGGGATTCAGATGCGTATAGGCCAGCAGACGGTTGTCCACTTCCAGTGAGGTATCTGCACAGTCAAAACGTACGGAAAGTCCGTTTAATGTTTGTGTGCCGATATTTTTTAGAATAACCGGGATTTTGCTGGTTTTTCCCGGATACAGTCCTTCAATCCCGTCCTCCCCAAGTATGCGTCCGGCCTGGGCCGCCAGCACAAAGCCGCTGTCCGCCATATTTAAAAAGACCGGAACACACACACTATCGACGGCCTGGTCATTGCTTAGAAACAGGAGCGTGCTACCAAACAGAGTATCCGGCTCTGAGGCCGCCAAACGGAGCACAAGTGCGGTTTCTTCGCCGGGATTCAGGCTGGCTGAAAAGGGCAATCCGCTAAGCCAATCCCCCTGTCCTGTTTCCAGCTGTTGCAAGTAAGGCGTAAAGAGATTAATAACCTGGTTCACTTCGTCCTGCGGTGGTACACCGCCCAGATTAACGCAGCCGGTTTTTACCATACCAAGGGATAGTTCAAATGGCGCAGACCGGTTCATACGCGATACAGCCGCGTCGCCATTCCAACTGACGCCAATATAGTAAAACCGGTTTTCCTGTAACGGCGTATTCATTACGTCAGACCAGATATAGCCCTGACCGGCTTCCGTTACAGTACGCGTTGACTGAGCGATTTTATGATACAGTCCCTTAAAATCCGCTCCTTCGTACACGAAAAAGTAAACTTCGGAAGGCGCGTAAAAACGCATATAGGTGCTGAAACGCAGCAGGTTAACCGGGTTTGTGATTTCATAAATATTGCCGATACCGTTAGCCACAATGTCCCAAACGAGATTAAGCGTATCGCCCGGGCTGATAAACTCCTTGGCCTTGTCTTTTACCTGTAGCTCCAGAACGCCAAAACCATTGTTTGAAATTAATATGGTTTCCTGCAAGGTTTCTCCGGAGGAATCCGCATAAACGCCAATCAGCGATGTGTTGATTTCCATTTCCGGCAGGCCCTGCAGCACACTAAACTCCAAAGGAATATCTAATTTTTCATTCGGCGCCGCTTCTACTGTTAACTGCATATTAATATTGGTCCCGGCCGGACAGTCTCCAGAAACTTTAAATCGTAAATCACTGTTGCGGGCGCTCTGCCCACTGTCTATCCATGCAATCTGAGCCAGCGAATCGAGCAGCGTAATCTGTGCATTTTCACAATGCAGCGACAAGTTGATCGCCGAGAGCGCTTCGCTTGCGCTATTGGCAATCTCAATATTCCACGAAACCTCTTCGCCCATATTCACCGCGTCGTCGCCGTTCTGATCTTCAATGGAAGCGGACAGACAGCTCAGGCTGGCGCCCAGCGGCTCAAGAACAGATAAAGTCTTCAGCCACGGGCGGTAATTAGCCTTTGTTACACAAAGCCGGACAGGATTCCGAGAGTGGATGGCTTTAAAACGTAGTACGGCCTGGCCGTTTTGGTCGGATTGTGCGGTTGCCAGCAGACGGTTATCCTGTACGAGGGCAACCCGGGAATGCGCTACGGCAGTCTGTACGATCAATTCTGTCTGATTAAGCCGCGGATTTTCCGGCGTTTCTACTAAAAACTCCTGCGGCGCCCGGTTGCGAAAGGGTGTTGCCGGATCGCCAAAATAATGAAACTCTTCTAATTCCACAGTTAATTTGGAACCACCGGCATATTCTCCGGCCATGTACATTTTTCCATAGTTCAGCGCCAGACCCATTTCCATAATGGGCTGCGTATCTCCGTCATTTAAAAACTGCGGCCAAAAAGCGTCAAAAAATCCTTTTACCAGAGCATCGTTGTAGCCGCTATAGCTGATGCGGGTGGAACCGAATACTCCGATAGCGCCTCCCAGAAAGTTTTTCATCCAATACGCCACAAAGCATTCATTACCGAAGGAGGTGGAACACACGTCATCATCAGTTTCGTTATCGAACCAACCGGTCTGACAATTTACGCTAAACACCAAGGGAAGTTTTTCGCCGTTGGTCAACGCCGCCACATTGCCCGATTTATAACCGGGTTCTCCCCAGCCCGAACGACTGCCATGATCGCGGTGTGAAACAAAAAAAGTTCCGTTATTAATTGCCGCGGATATTTGAGACGCATCGCCGTCCCAGTTAAAACCATTGGCCCGTAAAAGCGCAGCGGGCAGTGGTTCGCCATTTGCATAGCTTTTGCTGTAATTGGTTGGCGTTACTTCATTCTTGGCATAATAAATCCGTTCGGCGTTGTAGCCCTGGGCAAGCAGAAAATCACGCATCTCTTCGGAGGTTAGCACAAAACGCCTGTCGGAATAACCGTCTCGTTCATTTGGCTCCGTATCCGGATCATCTTCATCCTGAAAATAGGCCAGCATTTCCGCCTGATTGTAAAAATCCGGATCATGTGGCGGATTTTTTTCATAATTAATAGCTTTATTTACATAGGCAAAAGCCTCCAGCGTGGTATTTAACGGAATGCGGCCAAAAGCCATATCAGCCAGCAAATCATTCCCGTCCAGGGTAACATAATACAGATCCGTACCAATCTTGCCCTGTCCGTCACTGGGATGCTGTGTAACATAATTGGTGGGTACAAATTCGGCGTCACCCAAAAACAGTACATATTGGGGCACAATATCCCAACTGTTGTAAGCCCCTTGCAGATAGGCGCGGATATCATTCGCTGTTGCGCCCGTTTCATCGATATCGGTAATTTCCGTACGCAAACCGGTCAGGCGGCGCCAGGCCGCCAATGAATCCGCCGCTTCCCTAAAATCCGGATGGGTGATAATCAAATAATCGCAGCCACTTAACCCGTCATCATCCAGTACGTTAGTCGCTTCTTTGGCTAAACCGAAAGCGCCGCTAACAGGATTGAGTACCAGGCGGTTCAGCAGTCCGGAAAAAGCGAATGAAGAAAAACGGGTTTTCGTATTTTGCACTGAAATGTCTTTCGTCTGAATAACCACCGTAAAGGAAACGAGTATTTTTAGTTTTTTTTGTTGCGGATTATATTGAACGGGGAAAAGAGACAGCAGGGTAATTTTTTGGCCGCGAACCGTTTGAACCTCACCTAAGGAGTAATTTTCCTTTGGATAAAAGGCATCCTGGGCAAACAACTGTTCCTCTTTAATCCATTGCGCTCCTCTCTCCGTCTTCCCTTCCTGCGGCATAGGCTGCACCGGAGCCAGTGTATAACCGTCCAATTCTTTATACGTCTTATCGGTGATTTGAACATTCGGTAGCGGCCCGTCCCCGAGAAGAATAAATTTATGCCATGCCGGCAGCGCAGGCAATCCCTCTCCGGCCAATGTACGAAAACCGTTCAGGAAAATTTTATTATATGTTTTATCGAAACGCCGGAATTCGGCAACCCGGATTGCGGGAATGGTTACATTTATCTCGCTTGTCCGACTGTTAACCCGACTGATTGTTATAACAGGATTTATGGCGCTTTTTTTTTGAGCGTTTAAATAAACAATTTCAGTTTGGGCAGTAACAAATGTAAACTGAAATAACAGAAATAGAAAAAGCGCGGCTCTTAGTTTTAACATCATTTTCACAATCTGTAAGTTAGAAAAAAGAATTCTCCTTTACAAAAAAGCTCATCGTCTTAAACAAACAATGAGCTTTTACACCTTTTGGTTGTTTGCAGAAATCAGAACTGAAAACCTATCGTAAAATGCTGGACTGAAGAAAAGACGCCAAAATCGGCATAGGCATAATCCAAAAGAAAGTGTACGCCATTGCCAATACCTAACTGCAAGCCGGCGCCCAGAGTTAACCCTTCTTCATACGTATTGCCGCGGTAGCCTATACGCCCAAAGAATATTTCGTTTTGGGCATATTCAAAACCGATATTGTATTGTTACCTGCTGTCATTGGGATGCATCAGGTCCATAATTACCGTGAGCCGGTTTTTATCGTTGTTCATAAAAGCCTCGTTTTTCCCTAATATATCCGCCGCAATGGAAACACGTAAATTTGTTGGAAGAGGCCAGGCTTCGGTACTAAGCTTTACCTCGGTATCGGGATTCATGATACTCTCATCATTCTGGTCGTACCCGCGAATTAAATCACGCCCGTCCATTTTCATATCCGTACCAAAATTGGTCATCACCATGGCAAAGCGGATTCCATGCACACCTGTATCCAGCAACAGACCCAAATCTACCGCCATTCCGGTGGCCGATTCATTCCATATTTTCTGATAAATGTATTTTCCGGTTATTCCGAATTTCAGGTAATTTGTCAGTGCCCGGGCATAACTTACACCTATAGCAATATCTTCGGCTCCAAAGAAAATACCGGTTCCCTTTGGCATATTGATGGTGGTTTGCTCCATATCATCCATCATCTGATACTGTACGCTAAGACCAGCCGAGCTGTTTTCTTCAACAGGAAATACGATCCCGGCAAAACCGTTATATATATCCGCAATCCAGCGCGTATGAGTGAAGGTTCCCTGAATTGAATGCAATTGCGCAATTCCGGCCGGATTCCAGTAGAGCGCAGAAGCATCATTGGCCAGCGCGCTAAAACTGGCGCCCATTCCTATGGCACGCGCGCCCGGTTCCACTTTTAAAAACTGCCCTGCTGTTGTACCGACTTTCTGAAATTCAGATGCCTGAGCAAGGGAAATACTAAAGAGTAAAATCAGCCCAAAAAAGCGCTTCATGAGCATCCTCCCGATTTATTTAATAAGTGCAAATTTTCCAATAAATTCTTTACCTTCAGGCGTCTTTACAATATAGATGTAAATACCATAGGCCAAATCCTGTCCCGATTCCGATGTCATATTCCAGCTCAAAATACCGCTCCCATCATTGTGATTAAGGCGGCGTACTAATTCGCCGCGCGTTGTGAAGATGGTGATGACACATTCTGGCGGCAAATACATAAACTGAAGCTGACGGACATTTTTGGCGACTTCCCAGGCCGCATTGACAACGTAAGGATTCGGAACAACGCGAATCTCATCCAACTCGCTTTTTTGTACCGTACGTACCGAAGCATGGGAAAATGTCACGGAAAACATATCCGAAGGGGTAAATGCTCTTGTTGTAAAGATGTGCACCTGCTGACCTTCCACAGGGATTTGTTTCTGGAGATCCTGCGATGTATTCATAATGGCCAGTTTGATAGGGATATCTTCTAACAGGTTCAGGCTATAGCTCTCGCCAATTTGTTTCCCCGATTCACTATAGGGAATGTTGACGATATATATTTGTTCACCCTCTTCGAATGTCAGGTCTCCATCGTCAATTACAATTGCCGACACCTGTTCGTCATAAGTAACATTCCAAACCTCAAACGGAACGGTCTCTTTCACTTCCGGGTTAAGGCTTAGCGCTGTGGCGACTCTCGAGCCCTGATTTGTAAAACGGATTTCATAATCCGAGGTTAGTGCATCAAAACCGCCTCTTGGCCAGGGCAGGATATCCACATACCAGGAACCGGTAGAATCAGGGTTATCTGCGGTTTGCACCGATTTCCCGTTTTCATCCGTAACCGCTGTTACTTTTCCAAACGATTCATCGGCAGTAACCTGTATCCGAAAGCCATCTAAAACAGGCATCTCGCTTGTATTTACAGGAAAAGCGGCAAGAATGGTATCTTGCGCATCCACATCGATAATCATAAAATCGGTTGCGGGACTATCGATAAATGCTATCTGATATGCGTGATCTGTTAATTGGGACGGATCAAGGACTTCTATTTTTAAGGTTCCTTTACCATATCCCGATTGATGATTCACTGTAACCGAAGGATCAACATATCCCAACGGATTCGGTTTTGGCATAACCGTAACAAAATTATCTTCGAGGCTATTTCCGCCCTTGGAAGAACTGAAGGACTGAATATTGGATGCGGGATCACCGCGATCGTAGGCAATAATGGTATATGCATATTCCACACCATTTTCCACCTCCATATCTACCCAGCTATGGGCGATTCCGGAATTGTTCCCCAGGTTAAAGTTTGCGTTTAACGGATCAAGCCCGGAGATCGTATTATCCAGATCGAACTGAGCAACCGGTACATATCCCACCAAACTCCCAAATCCGTCAAGTATTTCTTTTCCCCAGGACTGGCCGCCATCTCTGCTGCGAAAAATCTGGTATCCTTCAAAGTCATATTCACCGCTGTAGGGGTCGGGGGAGTGTTCCGGTGTATCCGTCCAATAGAGCGTAACCTGTTTATCGCCGCCGACCGCGGAAAGTTTCGGCGCCTTGGGTCCGCTGGGCCCTTGGTAACCTTTCTCCAGCATTCCCTTTGCCATATTTATATTCATTTTAAAATCATCTACATTGTCGCCGGCGCAAACAACCACCACCGCTTTGACCGATTCCCCGGGATTCAAATCAAACGGACCTGTTGATGTAAGGCATACCCAGTCGAAACCAAATTGTGTCTGTGTAAATGTACTTTCATCGAGGCGCACATTAGAACCGTGAAAATAATCGGCTTTAATTGTGGCAATGTTTGGATCGGTGGGATCGCTGGTCATAATGGGAAACAACAGCTCATCTGTTGTGGGACCGGTATCCAGATAATAATGGTGATCGGTAATTCCCAAATCTTTGGGCGTTTTAAGAAAACCAAGACCAAAAACACCGCGTTCAAATTCGTTTGGATCGGTAATATCAGGGTCCAGTTCATAAATCACATCCCAATCCCCCGGATTCAGCCCACTGTTGTATGTAAAATAGGCTTCATCCTCATACTCACCGTAGTCAATATCGTAATAGTATCCCCAGTAACAACTGTCAAGCAGCGCATCGCTGGTATTGGTTATGGTGATTTCGTAAAACTGAAAATCGGAAGCATAGGGACGGCCATATTCAAATATCTGCACGTCCAACCGGATACCCAACGGTTCGTACGTGAGATTACTATGATCATCCAGAGCCGAATAGACAACCCGATCGGCCGGAAATTCATTTTCCACTTCCTGACCAAAGGTGGGTGAGGCGGGATTGATATCAAGACGGAAATCACCCGGCCAGTGACGCACGCCCGGAGTTTCCACGAAATTACCATCTTCATCATCATATCCTTCCGGCCAGGTTGCAGGAATATCACTGGCAGCAAGATGCGGATAATCGTTATATTTTAGTGCATCCGGCTGTCCTTTGGCATGATACCTGCCCCAACTGCCCGGAACGGGAGACCAGTCTTCCTGGCGATACGCAGTAAAACCGTCAATGACGTTTCCCTTTCGGGCAAACATAAACGAAATATCATCTGTTGCATTGTCGTTTGAAGCAATGGCGCCTTTACTTTTAGGCCACATAAAATTGTACCAGTCGGTCTGAAAATAGGAATCTGTGATTTCGCCAAAATTCATATAGCAGTTCACAAGCTCGCCTTTATTTAAAATTGCATAAGCAATGTCGGGGCCCTGAGCTGCCGCTTTGGAGATTTCACCGGACGGTTGATCTTGTTCACTCTTTTCTGTCCCTTTTCCAAACGCCAGAGAGGATATCATCAATAATAAAATTAATCCTGCTCTCTTCACAATTATCTCCTTAAGTGTTATTAGAAAGTTGTACCGACCCATATTGACTACTGACCGGGCGATTTAAACAAAAACCGAAGTCCAACGGAAATTTGCCGAGGTCTGCTTACATTAGCCGGATTATATATACGATCATAGCTGTGGGAACTGGTAGGACCGGCATCCCACGATGTGCCGGTACGCGACCAAATCAGATTATTATTAAGCCTGTTAAGCAGATTTTTTACGACAACAAACGCCGATAGGCGAACCGATTTTACAACGGTCATTGTTTTTTGAATACGTAGATCGACATTTGCAAACCATGGTTTTCTGCCTGTATTGCGTTCAACAAATACATTTTCGGCAGATTCTTCCACAAACGGCGTATAGGGTAATCCGCTGGAAACCTGTACCAGAATATTGGTATTCCAGTTTCCTAAAACTTTCATTCCGGCCAGGGGAGGGCCAAAATCTTTTGGCGTTTGAAAAATTGCATTTAGTGAAAAATCATGCCGCCGGTCAAAATCCAGATAGTACTCTTTATTTGGCCGAAGCGAGACATCCACTCCCCGGTAGTTGTTATATCCGTCGCTGGCGGCAGACTCATTTCCTTTGGCTACCGACAGAGAGTAGTTGAAAATTCCGGTAAAAAAGCGTCCGGCTCTTTTCTCTATTGTTAAATCAATTCCCTTCACGCTGGCATAGTCGCTATTATCAAATACCGTATAATTATATGGAAAGACCGTAATATAGGTACTGGCAGCCAAATTTGTAATATCTTTAAAATACGCATTCACATCAACAGACCAGTCGTCGCTGATTTGTGTTTTTACACCAAATTCGTACTGTACTGTTTTTTGGCTTTCGATGGATGGATTACCCACCAGCGGAATTCCGCCGGCAGCGACATCTCGTTGTTTATACATATTGTAGAAACTGGCATTTTCGTAAAAATGGCCGTATGAAGAACGAAAAATCATCTTTTCCGTTACCGGATAGGCGATTCCAATGCGCGGACTGAAGTGCTGTTTTGCTTTTGCCTGAACCTCTTTGGAAGGAATCCATTCGCCGGTGGCATCATCCAACGATCCGGCCGTATAAATATCCTGCCACATGGTTGTATGCGGATTAAAATAATCATACCGAAGGCCCAGATTTAAAACAAAATGTTCATATTCCATCTTATCCTGTACATATGTTGCAAATTCTTCGGGATGATGTTTGTAAATTTCCACATAATGGGCCGATCCCGCCCAGGGGTAGCGCCAACGATCACGATCTAAGGTATGCGCTTTATATTCCAAACCCAGTTTAACTTCGTGTTCTTTATAAATTTGATTTACATAGTCGAATTTCAGAGCGCTGGTAAACGTTTTATTATCTTCGTACCGACCGCGATCACCGGCAACATAAAACCCGTCCGAATTAGTGGTACCCTTTTTCCAGTCGGAATTATCAGCTACAATTACCGAATCAAGTTTATCGGAATCACTCCAAATTTCTTTGGGATAATCACTGATTTTAAACTCACGATTGGGGTTATAACGATAGTAGCGGTGATAGTAGTGCGATAATCGCAACGTATAAAAGCTGGTGTTGTTAAGCGTGTGTGCAAATTCCAGTGTCTGCCGTTCAACGGTGTCATCGCGGTCTTCCAAAGCAAAAGGTCGGTATTTCCATACATGACTGTATGGTTTATAATAGCGTTTGGAGTTCTGAAAACTCGTATTCAACTTCATATTGTCTTTTATACGATACGTGATTTTAATGTTAAAATTACGCCGGGCGTCATACCCAAAAGGCAGATAGGGCGGCATATTCGAATAGCGGGCCGAAGCAAAAAAAGACAGTTTATTTAAAAACGGAATCGGTCCCGAAAAAGTAAAATTATTAATCCCGTACAGCGTTTGCCCGAAAAGCTTTGGTAATTTTCCCAATCCCGGAATGGATTCGAAAGGTTCCACCACAAATTGTGAGACTCCGGTTTGGTCATAATTTGTTGGCGTAGAGGAAAAAGTGGAATCGCCGGATTCGGCGTACTGGCGCATTGCATCCCGGTACAGATCTTCTTCGCCGGCCGGAATATCTACCAAATCGGTAGAAAGCATCCAGTCTTGTTTGCGGTAAGGCGAATCTCCCAGCCAGGGGCTTTCATATTCAAAACGCATGGAGTAGTTCGTTTTTCTTCCTTCTTTGGTTACAATATTGATAACGCCAGACATGGCCTGTCCGTATTCTGCACCAAAGGCTCCGGTCTGCATCTGCAGTTCCTGGATCATATATTTGTCCAGATTGATATCACTCGCCCCGCTTTTGTAAAAGGGATCCTGAACCAGAATACCGTCTACCATATACGCGATCTCCCCGGAACGTCCTCCGCGAAGATGAAGATCGCCGGATTCATCGGTTGTAATTCCGGCCTGCGCTGCTACGGCTTCGTCGAATTCCTGAATAGGCATTTCAGAAAAGACTTCAAAATCAAGCACGGCCGTTTTGTTCGTCTCATCCTTACGCACCATGGAACGCTTGGCAACAACAACAACCGCCTCGGTTTCGATGAGCGTAACTTTCATTTCAAAATTGACCGAAATCGTCTTATCGGTAACAACCTGAATATTTTTCTGAATGACTTCGCCATATCCAATCATTTGAGCGCTTAAATCGTAATACCCCGGAGGTAGGTTCATAATAATAAAGGCTCCGTCCAAATCGGTCGCAGCGCCAAACGGTTGCCCTTTTACTACTACGTTAACTCCCGGAATCGGTTCACCCGTATCAACATCGGTGATAATTCCCATAATTTTACCTGTAGTTCCGGCAAAGAGAGCCGAAACACTTAAAAGAAAAAGAATGCTCCATGTAAGCCTTAGTCGTGCTTTTAACATGGTTGTCTCCTGCGTTCATTTAAAGCTTTTTAAAAGGGAATCCGAACACAATGGATCGGATTCCATATCATCTATTTACTTTATTAAAACCATGCGTTTGGTTTGCGAGTAATCTTTTGTTTCCAATTTATAAAAATAGGTTCCGGACGGCATATTGCCGGCATCCCAAACAATGCCTTTAAATCCGGCTGTCATATTTTTATCAACCAGAGTCGCCACGCGCTGTCCCAGGGCATTATAAACAGTGAGTTTTACATGTGAATTACTGTTTAAATCGAAACGAATGGAAGTGGTTGGATTAAACGGATTGGGATAATTTTGATGTAATTCGAAACGAGTGGGCATTTCCGTTTCTACACCGTTCTCAATGGCGGTTGCCAGTTCTTTTATCTTCTGTGTCGGCACAGCCATGTGATAGAGATTGGCGGAAGTATCGCGGTAAACTACATGCAGATTATCATCGGCATATGGAGCGGCGCCCTGAATGGACGGACTCTTCCAGTTATCCAGAATACTTACGGGTCCCAGCCATGTGTTGCCATTATCTTCGGAATAGACCACCCGCATATTAAAATTGAAGTTCGCAGGATCACCGGCGGCGCCAGTAGTATCCACAACATCGGAATAGGTATAGTAAATCGTTCCGTCCGGACCCATAGTCGGCGTATTGCAGAATTGTTGCTCGTAATCTTGCGGATAATCGCCCCAGGCTACCAGACCATTGTCAATTAATTTCGGTAACAAAAATTTATGTACCGCCCAGTCGGTTCCGTTGTAAGCGAAATCCCATACTCTGTATTTTTGTGGGAAGGAACCGGTATCTTCGGTTGTATCGGTACCCACGGCAAATACGTGCCAGTTTCCGGCATTATCCATTTTTGGGCTGGTAAAATTAAAGTAGGTATCGGAGTTTTCGAAACTCAGATCTTCGGTTCCGGGTATCAGGGCAACCGATGACCAGGTATCCCCGGCATCCGCAGAAGTACAATAAACAATCTGCCACAAATCATCATTATCATCGTCAAACTGAGCCAACGCTGTAACCATTGCCGAATTGTTTGTTCCAAGCCCAACACCTAAACCGGAGCTGGATAGATCCGAAACCCATTTCCCGGTATTTGTATCTGCCGGGACAGCGGAAACCGGTACGCGCGGAGTGCTCCAGGTGTTGCCACCGTCGGTTGAAAAATAGTAAAAAACGGCTTCCCCGGGATCTGCAGATTTTGTATGATAAGCGCCCAGCGCCACTAAACTTTCGTTATCCTTTGCGGTGGCACAACTTACATAGCGACCATAAAGCAGGGTATCAGCTTTATCCATATTGTCTACAAAGGTATTATTAAAAAATCCGCCACCCCATCCCAAAACATCTGTGGCAAAAACAGGTCGGCTGTCCTGGTTGGTTCCTTCGGGATTTCGATCGGAATAGGCCACAATCGGCGTTTTAGATGTGCCCCAAACAGTAGGATATCTTCCGTTCATTCCGGCGCCTACGCCGGTGTTTATCTGATTGTGTACGGTCCAGTTAACGCCATGATCGGTGGAAGTCGCTGCGGCAATCTGCCGGGGATTTACGGCATCCGAAGAGAAATATTCATACCAGGCAACAACCATATTCCCTGTGGTCGGCTCCATAAAAAACTGTGTCTGAACGCCGCGATAGATTCCGTTATACACGGTTGAATCTATAAAATTGGATTGTACCAGCGGAGTTACGCCGGCCTGCGCAAACAGGTTAATACTAAAGGAAAATACGATTAGAAATAATGCAACTACTGTAGCTTTTTTTAACATTCTGTCCTCCTGCAAAAGTTCGTTTACATAATGCGATAACTTATTAAGAACAATTACTTTTAAACACCTCCTTCTTAAAAATTATAATATTTGCTTTCAAATAAGAAATTGTTTTAGTAAGCCATTGTTGACTTCAAAAACTGTGCCATATTAACCACCTGTGTTCTCTGGCTTTCAGACAGACAACAAGTTCACAGTGTGCTCAAACAGCCCTTATACTGTTCTTATTTAACACACCTTCGATTTTTATCCGGTTTTCAAAAGATAGTTTGTGTTTCTATTTATTATTTTTACGCAACAATTGTTTCATTTCAATTTACGGTATTCATTTTATGCTGTCAATATTGTTTCCGTTTGATTATCTCTTTTTTCATTTTATACATTACAAGCAAAAAGGAGATAACGAGTACGGCCAGAATCATATATAACGGTTCGGTTTTAATTGAAAAATAGACCGAATCCCCGTTCTGCTCATCACCGGCGCTGGGCGATACACCGTATCTCCTGGCTAAATCCTTAATGTGTAGTAAGTGGATAAACGGCACCCCTTTTTCAGCCATTCTGAAAATAAGTCCGCGGTTTTTGTCGCTACAGGTCTGCACTTTAAAATTAAGACCAAACGGAATGGTGGACGCATGGCTGCATCCGCCAACAGCAGCCTGATTGCCTCCTATATTTATCAGCAATTGGACATTTTCTCTGAGTAATACCTCCATTTTGTATTCTATGGATTCCTGAAGAGAAGCGGGAATATACAGGTCTCGTTCATTTCTTTCCGCAGCAGTATAAATCAACTGCCGGCCTTCGTCTGTTAACCCGCTACCGTTATCATTTTCCGAACCGATACTTACACAATATGTTTTATACTGCAAATTTCCGAACCGCTGCAATTGTGTTTCCATATCCAGCCAGGTCGCCAGGGGCTGATTGGCTCCGTAACACGAGGCGCTTAACGAGCTAAAAACAATGGCGGGGATATGCAGGGTTTGCAATGCCGCAAACGTGCAAACAGTCAAAGCAGGAAACGAACCCGTCAGCAGTACACCCGCTTTTTTAGTTGAATCCATATCCGCCTTTAAAAGTAACGAAACCATCAAAGCGGCAAACGCGGGCTGTGCCGAGAGTTCCTTTGCTTCGAGCGACCCCAGTGTGGAAGTGATTACCGTATAATCGTTGCCAATCATCTCCTTAAACGGAATTTGCGACAGATTATCGGCAACGATGGCTCTCTCTTTTTTTAATATGGCTATCTGCTTAAACCAATCAGCCGCAAGCGCACTCGCCTTTTTCATAGTAGCGTACGCCGGATGCTTTTCATGAACGGTAACGTATTTTTTCACTAAAAAATACGACGTTACTGACAAAAGCATTATAAACAGCAGACCATATTTATTAAAACCCGCACTCATAGCGCATGCGTTATTAATAGTACAAATTGAATGAGTACGGTAACGATACCCAGAGCCGAAAGTGTAGATACCATCCCCTGTCGGCTCATCTCATTGGCAATCAACCCGGGAATAATGTAACCGATGGATTGCAGGTCAAACGTAAAAAAAGGATTGGGCTGCACCCATAAACGGATTGCCACTTTTAATGAAAAACCAATAATCAGGGCCAATAACAGTTTTCTGCGACCGTATAAAACCAAATGGCGCGTCAGAAACTCAAGCAGTTTCCAGACGATTAGCGCTAAAAATAAGGTAACCAGTATTTTTTGAAAATCATCAATAAACAAGGCAAAATAAGCGGGCGCAATCACTCCGCCCGGAGAAATGTCCGTTAACTCGTAAAAAACAAAACCAATAAGTAAACCTACAAAAAAATATTCAAAAATCACTGTTCTGCCAATCGTTTTATTTGTTCCAGAATTTTAAAGCCTTCTCCCTGGATATTGCCCAATCCGAAAACCAGCGTCTGTTTAAATCCATATTCCCGCAGCCGGATTGAAGCCTGCGCCACATCCTCTTGTTTCCATACGATTAAACGCTCTTTCGGCCATTTCTTTAGAAGCAATCTTCTGCGCACATACGGCCGGTGATCGCCTGTTAAAATTATCTGCAACGGAGTTTTTAAAGACAGAAACCAGTCTGTAAACAACCGGGAGCGGACGGCTCTGTCGGACCTGGAATTAAAAATAAATACCGTGTTCGTTTGTTCCGGATATGTCTTTTGCCATTTTTTTATCAGTTTTTTTGCCGACTCCACATCATTCACGGCAAATCCGTTAATAAAAGTGCAGGCATCAGCGGCCGCGCCAAACGGAATAACATTTTGATTATCTGTTTGCGCTTCTCGCAAAATGGCGGGCAAGGCAATTTTTTCCGGTACGCCTGCTTGTTTGCAAACCGCCAAAGCCAACGCTATATTTTCAGCGAACGCCCCATCGGGAATTTTGGCTGAAACCGGACGCGCCAAAATAGTTTGACAGTTTTTAGCGCGCACCCAGTTTTCCATCTCCTTTGTGTAAGTGCTTTTTGGCATTACGACCTTCGTGTTTACAGGTAGCAGATTTCCATAAACAGCGGTACGTTCCCTGGGGGTGCTACCCAAAACTTCCCGGTGATCATCCAGAATATTGGTTAGTACATAGATTTGCGGTTTATAGCTTTGCAGTTCCAGTTTCTGAAATTCCGGTTTTATGGACATACATTCCAAAACAAAGGCATTATAGTTATTGCGAGCCGCAAAGTGCATCAGGCGCAATTGCTCCTGAACACGCGCGGCGCCTTTTCTCTTAATCGTTTTTAACGTACCGTCCGATAAAATTAAAGTAGGTAGAACACCGGTAATTTTTGCCAGTGTTTTTATTTTTCGGGCCCGCATTCCCGCGGCAATATACCGTGTTACACTGGATTTCCCACGGGAGCCGTTTATATGAATCCGCCAGACAATCCGCCGCACATGTTGCTGTAACAGAATTTTTTCCGCAACTAAAAGAGCCAGAACGCCAACCAACACATAAAAGATAAAATACATGCGCCCTTTCGTCGTTTAATAGCCTATCGCCACACCGCCGCGTCGAGGGTCGGCAGAGCCAAAAAAGAGTCCGGTTTTTTGATCCACCAAAATTAACTGCGCCCCGCCAAAAAACAGATCCGGCGTTTCATATTTTTTTACATTATGCCCCATAAGCGTCAGTTTATCCTGCACTTCTGGTTTAATCCCATATTCCAGATGCAGATATTTATCCCACTTTTGGCAGTAAAAGCGGGGAGCGCTATTAATCTGTTCCGCATTCATTCCAAAATCTATGGCATTTACAATCAATTCGATTACGGTGGAGATAATCCGTCCGGCGCCCGGCGATCCCACCACCATATAGGGTTTTTTATTCTTTAATACAATGGTTGGCGAAATCGAGCTGCGCGGACGCATTCCGGGTTTAACCACATTGATATCGGCTGTGCTGGAATAATTAGACATACCGCAGTTTAGCAATACTCCGGCATAGGTTTTACCGGAACCGAAAAAAGTGCCCAGCGTCTGTGTAAGCGACACGGCATTACCGTCTTTATCAATAACCGAAAGATGAGTCGTATGGCCGCCGTCAAACTCCTCTTCACTGGGAAAAAGACGGACTGTCAATGATAATTGTGTCTGAAGTTTGTATTTTAGCCTGTTTCAGCGGCAGCCCTTTTTTCTTTGTGGCGCCAAAGCTGTCCATCAGGTTTTCTGCCCAGGCGTCGACGCCGGAAGAACCTTCCTGATTTTCATCGCTCCACTGAAAATCACCACTGGACTTTTGTTTGGATGCTTTACGCCGGCTGGCCGGTTTACGATCGTATTTTCCGGGGTTCCCCTCTTTTGTCTTTCGGTTTCTTTTGGGTACGGCCATAAACCGGTTTATATCCGATAAACGTTCCTTCGCATACGCTTTTGAAATAAGGCCGTTCACCGGTACATATCCGAAACGCGGATCGCCCACATAATACCAGCGATCGGCATAGGTACGTTTAAAGGTTTCTGCCATCAGATGCAGCGTTGGCGCCGAAACGCTAAAATGGCCCATTTTTTTCAGATCGACATTTTCCAGCATATTCAATGATTCGATAATGGTAGTGCCCGATTGCGGTACATTTGCAGAAAGTATCTGATAGCCGCGGTAAGTTCCCTGAAGCGGAACCGTAACCTGCGCTTTATAATGTTTTAGATCCGCAGGAGTCATTACGCCGCCGCCGGCTTTAACCTGCGCGATAATTTCCGCGGCTACCGGACCAGCATAGAAACCGTTTCGTCCCAAGCGGGCAATGGCGCGCAGTGTTTTTGCCAGTTCGGGCTGTTTCAGACTGTCTCCTTCCATCCGGGGAAAACCTTCATCAAGGTAAATGGAAGCCGTTACAGAATCTATTTGCAGCATTTCCACATTATCCAGAATAATTTTTGCCAAAGTTTCGTCAATTTCAAAACCGGTTTCGGCATAATGAATGGCCGACTCCATCACGGTGGCCAGCGGCAGGGTTCCAAAACGGCGCAGAGCCGTGGTTAAACCTTCTACCGTTCCGGGAATTAAAATCGCTTTTGCCGTATGGCGATCCGTATTACGGTCGTAATTCAGTTCATTAATTTTCTCGGAAGCCTGTTGGTAATAATTGATGTAAATCGGTTCTTTGTGATCATTCAGATAGATCACCATTCCGCCGCCGCCGCCAAGGCCGGAACCATCCGGCTCGACCACACCAATGGTAAATGCCGCTGCCACGGCGGCATCAACCGCATTACCGCCCATTTTCAAAATGTCCAACGCCGCCTGCGAAGCTAAAGGATGTGCCGTGGCAACCATCCCGTTTTGCCCCTGCGCCATTCCGCCCGGTTGTGCAGGAACAGACGAAACGTAAAAAAACAGCGTTAAAAATAAGGTAAAAAAAACTTTTGTCGTTTTAACTTGTGAAACAAACATCAGGCCTCCAAATTGCTCATATCCTGAGAACTTAAGAACTTTAATTCATAGTGGCGTCATTTATTTAAACAGATTCCCCAGTGGTTTTGCCGCTTTTACAATTTTAGGTACGATTACAATAGGAATCTTTTTTGCGTCGGCAATATTCGTAAAAAACTTATCTTCGTCGCCCTGCGCCACAACAATCATCTGTTTGGACGCTTCGCCAACCAATTTATTAAATGTATCCGAATTCCCTTTCCGGCGGGCATTACCACCGATATGAACCAGTACGATGGGAATGTTTAATTTTTGCGCTTCGCTCACCAGACTTTTGACACGGTTCAGTTCATCTTTTTGGCTTACACCGGCCGCTCCAAGCCCTTTAGAACTAAAACCAGGTACGATAACCAGTGTTTTAACCCCTTTTAAATCGGCCGCTTTGGCCATAGGTGTAACCGTTGCGTTTAGCTTTCGTTTTTTGGCCAGCATACCCACCAGCTTCACATCGGCACTTTGTCCTGCGGACGAAATTAAAACGGGTTGCTCAAATTTTTGCGTTTTATCTGCAGAAGCCTTTTGCGCCGACAGCAGAGATATAAAAAGCATTAAAACAAATACGGTTAATAGTGTGACTTTTGACATTCTCATCATTTGTCCCTTCTCTATTTGAATAATTTCAGGTTAATTTAAAAATGCTCCAACTCCTTTTTCCATAAGGTCGGAATAATCCGGCAAATTTTCCAGCAAAGCCTGTTTCTCGGGGTATTCTTCGTTATAGGCTTCCAATATTGCTTTAAAACCCGCCAGATGACGGCCGACCCTGCGTTTGAGCGGTTCGCCCGAAGGCAAGTATTCAATATTCAGCGCACCCGATTCCAACGCTTCTTTATATCTCGGGCTAATGCCTTTAAGGATTAATTCTTCATCGGTTTTTCCGCGCAACCGGCCCTGAATAGGATTACTGGTCTCCATTAAAAAGGGAATTACGTCCGTATTGTCACCCCATTCCCGATGACTTAAGCCGCGAAAGTTTTTGGGCGATAGCTCCGGTTTATACCGCAGTTCTTCCATTTCCAGACTAAGGACAGCATTTAGTGCGATCATTTCGCCCTTCTCGTGGTAAACGATGGCATTGATAATCGGAATTTCCGGGGCAGCTTCATGCAGATCGAAGGCCACATCCACCTTTCCGGTTTTGATTAATTGCATGATGGCGTAAGCGGTTTGCTCAATAAACGAACCGTCGGGACGGCCCGGGTACGAGCGGTTTAAATTTCGCGATTCAAATCCGGAATATTTACTTCCCGAAGGATAATGCGTATATACCAGCGGGTCCGGCCACTGATCAAGCGGATTGGCCACACGGGAGCCGAAACGGAATTTCCGATTTCCGCTTTTGGTTTTTATATGAAAATAGCGCGGGTTTCCCTCAAACGGATCGGTACAGGTAAAACCGCTCTCACAGGCCTGGGGAAGAATAATCGCTTTCCCTTTTGTAATCCGGACATTTTCCAAAATGACCGTTGCGGTAATAAATCCGGCGGGTTCATTGGGATGCGTACCGCCTAATAACAAAACGGTGGCGCCGGGTTTTCCGCTATCGAAATAAAAAATTTTACTGTCGTTGGAGGTGCCTTTAAGGCCCTGCCAGTAATCGCCTAAACGGCCTGTTTTAGTTAACGTGGCCGAGGGTTTAAAAACATCTTCTTCGTGCATTTGCAAAAAATCATGGGCAGCCATACCGCCAATAAACAGTGCCACACACAAAATGGAATAGGTAACAATATTTTTTTTATTCATCAAACGCTCACTTTATTTGCAGGATACGCAATACAAACGTAATAAGAACCATGGCAAGGGCAACCTGGTTTATCCATTTCTCTTCTTTAAAAAATTCAATAAACAAGACCAAGGTAAGAAACGAAATAATCAAAATATAAATCCAGTACATCATATCTTTTTCCTCTAAAATATCACAGCCGCTATTTCTTCTGAGAAGACAAGAATTAATAACCCGAACAGCATGGTAACGGCGATGGGAACAGCGCTTTTTCGTAAAATTTTAAAATGATTTTTTTCTTTTACTATTTGCGCTGCATACGCGCAAAGCAGTGACGGCGGCGGCATCAGGTCGCCCAACGAAGCCATGACAACGAGAACAGCCGTAACAATAAGTACGTTTTTACCGAGGAATACATAAACCAACGGCACACCGATTACTGAAGCAGACGCGTAGGCAGAGCCCATAAACGGCATAAGCAGCGCCGCAAGGTATTTTATTTCATTGGGCAAATACAGGGCTTTTACAGCCAAATAGCCACGCACACCGGTCAGGGTTAGTATTTGCAGAAACATACCCACGCCCACCAGAATAGCCATTACCGGCATGGCATTGCGTAGCGCCTGACGCGATACGTTCAGAAAATTAAATTTTTCACCGCTAAAAATACCGAGCAGGGCGCCAATCATAAAAATAAGCGGGACCCCGAGGTGCGGAAAATAATCGTGAAACGAGATTTCACCCACAAGATAAATTACAACAAACACCAGCGGAAGGAAGAGTTTAATTCCGAATTTATGATACACCGTTGTGTCTAAACGGGATAAGACCTGTTCAATGTCGAACGATTTTATATAACGGTAGCGATAAAAAACGGCTGTAAAAATTGCCGCCGGAAAAGAGACGAGAAACAGCGGTTTGGCAAAACCGATATACGGCATATCCACGCCGCCGCCGATTATCATAACCGGAATACTGATGGGCGGCGCTACTTCTCCAAATATGGCGGCCATAGCAATGAATGAGCCTACCGCTAATTTGGGCATCCCCATGGCTAAAAGCACCGGCGCCACAAGAGCTCCGGTTGTCAGAATGCAAGTGGATGAAAGGCCTGTAAGCATACCCGGAAACATTACAAAGACAACAATGACCATAAGAAGCAAAGTAGGCCAGCGGTAAAACGTTTTCAGAATGCCCGCGTTGATGCTGGCCAGAGCTCCCGTTGCTTCCATTACTTTCATAAATATCATAGCGGTTGCAATGATAAGGATTGCTTCCAAAAAGCCAAAACCACCTTCTACCAGATGGCGCAAAGGCAATCCCTCGCCGCCAATCAGCGCGCCGACGACAGCGGCCAGCATCAAGGAAATACCTGCGGGCACCTTTAGTTTAAAAATACTCACAGCAAAGGTTGCCAGCATTCCCAACAAGATAATCAATTCCCGATTCATATAATTCTTTTGTCCTTTTGTTTCGCAGAAAGCTTAAAATTTTACCCGGTATTCCATCATAAAACGCTGCATCCGGACCCTGTCTTCAGACCACGAGATCAAACCGCTGTCATTAAGGTCTTTATCCTCGTCGTCCGGAATATCCAACGCGTAACGAAACTGCAACTGCGTTTGTGACGACAATTTGTAATATAGTTTTACGGCAAATTCATTGTCCATCGAATTATAATTATCGTTATTAACAAACTCATTCACATTGATAAATTCAAATTGCAGTCGTACCGTCGGCAGCCATTTGGGAATAAAATAGATGCGCGAAAACCAGATGCCGCTGCCCTCGGGATGTCTTCCGTTAAATGGGAAATCACCACCGATTTCACCGTTTACATAACCGCGCCGGCTGCCCCAAAAGAAACTGGGATATAGCGGACTAAATTGTTCAATTTTTTCGGTTTTGGCGTCGTCGCCCTGATAAGCGGCGTACCGAGTTTCGATTTTAACACTGCGCATGGGACCCAGCGCCGTACGATAGCTGACACCGCCCATTAAGCCCAACCCTCCTTTTTCCGGAAGACCGGGCGCCGTATTAAATGTTTGGTAGGCGCCTTCACCAAAATATTCGAGCCGGCCGGCGAAAAAATCTCCGTTTAATCCGCCTCCCACAATATAACTGTCATTAAAAACGCCCCGCAGGTTATGGTATATGGCATAAACCATAACATTCTGTTCCAGAACAGGACGGGACAGACGGGCAACATAAATCTGGTCGCTTCCGGGATCCGGATACAGACCGTTATCGCTGACATTTTGCCCGGTTATGGCGCCAAAGAGTGAAAGGTTAAATTCCTTAAACGCCAGATCAATACGCGCGCCGTCAAATTTATCCACAAAATAGTAGGACTCGCCAAGCGACAACCCCTTTCCTATCGGAAACTGCTGCCGCCCCACCCGCAGACGCAGCACATCAAAAAACAGAAAATCGGGCTGAATGAATTCGGAAAACAAATGGCTGATCCCAAAGGTCATTTTACCGGTACCGGCGATATTTCGCACCGGAGAAATAGGATTGTTTTCGGTAAATGAGAGTAACTCGATATACACATTTACCTGCGGATTTACCTGAATTTTGCTATGAACACGAGCCAGATAACGCATATAATTTTCGGTACTCCGGTTATCCAACGCTTCACGAAACTGATCTTTGTACCAGCGCATTCTGAAATCACCGCCAAAATTAATTTGACTTTTTACAGACCTGGGAATGAGAAACACCGTAAGCAAAAGAAAAATGCTCATCCATTTTATTTTAGACACACACACCATTTTTATACCTTAATTTTGAGTGAACATGAGCGCCGAAACCTGTGCCGGGCCGCGATTAGGAAACTCATATGTCCGTATAACACTGCCTTCGGGGGAAATTTGGAATAAATAGTCAAATTCATACGTACTGTTGGCAATCCAAAAATTAACCCCATCCCAGGTCATTCCTGTTGAATAGCGGTTTGAAGTGGTTCCGTTTGGCGGTACCGGGATATCAAAAACGACTGACCAGCTTTGGTTGCCGGCATCATAAACAAATACCTGATCCAACGTACGGTCGTTGCAGTACAATCGGCCTTCGGCAAATGTAATGCCCCGCACTTCCGAACCCGGCGTAGCAAGGGTTTCCAAAATAGCGCCGGTATTTTGATCCACTTTATAGATACTGTTTTCCGTACTGTTTGCCACCCACATGGCGCCATTGGCATCAAATGTAATTTCTCTTGCGGTACCCGCAGCCGATGGCGGAGCGGTAAAACTTTTTGAAGATGTAAGCACAGAAGCGGACACATCGATTTTCATAATCTTATCGTCCGAACCGGCGGCACAGAGCCAAATATCGCTGCCGTCAAAAGCCAATCCCTGCGGAGAACCTCCGGGCGCGACCGCTAACAGATTCCATTGCTGAACAATGGTTGTATCTGCAATTTTCATTTTATAAAGGATATCGCTATTTCCATCCGTAAACCAGATATACCCCTGCGAGGGGTCCAACTCGGACACGGTAAAAAGAGAATCTCCCGTGGCGCTTTGCCCATCCGGATTTGTTACCGTAACATTACGTTTTCCCGTTTTCGCGTCTGCAGCAATTGTAATTTCCGCCGTAATTGTATTTAAATCTGTAAAACGGGCAGCCGTTACGACAATATCTTCTCCAAAAGAAACACGAAGCCCCGAACCCGGTTTAAAATTTTTCCCTTTAATTGATATCTGCTGAGCGGCGCCCTTCGTGCCTGAGTTTGGGTTAACGCTCTCTACCGCAAGCGGAGGAGCCGCACGCACATCTTTATATGCCCATACAATGGGCCCAGGTGTTTTATAGGGCAACTCCAGTAATTCCCGTTCAACGCCCTTGTAATTCAGTTGAATAAGATGATCGCCATAAGAGCTGGAATTGACCACCCAAAAATCCGTACCGTTAAAAGTGAGCCCTACCGGATACACATAATAGATGCCTCGTGGCGGTACCGGAGCAGGAAAGGCTTGTGAAAAAACAAATTTATCGGTATTAAACCGGTAGATCATATCTTCTTTTACATCGGCAAAATAGAGCCCGGTATCCGCCCCGCGTTCATAAGCATCACCGTTTGAGCCCACATAGGTTAACGCCCGGGGTTCGGTATCCGGGAGCGGATACTCCATTAGAATTTGTCCGTCCGCCGGATCCAGCTTATATAGTGCCGGCGCAATGGAAAATGAAACGGAACCGCTGTTTACGGCCCACAAAAAACTGCCGTCCCAGGCAATTCCGCGAATGGTTCCGTGCTTATCGGGCGGCGCATTAAACGTTTTTAAAACTATTAATGAATCGGCGCCGGTATCAAGCTGCATGATCCGGTCAACCGTACTGGCGGCGGATATCCAAAGATAAGTGCCGTCAAAAGTGATGCCCTGTATACGGGTTCCTATATCCAAAACACCCTCGGTGGACCATTCTTTTACAAGCTTCAGGTTTTTATCCAGCATTAAAATTGAAAAACTGCTATTATCGGCAAAATAGTAATAGCCCCCTTTTGAATCGATTCCGACAGACGAACGACCATCCGTGTTAAACAGCCAGTCACAGGAGGTAAACAAAAAACTTCCTGTGACCATGATGAGAAACAGAACGTATTTCCCGGATAAAAATTTTTGTCTATCCAATATTTTCTCCCGATTAGAATTAAATAATCGTTTTTAAAATTATTGGCTTATGACTATCAAATTGTATGCCAGATAATAAATATATTTTTATTTCAGGCTTACCGTCCGGACAACCTCCGGCGATAAAAAGACGTTTCACTTCGGGCAAGCAAAAGAACGGGCGATTTAAGTAAAATTAAATGGCAAAAAAAACGCCCCTTTAAATAAGCTTTTTTTACCTGAATTGAGCGATAATTCCTTTAGCTCGTTTTTCAAGCTATCATTGCGATCCCGAAGCATCGGGAGCGGCAATCTTACCGTAAATCGCCACGTTCGCTTCGCTCACTCGCAATGAAAACTCAAGAATCGCTCAATTTAGGTTTTATTAAAAATTCACTTTTGCAAAACACCTCGCTTTTGTTCTATATTAGCTCATAAAATCGAGTTAAATCAGCCCGTTTAATTTTGTTTTAAACCATTTGTACACACAGCATTATCATTGAAAGCTGGCATATTAATTGTTGATATGAATTTCGTTGTTGTAACAGAGATTTTGAAATGCGTAATTATTTACAATTTATCAGGATTCATTCACGGGCCTTTACCATGGCTCTAATCTTTTCACTTTTTATCGGCAGCCTCTCATTTTTTATCTACATCTCTCTTAAAAAATGGAAGGATCAGGTGGTGGAAACCAATATGGTTTTATGCGATGTGCTTACGCAGCAACTGGCCTTTTCCGCCAAAGAGACCATGGACACCCTTAAAAGAGAAGATTTGTTTAATATCGCCAATCTTGGCACAAATCAAAGCAATGAAATTGACAAAAAACTTAAAAAGATATCCGGTATGCTTCTCAGCCGTACAAAGGGCATTGAGGGCGGTTTTTTCCTTTCGTCTTATGATAAATTTTTCGGTTATGCCTATCCTACTTCGCCTCCCCCCAAGCCGGTATACGGGCCGCCGCCGCGCTCATATAACATTATTAAAGAACAGGTTCTGGAAACCATTCATTCCGATACATCCATCACCCGGCTACACCAGTTTGACCCCGCCGTTTTTCCGCTTTCCACCCGTCCCATACGGGCGAACGGACAGGTTGTGGGAGCCGTTTGGGCCCGTATTCATATCGAACGGGAGCTGCCCTATTTAAAATTACGCGAAGTAATTAACATCGGTTTTATTATGGCCTTTATCGGTTTTCTGATAGCCGGATTCAGTTCGCTGAAAGTCCGAAAGAAAATCCAGCAACTCAGCGCCGATTTGGAATCCATTCAACAAGGCAATTCTGTCGCTGTTCGGCCGCTATCCGGTAATCTGGATTATGTAGCACGATCCGTTAACCGCATGTTAAAGGCCTTAAACAGCGAACATAAAAAACGCGAAAAGCTGGAAAGAGAATTAAACCAAAAAGCAAAAATGGCCTCTTTGGGACGCCTCGTGGCCGGCGTGGCGCACGAAGTTAAAACGCCGCTTGCCATTGTGAAAACCCGGATTCAGATGTGGCAAAAAGATTTAAAAAATAATCCGGTTAAGGAACTTCCCGCTTCCCTCTCCGATGAATCAATGCAGATGATCGTAAACGAGACCAACCGCCTGGACGGACTGGTAAAACGGCTGCTCTATTTTTCACGTCCCATTTCCACAGCCCTGCGCCCCGCCGGAATAAACGATATTTTGCGTCACACAACCCGATTTATTCAGACCAGCAACAAGCTAAAAAAAATAAATTTAATCACCGAACTTGACGAAAACCTGCCCTCCGTCACGGCTGATCCAAATGCGCTGGAACAGGTTTTTATTAATCTTATTATGAATGCCGTAGAAGCCGGAAGCGAAGGAAATACGATTACGGTAAGAACCGAATATGTAAAAAAAGAATCGGCAATACTTGTGCAGATTATTGATTCCGGCGATGGGATTTCCCCGGAGCACTACGCTAAAATTTTTGATCCGTTTTTTACAACAAAAGACAAAGGGTTTGGTTTAGGGCTTTCTATCTCGTATGAAATCATTACCGCGCATCAGGGCCGTATTTATTTTAAAAAAAATCATCCCCGCGGCACCATTTGCACAGTTGAAATTCCGGTGAAGGCACATCGAAAATAAAGGAGAACTATGTCGGCCAAATACATTTTGATTGTAGATGACGAAGCGCCAATGCGAAAAAATGTGTACGACCTGCTATCTACTAAAGGCTACTCACTTTGCGAAGCAGGCAATGGCGAAGACGCCGTTGAACTTATCAAAACCGAAAATATCGATCTGGTGCTGCTGGATATCAACCTTCCCGGAATGGACGGACTGACCACACTGAATAAAATTAAAACTTTCAATTCCGATTTACCGGTTATTATTTTCACTGCCTACGGTACCAGTGAACGGGCTATTGAAGCCATGAAAGCCGGGGCATACGATTATATTGAAAAACCGTTTGAACTGGATGAGTTCTTACTGATTATTGAACGTGGGCTTGCGTTTTCGGAACTGGTTGGCGAAGTAAAGGAATTGCGGAGCATTGTATCCACCCAGCAGGAGTCCGGAAACGGACAAATGATTGGCAGCAGTAAAATAATGAAGGATATTTTTAAAACGATTGGCCGGGTCTCTCCGTCGGATGTAACCGTGCTTATCCAGGGTGAAAGCGGTACGGGAAAAGAACTAATTGCCGATGCGATTCAGCGCCATTCGTTGCGAAAAGATAAACCGTATGTTAAGGTAAATTGCGGCGGACTATCGGAGAGTATTTTGGAAAGCGAAATATTCGGGCACGAGAAGGGCGCCTTTACCGGGGCTGTATCTCAGCGCCAGGGCCGGTTTGAACTGGCCGACGGCGGAACGATTTTCTTGGATGAAATCAATAATATGCCGCAATCGCTGCAAGTAAAAATTCTACGCGTTATGCAAAACCAGTCTTTTTTTCGGGTCGGCGGAGAAGAACCGATTAAAGTAAACGTACGCATAATTGCCGCCTCAAACACCGACGTGGAAAAAGAAGTGGAAAAAGGTACGTTTCGCAAAGATCTGTATTACCGCCTTAATGTTGTGCGCATTAACCTGCCTCTGCTTTCCGACCGGCCGCAGGATATCCCCCTGCTGGTCAAGCATTTTCTGAAAAAATACAGCGCCGAACAGGAACTTGTCGTTCCGTTTGAAGAGATGCAAACTCTGCTCGACTACAGCTGGCCGGGCAATGTGCGTGAACTGGAAAACGTCATTCAGCGGGCGGTGGTTCTGGCACGAAAAAATATAATTACCATCGGTAAGCTGGGTACGGAAGGGAAAAAAACAGGAATTAACGCCTTTATTCAAAATGCAATTGAGCAGGGAATGAGTTTTAAAAATATTGTAAATCGAATTGAAAAAGAACTTATTTTAACAGCGCTGCGCAAGAACAACGGCAACAGAACCAAAGCGGCGGATTGTCTGCAAATTCACCGTCGCCTGCTGTATTCCAAAATAAAAGAACACAACATCAATATTTAGAGCGGCCTTCCGGTTGTGAACGGATACAATCAGCTCCCGATCTGCGTTTCGTCATCGGTTATTCTTTCGGACATCGAAAAACCGGTAAGGCCAAAAATAAGCAATATGACCACAGATAAATAATTCATAAACGCCCATGGCAGATATTCGAACGGCGAAACACCGATGGTTCCGGTTACATAAACACCGGCCATGCTGTACGGAATTAAGGGTACGATAATGGCTCCGGCTTCTTCAATAATGCGCGAAAGATTTTTTGCGGCCAGATTCTTTTTCTTAAATGCCGGCGCTAATAGCTCTCCCGGAACAATCATGGAAAGATACGAGCTGCCGGTTATCAGCGCGGTTAAAATCGCCGTTCCTACGGTTGTTGCCACCAAACTCCAGACCTTTTCCGTGAAACGCACTATTTTCTTAAAAATAGTATCCAGCATACCGGTTTTCTGCATAATTCCGCTAAAGCTAAAAGCCGTAAACGCCACTAACTGAACTTCCATCATGCTCATCATTCCCCCTCGGGAAATCAGTTTATCCACAACCGCCACACCTGTGGAAGAGGAGTAACCCGTGTTCATCGCCGCAGCCACTTCAGTGGCAGTGGCATCCTGAAAAATAAGGGCCAGAACTCCCGCTGTTACGGAAGAAAGAAGCATTCCCGGCAATACCGGTTTTTTGGCAAAGGCAAAATAAAAGACAATTACCATGGGCAGCAACAGCCAAAGATTAAACGTAAAATGTTTCTGAAGCGTTTCGGTAATTAAAATCATCGAATCCGATTGAATATTGGCTTCTCCAAAGCTTAGCCCGTAAAAAAAATAGATGAGCAGTCCAATTAACCAGGCGGGTACGGCAGACCAGAGCATATGTTTAATATGATCAAAGAGATTCGATCCGGCTGCAACAGGCGCCAGATTCGTTACATCGGAAAACGGAGAAATTTTATCGCCAAAATAAGCGCCGGCTACAATGGCTCCCGCGGCAGGCCCCATCGGTATTCCCAGCGCTGCGGCGATGCCAATAAATGCCACGCCTAAAGTTCCGATGGTCCCCCACGATGTTCCCGTGGCGATGGAAATAACACTGCATACAAAACTGGCCGTAACTAAAAAATACTTCGGAGAAATTAGTTTAAGACCATAGTAAATAATCATTGGAATCGTTCCCGAAGAAATCCAGGAACCGACCATAATACCCACAGCAAGCATAATTAAAACCGCCGGAAGAGCTTTGTGGATGCTCTCCACAATTCCGCCTTCCATATCTTTCCATTGAAAACCGGCGATAAGCCCCACAACACCGGTTATTATTGCCGCCGACACCAAAAGAACCTGTGCTTTAATATGATATATTCCATAGCCGATTAGTAGCAATAAGACCATGGATACAATTGGGATTAAAGATAAAAGTATTCCCGGTTTTTTCGATTCATCCGTCATTTTATTTTTCCGTATTTAATTCTTTGATTTATTGGGAAGCACCCTTTTTTATTTAGTCTGTTCAAAAAGAAATACGGCGGCGGCCGCTTTCATTTGTTTATTGCTGTGCCGGGCACCCGGGACAAATTGAATTTTCCAGCTAAAAGGCGCTGAAAGCCGTTTTGCCATCTGTTTTGAAATATCAAAAAAATGACGCCCTCTTTCGAGCCGGAACCTGCCCTGAAGCATGGCCTGCGGGGTGCGCCGCAGAGAGGAGGATGTCTGACTGGTATCCGCTTCGCCCAAGAGCACGATTACATCTTTAGAATAGAGCGCTTTTAAATCACTCTTTGTACAGGGTGTTTTCTCTAATCCGTAGGGATAAGGCTGTTTAAAATCCGGCATGGTATACCAACCGGCGTTAGCGCAAACCGCTCGCAACACTTTGGCCTTTGGTTTAAAATATAAAAAGCGATGTACAAACTGACTGCCGGCGGAATGTCCGTAAATCAGATATCCTTTCGAACGGTTACCGCTTATCTGTTTTATATAGGCAAAAATGGGATCCAAAAACGAAAAAGCCCAGTCTGTTTCCGGATTAGCCGAAAGGATATGATCCAGAGAATCCATTAAAAACAGGTTACCCATATTGAAATTCATATCCTCGGGGAAACCCTTTCCCCTGCTGAATTCAGGCACTACCAGCAACGCATTTTCTTTTTCGGCAATATCGATCCATTGATTGCGGTATGTTTCGGCATTGCGTTTATTGCCATGAATAACAAACAGTATGGGCGAGTGAAGCGTAAATTTTTCCGGACGATAGATATAAAGAGGAAGCTCTAATCCGTTATGAATGGTTGCATTGGAAAAAATAAGCCGGGATTTCCCCGTAGGAAGCGACGGGTTATCCGGCTGACAACTGCCAAATACGAAAAGAAACAGCAAAAAACCAAACAAACATTTTCTCATTTTATTATCCTCTCCTTTACAAAACGTCTGCGGCCCGGGCAATAATATTTTTACCAATCTGCACGCCGGAGATCAGATCGTCAATCGTAATGAACTCGTCGGAAGAGTGATTATTGGCATACCCCAGCCCGATATTGACACAGGCAATCCGGTGCTCATTAAAAATATTCGCATCGCTTCCGGCCCGGTAACGTATTGGCTGAAAGGGGATTCCGGCTTGACTAATTGCATGTTCGGTAATTTTTACAATCTGTGAATTATCGGCGAGGTGAAAAGGGGCATAAAGATACGTTTCTTTTATTTCGAACGATCCGTTCATATCCGCGGCATTGTTATTGCCCGCCATCTGAATCTGTGTTACAAATCGTTCTATTTGCTCCTTCTCAAATCCCCGGATTTCTCCGCTTATATTTACTTTACCCGGAATAACATTATTATATCCTCCGCCACCGATGGTTCCCATATTAAAAAGGATATCCGGGTGCCGGTCTGTTCTTTCTATTGCCATAATCGTTTTTGCCGCCATAACAATGGCGCTAATACCTTTTTCCGGAGCAACGGCGGCATGTGCTTCTTTGCCTGTAAATTCCATATCAAAAAGTATTTTAGAAGGGGCTGCCACCACCACCTGCCCTACTCTGGCAGATGCGTCAAAATTAACGCCAAGTTTTGCATCGATTAGATCATAATCCAAAAATCGCGAACCACGCAAACCGATTTCTTCCGAAACAATGAAAACGACATCCAGATTGGGATGCGGACATTTTTGTGTTGCAATGCACCTGAGAATTTCGAGTATAATTGTCACTCCAACCCGATCGTCCGCGCCAAGAATATGTCCATCCGAAGTAACAATACGGTCCTTTTTAATAACCGGTTTTTCACTACTATACTAAATTGTATCTACATGTGCCGCCAATAAAAGAACAGGCGCTTCGGGCTTCCCGTTTCGTACTTTGCAGATTAAGTTTCCGCTGTTTCCCCCAACATCGTTGGCGGCAGAGTCTTCGGTATAGTCAAGCCCCCAGATATCCAATTTAGTTTTGATGTAGTCGACAATTTGTCTTTCATCACGTGAAATACCCGGAATAACGGTGGTATCCAAAAAGTGTTTTATGACCGGGTGCATCTTCATAGCTAATTGCCTACCTTTTGTTTCTGCTTTATTTATTATTGTAACAAATGTTACAATAAAGATACACAGCAACGCGCAAGGAAGTCAAGCTAAAGTTAGCGCTTATTCTTGTTAATCAGAACGGGAATTAAAACCGGTCGGTCAGGCAGCAAATCAATGTTCTTTTCGTACATGGTCAATCGACTCAATCGTTTGAATCACTTTTGTTTTAAGATCGTGGCCGATTTTTGACGCCAGGGCATACACAAGGGCCATCGGGGCCATTATGGAATTAGACATGGTTGTGCTTTCGACAGAAACCTGAAAAAACAAATCACTGAAACTGACTATCTGGCTCGTTGGCTTATCCGTTACAGAAATAACCGTTATGTTTTTTTCTTTGGCATATTCGGCCGCTTTAATGGTTTCCTGCGAATAAGGGGGAAAAGAAAAAGCAAAAATTAAATTATTAGGCGAAAGGTTTATTAACTGCTCGGAAAAATTTTGCGGGCCAAAAGGTAATTGATAGGCGTTTAAGGACACTCGTCGAAACTGGTATGCAGCGATATCCGCTAAATAATATGAGATTCCCAGCCCCATGGTATAAATATTGTGTGCTTTAAGCAACAACTGTACCCCATTTTTAAAATCCTTTTCATTGATTAAACGAAGAGTCTGTTGAAGATTAGATGTTGTTTGATTGACCACATCCTGCAAAGTGTTACCGCTTTTTTGTCTCATATCCAGCTTTGATTTATAGCGCTGGATGGGCTCCAGCTCTTTTTTCATGCTTTGTAAAAAAGCAGCTTTTAGCTCCTGGAATCCGCTGTACCCCAGCGCCTGGGTCAAACGGACAATGGTAGCCTTACTGGTTTGCAATTCCTTTTCGAGATCGCGTACCGAATTAAGCGCAAGGATTTGTGGGTTTTCCAGAAAATAATTGGCAATTCGTTTCTGACTCTTTGTAAGCTGCGGTATCTTGGCAATAATTCTTTCTTTCAGATCCTCAATATTCGTTTGCATAAAAAGTTTTCCCTGTAAAAAATGTATTTTAGTTTCAAATATACATTTTACGGAGAAATAACACAAAATTCCGAAAGCAACCAATCTTAATCTGCAAAAATCTGTATAATATTCGTTTCATTTTCTCATTTCGGTCTGCTTGTAAATGAGGAAATCGGATTCTATCGCTTTTTGTATCTTCCTTTTCAGAGCCGAGTTTGACTTTTGCTGAATCACTTGCGCGAAAAGTCCAACCTCCGTACAAATCACACTCAGAAAAAATAAGATTGATAATACCTAACCTGAACGATTTATGAAATCACATTCAGTCCTATTCGCTTTTCAGCAAACTTTTAAAAAATTGGTTACATTCCGGCATCAAATAGGCTGGCTTTTAGAATTTCCGCCACCGGACTGTCTTCTTCAAAACGCATCCACTCGATACCGTACAAGCTGGTTTCAAAACCGGATACATACATTTTTAAATGAGCGATGTATTTTTCACCGGGCATTTGTTCCGTAGTTGGAATTCCCATATGATGATACCGCCAACCTAATTGTCCGGTGAGAAAAGGCGGCTGGTGATCCTGACGTTTACTTTCTGCGTAATGGTCCATAAAAGATCATCCTTTTTTGTTGTCCCATCAGGACTCTGTGAGATGAACAATACCGTCATTCCGAGCCCTGATTTATCAGGGCGTGGGAATCCGTTGAACTCCAATAGAATTTGTGGATTGCCCCGTCCCCCAACTCATCAGGGGACCTCGAATGACGATGAAAATGTGATTTCCAAGAACTCTACTGTTCGTATTGAAAAGGCAGCAATTCCGCAATCTTTACTTTTTGCGGCACATTATCTTTTAGTATAATGACATCCGCCTGCGGGGAATAGTCGGCGATCATTTCCCGGCACATGCCGCAGGGCGAAACGATGCGTCCGGTTTCATCCACCGCCACGATGGTTTCGATGTCCGTATCTCCGGCCGTGGCGGCGGAGCCAATGGCTACGGCTTCGCCACATACCGTTATGCGTCCCACATACACTTCCACATGCACCCCGCTGAACACCTTCCCCGATTTTGTTCTGAGTACGGAAGCAATATGATGCCGCCCTTCGATAAAGCGTTTTTGGATGAGTTTCCGGGCGGCTTCGATTAGTTCCAAATCTGCATTTGTCATTTTGGCTTCCTTTAACTGTTATCTGATTTTACCATTGCTTACTTATTTTTACGTTTTGCGGTTACCATACCATCGGGTTGTCTTAAAAGTAGCGCCTCTACATTTCCATTTTTATCCAGAGAAAAACGAATGCTTACGGTTGAATACTCTTTTAAAACAAATTCATCTCCCAGCGACGGCTCTAACGTATATGGCGGCTGACCCGGAACGATGAGTTTGAGCGCATTTCCGGCCAAATCGATACGAATATCCGTTCCGGCAAGATCATACCGGCCCGTAAATTGTTTGAGATACCCGGTCTCAAATAGTTTGGCGGACGGTTTTTTGCGAAACACGATATTATCCACCGCCGGTTCAAAGGGCACTTCCACAGCGGCCACATTGCCCTTTACATCGGTTCTGAATTGCAGCTTTTTGGTTTCAACAGCGTCATCATGGCCTTTCAAAGCGTTAAAGACCTCATAATGCCAGTGTTCCAGCGGCGTGGTAATGTCATTGAATGTGAATTCCAGACGCCCCTTTACCAATCGAACGGAAAGCCTGCCGTAACCCGGATGTTCATAGTC
>JAJRSO010000019.1 GCA_024278755.1 Calditrichota bacterium | reverse complement strand
ACTTTGTCAATAAAAAGTAATAATGTTGTTCTTTCAGCAGATTTTTATAAACAGAAAGAAAAAGGAAAATTTCCTGCATTAGTGTTATTACACGGGTCTTCAACAAATCTTAAAAGTGATTATGTATTTGATGCTGATTTTTTTGCGAAAAGGGGATTTGAAGTTCTAATTTTTGATAAAAGGGGAAATGGAAAATCAACGGGAGATTATTATACTTCAAATTATGATGATTTAATAGAAGATGCTATTGCTTGTTTAGAAATACTAAATAAAAGAGAAAGTGTTGACAAAAGTAAAATAGGACTTTGGGGTTATAGTCAAGGGGCAATGTTACTGCCAAAAATTATTACAAAGACAAGTATTCCATCATTTATCATTGCTAAATCACCAGAAGTTGTAAGTGTAACAGAAGCCGCAGCATATTCGGATAGTTTAAGAGTTGTGAATTCAGGGAATTCAAAATCAAACGGACATATTGTTGCTGAAAGTCATAGGAAAGTTGAAAAAATGATTAGAAATGGGAATGATTATAAGTCCGTTGAAAAGTTCATTCTTCAAAATGCACAAAAATATCCCTTTATGAATCAAACCGGATTACACGACAGAATAAATATTAATGAAAGTGAATTTAATGGTTTCTATTGGAAAGGTAGAACTGAAAATTTTTATTTTTATTGGAAAAATCTGAATATCCCAACGGTTGTTTTATCTGGAGAAAGAGATGCTTTAATAAATACTAAAAGGAATGAATTGCTACTGGATAGTCTGAAAAACGAAAATATCGAAGTAATGGTTTTTCCATACGCAAATCATCATCTAAAAAAGACATTTAATCCAGCGATTGATAGAGAATTTGATTTTCCGAGATTAATTGAAAATTATACGGATTTCGTAGATAAATGGATTGAAAAAGAAATAACGAAACGCTAACAAAGGCTATACGTAATTTGGGTAACGTACTAATATTGAAGTTTATAGCATTAAACAAAATTAGTAGTAAATTGAAAATTAATCGTTTCAAAATCCCAAACTACGCATAGCCAAACCGTTTTAAAAGAGAGAACTGAGGAAAGATGAAAAAAGCAATGTTGTTTTTACTGATGCTGTTTATATCATTTCTAACCGCAATAGCGCAGAATGTACGGGTTGTGTCGGAAGAGATGCTAACCGGCCCGGCCGACGGCATGTTTTGCTGCCCGCAAATGGATAAAAGCGGAACAAGAGTATTTTTCACCACACCCGGATACCGGGGACTCTATTATTATCATTTGGATGAAAAAAAACTGTTTCCGGTTAATGATGATTTTGGCGCGGGATATGAACCGGCGATTAACGCCGACGGCAACGAAGTGCTCTGCCGAACCTATACCGTTAAAAACGGACGCCGTTTTTACTCAATCGTAAAGTTCGATTCGCAAACAAGAGAAAAAACCATTTTGGAAAAAGACAGGCGTTTACTCTCCGTACCAAAACAGCTTAAGGACGGAAACATTGTTTATACGCTTAATTCCGAATTAAAAACAGACGCCCCTGTTTCGACGGGTAAGAATAAACAAGAGCCGCAGGTAAGGCCGGCTGTTTTTATTGAAGATCAAAAAATTGCTCTCTTTGTAAATGGACAAAAGCGTGTTTTAGAACCGCGCGGTTCCGGCAGTTATATCTGGCCGGAGCTCTCTCCGTCGGGTCGGCGGTTACTGTTTAAAAAATTAGGCGACGGCTGCTATGTTTCGGACCTGGAAGGAAATATTATTTCCTCCCTGGGAAATATCAATGCGCCGCATTGGTCTCCGGACGGTAAATATATCGTTTATATGGCCGATAGAGACGACGGGCAAAAAATCATTGCCTCCGAAATTCATGTAATCAAGGCAAACGGCAGCACTGATATTCAGCTTACCGAAACCCATAACCAAATCGAACTTTACCCGCGCTGGGGAAACGATATAAATACAATTGTGTACAATACGGAAAAAGGACAGATTTATTTAATGCGCCTGGAATGGAAATAAAGAATGAAGCTATTTGCAAAAACATATGTATTGTTCTTCTTAATGCTCGGGGCTCTTTTGTCCCAGGATTTTAGTGGAATTAAAATTTATATTAATCCGGGCCACGGCGGGCACGATCCGGCAAACGACCGCTATATTCCCGCCACCGGTTTTTGGGAATCGGAAGGAAATCTGACAAAGGGACTGCGTGTTCGGGAAATTCTTAAAAACCTTGGCGCTACGGTTTATATCAGCCGTACCCAAAACAGGGATGCCGACGATCGCAGCCTTTCCGAAATAGACGCCGAGGCCAATGCCAATACTGTGGACTATTTTCACTCCATTCACAGCAATGCGTTTAACGAATCATCCAACTACACGGTATTGATTTATAAAGAAACAAATGGAATTCCGGAAACCCAGGAAGCGGTTCAAATGAGTCAGATCATGTCTCCGGAAATTCATAAGGCCAATCGTACAACATCTGCCCGGGTATGGGGCGACTATTCACACCTCGGTTATCACCTGGGAGTATTAAATTATTTGGATATGCCCGGTACTCTTTCGGAAGGTTCATTCCATGATTACGTGCCGGAATCCTGGCGCTTGCAGAGCATGGAATATCGTAAACATGAAGCAACGGCCATTGTACGTGCGTTTGTTGATTATTTTAATTTGCAGCCTTCATCCTACGGCGTAATTGCCGGGCTAACCCGGGATAAAAACAAAAATGTATCATACACCTATAACACCGGTTTACCAAATGACAGAAAAAAACCGGTAAACTATGCGGATATTACCCTTCTACCTACAGGCCAAACCTATCGCACGGACGGCAATAATAACGGGTTTTTTATATTCGATTCGCTTCAGCCCGGCGATTACCGGGTGGTGTTTGACGCCGGAGACTACCAAACCGATACGGTTTCGGTTACGGTGCAAGCTAATAAAACCGTTTTTGCCGACGCCTTTTTAACGGCCGATCCGGACAAAGCGCCGTTTGTGCGCTCGTATTCTCCGGAAGACAGCAGCGCTGATTTCAGTACGTACGATAGCTTTTCCATCGAATTTAGCCGCCCTATGAATACCACTTCGGTGGAAAACACACTTTCCATTTTACCGTATCGAAGCGGTTCTGTTTCATGGCGGGAAGCGAACCGAGAACTTGTCTTTAGCCCGGATACGGCGTTTGCCGAACATACGGAGTATCTCGTACAGATTGCCGATTCTGTTCAAAGCAGTTCCGGCGCCTATCTCCAAAACGAGTTTATGCTACATTTTACAACGGCCGATTCGCACGACTATCCGCAAATTGTCTCCTACTTTCCGGCGGAAGACAGCGTTTTTACTAACACCCATATGGAAATTACGTTTAGCCAATGGATGAAAGCGGAACAGGGTGCCGAAGCCTTTCGTATAGAACCCGCTGTGGACGGTACGCTGGAATGGCAGGCCAATAACACCAAACTAATTTTTACGCCGGATGAATTACTGAAAAACGACCGGATTTATACCGTTTTGGTGTTTCCGCAAATCGAAAACAGGTATTCGGTTAGTTTACAGGATACATTTAAATTCACCTTAAAAACCCGTAAGTTTAACTGGATGAAAGCCGGCCGTACCTTTCCAGAAAACAACCAAACGGGAATCGAAATAACGATGTCTTTTAGCCTTCGTTTTGACTATCAGCTGGATGCATCCACCTTTTCAGCAGATAATTTAAAACTCAGTAATGAGACGGGAGAATCCGTTCCTTTTACAAATTTACGCTTCGAGCAATTCGATGATCATACAAACATTGTGTTTAAACCGAAAAAAGATTTAAACACAAACACCTCGTATACGGTTTTTCTTTATCCCGAATTTGCTTCACAGGAAGGTTTTATTTATAAAGACACGTTGCGGGTTGATTTTAAAACCGGCAAGAATAAATATGCTTCCGGTACGGTTATCAATCCTTTCGAAGAAGCAGGAAATTGGCTGGGTCCGTTGAAAGACACGTATACGATAGGAATCGATTCTGCCAAAACAACGTTCTACCGTTCGGGTGTTTATAAACGTAACGGCTATTATTCCGGTCTTTTAAAGTATGCGTTTCGTGACGATAGTCTCGGATATTGCCGGATTAAAAATATAAATCGCCCCTCATTGGGGTCTGATTCTGCGAGTGAATTCGGTCTGTGGGTGTTTGGTGATGTAAGCGGAAATACTCTGGAACTATGGTTTGATCACGGCGATAGTTTACAGGCGTCCGTTGTTGCCGATCCCCTTAACTGGTACGGCTGGAAACTGGTGCGTTTTCCATTAAGCCAAATCGGCGGTAATGGGGAAGTGTTTTTTCAGGCTGTTGGTGTTCGCCAGCTTGCCGGCGCAGAAAGAGAAGGTGCCTTGTATATCGACGACGCCCAAACAGATGTGCTGGTTGGAATTGGTGAAGCGCCAAATCCCTCTGTGGCAAAAGAATTCAAGCTTTATCATAATTATCCGAATCCGTTTAATCCGAGTACGACGATTCGCTACCGCCTGTCGGCAGCCGGTTCGGTAAAGGTAACGGTATTTGATCTATTGGGACGAAAAATAATTACACTGATACAGAAACCCCAGACAGCCGGTGAACACACCGTACGGTGGAATGGAAAAAACAACCGTGGCGCGCTGGTGGCTTCGGGGATTTATATTTATCAATTACAGGCCGGGGAACATACTGCGCGAAAAAAAATGATTTTACTTCGATAGAGAAACGACCGGAACAACCGCTTACGGATCTTTTACTACAAAGACACTAAAACATGAAAAGCATCTCTACAGAAATCCATAGGGATGATCACGAATGTTAAACATTCTTTATCAAAACGGAAGAATATTTTTCTTTGCAATTGCGTTATAAATTCATATATTGAATGAGCATTCATTCAGATTGGAGATGGTGTGGCCTCTAAAAGGGAAGAAGCGAAACAAAAAAAGAAAGAACGAATCATAGAAGCCGCCGTAAAAGTCTTTGCCAAAAAAGGGTTTTATACGGCAAATGTAAAAGACGTAGCCCGCGCAGCCGGCGTGGCGGACGGCACAATTTATCTATATTTTAAAAATAAAGACGATCTTCTCATTTCCTTGTTCGAATATAAAATGAAACACGTTTTGGACCGTTTCGAAGAAGCGTTAAAAGATATCAGCGATCCCTTAGATCAGCTCAAAACCTTTATCCATGTCTATTTTGAGTTGATCCAAGAAGATGTTGAGCTTTCCGGCGTCTTTCAGGTAGAACTGCGTCAGTCTTCCAAATTTCTTAAAGATTATCACAATCAGCAATTTTCAAATTACCTGAATATGATTGCCCGCATTTTAGACGAGGGGAAAAAAATCAATTTTTTCCGTCCGGAAATGGATACCAATATTGCCAAGATATTTATTTTCGGCGCCATTGACGAAGTTGCGCGTCAATGGATTTTGGGACGCGATGCCAGATATTCCATTAAAGAAGCAAGCGAGCAATCGTGTGACAATATCGTAAAGGGCTTATTAGCATTTTAACCTACAGGGGATTATATGAAAGAAGTAGTAATCGTAGACGGGCTTCGCTCGCCCTATGTAAAATTTGATACGGATTTCAAAGAAATAACCGCACACCAGCTGGGCGCGCTGGTTCTGCGCGAACTGCTGGAACGTTTAAATTTAAATCCGGCCGAACTGGATGAAGTGATTGTGGGCAATGTGGCCCAGCCGCCGGAAGCGGCCAATATTGCGCGTATTATTGCCCTGTTTGCCGGAGTGCCGGAACAGGTTCCGGGATTTTCCGTTCAGCGTAATTGTGCCAGCGGCATGCAGGCCGTATCCGATGCCTGGTACCGCATTCAGGCCGGGCATGGCACCACCTATATGACCGGCGGTGTGGAAAGCATGTCTAAAATTCCGCTATTGTGGAATGAGCAGGCGTCGGACTGGATGGGTAAATTATTCCGGGCTAAATCCATCGGTCAAAAATTAAAACTTTTTTCGCAATTAAAAGGCTCTTTTTTAAAGCCGATTATCGGCTTACAACTTGGTTTAACCGACGGTTTTTGCGGGTACAATATGGGTGATACGGCCGAACTGCTGGCAAAAGAATTTCGAATCACCCGTAAAGAGCAGGACGAACTGGCCATGCGCAGCCATAACCTGGCGGAAAAAGCCACCAAAGAAGGCATTCTGGCTCAGGAGATAATGCCCATTCCGGTACCGCCGGGATACACGAAGATAACCAGCGAAGACAACGGAATTCGAAACGGACAAAGCATGGAAGCGCTGGCAAAACTAAAGCCGGTATTCGATCGCCGCAACGGCAGCGTAACGGCCGGGAATTCCAGCCAAATTACCGACGGGGCAGCCATGCTCTTGGTAATGGAAGAAGAAAAAGCAAAGGCTATGGGGTATAAGCCGTTGGGTAAAATTAAATCCTTTGCCTTTGCCGGGCTAGACCCGAAACGGATGGGACTGGGGCCGGCATATAGCACCAAACTGGCGCTCGAACGCGCCGGAATGGAAATGAAAGACGTCGATCGCATATAAATGAACGAAGCCTTTGCTTCGCAGATAATCGCCAACCTGCGTATTTTCGAATCGGATGTGTTCAGTAAAAAATACCTGGGAATGGATAAAGCACTCGGCGCTATTGAGATGGATAAATTCAATGTCAATGGTGGCGCCATAGCTCTGGGACATCCGGTAGGGTCTTCGGCATCACGGCTTATTTTGACACTCTTAAAAGAATTACAGCGCAGCAAAAAGGAAACCGGCCTGGCAACGCTGTGTGTCGGTGGCGGACAGGGCGCGGCGTTTATTTTAGAAACAATGTAATTTAACACGTTCATAAAGGAATGAAATATGTCCACTGCTTTTACCATAGAAAAAATCGATGATAGAATAAGCATTTTATACTTTGATCTGCCCGATGAAAAAATAAACAAATTCAGCACTCCGGTTATGGAGGATTTTAAAACAACCATCGAATCGTTGCAAGAACGCCGGGATATTAAATGCCTTCTGTTCATGAGTAAAAAACAGGGCATCTTTATCGCCGGAGCGGATGTAAAAGAAATTCAGTCCATTAGCAGCGAAGAAGAAGGCTATAATGTCGGCCGGGCCGGGCAGCAGGTTTTTAACAAATTTGAAGCCCTGCCTTTTATCAAGATTGCCGTAATCAACGGCGCCTGCATGGGCGGCGGAACGGAATTGAGCCTTTGTTGCGACTACCGCCTGATAACCGATTCACCCAAGGCAAAGATGGCCCTGCCCGAGGTAAATCTGGGAATTCTTCCGGGTTGGGGAGGGACACAGCGGTTGCCGCGCTTGGTTGGTTTGCAGCGCGCGCTGGATATGATTTTAACCGGACGCGGCCTCAATGGGAAACGCGCCTGGAAAGCGGGTATTGCCGACAAGGTTATTCCGGAGCAGTGGGTAAAGGAAAAAGCGTTGGAATTTGCCGGAGAGATTTTGGCCGGGAAGGGGAAAAAGTATACGGAACACCGTAAGCCCAAAGGAGCGGCCAATGTTTTATTAGAAAAAACGCCGGCCGGCCGCAGCCTTATTTTTTCACAGGCCGAGAAGGCCTTGTTAAAAAAGACGCACGGACATTATCCGGCGCCGGCGCTGGCGTTGGAAACCATCAAAAAAACCTATAATATTCCGTTAAAAGAAGGACTGGAAATTGAAGCGCGCGCTCTGGGCAGCCTGATTCCCACGGCTATCAGCAAAAATCTGGTGCAGCTCTTTTTCTGGACCGAAGAGATTAAGAAAGAAAACGGAATAGACAATCCGGAGCTTAAAGGGGCGCATATTTCCAAAGCGGCTGTTCTGGGCGCGGGAATCATGGGCGGTGGAATCGCGCAGTTGTTTGCCTCTAAAAATATTCCGGTACGGGTAAAGGACATCAGTAACGAAGCGGTGGCCAAGGCCTACCAGCAGGCGGCGGAAGTCCTGAAGCCTAAAGTAAAAAAACGCCGCATAAGTAAGCTGGAGTTTACACAAATCATGAACCGAATCACCGGTACTGTTGAATACAGTGGATTCCGGTCTGCCGATATCGTGGTGGAAGCAATAATAGAAGATATTAAAATCAAAAAAATGGTGCTGGCGGAGCTGGAAGAAAAAATTACTAAAAACGCCGTTATTGCCACAAACACCTCTTCGTTAATGGTGGACGAAATGGCGGAAGCGCTGAAGCATAAAGAACGTTTTGTGGGGATGCACTTTTTTAACCCTGTGCACCGTATGCCCTTAGTGGAAGTGATCAAAGGGAAAGACTCTTCGCAGGAAGCCATTGCAACGGTATTTAACCTGACAAAAAAACTGGGCAAAACGCCTATTGTAGTTAAAGACGGTCCCGGATTTTTAGTCAACCGTTTGTTACTGCCCTATATGGTGGAAGCGGTTTCGCTGCTGGAGCAGGGAAACAGTATTTTAAATCTGGATAAGGCGCTGGTGAATTTCGGCATGCCTATGGGGCCCATTGAATTGTTTGACGAAGTGGGCATAGACGTCGCGTTAAAAGTAGCTAAAATATTGCAGGTTAGCATGGGCGACCGCATGGCAGAATCCGACTTACTGCAAAAGCTGGTGGATGAGAATCGTCTCGGCAAGAAAAACGGGAAAGGGTTTTATAAATACCAGGGTCGCAAAAAAGAATACGATGACGGTATCGACGGATTTATCGATATCAAAGAAAAAACCATTTTGGATGAAACTGAAATCATCCAGCGCTGTGTCTATCCTATGATTAACGAAGCCGCCCGCTGCTTGGACGAAGGCATTGTCGGCCGGGCGCGCGATGTGGATTTGGGTATGATTTTCGGAACCGGATTTGCGCCGTTTCGCGGCGGATTGTTAAAATATGCGGATGCCGAGGGCATCGATAAAATCGTAACCATTTTAAAGGAATATACAAACTCTTACGGAAAACGTTTTACCCCGTCAAAAAGTCTGTTAAAAATGCAGAAATCGGGAAAAGGATTTTATGGGAACTAAAGTTTAACAAACCGCAGCCAGCACTTTAAATGGCTTATTAAGGAGTGTACAATGTCTGACAAAACAAAACCAAGTTTTTCAAAAGCGCTATTTAGCGGCGTACTACTGGATGAACTGGTGTTTCCTTATCCGGAGATGGAGGCCGAAGAGGCTGAAGATCTAAAAATGATGCAGGATACGTTTAAAAAGTTTGCGGAAGACAATATCGATTCCGAAAAAATCGATGAGAATTCCAAAATCCCCGATGAGGTTTTAAATTCCTTAAAAGAACTGGGGTTTATGGGCCTGAGTGTACCGGAAGAATACGGCGGCTTCGGCTTGTCGGCAACGGCTTACACCAAAATGTTTGAGTTGTTCGGCGGCGTCGATCCCTCGTTGGCGATTACGCTGGGCGCCCATCAGTCAATCGGTTACAAAGCGCTGGTTCTCTACGGCAACGAGGCGCAAAAGAAAAAATATTTACCCAAACTAAGTAGCGGCGAAATGCTGGCCGCTTACTGTTTAACGGAACCGGGCGCCGGGTCGGATGCGGCGGGAATTCAAACCCGCGCTATCCGTGATGATAAAAACGGGGTTTATATTTTGAACGGCAGCAAAATCTGGATTACCAACGGAGGCATTGCCGATTTCTTCACCGTTTTTGCCAAAGAGGAAATAATTGATAAGAACGGTGAGAAAAAGGATAAAATCAGCGCCTTTTTAGTAACCCGCGATATGGGCGGGGTTACTTCCGGTAAAGAAGAAAATAAACTGGGCTTAAAAGGCTCTTCAACAACAGAAGTCTTTTTTGAAGATGTAAAGGTACCCATCGAAAACCTGCTGGGTGAGCGTGGCAAAGGCTTTAAAATCGCCATGAATGTGCTCAATAACGGTCGGCTTGGCCTGGCCGGCGGTTCAATTGGCGCTTTAAAGGTACTCTTAAAGGAAGCGTTGGGCCACATTAGTCAGCGTAAACAGTTCAAAAAGACCCTGTCTGAGTTCGAAATGATTAAAGAAAAAGTCGCGCAGATTACCATCGACCTTTTTGCCACGGAAAGCATGATCTATTTAACCAGCGGCTTAGTAGATAGCGGCGAGGTTGATTATTCGCTGGAATCGGCAATGTGCAAGGTACGGGCCACGGAAATATCCTGGATCGGTTTAAATGAATGTTTGCAAATGGTGGGCGGACTGGGATTTATGAAAGAGTATCCCTACCAGCGCTATTTGCGAGACGGCCGCATCAATATGATTTTTGAGGGAACCAACGAAATTTTGCGTATGTTTACCGCCCTGGCAGGAATTCAGGAGCGGGGACAGGTATTGCGTAAAATCGGAACGGCGTTAAAAGAGCCCATCAAAGGCTACGGGGTACTCACCGATTATGCGGCCGAGTGGATAAAAGGGCGCATAAGTACAGAACGCATTCAGGATGTGCATAAATCGCTTTCCACGGCAAAGGTGCAATTTGAAACCTGGGCTAAAAATCTGCATTTTTCGGCAGAGCGGGCTCTGATGCACAATGGTAAAAAAATCATCTACCGCGAAATGATTCAGAAACGTCTGGCCGATGCGGCCACCGATTTGTATGCCATGATTGCTGTTATTTCCCGTGTGGATTCATTGATTACCAAAAAGGGCGAAGAAAAGGCGGCTAATGAGATTAATATGTGTACTATTTTTTGTGATCAGGCCTGGCGCCGCGTCCGCCGCAATCTGTTAATGGTGGACAGCAACAATGATAAAGGCATGAGTAAACTGTCGGATTTTATCGTCGAAGAAAAAAAATATCCGTTTGAAGCATAATAAATTATTTAAAGGAGGAAACAGTGAATATTGCGGTATGTATTAAACAGACTCCGGATACGGAAACCCGCATCAAATTAACGGAAGCAAAAACCGTTGATGAGAGCGATATTAATTTTATTTTAAACCCATATGATGAATTTGCCGTGGAAGAAGCCCTGAAACTGCGTGAAAAATTTGACGGCGAAGTGACCGTTATTTCCCTCGGACCAGATCGGGTTAATTCGGCCATTCGCAGCGCCCTGGCCATGGGTGCGGACAAGGCGGTTCGCATTAAAGCGGAGAACATTCCAACCGATCCCAATGTTACGGCCGGCGCCCTGGCGACGGAACTGCAAAAAGGAAATTACGACCTGATCTTTCTGGGCAAACAGGCCATCGATGACGATCATGCGCAAATGCCGGCCCTGCTTGGCGCCAAACTGGGAATCCCTGCGATTTCGGTGGTGGTAAAGCTGGAGGTGGAAGGCGATAAACTGACGGCCGAGCGGGAAATCGACGGCGCCCATGAAATAATCGAATGCAGCCTCCCGGCGGTAATCGGCGCGCAACGCGGATTAAATGAACCGCGTTATGCCAGTTTAAAAGGCATTATGAAGGCCAAAAAAATCCAGATTAATGAAATAGACGCTGAATTAAGCGCCGACCAGCTTCAGGTGGTGGAATTCAATTATCCGCCGGAAAAAAGTCCCGGTAAAATTGTGGGCGACAGCGCCGACGCCGTTCCCGAATTACTGCGTCTTTTACATGAAGAAGCAAAGGTGATTTAAGATGTTGAGATAGATAAACCGTTTACGAAACTAAAAAGAAGTTTCGCAAATGTTTTGCTTAGAATAAAAAGGAGTGATAAAAAATGAAAATATTAGTATATGCGGAACAGCGGGAAGGACAGCTGCGGAAGATAGCATTCGAAAATATAGCATTGGCCAAACAATTGGGGCAGCCCTTTGAAGTGGCGGTAATCGGAGCGGATGTTACCGACCTGGCAGACCAGCTTGGCCGATATGGCGCAGAGAAAGTTGTATTTTATAAAAATGACAATCTTGCTAACTACTCTCCGGACGGTTATGCCAAAATTCTGGCTGAAGCGGTAAAAAAGCAGGGGGCGGATGTCTTATTGATGGGCGCCACCTCCACCGGAAAGGATTTGGGGCCGCGTACGGCTTCTATTTTAAATGCCGCCATGGCAACTGATTGTACTCATGTGGAAGTGGATGGCGATGATCTGAAAATTATCCGACCCATGTATGCCGGGAAAGTATTGGCCAGTATTCGTTTAAGTTCCGCTGTAAAAGTTGTTACGGTGCGCCCGAATGTGTACAGCGCCGCGGAGGCGCCCACAACCGCAGAAGTGAGTGTAGAAGCGGCCGCGGCAGATTTTACAACGGTTGTAAAAGAAATTATTTCCGGCGCAAAAGGGAAGCTGGATGTAACGGAAGCCGATATTATCGTTTCTGGCGGCCGGGGTATGAAAGGCCCGGAAAACTGGCATTTAATCGAGGGGTTGGCGGAATTGTTCGGCGCGGCAACGGGCGCTTCCCGCGCGGCGGTGGATGCCGGCTGGCGCCCGCATGACGAGCAGGTCGGTCAGACCGGAAAAACCGTTTCACCGAGTCTTTATGTAGCGGTAGGTATTTCCGGCGCGATTCAGCATCTCGCCGGAATGTCATCATCCAAATATATCGTGGCTATTAATAAAGATCCGGATGCGCCGATCTTTAAGCTGGCCGATTATGGAATCGTCGCCGATTTATTTGATGTGGTTCCGCGAATGATTGAAGAAATGAAAGCATAGAACCTAAACTTCTAAAGTGAAATTTAGGAAATACCAAAATACAAGCGCCAAATAACAAAGAAACACCAAATTCTAAAATTTAAACATGCATCTTTACGGTGATTTTTGTTAATTGTACCATAAAATTTAAGATAGAAAATTGTTTAAAAAAATGCCACAGAGTACGCGTGGGGACAAAACCAGTCTGTAAAAGCGTTGTCTTCGGGTTCTCTGTGGCATATAAAAACTATTTAAATGACAAAACAACATCGCTGCAAATTATCGATTCCGATAGTTCGCCTTTTTTAATCTTCAGATAAATATCCATAATACTTTCAAAGCTTCCCGACAGCGTTCCGTTGGCACGAAGGACATATTCGTGAAGCGGTGCATAGCTTTCCACGCCATGTCCTTCTTCATCCTTTATTTCCACAGGCGTATAGTTTTCCAGAGTTACATCATCCGGAAGGCTCTCAAAAATAGCTTTTGCCTTTTGAGCCAGCTCTTGGTTGTAAAATTCGTAAGAACAGGTAAAACTTGCCGAAGCAATTTCTTTTTCCGATTTAAGAACGTTGCCCGTAATTTCCGTATAAAGATTTAGGGCTTTTTTAAACGGTTCAACCAAATCACTTTCAATACAAACGTGCACATGATTGTCGAGTTCAAAAAATTCTTTTAGCATTTCTTTAAAAGTCTCACGCCGGATGCCGCTTTTACGGTGAAAAAAATATTTAGAATCCGCTTTAGCGTTTGAAAGAAAACCCAGCAAAAACCCTTTTGCCAGCATAAAATTACCTTCCAGCACGATTTCGGTATATTTCTTGCTCATACTATCAACCTCCACTTGATAAAAATCTATAATCTAAAATATTAACGTACTAAAAAATGCATTTTCTAAATGTGTTTCACGTTTATTTGGCAATAAAATATCTACGATTTTATTTTTAATTTTGCCTGAATCATATCCCCGTGATCAAGCCCTAAAAGAGAAGTGATTTTCCGAATCAGGGCGTCTTCATATTTATCCACCCGTCCATCCGCGTAAATAAGCCGCCACAAATTTTCCAGAATAGCAATCCGGTTCGGGCGGTCGAATTTATCTTTTACCAAACTGGTAAAACTCCAAATATCGGTTTTAGATGTTCGTTCTTCTCCGGCTATCCGGATTAGTTCGCTAATTTCCGACTTATCTATTTCAAAAAGACTCTGCAAGGCAGAAATGATTTGGTCTTCTTCTGCCGGGTCTATCTTAAAATCGGCATAGGCCATTTCCAGAAACAGGGCGGCCGTAGCGATTTTTATTCTATTGCTACTGTCGTCTGTTTTTTGTAAATCATTATTCGGAAGGTGTTTTGATAAAAATTTTTCCAGGCGTTCTATCATATCAATCCTTTAGGTTTTTCTATTCAGTAAAGATATAAAAATAATACCAAAAATAAAACAGTGAATTTGAAAGATAAAAAAGCAAACGACAAGGTTGTATAAGTACCTTTTAGCCGTAGAACCTACAGAGCATAATTAATCAGAAATTCAGATTATTGGGGCGTCTCTGTAAAAGTAAGTAGGGCAGAGTAAATAATAAAACGCCGAGAATACAATGAGCGCAAAGAAAAACAAAAAACAGAATAATCATAAAATAAGGTTTTGTTTTTATCTTCCTCTGGCGAAGCTCTGAAAACTTAGCGCTCCTAAAAGAAACGGCAACGGTACGGCTTTAGTCACAGAATTTACAGATAATTAAAATGTAACCTTATCCACCGGATAAGGCTTTGTGCCGGTTTGCTGACCTGGAAATGTTTAAATGAAATTATTTTTGTAGTAAATCGACATAGGCCCGGTCGATAAACTCAGATTTGGTAATTCCAAAATACCGGATGAGCGTATCCAGTTTTGTCTGGCTGTCAGAAATTTCTGTTTCCTTTTCAACCACCGCTTCAAATTCAATAAATTCTCCCAATTCTTTTACTCTGTCCAGATGAATGCGTACGTTTTCGAACAGATATATTTTACGTACTTTCTGAACAACAAGCAGAATGCCGAACATTTTATCTAAAAGATATTTAGTACTGGCCACCTCCGACACAGGTAAGAGACTGTAATCGGAGCGTTTGGGACCACGTTCATCCGGCCGAAGATAGGGAATAAGGAAGTTTCCGTAAAGCGAAGACTCACGTAATTTCAAACGCCCTTTCGGAACAGTAAAAAAAGTGTCGGTTTGCTTATCGAGGCCGTCAAATGTGTGGGCCAATTGTAACGCTTTTTGCTCAAATTGATCCAGGTTTGAACAACGCGCTTTTAATTCAATATTAAAACTCATATTTTTCGGATACCCCTACGAAGCTTTTACAGTTTAGTAGGGGCGTTTATTTTTAGTTTGTTTTACCGGGATACGCTTTTAACGCTTCGGCTAAAATATGCATGGCTTTGCGAATATCATTTACATTTAATACATACGCAATGCGCACTTCATCCTGGCCTAAACCAGCCGTTGAGTAAAAACCGTTGGCCGGCGCCACCATAACCGTTTCGTTGTCCACTTCAAAATCGGTGAGCATCCATCGGGCAAAATTATCAGCATTATCAACCGGAAGGCGGGCAATTAAATAAAAAGCGCCGGTTGGATTAGGGGCCACCACTCCGGGAATATCCCGGAGCAGAGAAACCATCACATCCCGCCGTTCTTTGTATTCCTCTATCACTTCGTCAAAATAAGCCTGCGGAGTGTCAATACCCGCTTCGGTGCCCATCTGCTCGATGGTCGGCGGGCAAAGACGCGCCATTCCAAACTTTAAAGCGGCGTTAATTACTTCCCGATTCTTAGTGACAATCATACCGATTCGGGCGCCGCAGGCCGAATATCGTTTTGATACGCTGTCCAGCATAACGGCGCGGTCGTCCAGACCGCTCAGATGCATCACGGAAGTGTGGGTTTTGCCATCGTATAAAAACTCGCGGTACACTTCGTCGGATAAAATATATAGATTATGGTCTAAGGCCAGTTGACGAAGCGCTTGCAGCTCTTCTTTGGCGTAAACATATCCGGTAGGATTATTGGGATTACAAATCATAATGGCACGGGTTTTTGATGTTATCTTTTCGGCAATGGATTCGATGGCCGGAAGCTGGAAATCATCTTCAATTCCAGATGTGATGGGAATAATATTAACCCCGGCTTCCATGGCAAATCCGTTGTAATTAGTGTAAAAGGGTTCTGGAATAATCACTTCGTCGCCGGGATCGCAAATGGCCATCAGCGTAAAAATGATGGCTTCACTGCCGCCGGTAGTGATTAAAATGTCTTCATAGTTTACATGGATATCAAACCGGTTGTAATATTCGACCAGTTTTTTTCGCAACGAAGTAAGTCCGGCGGACGGACCGTAGGCCAGCACCGGCATATCTAAATTTTTAATGGGGTTCATAAAAGAATCCGGTGTTTTTATATCCGGTTGCCCAATATTCAGATAGTAAACGTGTTTGCCTTGTTCTACGGCTTTGTCGGCAAAGGGTACAAGGCGGCGGATAGGCGAAGAGGGCATCTTGCTGCCCCGGTTAGATAAAATTTTCATATGAGAATCCTTTACTAAAGGTCTGTGATAAAAGAGCAAAAGTTACTACAATTAAATAATCAGGTCAAATGTCAGATTTGGTTTGCGCATAAAAACTATGTTGCGGCGCAGGGAAAAGATTGTGTGGTTTTGTAGCTTCATTGCGTTTCTGTAAAAAGACAAACTAAATTAGTCGAACCAAAAATCGGAAAAGCATCACATTGTAAAATAAAACAGTTTAATATAAAAGATTATACTTTCGGGTTTTTATATTTTAATTTATCATATTTTTTGTGTAAATTAATAGTTCTAATTAATAAAGATAAATAGCCGAAGGCAACTAGTTAATAGATTTAATAAACCTTCATATAGATAACCAGAAGGAGTTTTTTATGGAACGCAAAATGGTCACAATAGATGGTAACGAAGCGGCTGCTTATGTTGCCCACAAAATCAACGAAGTGATTGCCATCTATCCCATCACACCATCTTCTCCCATGGGTGAACATTCCGATGAATATTCTGCCAAAGGAGAAAAAAACATTTGGGGAAGCATTCCCAGCGTTACGGAAATGCAGAGCGAAGGCGGCGCATCCGGCGCGGTACACGGCGCACTTCAGGCCGGCGCTCTTACCACTACTTTTACGGCCTCGCAGGGTCTGCTTTTAATGATTCCCAATATGTATAAAATAGCCGGCGAATTAACCTCTACCGTTTTTCATGTTTCGGCTCGCTCCATTGCCGCGCAGGCGCTTTCCATTTTTGGAGATCACAGCGATGTTATGGCGGTTCGCAGTACCGGCTTTGGTATGCTGGCCAGTAACTCGGTTCAGGAAGTTATGGACTTTGCGCTTATTTCACAGGCGATAACTTTAGAGGCGCGGGTACCATTTGTACATTTCTTTGATGGTTTTCGTACGTCGCACGAAGTGATGAAAGTGGAACAGTTAACCCGGGACGATATGAAGGCAATGATAGATGATGAGTTGGTAATAGCCCACCGACAGCGCGGTTTAAATCCGGAGCACCCTGTCTTACGCGGAACCGCTCAGAATCCGGATGTGTTTTTTCAGGGCCGGGAAACTGTAAATCCATACTATGAAAAAACACCGGCAATCGTCCAGAAAGCGATGGATAAATTTGCGGATATTGTCGGACGTCAGTACCACCTGTTTGATTATGTGGGCCATCCTGAAGCAGAACGTATTTTGGTTTTAATGGGCTCCGGCGCCGAAGCGGTAGAAGAGACAATTAACTTTCTGGTTGCCAAAGGTGAAAAAGTGGGCGCCATTAAAGTACGCTTGTATCGTCCCTTTTCTGTAAAAGATTTTATTGCGGCTTTTCCAAAAACAACCAAAGCGGTTTCTGTTTTAGACCGGACAAAAGAGCCGGGAGCTTCCGGTGAACCGTTATATCAGGATACGGTAACGGCCTTTACAGAACTGGTGGCGGAAGGAAAGCTGCCGTTTGCTTTTCCCAAAGTGGTTGGCGGCCGATACGGTCTTTCTTCCAAAGAATTTACACCGGGTATGATTAAAGCCGTTTTGGATGAGTTAAGCAAAGAAACGCCTAAAAATCATTTCACCATCGGTATTCATGACGATGTAAGCCATACCAGTCTGGAATGGGATAAGAACTTTATCACCGAAGGTGATGATGTGGTACGCGGTATGTTTTATGGTTTGGGCTCTGACGGTACGGTTGGCGCAAATAAAAACTCCATTAAGATTATCGGTGAAGGAACGGACAACTTTGCCCAGGGTTACTTTGTTTACGATTCGAAAAAGGCCGGGTCTATCACCACCTCGCACTTACGGTTTGGTAAAAACCCCATCCACTCCACATATCTAATCGAAAAAGCGAATTTTTTGGCCTGCCATCAATTTGTTTTTCTGGAAAGTATCGACATGCTAAAAAATGCCGCCGAAGGCGCGACGTTTCTTTTAAATGCTCAGTATTCCAAAGATGAAGTCTGGAATCAGCTTCCGCAGAGCGCCCAAAAGCAGATTCTGGATAAGAAATTAAAGTTTTATGTAATCGACGCCTATTCGGTTGCAAAAAACACCGGTATGGGCGGACGCATCAACACCATTATGCAAACCTGCTTTTTTGCCATTTCCGGTGTGTTGCCCAAAGACGAGGCGATTGCAAAAATTAAAGGCGCAATTGAAAAAACCTATGGTAAAAAGGGTGAAAAAGTTGTTCAGATGAACTTTAACGCGGTTGATCAAACTCTGGCGAATTTGTATGAAGTGAAAGTGCCGGATCAGATTACCAGTAAAATTAAAATGCAGCCTCCGGTACCGGCAGAAGCGCCTGATTTTGTACAGGATGTAACGGCTATGCTGATTGCCGGAAAAGGCGACGATCTTCCAGTGAGTAAAATGCCGGCGGACGGAACCTGGCCGACAGGCACAACCCAGTGGGAAAAACGGAATATTGGGTTGGAAGTGCCGGTTTGGGAAGAAGACCTTTGTATCCAGTGTAATAAGTGTGTGGCGGTTTGTCCGCACGCGGTTATTCGCGCGAAGGTTTACGACGAGTCACTACTCGAAGGCGCACCGGACACATTTAAATCCACAAAAGTGCGCGGCCGGGATTTCGCGGAAAACACAAAATATACCCTTCAGGTCGCGGTGGAAGATTGTACCGGATGCGAACTTTGCGTAGAAGTATGTCCGGCTAAGAGCAAAACCGAACCGGGTAAAAAGGCCATCAATATGGCTCCGCAGATTCCGTTGCGCGAAACCGAACGGAAAAATTGGAATTTCTTCCTTGATATTCCGGAATATGATCGCAGTCAGTTGAAAATCGAAACGATAAAAGGTTCGCAGTTCCTGCAGCCGCTGTTTGAGTTCTCCGGCGCCTGCCCGGGTTGCGGTGAAACACCATACATCAAATTAGCTACCCAGCTTTTTGGCGACCGCATGATCGTTGCCAATGCCACCGGTTGTTCTTCCATTTACGGGGGGAACCTGCCAACAACGCCCTGGGCAAAAAATGAGGACGGACGCGGACCGGCCTGGTCGAACTCTCTGTTCGAAGACAACGCCGAATTTGGCCTTGGTTTCCGCCTGACCATTGATAAACAAACCGAACAGGCCCGAGAATTACTGACGGGGATGAAAGACGAAGTTGGCGCCGAATTGGCTGACGCTATTCTGAATGCCGATCAGCACGATGAAGCGGATATTGCGAATCAGCGTGACCGGATTTTGGAACTGGAGAAAAAGCTTGCCGGAATGTCTTCATCGGAAGCCAAACATCTGGCCAGCCTTGCCGAATACCTGGTGAAAAAGAGTGTCTGGATTATCGGCGGTGACGGCTGGGCGTATGATATTGGCTACGGCGGCCTGGATCATGTACTTGCTTCCGGCAAAAATGTGAATATTCTGGTTCTGGATACGGAAGTCTATTCCAATACCGGCGGTCAGATGTCCAAAGCAACACCCACCGGCGCGGTGGCGAAATTTGCCGCCAGCGGAAAACCGCTTGGTAAAAAGGATCTCGGTATGCTGGCCATGGCTTACGGAAATGTGTATGTGGCACAAATTGCAATGGGTTCCAACGATACACAAACCGTAAAGGCCTTTATCGAAGCCGAGCGCTATGACGGTCCGTCTCTTATTATTGCGTACAGCCATTGTGTGGCGCACGGCTATAATATGAAAGACGGTATGACGCACCAGAAATTAGCTGTAGATTCCGGTATCTGGCAGATGTATCGCTATAATCCCGAAGCGGAAAAAGAAGGAAAAAATCCGCTGCGTTTAGACTATAAAGAGCCGAAAATTCCGGTTTCGGATTTTATGAGCACCGAAACCCGTTTCAATATGGTTCATAAAATGAACCCGGAAGCGGCGAAGGAATTTATCGCTCATGCTCAGGAACAGGCCGATAAACGTTGGAAGAAGTATGCGCATCTCGCGAATATGGATACTGCTTCAGATAAATCTTAAACCTAAACACGGGGGCTGCTTTCAGCCCCCTTTTTCTTTGTTTTTATGAAACCGATTCTCCTTATTAAAGCCGGAACCACATTTGACGCGCTGAAAAAAACAGCGGGCGATTTTGACGATTGGATAATTGCCGCAAGTGGTAAATTAAGGCGGGATTTTATTGTAACTCCCGTTTATGATAACATTCTTTTACCTCAGCCGGATTTTATTTCCGGTGTGATTATTTCCGGATCACACGCCAACGTCACCGAAAAGCTTCATTGGATGGAGCGTATTCTGTACTGGTTTAATTCGGCCGCGAAACGTAATGTTCCGATGCTTGGCATTTGTTTCGGACATCAGTTGCTGGCACGGGCGTTTGGCGGCAAAGTCGATTACAATCCCGAAGGTTTGGAAATAGGAACTTCTGAAATTCACTTAATGGCTTCGGCAAGAAACGACTTGCTGTTTAAACATCTTCCTTCGCGATTTCCGGCCTTTACATCACACGAACAGACCGTTTTAAAACTGCCCACAGAGGCAGAAAACCTGGCCTTTAGTGAAAAAGATAAACATCATGCTTTTTGTTTAAACGAACGTATTTGGGGCGTTCAATTCCATCCGGAATTTACCGGCCAAATTTCCAACGCCTATATTACCCGCCATAAAAACCAGTTGACTGCCGACCCAAAAGAAACTTCACGGTTAACAACCTCCTGTAAAGAAACGGAATGGGGGAAACTTCTGTTAAAGCAATTTGTTAAGATTGTTGAAAATGGTTAACTTGCCCTGCCCGAGTTTTTAATGAAAAAGATAAATGGGAAACTATGGGACTGCGCATAATTATATTTGTTGTATCTATTTTAACCGCTACTCTCACCTTTGCACAAAAAACCATCCACAGCCAACCGTTAGCACATACCTTTTCCATTGTAGCAATGGATGAAAAAACCGGCGATATCGGCGTGGCCGTTCAGTCACACTGGTTTTCGGTGGGCTCCATTGTTTCCTGGGCCGAGGCCGGCGTTGGGGCGGTCGCCACGCAATCCATGGTAAACGCTTCGTTTGGGCCGCGGGGACTAAAGCTTCTGAAACAGGGAAAGTCGCCAAAAGAAGCCCTTAAAATCTTATTGGCTTCCGATGAGGGTCGTGAACTCCGGCAGGTTGCCCTTATCGATGCCAGGGGCAGGGTGGCCACTTATACCGGTAAGGATTGTATTGCCGAAGCGGGCCACATTCAGGGGAAGGGCTATTCGGTACAGGCGAATATGATGTTAAATAATACGGTTTGGCCGGCCATGTCCAAAGCGTTCGAGAAAAGTGAAAATCTCCCTCTGGCCGAGCGAATGGTTGCGGCGCTGCAGGCGGCACAGAAAGCCGGCGGCGACATCCGCGGGCAGCAGTCGGCAGCATTGCTTATTGTAAAAGGAAAATCAACGGGCAAGCCGTGGGAAGACCGAAAAATTGATTTACGGGTTGAAGATCATCCACAGGCCGTCGATGAAATAGCGCGTGTGTTGAAGGTATATCGTGCTTACGAACATATGAATAACGGTGATTTAGCCATCGAACAGAATGAAGAAGAAAAAGCGCTTAACGAATATGGCGCTGCGCAAAAGATGTTTCCCGGAAACCTGGAAATGAAATACTGGATGGCGGTTTCACTGGTGAATATTGGTAAAGTAGAAGAATCGCTTCCGGTTTTTAAAGAAGTCTTTCGTACGGATAAAAACTGGAAAACTCTCACAAAGCGTATTGTAAAAAATGGAATGCTGAAAGTAGACGAAACCGGACTGAAGAAAATTATGGATGTGAAATGAGTGAATTGCTTAAACCCTTCGAAGAAATGACCGCCGACGATTATCGCGATCTCGGTATGAAATCCGGATTGGAAATCCATCAGCAACTGCTAACCGAAAAAAAATTATTCTGTCGTTGCCCGGCGGGTCATTATTCTAACGAATACGACGCCGAGATTTTAAGGCACATGCGCCCAACTTTGTCCGAATTGGGCGAATACGACGGCACGGCGCTGATGGAATTTAAAACAAAAAAAAATATTACCTACCGTATCAATCATCAAACCGTTTGCACCTACGAAATGGACGATACGCCGCCTTTCGAAATCAATCCCGAGGCGCTGGATTCCGCCCTGCAGATTGCCCAGCTAATGAATTACAAAATGGTGGGTGAAATTCACATTGCCCGCAAGCAGTATCTGGACGGCAGTATTCCCACCGGTTTTCAACGCACGACGATTGTGGGCGTGGATGGCTGGATTAAACTGAATGGCCGCCGTATCGGATTGATCCAGCTTGGGCTGGAAGAAGACGCCTGCCGTGAAGTATCGGACGTTGGCCACGAGCGGATTTACATCACCGACCGTCTTGGAATGCCGCTTATCGAAACGGTTACCGAACCGGTTTTGTTTACGCCTCAGGAAGCGGCGGAAGCGGCTCAACTGCTGCGCTGGATTGTACGCAGCACAGGCAGGGTGCGCACCGGGATCGGCGCCGCCCGCCAGGATGTAAATGTCAGTATCACAGGCGGTACGCGCATCGAAATAAAAGGCGTCCCGCGCATACCGATGATTCCCCGTCTTATTTATAATGAAGTGATGCGCCAGCACGCGTTGTTAAAAATCCGCGATATTTTGAACAGCCGCGGCATTCGTGACGCCACTTTTAAAGCCGGGGACGAAGATGTGACGCTTTTGGTTAATAAAACGGAATGGGATCCCATCGCCCAGGCCGTTAAACGTGGTGAAACAGTGCGCTGTATTAATCTGAGGGGGTATGCCGGAATTTTAAGCCACCGAACACAAACCGGAAAAACATTTTCCAAAGAGATTTCCGACCGGGTGCGGGTGATTGCCTGCCTGACCCGTTTACCGAATCTGCTCACATCCGAAAGTACGGAAGAGACCATCGATAGTTATATCTGGAATAAAATCCGCCGGAAAATGGGCGCCGATTCGCACGATGCGCTGATTTTGGTTTGGGGCACCGAAGGGGATGTGGAAACAGCGGTGAAGGAAATAAAAATCCGTGCCCGTGAAGCTGCGATTGGCATTCCTAATGAAACACGCCAGGCGCTGGCAGACAGCACGAATGGGTTTGAGCGAATTTTGCCGGGAGCGGAGCGTATGTACCCGGATACCGATTTACCGCCGTTGGAGATCACACAAGAACGACTCGAACGTCTGCAAAAACAAAATCCGCCGCCCCTCTGGGAACGGTTTGAAAAATATACTAAAATAGGGGTTCCGGCACACCTCATTACTTCAATTGCCGCTTCTGTGCGGGCCCGGTTTTTTGAACATGTGGTCGAAACATTAAATGTTCCGCCGCTTAAAGCCGCGGTCTTTTTATTCGAAATGACGCGCTACTGGAAACGAAAAAAAATGAACCTAAGTAAGATGACGGACAAGCGCTGGGAACTCTTTTTTTCATCCGCCCTGGCGCAACCGGCGTTGTGGCAAAAAGGCGCGGAATTAATAGAAATGTTCCTTTCGGAAGAGGAGGCGGATTTTGAAAGGTTGTTGAAAGTGTATATTCCACCGGCCTGGAAGGAAACAAATTTGGAACCGGCGATAGAGAAAATTATCCGCTCCGAAGAAAAGAAAATATCGGATAAACAGAAGTTGAAAAAGCGCTGTATGGGAATTGCCATGCAAACCTTTAAAGGACATGTATTAGCCGAAAAAGTGCAGGCCGTTCTACAGCGGAAACTGGATGCGGAAGGGGGCAGTCATGAATGATGATTATAAGGGCTACCGCGATCCGGCAAAAAAGGTTTTGATTGAACACAAGGTTCGTGTTTGGAGCGAAGTAAAGATGCGCACGACCCGCGGCCATTTTGAAGGCACTATTCTTCCGCGCTCCGAAACATCCGACGCCAAACATATTGTGTTAAAACTGGCCAACGGCTACAATATCGGCATCCTTTCCGATACGGTTGAAACAATTGAAGAACAGAGTTACAAGGAAGCGATCTATAAAATCCCGGAAAAGGAATTTCCCACCGATCCTAAAAAACCAAACATCAAACTATTGGGCACGGGCGGCACCATCGCCAGCCGTCTCGACTACCGTACAGGCGCGGTGATTCCGGCTTTTTCGCCCGGCGAATTATACGGGTCGGTTCCGGAACTGGCCGATTATTGTAATTTAACCACCGAAAAACTGTTTGGCGTTTTCAGCGAAAATATGGGCCCCGAACAATGGATCCGTTTGGCGGAAGCAATCGGCGAAGCTATCGAAGCCGGGACAGACGGAATCGTCATTGGTCACGGCACGGACGTGATGCATCATACGGCGGCGATTCTCTCGTTTATGGTACAGGATTCCCCGGTTCCCATCGTGATGGTGGGATCGCAGCGTTCTTCCGACCGGCCCTCCTCCGATGCGGCGCTCAATCTGATTCACGCGGTTAACACGGCCGGCAAAAGCGATATTGCCGAGGTGGTGGTATCTATGTTTGGCCCGACGTCCGATCAGTACGGACTTTTACACCGTGGTACACGGGTGCGGAAAATGCACTCCAGTTACCGTTCTACCTTCCGCACCATCGGGGATATTCCGTTGGCCATGGTCGATCGTGAAAAAATCACCCCCCTGCGAAGTGACTATAAAAAGAGACGGAACGACAGAAGGGTTAAGATAAATACCGCGTTCGAAGAAAAAGTATCCATTGTCTATTACTATCCCAATATGCAACCGGATATTATTGATTCGCTGATTGATAACGGTTACCGCGGCATCGTCATTGCCGGAACCGGCCTGGGGCATGTGAACAAGCCGGTTTACAAAGCCCTGGAACGGGCGCAGAAAAAAGGAGTTGCGGTGTATATGACCGTACAAACCCTGTGGGGCTATGTGCAGATGTATGTGTATGAAACCGGCCGGCGTCTGATGGAATTGGGTGTTATTCCCGGCGCCAATATGCTGCCGGAGGTGGCTTATGTTAAGTTGTGTTGGGCGCTGGGGCAGACGGATGATTTGGATAAAGTAAAAAAGATTATGTTAACGCCCATAGCCGGTGAAATTACCGAACGGGAGCCGTACAACGGGTATCTGATTTATCAGGGCGGTATTCCGGAAGTGGAAGAATTTTTACGAACGATTAAACGCTAATAAAGGGCGCGTTTCCCTCTAAAATAATAATGGTTAGAAGGGGGGCACAATCACTTACAACCGGATAAAAACATGAACAAAATAAGCAGACAAATCAGCATATTCCTAATCATTTTTTTGTTTATAATCGCCTGCTCTAAAACAGCCGAAGAAAAAACGGATGAATTGTTTAAACCGTATTCCGGTAGTAATATTCCGGGCGCGGCGGCGCTTATTATTAAAGACGGAAAACCGCTCTTTGCCAAAACGTTCGGGCAGGCGGATCTGGAACACAAAATACCGGTTACGGCGCAAACAAATTTCCGCCTTGCCTCCGTGACCAAACAGTTTACGGCCATGTGTATTCTGCAATTAATCGAGCGGGGAAAACTAAATTTCGATACACGGCTTACCGAAATATTTCCCAATTTTCCCGCTTACGGAAAAAACATCTCTATCCAAAATATTTTACAGCATACCTCCGGCTTGCCAGCCTACGAAGATATAATTCCGGACACGGTTAAGATTCAGGTTTTGGACAAAGACGTGTTGGAACTAATGAAACGTCAGGATTCCACCTACTTCGAACCGGGAACAGCCTACCGTTACAGCAATACCGGTTATGCCGTTTTGGCAATGATTGTAGAAACGATTTCAAAACAAACATTTGCCGCTTATCTGAAGGAGCATATTTTTCAACCGCTGCAAATGGAAAATACGGTCGCCTATGAAAAGGGGACCTCCACCGTGGCGAACCGGGCGTTGGGTTACGCCGTTACCGATTCCGGCGTTTTTAACAGCGACCAGAGCGCTTACAGCGCGGTTTTGGGCGACGGCGGCATTTATTCCAACCTGAATGATTTGTTAAAATGGGATCGGGCATTGTATACAAACAAACTGGTTTCTGCCGAAATGCTTAAAAAAGCCTTTACGCCGTTTAAAGAGAACTATGGTTTCGGCTGGCGCATCGACACATACAAAGGGCATAAACGCGTCCATCACACCGGTTCCACCAGCGGTTTTCGAAATGTGATTCAGCGCTTCCCGGAGGATCATTTTACCGTAATTGTTTTAAGCAACCGAAATGCGCCGGGCGTGCGGCCGCTGGCCGAGAAACTGGTCGACTGGTTCCTCCTGCAAAAATAACGGAATTCACTTGACCTTAAGCCAAAACCACAAAATTTTTTTCCAACTCCCGATGGCTGAGCTTGTCGAAGCCTAATTCCCAATTTGTAAGTCGTAATTATTTTTAATCCGTCCGGTTTCTTTGTATATTCTCCTCCACGTTTAATTTTGGACGCAGACAGGAAGGTTTTATGAGATTAAAAAACATCTTTTTTCTTATTTTAATGATGCCTCTTTTTCTCTTTTCACAGGCAGCGGATTTATTCTTTTCGGAATATATCGAAGGCAGTAGCAACAATAAAGGAATTGAAATATTCAATGGCACCGGCGCGGAAGTGGATTTATCCAACTACCGTATCGGGCAATCTGCCAATGGCGGAGACTGGGCGTATTTTCATACGTTCCCGGCCGGAGCAAAAATAGCAAACGGCGATGTTTGGGTTATTATTACCGACGAGGTGGATGGCGCTTTGTTTAGCACCACTAATGCCGACGAAGTTTTATCCTATCCCAGCGTTGTACATTTTAATGGAAATGACGCCCGCAGTCTCGAAAAAACCACCGACAGCGGTTTTAACTGGACGATAATTGATGTTATCGGCGTTCCTACCGAAAACCCGGGTGACGGCTGGGATGTTGCCGGAGTGAGCACAGCTACAAAAGATCATACGCTTATCCGCAAAAGTTCTGTTTCATCCGGGAATACAACCTGGGCGGCATCGGCCGGAACAAATACAGGCGATAGCGAATGGGTGGTTCATAACCAAAACTATTTTGCAGACCTGGGGCAGCACACCTTTGACGGCGGCGGTCCGGCAACGGGTGACGGTAAAGGGTCTGTGGTTGTCGATCCGGCAATGGTTTCTGTTGATACCACAGTAAGCTTACAGTTTACTTTTAGCGGTGTAGCCGGCTTTACGCTAACCACAATTCAACTCACTGTTCCGGCAGATTGGACCTGGTCCGGAACTTCGGCGGCGGCAGTTTTAAGCGGAACGCCCTTTACGTCGGCAACCGTTTCAGTGAATGGTGATACGCTGCTGATTGAGAATGCCGTGCTCACCGATGCGGCAGATGGCACGATGACCTTAAACAATATGACCGCTCCTTCTACCGGAACGACCTCTACATTTGTCGTTAAAACGGCCGAATCGAGCGGTACGCTAAAAAATATTGCCGGTTCACCGGCGATACAGGTAAAAGCGCCGGCCACATTGGTAACCATTGCCGAAATTCAAAATAATTTTGCCGCATATGACGGACAAAGCGTAGAAATTGAGGCGGTTGTTTCCATTGGCGCCGGAATTACGATAGATACGCGTACGGACGCTTATGTGCAGGATGCTTCCGGTCGCGGAATAAATATTTTTGATTTCAATGCCGTACATAGCGAACTGACTCGTGGAAATCTGGTACGAATTAGCGGTACGGTTGGCGAATATAACGGTACAACCCAAATTGAAAATTTTACAATTGAAGTATTGTCAACGGGAAATCCGATTCCGGGTGTGGAAAAAATCAGCACCCTGCAGGCAGCCGATTTGGATAACGAAGGAACGTTTATCGAAACCGCCGGCATTATTTCGGACCTGGCCACCGGAATCGGCGGAGGCACAAATATTACTATAAATGATGGTTCGGGCGATATTACAATCCGTATCTGGGATACGAGCGGATTAAATTTTTCGGCATTTGCCATTGGCGATACGCTCGGAGTCCGGGCGGTAATCGATCAATACAACGGCACTCCACAGCTATTGGCCGCTTATCAGGAAGACCTGTTTAAAGCCACCTTTAGCGGCAGCTCGGACGGCCAAGGCACGGTGACGGTTACACCGGACAGCGTCGGAATTTCGGATCTGGCACATCTTGATTTTGTATTTACTTTAAGCGGGCAGGATACCATCGAACAGGTAGAACTGACCGTCCCAGCGGATTGGCAGTGGAGCGGTACGGCAGGCGATATGGACGTTTCCGGCGCTTTTTCGGATGCTGTCTCTCAGATAAACGGAAAGGTGATTTTGCTGAGCGGGTTGCTGTTTACCGCAGAAGAAAGCGGTACGCTGACCGTACGTAATTTAACAGCCCCATCGGGAGATGCGGTTTCAACTTTTGGTGTACGTACGGCATCGCCGGGTGGTAGTTTAACGGCTATTGAGCAGTCACCGGTTGTGTTAACAGGCGCCGGAACCACCATTCCCTATATTTCCATCGAAGAAGCCCGCACGAAAAGTACGGGCGCTTCCGTAACCGTGCGGGGTGTCGTTACCATTGGCGCCGGCGTTCTAAGCGATACAAGGGTCTCGGCCTATATGCAGGATGAGTCCGGTTACGGCATCAATATTTTTAGCTACGATGCTGACGATCCGAATATCCGCCGGGGTAATTTGATAATCATTCAGGGTGAACTGGATGAATACAGAGGTGTGTTGGAAATTAAAAATTATACGGTTACCGTTTTAAAAACAGGAGCCGCCATTCCGGGTATCCGTAAACTTTCGACAGCCGAAGCCTCCGGCATTTTATATGAAGGAAGTTTTATTGAAATCACAGGCGGCATTACCGATATCGGATACGCCGGCGGTGGAACAAATATCACGGTTGATGACGGAAGCGGGCCGGTTACGGTGCGGGTTTGGGATACGGCCGGAATCGATCTGTCCGGATTTGCAAAAGACGACCTGGTAACTATTCGCGGGGCCGTGAGTGTTTACAATAGTACCGGCCAGATTCTTCTGGGTTATGCGGAAGATATATTTTTACCGCAATTTGACGGTTCCTCCGCGTCTTTATCCGTTGAGGCAAAACCGTTCGTTCCGGATCGTGGGGAAACCATAAAAATTGAATTTAGCGCAGGCGCAGGAAATGCACACATTACGTTGCGAATCTTTGATCTTGGGGGGCGCCTGGTCACTACGCTTAAAGACGGAAACGCATTGCCCATAACAGAAGTGAGAGAATGGAACGGTCTGGATGAGCTGGGGGAATATGTACCGCTGGGTTCTTATCTTTGCCATCTCGAAATTATTAATAACGACACAGGCAAACGAACCGTAAAAATGGCGCCGATTGTAGTTGGCACGGTTTTAAAATAGATTAGATTTATATAAAGGATTAGGAATGAAAATTAGTAATATAATATTAAGCGCTCTTCTGTTAACATCTCTATTGCAGGCTGGCGTCTTTGATAGCCGCTATCCTTCGGCCCGGGCTACGGGAATGAGCGACGCCTATGTGGCCGCGGCCAATGATGTGTGGTCTTCCTATTACAATCCGGCCGGTTTGGCTGCGCTGAGTTCCTATCAGGTGGCCACCGCTGTGCAGCGCCCCTTTAACCAGGCTTTTTTTACGGACGCCTTTCTGGCCGCGGCATTACCGCTTCCGGGAAAATACGGAACCATCAGCGTAGCCTTCGAAAATTACGGCGTTTCCTATAAAGGAGAATCTCTTTCTTCGGAAATAACCGCCGCCGTCTCGCACGGATTTTATCTGCTTAAGGATATGCATACCAGCCTCTCATTCGGTTATAATTTAAAATATTACCATTTGAGTCTTGGTGAATCTACCGGAGGAATCGATTTAGGCTCTGCCGGGACATTTGGGCTGGACGCAGGTTTGCAGGCCTCATTGTATGAACGTACCTATATCGGCGTGTATGTTTATAATCTGAATGCGCCGGTTCTCGGAGCAGATGTAAAACATGATCTGCCGCAGCGGCTGGTAATTGGAGCGGCCTACCGTCCGGTCAGCGGATTAATTACCTCAATTTCTTTCGATAAAACGGTCGGATTTAATATGGAATTGCATGGCGGGCTGGAATACTTACCGGTGCATTGGCTTGCGCTTCGTGTGGGCGCCAGCACCTAACCCAACCGCTTTTCGGCGGGATTTGGAATTAATTACAACGGTATTCATCTGGATTATTCATTTAACAATCATCCGGTTTTACCGGAAACACACAAATTTGGTCTGACCTACGAGTTTAATTTATGATGAACAGAAAACGTATGAACATTAAGATTTTGATATTTCCGCTTGTTTTATTTGCGCTGCTGTTCAATGCCGCCGCGCAAAATTACACACCGGAAAACCAGCTAAACATCAATACCGCCAGTCTTCGGCAAATCAGGCAATTGCCTGTCAGCGAAACGGTTGCACAAAAAATATACGAGCGAATCATCTACCGCGGCTACCTAAAAAGCGTGTACGATTTGCTTAAAATAGAAGGTATCGACCAACCCTTATTCGAAAAGATTAAACCGCTGGTGCGCATCGAACCCTTTGCTCCGCTGAACACCATTCAAGAAAAAATAGAACAGATTTATTTCCGGTTAGACCGTTGGAGTTCCGGTGAAGGTATAAACGACGCCTTTATCGATTTATGGGTAGAAAAGGCGCTTGATCCGATGAATGTTAATACCGCGCGCTACGATCAGCTGGTTAATCTGCAAAATGTTTCGCCCGTTGACGCCGCGGCGATTCTAAGCTACCGTAATGAGGTCCATTGGATCCGCGATCAGCGGGATCTTCGCCGTACGCCCGGTTTGTCTAATTACGCCTATCGAACAGCGCGCTATTTTCTGGATTATAAAGACACAACCCCGTCCGGGTTGCACGGCAGTATTTTAACACGAATGGACAACACGCCTTTTATGGCGGATGCGGGAGCGCAAACGACAGAAGCGGGATTGTCTGCCGTTTCGGGGCGTTATGTTTCCGGCTACAACATGATGCCCAACATGTATTCAAAAATGCGCTTATCCTATGGAAAAGACATTAAAGCGGGGATTTCGTATACGCGCAATCTCAATGAACCGGTGCAATATGTGAATGAATCGGGGATAAAAATACCGGACGCTAAGTTTTATATCGGCATCGAAAACCAGCAATTCGGTGATTTTGTTTTGCGGAAATTATTTCTCGGAAACTATAAAGTGACGTTTGGACAGGGTGTTATTATGGAAAACACCGATTTCTTTACGCCACGAAAATCCGGTTACGGATTCCGCAAACGATTTACCGGTCTTTCCGGTGATAATTCACGAACCCGCGAATATACGCTGCGCGGTATTGCCGCCGAGGCCGGATATAAAAATTTCAGCGCTCTGGGGTTTTTATCCTATGACTCCCGTGACGCTATTATCAACCGCTATAATTATTCCAATACCACAAAAGCCGGCTTTAATCAGTTAATTGTTTTGGATCAGCGTTTTAACTATGCGCTGGACGATTCTCTGCGCGGTGCAAATGGGCTGGATTTAAGCTGGCTGAATTCGGTAAACGAAATGACTTACGGCGGCCATCTGCAGTACGATTTTTTACCGGGGACATTTTTCGGCGTTAGTTTTTACGAAAGTCTTTATGACCGGCCGCTCGATCCGAATCCGTATGAAATTGCCGGCAGGGATTATAACGGGGTGGAAAACTGGGAACGGCGCCAGGTAACCACCGATAGTGAGATCAAACAGGCTTACGGGGGCGCTGTTGCCCGGGCTCAAAGCAGTTTGTGGAGCGATGCGGAATCCTACCGCCGTGTCTATGGTTTTGATTTTCAATCGGTAATCGGCAATATTGTCCTTCAGGGAGAATATGGCGAATTACAGAAAAACGGTAGCTTATTTAAAATGGGCGATGATCCCAAGGCAATGGTGTTTTCGGCCTATTTTCAGTTTCCCACATTAAATGTGCTGGCCCTTTACCGCAATTATGACGTCGGTTTCGATAATCCCTACCAGCGTTCCTTTTCTAACAACCGACGCTATAAGGGGACGATTTACGAAGATTATTATTATTTGCAGTCGGCGTTATACGGACAGTTGTACGAAAACAATCCCCAGCCCCAGGCCGAAGAGGGTTTTTACCTCGATGCTTTTTACCAGATGAATCGAAAGTTTACAACCCGCTTTCAGTATGATAATTGGGTACGTAAGGCGGACGGCGCCAAACATTACCGTTTAGTGGGAACCCTTGATTACCGTCCGGTTTTTCCGTTGGGTATTCAGTTGCGCCAAAAATGGCAGACCCGCGAAGATCAAAATGATTTAACATCCAATCTATATTATAAAAACCTGGAGTTCCGCGGTCGTTTACGTACCCGGCTTTCGAATTATGACAATCTCGATTTAATGTATACTTCGTCCAAACTATTGGTACATCCACGTCCCAGGGTTTTTGGTGATTTTGTATTGGACGGTGAAGCGTTGACGGCCAATTATGTTCATAATTTTAACAAGAATTTAAAAATCAGCGGAATGCTGGCCTACTATAAAGGTTTTTTGTGGAACTTTGAAGACACTCAGTTTGCCGTAATGGACAGCCCGCGGGGCGCGCTGCGTTACTGGCTTTCGTTTTATATGCGGCTGGATCATCATTTATCCTTTCGTATGAAATATACCGGAGAACATCAAAAAACGGTTTCAAATGTATTATTTGAACCCTGGCAATCCACGTTAGATCAAAACCCGGATAAACGTTTTGGCGCTCAGTGGCTGCGAAAAATTACCAATCTGTATTACGTTGAATTCAATTATAATTTTTAACCGAGGGATAGAATGAAATTAATAAAGGTTTTATTAGTAATTATAATAAGCTCGACAGCGGCTTTTGCCCAGCGGGCCGATTTTAACCAGATGAAAATGCGCTATGGCGATGATATCTTGTTTACCAATGCCCGAATACTTGGCCTTGGCGGCGCAGGGATTGCCGGCGGCAATGTTTTTAATGCGGCTTCGCTAAACCCGGCTCTGCTGAGCGCTGCAAATGGCGCCGTTCAGTTTCAGACCGGATTGAATTTAACAAAAATCAGTGAAGACCGTTCTTTTCCGTATTATGATTCTTTTGTCGGTTTTAATGATTACGGTTCGTATACCTACAATGAACACTGGTATAACCGTTTTCAGGGAACCGTGATTATGCGTTCGTCGCTTTCATTTTTAAAAGAATTTACCTTTGCGGCAAGCGTTCTGCCATTTAAAGATATGCAGTATGATTATAAAGAAGAAGTGCGCGATCCGGTGAATAAAAGCGATGTTCTGTTGGGATATAATTCGGTTGTTCAAAACGGTTTTTTATATCAGACAGCGGTAGCGGCGGCGTATGAAATTACAGATAACCTCTCAGCCGGTTTGCAAATCGGTTTTTTAAGCGGTGAAATAGATTCCGTTATGAATATCGATCCAAAATATACAAATGTAATGGATGCAGCCAGCCGGGAATACCTGATAAAAGAATTAGACGGCCTGCCGCTTACCACTTCCGTTGGGGTAAGTTATACGTATAACGAACACCTGGCTTTAGGATTCTCTGCACGGTTACCGTATGCGGTCGCATTTAAAAACAGGCACTCCTCTTCTTCCGATACAACAACATTTTCACAAACGCTTACTTATCCTGCACGGTTGGGAGCCGGATTGGAATACCGCTTTGTAAATGCGCTGGCGGCTAAAATATCATTTGATATTGTATATGATTTCTGGAGCGCTTTTGATGATAGCAAAAACCCGACCCGTTTTCAGGATACCTATACCATTCACACCGGCGTCGAGCACCTGTTTTTCGACAAAGTTCCGCTTAGAGTTGGGTTTCTCTTTGGGACTCTGCGGGAAAGTAAGGATTTCAGCCGAACCGTGCTGACCATCGGGTCCGGTTTTGAAGTACAAAATGTTAAAGTAGATATTGCCGGCGGCATCTCATCCATGCAATATTATCAGGATGATTATTTTGCCGATTCTATTTATGGGCTTGGTGACCGTTCCGACAGCGACCGGGTGGATGTAACGCAGTATTTTCTGCGTATCGATTTTAACTACACCTGGGGTGGGGTAAAATAATGAAAGTATTTTCTAGATTCTTGTTTCTTTTATTTGCCGGCGCTCTTTTTGCTTCCTAAAAACAGCAGAATATCTATCTGTTTTATACCAACGATCTGCGCGGCGGTATCGAAGTGCAAAAAGCGTATTATATGAATCCCAACTTCCCCCCGGTTTTGGGAGGAGGCGCGGCGGCGCAAGGCGTCCTGAAAAAGACGCGCATCCAGGCTGAAAAAAACGGGGATATTGTTTTGCTGCTGGATGGCGGGAATATTTTTTCAGGCGCTGTTCAAATTGGCACGGCTTCTAAAGGCGAGGCCATAATTAAATATATGAATATGGCCGGATATGACGCCATGGTTCTGGGCAATAACGATTTTAATTTTGGGAAAGACAATATCGAATTTTTGGCTCAAAAAGCTCATTTCCCAATTGTTGCAGCCAATTTGTTAGACACCGCCACCGATACTGTTCCGGCTCCTGTAAAACCATATTATATCCTCGAAAAAGGCGGGCTCAGAATAGGCATATTCGGGATAATTTCCAAGTCGGCAGAACAAGCGGATGATACAAGTAATGTGGCTGGTCTGCAATTTACTCCGGAAATTTCAGCGGCAAAAAATGCGATTTCCGCTCTTAAAAAAGAGGGCGTTGATTTAATCATTGCTTTAGCATATCTCGGTTTACCCTATGATGCTCAGGAAGAGTACAACGTTATTAAGGAAGAAGAGAAACAGGAGATTAAGAAACAATCGTATGTGACAACTATGGAACTTGCCCGTTTTGTTCCGGGTATCGATATTTTAATTTCCGGTGGATTTAATAAGGGGTATCAGCAGCCCTGGGAAGATCCGGTGAACCATACGCTCTGTTTTCAAAACTACGCAAGCGGCGGTAATCTGGGAATGGCTGTTTTGCATATGGACAGGGAAGCGAAAAGACTAAGTGGGTATACGCTTCCGTCCAAGAGCGGCGGCTTGCTGTTGTTGAGCCAGGACGAGTATTGGCCGGATGCGGAAATGGCCGATTCCATTGCTGCGTTAAAGCAAAAATTCAGTCCGGATTTTGATACGGTTCTTGGAGTAACCCGAAATACATTAAATCGTAGCGGGCGAGGCGAATCGCCCATGGGTGATTTGATGTGTGATGCCATGCTAAGCGCCGTTAAGGCCGATTTTGCCTTTAATAATTTTAGCGGTATGCGCCGCGATTTAGCCATCGGTCCGATTACCCCAAGAGATTTGGCGGGCGTCTTTCCGTTTGGCAATGAGATTGTTCTGGTCACCGTTTCCGGAAAGCTGTTAAAGGAACTGATGGAGACAAGCGTCTACGGTTCTTTCTCCGGATTGGCGATTTCCGGTGGGCGCGTGGTGTATGATAGTAAAGGACAGGATGGTAATAAAATAGTCCGCTTTACCATAGACGGAAAGCCTGTGGACGAAACGCACATATACAAGATTGCAACAACAACTTATCTGGCCGAAGGAAACAGCGGAATGACAAAGCTGGCTTTTTTGTCGGAGGAGCGATTTGAAAATACAAAAATTCTTATCCGGGATGCTGTTGCTGAATATATAAGAACAAATAGTCCGTTAAGAATACAAATTGACGGCCGCTGGAAAAAGAAATAAAAAAAGGCTTTTCTGTTTTAACAGAAAAGCCTTTAAAATCATCCATGATACGAATTCCCTATGATGCTAGAATAAAACATCATCCTTGATACTGGTTCCTTTAAATATTAACCATAGGGCCGCGAGAAGTATTTGTATTGTAAAATATAACCATTCCATAATTTTAATGCTTTATATATAAACTTCTTAAAGTTGTCCAACGATCAATATAATGCCTCAGATTTTTAATTTTAACCGGTTCGTGCACAATTTCGGTGAGGTTATCAAATTGATATTGGTTTAACTGCTGTTCCACAGGCGTATCGCCGTAAATAAAAATGACCGGAATGTCGGCGGTTTGCGGATCTTTACGCATGAGGCTTAGCATTTCATTACCGGAATGCTGAGCAAACATTTCGTTTATAACGATAATAGCCGGTTTTTGTGTTTGTGCTTTGCGGAAAAAATCACTCCGGCTACCAACGGTAACAATTTTGTAATTATAAACAGAGAGAATATCATGCATTAGCTTGGCACGGTATGGATCTTGTTCGCAGATAAAAATCTTCATCTTTCCTCCCTGATTAATTGACGAGACGATCGTCCGTTAAAATCCTTGCCTGAATAGCGGAAGAGAGAATGTTTGGTAGTTCTGTAACAAGCTCGTCCATACTATTTCGATAAACCGCTAAAACATCATTGTCGGAAAAGGTTAGCTTAATGCTGTAATATCTTCTTCCGAGTTCATCATCCATCGAAGTTATTTTAAGATTGCCGTTTAGGATATTCTGAAAAGACATTTGCTCGCTCCTGGTTGGTTACTATTTTTATTCTTACAAGTATTGTGCCAGCACATAAACGTTTTAAAAACAACAGGTTGTGTGTAAAAAGCCATAAGATTAGTAAAAACAAGGAAGTAGAAGGTAATCTCAGGGATAGATTGCAGAATATGCAATTATTAAAAAGCGGCGGTTGTATTTTTTACAATTATTCTTTTTTGAGACGGCTATGCAGGGTGCGGTAATTGATATTCAAAAAAGCACAGGCTTCTTTTTTATTTTTTCCGGAATGTTCATAAACAAGGTTTACGTATAAACGGGTCATTTCTTCTAAGGTAAGTTTTGTACTTAAGGCGTTTTGCATGAAGGCGTTTTCTTCCTCAATAATTTGCTCCGGCAAATCCTTAATAGTAAGTGTTTTGTGCTCGAGAACCAGCATCCGGATGAGTGTATTTTCCAACTGCCGTACATTACCTTTCCATTGCAAGCGTGACAAATAGGCCACTAAGGAAGGTTCGATACGCGGCAGGGAAATATTGTTTGTGCTACAGTAACGTGTAGCAAAATAATTGATTAGAGCCGGAATATCGTCCGGGCGTTCCCGCAAAGGAGGAATGCGCATCGGAATGACATTTAAACGATAAAATAAATCTTCACGAAAGCGCCCATGTTTCACTTCTTCACTTAAATCTCTGTTGGTAGCTGTAACAAGACGAAAAGCCGCTTTCAATTCTTTCGTTCCTCCAAGACGGTAAAATGTTTTATCCTGAAGAACACGTAAAAGCTTTGCCTGAATGGTTGGAGGAAGTTCTCCAATTTCGTCTAAAAACAGAGTACCGCCGTTTACCAATTCAAACTGTCCCTTTTTTAATTCATGAGCTCCGGTATAGGCGCCTTTTTCATGGCCGAACAATTCGTTTTCTAATAGGTTCTCGGGAAGCGCAGCCGCATTAATGGCAATAAACGGTTTATCGGAAAACTTACTGCGGTTATGGATATGCCGGGCGATAACCTCTTTTCCGACGCCGGATTCACCTGTGAGTAAAACGGGTTCACCTGTGTTACGAATTTGTTCCGAGAGACGTAAAATGTTTTGCATTTGCCTACTAACGGAAATAATACCGTCAAACGAGAGGGTGTCGGTAAGTTTTTTGCGCAGACTTAAATTCTCCCGTTCCAGGCTTTGCATCTGTAAGGCGCGTTTGACGGAAAGGGGAAGCTCTTCTTTAATGTTTTCACTTTTAAAAAAATAGGAAGAGGCGCCGCGTTTTTGAGCTTCCAGCGCATTTTGATGATCCTGCGAGGCGGTAATTACAATAATCTTAGCATCGGTTCTTCGGCTGATTATAAAATCAAGCACTTCCAATCCCTGCTCAATTTTAGGAAGTCCAAGGTCGAGCAAAACAATATCCGGTAAAAAACGGGTAAAAACCTGCTGTGCTTTTTCCTTATCGGCGGCAAATTCGTACAAATAATTTTTACCCAGCCATTTGCGGAAGCTTTGCTGCCAAACAATATTATCTTCAATAATGAGTATTTTTTGATTTTTCATAATATGGGTAGAAACATTTTAACTTCCGTACCCTGTCCTTTTACGGAATTTATTTGTAAAAATCCGTTTAGAGCCGTAATGATTTTTTTGGCATTTGTTAAGCCAAAACCGCTATGTCCGTCTGCTTTCTGTGTAGTAAAAAAAGGTTCATAGATATGTTCCCTATAATCTGGGCTAATTCCCGGGCCGTTATCGGTTACCGTAATTTGCAGCCAGTTAAACGAAACAAACGGAGAAACCGATGAAAGTAGCTCAACGGTGATTTTAATTTTTGATAAAGTAAGTTTGCTTGCCCTGACAGCGTTAAAAATTATTTCATTAAAGGCTTTTGAAAATAATTCAACATCAATTGTAATCTCGGCCGGATCGGCTGAAATCGTTAGTAAAAAATTGTCTTTCTTCAGTTCGGTAAATTGCAGAGATGATTCAATGAGTTGTTCAACGGAAACTTTAAATGGCAATATTTCCAATGGTCGTATATAAAAAAGCAGGTCTTCGTTGACCTTTTTTTGGTATTCAATTCGTGCGTGACTGTCCGGGTCGATGGCTTCCGGCTCTTGAAAAGCAATAAGAGTGTTTATATCGTGTAAAATTTGTGAAACAAGGGTTCCTTGTTCGATTTCTGTTTTTTTAGTGGTTCGGAAAATTACCCTGGTTAACAAGGCTGTGACATGACTCCATTGATTCATAATCCTTTGGGTTTGGGCATTGGGCTCTCTGAAAAAAACAAAAAAACAAAAAGGATCATTTTCGTAATCGGCTTCAGGAAAAAAATAGTAAAGTCCCTGTTCTAAAACAGCTTGTCCGGCAAGCGGGGAGATGGATTTACCGGAGAGCGATTTTTTCCATTGCTCAAAATTAAAAGTATCTTCCGAACGAATTAACAGACTGAACGGGTTAATGGAACGTTTATTCCGGATTAAGACAAAATTTTTTGCCCCGATATGTGTTTGTAAAAAATCAGCCGTATTGAGCGCCAGCGCTTCCGCATCGGCACACGTTTTTATAAATTCTAAATAGTCCATTAAATACCCTGTTTTTTTGCTTCATTCCAAACGGCATCCAATTCTTCGAGGCTTGCTTTTTTCATTGCTCCGGGATTACCGTTGTATTTCTTTTCGATGTATTGAAAACGACGGATAAATTTTGCATTGGTTTGGCGGCAGGCGTCCTCGGCATTTACATTTAAAAAGCGGCCAAGATTGACCAAGGCAAATAAAACATCTCCGAATTCTTCCCGGATTTTTGCGGCATCATTCTGATGATAGGCTTCTTGAAATTCTTCCAACTCTTCCCGTACTTTTTCAAAAACGGATTCGATTTCTTCCCATTCAAACCCAACGCTGGCGGCCTTTTCCTGAAGCCTTTGAGCGCTTAATAATGCAGGCATGGATTTTGGAAGGCCTTCGAGCAGAGATTTTCTGTTTTCGCTCTTTAATTTGGATTGCTCCCAATTGCTTTGCACATCGGCGGCGGAGTGTGCTTTTTGTTTTTCGAACACATGGGGATGACGTTCGACTAATTTATGGGAAATTTTATCGATGACATCATTAAAAGTAAACTGCCCGGCTTCGGAAGCCAATTCGCTGTGAAAGACAATTTGCAGTAATAAATCTCCTAATTCTTTTGCCAGCAAATCGTAGTTTTTATCATCAATGGTTTCCAGCACCTCATACGCTTCCTCGAGAAGATAGGGTTTTAAGGAATCATGTGTTTGAACAGCATCCCAGGGGCAGTCTTTTCGCAGCCGTTTCATAATGTGCAGCAGGCGTTCTATTTTTTGTTCGGACATTTTTGTTTCCTTAGATACAAGTGGTGCGAAAAGTGCCGATAGATTCGATGGAAGCCTCAATTTCATCTCCCGCTTGTAGCGGTCCCACTCCCGCCGGCGTGCCGGTAAGAAAAATATCCCCGCGTTCAAAGGTAAAAAAGGTGCTGGCATAGGCGATAAGCTGCGGTATTTTAAATAACATATGACGCGTTGAACCTTGCTGACGAATACGGCCGTTAACCTTTAAAAGCAGTTCCAGATTATCGGCATCTTTAACCGCAGCCGTTTCCACAAAAGGCGAGATAGGGCAGGCGTTATCAAAACCTTTGGCAACCGCCCAGGGTAATCCGTCCTTTTTGGCATCGGATTGCATATCGCGTAAAGTAAGATCTAGTGCAACGGCATATCCGGCAATGGAAGCTGCGGCCTCTTCGGCTGAAACGGAGGAACAGGTTTTGGATATACAAACCGCCAGTTCAATTTCGTGATGTACAGAACCAAACGCAGCCGGAACAGGAAGAGGTTTCTCAAAGGGATGAATTGCGGAATTAGGTTTTAAAAATAATACGGGATCCTTGGTAGGCGTGGATTTCATTTCCTCAATATGTTTGGCATAGTTTCTTCCCACGCAAATAATTTTGGAAGGAACTAATTTCAGTTCGTTGTTAAAAAAAATTTCTTTCATGGTTAACTCCTTAATATCCTGAAATATTTAGCGCGTCCCTTTAAGATTTTCAATTGCTCAATTGTTCGAATAGCATTGATTACGGCATGTTCCGGCGCAGAATCAATTAAAATATGCACGTACCCTAAATCGGGGTGTACTTTTTTATCCACTTCGGCATGGGCGGAAGCCAGGTTTATATCGGCATCTCCGAGAGCCGTGGTAATTTTTCCCACAACGCCGGGCTCGTCAATACACGGGAATCGGATATAATAGGCCGAAACGATATCCTCAATGGGTAAAATGGGCTTCTGATTCCAGTTAATCCGGTATTCGCGTCTTCGTGACAAATGGGCACGGGTAAGATTGCCGGCGGCTACAAGGTCGCGTATAAGCAAGCTGCTGGCAGCCTCTGCGCCGATACCCCGGCCATAAATCATGTACTCACCAATCAGGTCGGTTTGAATAAAATAGACGTTTTGATCGCCTTTTATCAGTGTGATGGGATGGCCTTTTGGTACAAAAGTCGGGTGAATATGAATTTCAAAAAAATCGGTACTCTGCTTTAAAATGGCAAGCGGTTTAATTTCATACCCAAATTCATCGGCGCACTGGATATCAAACAAAGAAATATCCGAAATGCCGGAGGCCGGAATATCAAGATAATTAATACGCAGACCAAACGCGCCGGCGGCTAAAATTGCTACTTTTTGAGCGGCGTCTGTACCCTCATAATCAATCACCGACAAGGATTCGGCCATCTGCATAAGGTTTGCCGATTTGAGCGCGGTTTTTAATGTAATTCTTTTTTCTGTCATTTGCGATAAAATATAATTGGAGGTACCGCTTAAAATACCAACGACCGCCCTTACATTGTTAGCGACCAGATCATGGCGCAGGGTACTGATGATAGGCACACCGCCGCCCATAGAGGTTTCCGGCAAAAGAAGGATGTTTTTTTCCTGAACCAGTTGTGAAATCGTGTGCATTTTGGAGGCAAGAAGGGTACGGTTAGCCGAAATTATATGGATGCCACGGTCGATTACTTTTTTTAAGATAGAAAAGACCGGCTCAATCCCGCCGATGGCATCAATCACAACATCGATAGAGGGCTCGTCCAGAATGTCATCAATATTGGTTGTAAGCAAATCTAAATCAATAAAACCCGGCCGTTTAAAGTGAATGTTTTTAACGAGGATCTTTTTTAAATTAAGTTCGAAACCGGTCTCTTTTTTAATGGCATCTCTTTTTTGATCCCAAACTTTGTAGAAGCCTGTTCCAAGTTTGCCTAAACCCAGCAGGGCGAAATTTACTTTTTTTACCTTTGGCATTTTCAATGCTCCGATACGGGATTTTAGTTGGGCTTTGTGGTGGAAATGACAATTTTATAAATACCCTGTTGCCTGAGTAAGTCCATTATTTGTATAACCAAACCGTGTGTTACGCCGCTGTCTGCTTTTAGGATGATACTCTTGTCCTTTTGCAGTCCGGCCATTTTTTTTACTTCACTGGTCAAATTATTCATGGAAACAATATTGTCATTTAAGAAAATATTCTTATCTCTGTCAACATAAATAATAACTTTTTGCGCCGTATGTCCTTCCGAACTTTCTGCCTCAGGCAAGGTGAGTTCGATTCCGGGCTGTTCTAAAAAAGTAGACGAAACGGTAAAAAAAATGATTAAAATAAACAGCACGTCAATTAATGAGGTCAGGTTTAGGGACACCTTGCGTTTCTCTTTACTCGTTAACTTCATCTTCCACCTGTTGCTGGTTAGGAGTGGATTGGATAGAATTGATTTTCAAAATCAACTGGTTACTGTATTTTTCGATATCCAAAATCAAATTTTCGGATTTACTGCTAAAATAATAATAGGCGATAAGCACGGGAATACCGACAAATAATCCACTTACCGTGGTGAGTAGCGCTTCCGAAATACCGCCGGAAAGCGCGGCGGTCTGCCCGATACCCTGTTCTTTGATAACATCAAAAACACGCACCATGCCGATTACGGTTCCCAGCAGACCCATCAGCGGAGAGATAGCGGCAATTGTTTCCAAAACCGTTAATCCTTTTTCCAGTTTACGCACCTCCTGACGGCCCTGGTCTTCAACCATTTCACGCAATTCCGCCTTAGGAAGAGCATGATGTTCAAGGCTTAATTGGACCATGTTTGAAAAAGGCGAATCGTATTTTTGGCACATAGAGATGGCCAGCGCCTTATCTTTTAGAGACGAGAAATTTTTAACCACGGCTAAAATTTCGGGGATGATAATTTTATTTTTGCGCAGCGCGATTAATCGTTCAATGACAAGCGCAACGGCAATGAGTGAAGCGAGAGCCAGCGGATACATCATAATTCCGCCGCGTTGGAATAGTTCTAACATCTTATCTCCTATTTCTTAAATCCGGATAAAACAATTTTGCGGTAATCGTTAAAGTCTCATCCGGAAAATCTTCCGGAAGAGGTAAAAAGGGAAAAAGCGATTCAATGGCTTTAACACTCGAGGTTTTCAGTGATTCATGCCCGGAATGGTCTAAAACAGTCAGATCCAGAATCTTGCCTTCTTTGCTGATGGTATAGCGAAGAACCGTCTGGCCGTGAATGAGCCCTAACTGGTAATAGGCGGCCGGGGGAAACCAGACCCGGGTGAGTTTATTCTTCATTGCATTTATATAGGGCGCCCACTGCCATTTATAGGTGCTGAGCGAAAGCGCGCCGACTTCTTCCACCGAAAAATTTCTTTGGTTCATCATTTGATTACTGCCTGCAGAGGCGGACGCGCTCTGTTTTTGTTCTTCGCGGTAACGCTCGCTAGGTGTTTTTGCCGTACGTCCGCGCAAGGCATTTTTACTAAAGGTTTTTTTCTTAAAAAAAGAGTTCTTTTTTTTGCTTTGCGCGCCGGAAAGATTGCTAAACGGAGAATTCCCTCTACTAAGCGGGCTGGTGCTTATCTTATCGGATTTAACAGGGTTACGTGCCTGGGAATTCTTCTCCGAAAGCAGGGAAGCGTCCGTGGGGACGTTTTCATTTTCATTCATATTTTGAACCACTTCCCGTGGTTGTTGGGGACGCGGTTTATTTTCGGGAAAGACAATGGTAACCTCTTCGGGCTGCGCTTTTTTGATGTTTTTTGTGTCGTAGGTCAGCCAGCCCTGATAATCCATAAGCCAGAGAAATCCCGCATGAATCAATAGGGATAGGATAAAGGCGGTAAAGAGTATGCGTTGTCTTTTATCCATTTTTTCCTCTGATTAAATAAAAAGTGCAAGTTACGATTTCAGCGGATTTATTGCAATTGGCAAGCCGGCAGCGATTGAATTTAATGCGGCAGAGTAAAAAAAGTTTCTTTTATGACCTTGTTGTATGCTCTTTATAAAAAGCGACAGGGCAGCGATCCATCTGAAAAGAATAAATTAAAAAGAAAAGTATCGCCAACACCAAAAATCAATAGATATCACGGGGCGGGAGGGAAGAATCTTTTTCCAGATCCTGAATGCGGGTTTCAAATATCTGTATGAGTTTATGAAGTAAGTTGACGTCGCGGTGTTCCGGCATGGAACGGCCGATAAGGCGCCGAAAGCGGGTGATAAAGTTTTCGATACCATCCCGGGGGATAAAATGAATCATATCCAAAGCAGAACCCAAATGCTCGTAAAATTTCTCCAGCTCCTGCTGGCTGGCCGGTTCGTACGTATACACGGCGGAATGGGTATTTAGTTTCTGAAAAAAGGTAAAGGCGTACACCATAACGGCCTGAGACAGGTTTAAAGAAGGGTTTTGAGTGGCGGTGGGAATGCTGGAATGTACATGGCACTGCAGGAGCTGTTCGTTGCTTAATCCGTTTTTTTCGGTGCCAAAGACAATGGCCATGGGTTGCTCGGCGGCGGCCAGAATTTTTTCGCAAATTTCTTCGGGCGTGAATAGTGGGAACTTAAAATGACGGCTGCGCATGGTGGTTCCGATAACCAGCTTTTTATCCGAAACCGCTTCTTCGAACGTGGAAACAATTCGGGCGTTTTCCACAATATCGAGGGAGCGGTGGGCCAGCATGCGTACTTCCGGCTGATCGATTTCGCAGGGATTAACCAAAATTAATTTATCAAGTCCACTGGTCTTAAGCGCCCGGGCAGCGGAGCCGATGTTGCCGGGGGATTGGGGTTCCACCAGAACAAAATGCAGGTTCTCGCGAATTTTCTGAAAAGTTTCACTTAAAAATATTCGTTCGGTCATAAGGTACTTTTTATTTAACGTTTAAACTAAGGATTACTATCACACCAGAGGCGGACAGGACGAAAAAAACGATAGTGTTTTTATTATAGCACTATGTCGTTTGATGTGCGTAATTTACTTAAAAAAACCGCGGATATTCACGGATTAAATTTTATTGTTTCTTTTGTTTAGGGTTCATTGACGTACTTTCGTGGCTAAAATTTATTTTTAAACCGCGATGTATGCAAAACTTTACCTGCTAAAACAATACTAGGACAAATAGAATCGCTCGTCTTTTTTGTATTTTTCTTACCCACTTGGATCGGCACAGCGCTATAATTATTTTTTACCGGTTAAAGAATAATTTGTTTTTATTTTTAGTTCAATTGATTCCGGGCTTATTTCCGCCCGGTATGTTAATATTTCCACACCCTGTGTATGCACCTCTTTTAAGGCCGCGGAATATTTCGGGTCAATCGCTTCGGCCGGTTTAAACAGAGCGCCGTCGGAACGCTGAATGGCAAACAGCATAACCGCCCGGTGGCCCTGTTCGACCATATCCCGAAGTTCATATAAATGTTTTAATCCGCGTGTGGTTACCGAATCGGGGAATTTATAAAAGCCGTCTTCTTCCACGAGGGTTACATTTTTTACTTCCACATAACATTTTCCCCCGGCGGAAGAAAGCAAAATATCGATGCGGCTATTTTGTCCGTATTTACGTTCGGTCTCCAATTTGTCGTAACCGCCCAGTTCCGGAATCCAACCTTTTTGAATGGCTTCTACAGCCAGTTTATTGGCCAAATGTGTATTGACGCCAATCCAGCAAACGCTGTTGTGCGCCAGCTCCCAGGTGTATTTTAATTTTCGTTTGGGGTTATTGCTTTCGCTTAGCAACACCTGCCAGCCGGGTTCGTTGCAGGTTTTCATACTGCCGGAATTGGGGCAGTGGGCGGTCACAACCGTTCCGTCTTTTAGTTCCACATCGGCCAGAAAACGTTTGTAGCGTTTGATTAATCTTCCCGGAATAAGTGTTTGATGAAACTCCATCATGTCCTTAATTGGATTAAAACCCGAGTTTGAGAAGAGCGCTCCGAGTCAATTCTATAACCCGATTTCATCACCAAGATGGGATTTTTCGACTCAATATTAACGAAAGTTATAAAAGCGATGAATCGATAATCCCTTTTTTAATAAATATTTTCTGCGCACCCTTAAAAAAAACACCCCTCCCTTTTTTTAAGAGAGGGGATACGTTGTATTAAATTAAAATACAGATAGCTTATTCTTCCGGCAGAACAACCACGCGGACAAATTTATCTTTATTAAAATATTTTCTGGCCGCTTCCTGAATCTCTTTCATAGTCAGCTTGTGTATCCGTTCATTGCGTTTGAGGATATTTTCCGGATCAATTTGATTAAAATAAACGTATTTCATTTTAGAAAGCCAAAAATTATTCCGTTTCACATTTTTTTCAAATTCACGCTGGCTGATATTTTTTACCTTATCCAGGTAGGAATTATCCAGGCCGAATTGTTGCAGGCTGTCTATCTGGCTGAACATTTCGGCTGTCAGCTCATCTACTCGCTTAGGGTCACATCCAAAAGAGATGGTAATTTTATAGCGCTGCCTCGGGTAATGGCTGACATTTGCCCGCACTCCAATTCCGTATGTACCGCTTTTATCTTCGCGCAGGCGTTCGCGTAGCTTAATGCTAAGCACGCCGGTTAAAGCATTCAGCAAAACAACATTATCTTCGCTCCAGGGAATATCGCCGGAGAAAATAATCGTATTCTGACTTTTTGGTTCCATCCCTTTATGAAAAATATTTTCAACCTTGTTTGCGGGATAATCAAAGGTTACATCTTTCCAGGTTTCTTTGCGCCCGGAAGAAGGCAGCCCGCCAAGATACGTTTCAATAAGCGGGCGGATGGTTTTTAAATCAAAATTACCCGCAAAGAAAAAGGTAAAATCAGCGGCGTCCGCAAAACGATCTTTATAAAAAGCAAGGGATTTGCGCAGATCCATCTCTTTTAATGATTCCATTGTAAACGGTTTGTAGCGGGGATGGTGCCCGGTAAAAGTAACCGTTACGGAGTCCTGATAAATAGATTCGGGGCTGGCGCCTTTATTTTGCAGGAAAGCGCTCATCTGTCCCATTAAAGCCCGGTAGGCGGTACTGTCTTCCCGCGGGGCTGTAAATTCTAAATACAGCAATTGCAGCATCGTTTCCAGATCCTGAGGCGTCGTAGAGCCATAAAAACTTTCGGTTAATTCGCCGATGCCCATATTAACGCGCACCATTTTTCCGGCCAGTTGTTTTTGCAATTGCATCTGGTCAAACGGACCGAAGCCGCTTTGAGCCGCAATGCCGGCCGCCATTTGCGCCGCCGTTAAGTCTTTGGTGGCCGCCTGTGACGAACCACCCGGACTGTAAGAACTCATAATGATTTCATCGTTCTTAAAATCAGTGGGTTTTAGCACCACTTTTACTCCGTTGGAAAGTGTCCATTCGGTGAGGTTGAGATCTGTAATATGGTTTTCTTTTACCACTTTCCCGGGTTTCGGCTTTTGCGAAAGTAAGGGCTGGTTGAGAGCGTTGTCTTTATAGGCACTTATTTCAGCCTTCTGCGCGTTGGCCAGAGCTTGTTTAAGTTCGCTTTCGGTGGGAACCGCCAAACCTTCTTTTTCGGGTACCGAAACGACGACGACCCGGTTATGCGCTTTAACCCATTTATCGGCCAGAGCGTCTACCTCTTTTAAGGTAATTTGGGGTAGAAACTTTAGATACATTTCATACTCAAAGGCAATACCGGGGATGGGCTCTTTAGTTAGAAAGTTGCGGATATATTCATCGGCATAACGACCCGATTCCTGTTTATCCCGCTCCAGAAAAGATTTTCTAATGGAACGCATGGCGCTCCTTTTTTCACGTATAAACTCGGATTCTGTAAAACCGAATCGCTCAATACGCCGGGCTTCGGTCATTAAGGTTTCCAGCCCTCGGGAAATACCGCCGTTCTTTACAACCGCGGTGAGGGAATAGCTTTTAAAGGGACGGATAAAACCGCCTTTGTATCCGTAGCCATATAAGAAGGGCGGATCGTCGGATTGTCCCAATTCCTGCATGCGTTTGTTGAACATGCCGGTAAACAGACGTTCCACAATGCCTTCACGGTAGGCTTTTATTGTCGATTCATCTTCGGCAGGATAACCGTTGTTTATGCTGACGGATGAATACTGCGCTTCGGGGTCGGAAGCAATGGCAAACAGGGTTTCTTTATGATCGGGAACGCCAAAGGTTTTGCGTTCGGGCAGAGGCTGCGGATTGGTTAAGGCGTCAAAATTATCATGCACCAGCGCTTCCATTTTGTCGATAGCCAGGTCACCGGTAACCACCACCGCCATTAAAGCGGGATGATACCAGGTCTTATAAAAACTGCGCAATGTTTCGTGCTTAAAAGTATCGAGCACGGCCTTTTGTCCGATGGGCAGACGATGGGCATATTTCGATCCCTTGAACATAATGGGGAGCTGTTTGTCCAGCATGCGCATCTGCGCGCCGCGTCCCAGCCGCCATTCTTCGATTACAACGCCGCGTTCCTTATCAATTTCCTCATCATCGTAGGTTACATGCTGGGCCCAGTCCTGCAAAACCAAAAATCCTTTTCTTAAGATCTCTTCATCGTCGGTGGGGATTTGAAGTTTGTAAACGGTTTCGTCGAAACTGGTGTAGGCGTTTAAGTCGGCGCCAAAGCGCATCCCGATGGATTCCAGATAATTTACCAAGGCCTGTTTATGAAAATGTTTACTACCGTTAAAGGCCATATGCTCGCAAACATGGGCCAGCCCCTGCTGTAAATCGGTTTCCAAAATGGAACCGGCATTTACTACGAGACGTAATTCAACCCGCTTGGCCGGCTTGGCGTTGTGGCGCAGATAGTAGGTAAGTCCGTTTGCCAAAGTTCCTTTGTGCACCAAAGAATCAACCGGCATGGGTAGGGTGGTCAGGTCTAAGGCGGCTTTTACCGGTTGTGGTTTATTGCCGGCGCAAGAGAATAAAATAATAAAAGGCAAAAGAAACAAAAAGGTGGTTTTAAAAGTCATAAAAACTCCTGTTATGGATATGGTTTAAAAAATAATTAATCGAATTAAATAAGTTATATCAATTAAATTAATCTTGCAAGAAAACTACAGATTTGTGATATTGTTTTTCAGAAAAACAGGCGGTTGCTGTTTTTAAGAGAACCGTAAAGCAGGCAATGTTTCACCAGGAAAAACTAAAAACAGGGCTCATATTTTAACGGGTTTTGTTTTCGTGTTTTTTCCTTTGCACTTATTGCGTTCTCAGCGTTTAGTTCATTATTTTACAATATCCTGAAAAATTTTTATCCGCGAATGAACACGGATTTTCACTGATTAAATCCCTTTAGTGTTTATGTTTCGTTTGTTTAAATGTATTCGCGTCAAATTGTGTTCTTTCACAGACAAAAAATCTTTTAGTAACCACCTAAAAAAGGGTTGGAAGGAATGTGTTATAATCGGATCCACAGTATTTTTTAATCTATTTAGAACGAATGTGATTGTATTTAAAAAAACAAGTTTCCCTGTTATACGGATCGTTTTAAGAAGAGTTTCTTTTTTATTGATGGTGTAAAAAGTCAGGAAAAAACATGAGAAAAAAAGCGGCAAAAGAGATTGACCGTGTCTTTGACCGGCTCGAAAAAATATGGGATTCCAAAACGACCCACGTAACGGTTGGCTGGTTGCTGGTACTGATCTTCCTCGGATCGCTGGCGGCAATTGAGCTTAACCGTCAGGGGGTGTTACCGGGCGCCTTAAGCACACTGATCCCGATAAACCATTTTTACGCGGTGGGATTTGTTTTTAATCTCCTGCTCATTGTGGAGATTATTTCCCTGGTGTTTAATCTTTCACATTCTATTTCGGAAGCATTGGGGAAACAATTTGAAATTCTTTCTCTGATACTGTTGCGCTCTTCTTTTAAAGAATTTGTCCATTTCCCCGAACCGATTCAATGGATTGCATTTACCGATCCTATCAAACATATTTTATCCGATTCCGGCGGCGCCCTGCTGATATTTATCCTATTGGGATTGTATTATCATCTGCAAAAGCACCAGCCTATTACCAGAGATGAAGAAGAGAAAAGCCGTTTTATCACTTCAAAAAAATGGCGTCACTAGTGCTGCTGGCCATTTTTGTTGTTATCGGCCTGGAACATTTATGGGCTATGGCGGCCGGCCTTCCGGAGAAAAATTTCTTTGCTTCGTTTTATACGATTTTAATCTTTGTGGATATTTTAATCGTTCTTATTTCATTGCGCTACAATTACCGTTACTGCACCCTGTTCCGCAATTCAGGTTTTGCGCTGACAACCGTAGTCATTCGTTTAGCGCTTACGGCGCCGCCGTATGTTAACGTAATATTAGGTTCGGGAGCCGTACTTTTTGCCGTGGGATTAACCTTTGCCTATAATATAATAATGAAAGATACGGTGCGGAAAATCAGTGCAGAGGAAGCCGGATAAGCAGTTTGTACCCGCTTTTGTGATCTTCCTGCCGGTAGTAAAAACGGCCGCCGCCTTCCAGCTCCAAAGGCAGGGAAAACCAGTGGTGGTCCAGCCAAAGTTCTGCACCCATGGAACGGACCGGTTTCATATTTCCGCTTTCAAGGTTTAAACCGTAATCATAAAACAGATTTAATTTAATGCGTTTCAGATAGAACCAGCCGCCCAGACTCCAATCGGGATAAAACAGGGGAAGGCTATAATCGAACCCGCTTTTTAAAAAAGAAGCGGAATAGCGGAAACGATATCCGCGCGGATATTCCAGCAGCGGCTGAAAATAGTAGTTTACCGCATCCTGCCATTCGTAACTGCCATTCAGCAACAGGCTCTGATGGTGGGAAATTCCGGGCAGATAAAAATAAAAACGGCTAAACAGATGGCGGCTGTTCAAATCGCTTTTAAACGGCGTGTGTTCATAAACAAATTCCGCCGTTTGTCCCCATTGACGGCGTACATCCATCAAAGCCGCCCGGCGTAAATTTGCGAAGCGCAGGGAATAGTAAAAAGGTACAAACAGGCTGCCTTCCGATACATTGTTAAAATAGCGCAAATCCTTTCCGCCAAAACGAACGCCTCGCACCGAAGCGGATAAAATCAAAGTGCGCCGATAGTTCCCAGCTGAAAAATTAAGCGGCATCCGCAGCCCCAACCCGGCGGAAGTTTCGTTCCAGTAAAGAGTGGCGCCTTGCGTACCGTGGCGAACCGTAAACGAGCGAAAAAGATTTTGGACATTAAAATCGATAATGGGGAAGAAACCGCCGTAACTCAGGTTCAGGTTATAGCCCAAAGTGGATTCATTGCGGTTATAAAAAATTCCCGCGCCGGTGCCGACAGTATTGAGAATATTATTGGAAATAAAATAAATCCCCCTGTTCAGCGGATCGGAAAAGAGCAGCCAGCTGTGTACATTTATCCAAGCCGCCGTATTATAGTCGCTTACGGCATATTGTTTTTGAGGAATCTGTTCCGGTTCCAAAATATTGGCGCCCTGTTCCTGCTCTTTTAACTCCCGCGCATAATTTAGGCCGGGCGCCGCGGTTGCCGGCACGCTTTGCCAGGTTTGCGGCGCAAGTTTCATGCGGGCGATTTTATAGCCGTCTGCTGAATAGTCGTTAAAGAGCAATTCGTCTGTTCCCGGAACAACAGAGGGGTTAAAAGCGCCAAAAGGTCGTGAGGTAACCCGGTAGATTTGCGCGTTCAAGGTGTCAACCGCATAAATATTGTCAATTCCGGACATGCCGGAACTGAATAAAATATAATTTCTAAAAAAAACGGGCCCGCTGATTCCCAGCCAGGTTTCCCGTAAAATAGTTTTTACTCTGCCGCTGCGCCGGTTAAAAAGGCACAGTGATTTCCCCGCGGCGGATTGCGCCGTAAAAACGATTTTTTCTCCGTCCGCTGACCAGGCCGGCGCTTTGAGAATGCGGTTTTGCGGATTTGGCGCCTGCCGAATGAGCGCGCCGTCTTGCCGGTTTAAAAGAATAAGGCGACTTTCCCTTTTTGCAGAAAAAGAGATTGCCGCGATATATTTACCGTCCGGGGAAAGCGCCGGGGTGAAAAAACGTTTTTTATGGGAAATGGTCTGTATGGAGCCGTTTTTTAAATCCAAAACGGAAATATCGGAAAAGCTCTGTTTTCCCCAGCGCAGGTCGGCCCGGTAGGAGGCCCAGGCTGCACCCCCCCCCGCGAATGGAAATTTTATTCAGGGGCAAAATAGGAACAGAGTAACTTTCTCGTCCCAAAGAATCCAGTTTTACCAGCGCCGGCGCGAAAGCGATTCCTGTTTTAAGCGCATAAAACGCACCGTATTTTCCCGCCTGCGGGAATAGAAAATTCGTCTCATTTTTCTGTTCCGTTTTTAAAATCCGGCAGGGGGTAATGGGGAGGTTTTTTTGCCGCTCTTGCCAATGTGTGCGAAAATCGTTCATCGCATCGTCATACATATCGGCGGCAAAACGGCCGCTCATATTATGTGAAGCCAGAGTAAACGTAAAGGGGAAAAAACTCCACCAGCTGCTGCGCCGCAGGATATCCGCCCAGATTTGCGCCCCGTAGCGCTTACGGGCATAAGCGACCATTAAATAACCCAGCGGGTACGGGTTGGGAATAAAATTTTTATAGGACCCGAGAGCGGATTTATAGTAGGAATAGTGTCTCCCGCTAAGTTGTAAAGCGCGGACGCCCATTGTAAAATCCGCTTTGCGCCCCCGCCCTCCGTTACTGAGCACCGTTTCGGTCAGCACGGCGTCGCCTTCCCAAAACCAGCGGGGAATCAGCATGCTGTTAAAGGCGGAAACGAAGAGTTCGCCGCCGAGAAATTTCCAGAGACGGTTCAGACCATGATAATTAAGCATATCAAATTGAGCGGCATGACGCAGTTCGTGTACCGCCAGCAGTTCATACCAGCCGCCGTCGTCGGAACCAAGCCGGAAGGGAACGGCAAACCACTCGCTACGCCGGGGCGCCAAAGTTACAAACCCGTTGGCAATTGCGCTTCGGTTGGAGAGCAAAACGGATAACCGTTTAAAGGGGTAGGGCATGGTTTTTGTTTCGGGATTGTAAAGATGCTCGGCTATATTGGCCGCCCGCTGGGCGTCTGTCGAAATCTCTTCGGGAAAGATAAATTCATAATGGGCGGTATTAATGGTTTTCCAGTTAATTCCGGGCGGATCCTGCATATTGTCGAGGGATTGTGCAAAAAGCGGAGTTATTAAGAAAAGCAGTGAAAAAAGTATGATTGATAAAAACCGCATAATTCGATTTGGCCACAATGAAAAGAAAGTTTTTCTTTCAAAAGATAAGAAAATGCGGAAATAAAAGAAAAAATCTTTTATAAGACCAATATAGTAACCGCCATCGCGATCCTGAGAATCTGGAGAAACAATCTAAAAGATCTCCCCTTTCCGAAATATATGGCCTAAGTCGACTCGTGTAGGCAAGAACAAAAAGAGAAAAAAAGCTGCGACTTTCACGAATTAACGCGAATGAGTTCTTTAAAACAATCCTTGTATTACGGAAAAAACCGGCGGCAATGTTTTTTGAACAGGCGTATGTATATGATTTATGAATCGCCGGATCGGAAGCCGTTGCTTTTAGTAAAAAACCAGCTAGCGCTTTTTTTGTCGCTCCGCCCGCAAATCTATATAAAATCGTCGTAATTTTTTTACCTAACTTCCCATATAAAATAACATCGCGCCGGATATATTCTATTTACTGATTTCCCGATTCAGCAACGATTCGATACGTAGAATTTTACTTTCCAGGCGGCTTTCATTTCCGGTGCGATAATCGATTTTTATGGATACCGAAATCCGCCGGCAGTCCTTTTGTAATTCATTAAAACACTTCTGCACAACTTCCATTAGTGGTTCGTATTTGCCTTCCATGATGGTGCTCATGGGCGTCAGTTTATAGGGAATGCCGCTTTTATCAATAATATCAACAATGCGGGCTACGTAAGGCCCCAGACTTTCTCCCTTGTCCAAGGGACTCATTGTCAGTTCAAGTAAAACCATATGTATTCTCCTTTTTTACAGATAAAAAAAGGTACGGATTTAAGAGTATAAATTAAAGCGGCAAGTTTTTATAGAAAAAGTATACATGCGTTCACTATAAAAACCACGAATTTACATGAATCTATTCAATGTAATTTCAATAAAAACAATCTGTGTCTTTCTGTGGAAATCGGGGGCTATGCCTTTTTAGACTGGACTCATACATACTATTTGTCGCTTTTAGGTTTGATTTGCGGAAAAAGCGCGTTATGAGAATTACAACAGGGCTTTAACTCAATACAGTATTTAATTAAGTTGAAGCCCTGAATAATAATAGGAAAAGAGTACAGAAGACAAATATCAAAAAGAAGAAATTAACCGGATATTTGATCCTTATTTTAATAAAAGCATCTGTTTTGTTTTTACCAGATTGTTTATTTTTAAAGTATAAAAATAACTTCCTGAGGCTAAGTCCGTGGCGTCAAAATTAACTTCATAATTGCCCGGAGCCTGTTGTTTATTGATAATCTCCATTATTTCACAGCCGTGTAAATCATATATTTTTAATGTTACCATTCCGCTGGCTGGCAGTTGATATCTTATTGTTGTACTTGGGTTAAAAGGATTTGGATAGTTTTGAGAGAGCCCAAATTTAGAAGGTATGGTATTTTCATCATTTATTCCGCTTAGCCCTTTAAATTTAAAGATGACCTCATAAGGGTTTTCGGAATACGCATTTCCACTGTGCAGCCGAATAATATATTTCCCGGAAGCGGGTAAATCCACACTTGTTTTGGTATCGGAAAACATAGAGGCGTTGGGATCATTTTCGCTTGCCCCGATTTGATTTCCGCCGGCATCATAGAAATATAGCCTGTCGTAATCGGTTCCCCAATTATAAATGGAATTCCAGCCATTCGAAACCGTTACGGTTAGTTTACCTGCTTCGGGAACCGAAATTTCATAATAGTCTTCATCGGCCCAGACCGTATCGCTTGCACCCAGGGACCGCCATTGATACGCCTGATATGTAATATCAAAATCAACTTGGGCTGCGTCTGCAAGTTGATCATTCGGTTCGAATTGATCGTTAACGGGCGTAAATGTTGCCGTTAGCGAATAGGGTTCCGTTTTATAGGCATTTCCGGAATGGAATCTCAAATAGTATATTCCGCCCGAAGTCAGATTAATGTCGATACCATTGGGCGTATCCTGAAACATTGCGGAAAAATAGGGATTATCGGCGCTGTAACCGCCAATAGGGACGGTATCTGCATTATAAATATAAAAGCGGTCATAATCGGCTCCCCAGTTATAAACGGATAGCCAATCCGTAACTTTTACATTGAGAATGCCTGGAGAAGGCAGGTTTATCTTATACCAGTCTTCATCGCCCTCAACAGAAGAGGTAGTCGTTCTTTTCCACTGATAGGCAGAGAAAGTCTGATTGAATGCAACCGTTGCTGCGCTGGTCCAATCATCATTAGGTTCGTAAGCATCATCAACGGGCAGAGAGGATACTTTTACCGTATAATTCTGCGTTGTTTTTCCGTCAGGCCAACCCCAGTCGTTTCCGGAATGGAAATCGATATAATAAACGCCTTCCTGCCCAACTCTTGTGGACAAATATACAGAATCTCCAATCATATGAAACAAAAACGGATCGGATTCGGAAGCGAATGAACTGTATTCGATAACGGTATCGGCGGAATTATAAATGTAAATTCTGTCGTAATCGGTATCCCAATTATAGGTACTTTCCCAGTCTTTAACATAAATTGTAATTTTACTTGGTGCAGTCAGATGGATTTCCGTACGAAGCGTGGTAGACATATCCTGTGATAAAGAGACCGTTTGTCCCAATGGTAAAACGGTCTGAGACAGGGCTAAAATTGGTAGAGTCAGAATGAGAATAGTTTTAAGTAAGAACATCTTTTTTTTCATTTTTTAAACCCTTCCCTGGTCAGATAGATCATTTAATAATAACGTTAATTATTTATGTACTCGGGCAAAAAAAACAAAGTGTTAATATAAACAATTATTTTGTTCAACGAAAGCACTTTACTTTTAAATGATTCTTAAACGAGGTCATATTTTCCAGTACTAACAATTTTCTTTACTGTAATATTTTCTTATCTTTGGAGATGCACATGGGAAAAAATACAGACTTAAATAACTGGCTGACCCGATTTTTCGGGGAACAAAAAGAACTATTTTTAAATGCCGTTCCGGAACCAACCGCCGTCCGCGTGAACACCCTGCGCATCTCGGCTACCGATCTGCAAAACCGCTTCGGCCAACTCGGTGTTTCTTTTAAACCGATTTCATTCAATTCAAACGGATTTATCATTTCCGATGATTCCCTCCCGCTAAGCCATACGCTGGATTTTTTCTGCGGGGAAATTCAGTACCAGGGCATTGCCTCCCAGCTTCCGGCCCTTGTTTTAAATCCCCAGCCCGGAGAGAAAGTGTTGGATATAGCCGCGGCGCCCGGTTCCAAATCCACCCAAATCGCCGCGCTAATGCAAAACGAAGGCAGCCTGTATCTAAATGATTTCTCCCGTCAGCGCTTACAAGCGCTGAACAGTAACACGCAAAAGGCCGGGGTTATAAATCAGGTGCTGCTCAACCATAACGGGGAACGTCTGGGGAATTTATTTCCGGCATATTTTGATAAGATTTTGCTGGATGCGCCCTGTACGGCGCTAGGTACGCTAAGCGGACAGCCGGAGGTCGGTGGCTGGTGGAGTTTGGAGAAATTAAAAAAACTATCCTCTATTCAGGAGCGTCTGCTTATTTCGGCTATGAAAGCCCTAAAAACCGGCGGTGAACTGGTCTATTCGACTTGCTCCATCGCCCCGGAAGAAAATGAAATGCTAATTCAGAAAATCATCGACAAATATCCACTGGAAATTTTACCGATAAAATTGAAAGGAACGGAGCCGTTTGCCGGCGGATTCCAAAAGTATAACGGCCATACATTTACGGAAGATATGAAAAAGGCAGTACGTGTTTTTCCTCAGGAACACGGGATGGAAGGTTTTTTTGTGATTCGTCTGCGCAAAACAAGGGATTTTATGTACCAGCCTTCCTGGAAAAAGGCGGCGTTTGTACCAACGTTATCCTTTACCGATACGCGCGTGGCCGATGATTTGGCGGAGATTTCCCAAGTTTACGGAATCTCTGCAGAGATGTGGAAAAACTACCGCTATATCCGAACGCAGAAACGGATTTGGATGACCAATGTCGCAAACGCGGAAATCCCGGCGGAAGGGGTTAGCAGCAGCGGGTTGCTGCTGGGCGAAAAAAAACAGTTTATGTGGAAATTGTTTAATCAGAGCGCACGTTTTTTAGATATATATATTACAAAACGGCATATTTCGCTGAGTACGGATCAAATGCGGGCTCTTTTTTCGCAGGGAACAATGGAGCTGGATAATACACCCAACGGTTATTATGTACTGGAGCAGAAAGGGAGGGCAATCGGTTCGCTTTATGTGGAAGCAGGTCGGGCCAAGTTGCGCCTGCCGCATAAATTCAGATTGGTTTTATAGGATATTCCAAATGCAATTTAGTTTATTCGACGACGAAAATCTATGCCGTATCGGCTGGCATAATGCGCTGAAAGCATTTGATCTGCCGGCAGCGCTTGAAAACTTACATTCCTGGCAAAAGACACTGGATGCGCCTCCGCAAATTGAACAGAAAATTAAAGCGGTACAACGTCTGCAAAAAGAAATATATGCAGAGTCCGATAATGTATTAGCAAACTTATCGGTATTGCGAAAGGGGTATGCGCAGATAGAATATTTATCAGCGCTGAAAAAGGAATTTAAATATCTGAGGGAAGGATTAAACAGAGCGCTGACGCAGAATATAGAACCGGGTTTTTATGAATTTCTTATCCCCGATTTACATCCGGCAGAAATTTTTATGGAGTTGGGAAAATTTGATAGAGTGGTGGAAACAACGGAAGAATTTTTCCGCCATTTTGGTGAGCATGCCTATTTAAGGCAGATTCAGGCGTATGCTTTATTTAAATTAGGTCAGAATGCGCGCGCAAACACGGTTGCTACCTTTGCCCTGTTTAACGATCCGTTTAAATGTACGGAACGGTTTTTATTGCCGGGGGATTTCTCCAATAAATTTAAGTATTTAAAATATAAAACAGGGAGTGAAAAAACAGCCTGGCTTAGGCTACCCCTTGCTTTATGGCTGGATAGCAAAACCTATATCAGTTCGCAAGAAACACAATATGAACAGCTATTATTAAATAAAACGGAAAAAAACAGGGGCCAAGCAAAATACGATACTGAGGCCGGGCAATTACAATTTATCCGCCTATTGTATTTGGCAGAGACGGAACGGCTGCGTTTGTCCCGCGGCCAAGAAACAGAAACCTTAAAACAATTGCGTGCGGAAATGAAGGAGCTTAATCGGGAGTTGTTCGAAGCTTACTTGGGGTTGTTACGATCGTTTAGAAACTTTTAAATCTTGTAATTCCCATCCGAAGGGGTTTTATTCCCCGCCCCTTGGTTCGTGATAAAAACGCAATTTGTTCCGGATATCCCATTGCCCGATAAAGCGGTATTTTTTACCTACGGCGGGGTTGTTCATTTTCCGGGAAATTCTTTTACGTTAATGGTATCGGAAAATAAAAATCATATTTTTTGCTTGTTATTTCAGCCCGAAAATACTTTTAAGCACATAACCGGCCATTTTAGGATTCTCTTTCAAACGGCGGGTGGAATAGGCATACCATTCTTTTCCGTAAGGCACGTATACGCGGAGGCGGTGTCCGCTGTCCACGATAATTTGGCGCAACTGCTCATCCACTCCCAGCAGCATCTGAAACTCATATTGTTCCGGTTTTAATTTAAATTTTTCAATAAGGCTTAATGCATGCCAAACCAGAATCTCATCATGGGTGGCAATGCCCGTATAACAGTTGTTAGACAGTAATTTTTCCAGATTGAATTTATAATTCTCGTTGATAATCGACATGTCTTTGTAGGCAATTTTGCGGTCTTCCACATAAATTCCCTTGCAAAAACGTAGGTTGGCTTTGTGTGTAATCAATCCATTAATATCATTGGAAGTACGGCGCAGATAGGCCTGAATGACGGTCCCCACATGATCGCCGAATTCTTCTTTCAAACGCAGATACATCGCAATTGTATTGGATGTAGTCGTATTGTCTTCCATATCGATGCGTACAAAATTATTATGTTTTGTCGCTTCCGCCACAATGGTGCGGATATTATTAAAGCAGTATTCTTTATCGATTAAAAGCCCCATTTGGGTGGGTTTAATGGACAGGTTACAATCCAGTTTATTTTCGTCAATGGTCTGAATAATACGCATATATTCGGCAACGGCAGCTTCGGCCTCTTCTTTGTTCATACTTTCTTCGCCCAGCAGGTCCATTGTTGCCATCATTCCTTTGGCGTTCAGGTCTTTGACGGTTGCGACGGCGTCGTCCAGGGTGGGCCCGGCAATATAGTTTTTTGAAAAATAACCGACAATCGGTTTTGGTACGAACGGAATGCCCCAAACAACAAGTTTATTAAAAAAGCTCATATCTCTGCTCCTGAAAGAACCAAATATTTCCAATCCCATAAAGCTAAAATTTATTAAGCCAAATGGAAAGATACAACAGTAATCTTCACTATTTTAAAGGCTTCACAGGAGGATTTAAGCGCGGCGTAAATCATTCAGTTATTTACATGAATTTCTATATTCACTATATTATGGGCATTAAAACAACAATTGATTGGAGATTTAAAGATGATGACAGAAAAAATGGTTGCGGCTTTTAATGACCAGATAAACAAAGAATTCTTTTCGGAATATTATTACATGGCCATGTCGGCCTATTGTGAAAGCATCGACCTGCCGGGGTTTGCTTCGTGGATGATGGCGCAGGCACAGGAAGAACATGCCCATGCGCTGCGTTTTTATCAGTTTGTTTTGGATAGGGACGCCCGCCCAACCTTTGCAGCGATTGACGCTCCCAAAGAAGAATACGATTCGGTTTTGGATATGTTTGAACATGTGCTGAAGCATGAACAGTTTGTCAGCAAAAGTATTAACGAGTTATACAAACTGGCGCTTGAAGAGGACGATTATCCTTCGCAGATTGAATTACAGTGGTATATTACCGAACAGGTGGAAGAAGAAAAAACCGCCAAGGAAATTATTCAGCAACTGCGCTGGGTTGGAGATAAATCAACCGCCTTGTTTATGCTGGATCAAAAAATGGCTGGTCGGGGTACCGCTGAAGCGGCTTCCGCGGCAGAATAAAACATTTAAAAGCATCAAAAAAAAGGGCTGTAATCGCAGCCCTTTTTAGTTATTTGCTTCCCTGATTTTCCAGTAATTTATAAAAATCACTCTTTGTGGAAAGAATCAACCAGTCTTTTTCCGAAAACGTGTTACGGTAGGTTTCCAGTGTTTTGATAAAACGGAAGAATTCCCGGGTATCTCTGTTTCGATTATAAGCGGCCGCGTAAATAGCCGTGGCTTCGGCGTCGGCTTTTCCCAAAATCTCTTCAGATTTACGGTATGCTTCCGACTGAATACGTTTAAGCTCGCGATCTTTATCACCCAAAATCTTGGATGCTTTTCCCTGACCCTCGGAACGAAACTTATCGGCGATGCGCTTCCGTTCGGTGATCATTCGTTCATACACTTTTTGGCGCACATCTTCATAATAGTTAATGCGTTTAAAACGCAAATCCAAGAGTTCGATGCCTAGTTCTTTGGTACGTTCGGACGCGGCAGCCAGAATTTCACGTGTGATTTTTTCACGGCCGATTTTGATTTTTGGAAGAACGACATTGGTCTCGCCGGCCAATGTTTGTGTTGCCGTTATCAGAGTCGGTTTGCGATTGGTGTTACGGATAATTTCATGCAAATCATGGTTGGCGATGGCATTACGGGTCTCGCCGTCCAAAATATCATCCAGACGGGCCTGGGCGCCGCGCTCGTTACGAACCCGCTGGAAAAACAGCAAGGGGTCCTGAATGCGCCAGCGGGCATACGTATCGACCCAGATAAATTTTTTGCCTTTGGTAGGAATCTGATTGGCGTCTCCGTCCCATTCCAGAAAGCGTTTTTCAAAAAAGTTTACTTCCTGCAAAAAGGGCACTTTAAAATGGATGCCCGGTTCGATTATCGGGTCGCCAATCGGCCGTCCGAACTGTGTAATAATTGCCTGTTGAGATTCATTTACCGTATATGCTGCGGATATGACGACTAATAAGACAATTAGCGCAGCAAAGGCAATGAATATATTTTTTTTATTTTGCATTGTTTAGATCTCCTTTATCAAACTGGAACAGCGGTAAAATGCCTGACGTCTTGTCGCTGGAAATGAGTTTTCGTCCGACTTTATTCAGAACGTCGTTCATTGTTTCGAGATATAAACGCTGCCGTGTCACTTCTTTTGCCTTAATATATTCATTAAACCGGGATGTAAAACGTTTGGCGTCGCCCTTGGCTTCATTTACCCGTTTTAAGGCATACCCGTAGGCTTCTTCAATTTTACGTTCCGCTTCACCTTTGGCCTTTGGAATAACTTTATTGTACTCCGAAAGCGCCTGGTTGATTAATTTCTCTCTTTCCTGCTCGGCTTCGTTTACCTCGTTAAAAGAGGGTTTTACCGCATCTGGCGGATTTACATCCTGAAGCACAACCTGTTCCACTTTAATACCGGTCTCGTACTGGTCGCATAGCGATTGCAACTTAACGGCCACAGCGTCCGCCAGTTCCTGCCGTCCTACGGTAATTACTTCGTTTACGGTACGGTCACCGACGATTTCGCGCATGACCGCTTCGTTTAAATCACGAAAGGTCTGCTGGGCATTGCGTACCTTAAATAAAAATTTGTAGGGATCGGTAATGCGGTACTGCACAATCCATTCAACCTGAGCGGCGTTGAGATCGCCGGTCAGCATAAGGGATTCGTCTGTATAACGGGCGTTGGAATACTGCGTGCGTACGCCGGCGCGAACCGTACGAAAACCAAATTCCTGTTTTTGCTGCCGTTCCACCGGTACCTTGATAACCGTTTCAATTCCAAACGGCCATTGTAGGTTCAAACCGGGCGAAGCGGTGCGCGTATATTTACCAAAGCGCAATACAATACCAACTTCTTCCGGGCTGATGGTAAAAAAACCGGAAAAAACAAAAGCCAGAGCCAAAACAATAATGACACCGAGGCGGATTGTTTTACCGGAAATGTTAGGCGGTTTGATATTATTAAAATCAAACTGCGGATTTTGTTGATTCATAAAAGGGCCTCCTTAAAATGTTCATATATTAAATCAAGCATACAGATGAGTTAAGCGTTTATTCAATGTACTATCTAAATGTCTAAAGAACAAATAACAAAATTCAAATAAATCTCAAAGAAACAACAGATTAAATCTTGTAGGATGTTTCATCCGGACGGATGAGTATTAATTTTTTAAAGTTAGTATTTACCCGTTAAATCATTTCCGGTTTTACTTTGAAAATTGGCTTAAATAATTTGGCTTACAGCTATCCGTCCGCCTTATGGTAATTATTTTCTTATGGAATTTAATATATTCAGAATCTGAGCCGTATGGTTTTTAGTATCCACGTTTTCAAATATATGAAGAATATTCTGTTTTTCATCGATTAAATAGGTTATGCGTTTCGGTCCCACAAAGGAGAGTAGCGCGCCGCGTACCGCCCCGTACTGCCCGGCGACCTTTTTATTGGTGTCGGAAAGAATGGGAAAGGGCAGGTTATATTTTTGGCTGAATTTTTGATGGGATTTTTGGTCATCAAAACTAATGCCGAGAATAACAAGATTACGTTTTAGCAGGTCGTTGTAGTTATCCCGGATATTGCAGGCTTCGGCCGTGCAGCCCGGGGTATCGTCTTTGGGATAAAAATAAAGGACGACGGTTTTACCTTTGTAGTCGGATAATTTATGTATTTTTCCCTGCGCGTCTTTTAAAGAAAAATCGGGGGCCGGTTGGCCGATCGTTAACATAGTTCCTCCAAAAAGAGTTGTGGTGAGAAGAAAAGAAAAATATAAGATGGTTACATGTTTCATTATGGTACTCCTTATTAAATTACGCCTTCTTTTGCAGCAATTGTTTTAGCATATATGAGTCCAGTCTAAAAAGGCATGGCCTCTGATTTCCATAAAAGACACGGATTGTTTTTATTGAAATTACATTGAATAGATTCGTGGTTTTTATAGTGAACTCATACATAGAATGCATTGGATTTTCATGGTAAATTTATTTAGATTTTAACAGCGTTACCATTACTAAGGAAAAAGATATGGAATACTGTCCCTTCTGTTCCGGGCCCTTAAATAATCCGGCAAAAGTATGTCCGCATTGTAAAAAAGCGTTGGATTTACATATATATCAATCTGTCTTTGAACCTGGTGAAACCACAAAAACCAACAAGAAAGCGCTGCGCAGATTATGGTTTAAAGAACATTCCCGTTTTCTGATGCCGCTTTTATTTCTGGTTATCGGTCTTGCCGTGGGCGCCGCGGTTATGTTTGGATATTCTGCCATTCATTTCCAGTTAAAGCAGAATTCATTGGAACAGGAAATAACCACGTTAAATTCCCGTCTGAAAGAATCCGGCACAAACACAACAGCCCTTTCGGACAGTTTGAATACCTTCATTTTGGCGCGGGATACGGTGGTTCAGATTCTGAAAGAAAAAAATAAACTGTTGCGACAGATTATCGTCTTTACCCGGCGTATGGCCAATAACAGCCTGGTGCAGCCCCATTCGGAAAACGAAACAAATTATTTTCGCCGAAATTTTAAATACCTGGAAAAACAGTACGAAGCACAGCGGCAAAAACAGAACGAAACCTATTTTAAGGCCCCAAAAAAGCCGAATCTGAAAACCATTCCCAAATTGTTAGAAAACTGATAAAAACAGTGTTCCCCGTTTTCTGTCGATATTAACGGGTAACATTTAGTCAATAAAATAATATGGCCGCGGATTTACACGGAAAAGAGGAAACGAAAAGAACGGAGCTTTTTCGGCCTGTCCGTCTCTGGTGTAGCGGTAATCCGTGGCGTTTCTTTTTTTCTTACCCACGCGGATAGATACTGAACTGCCTTTTTTCTATTTGTCATCGCCTGTAAAGGAGTGGAGTTTTTTATGAAGATGCGGGCCGGAAGAGGTTTTGATTCATTGGCGGCCACGGTTGAAAACTATCTACTAAAATGTTAAATTTGATGCGTACTGTCAACCTAATTCAAATGGATACTGATTTCTCCGGAGTAAAACACAGATATGAATCGCCCGTTTCAGCCTGTTTATCTTTTCGCGGATAGCCAGTTGCTATTCTGGCAATCGGGAGACGGCCCTTTTATACAAACATTAACACAGTCTTTTCCAAAGGAAGATATTCGGGCGGCGTATATCGGCGCCTCCAATGGAGATGAACCGGTTTTTTATGAAATGTTCGAAGCGGCCATGCGTCTGGCAGACATTCAAAATTGCCGGCATATTACGTCAGCTTATTCGGCGGAAGAAAAACAATTCCTGAAATCGAGTGATGTGATTTTACTGGCAGGAGGAAGCGTTTTGCAGGGCTGGAAGGTGTTGGAAAAAAGCGGAATGCAGGATGTCATTCGGGAACGCCGGGAAAAGGGCGCCGTACTGATAGGGATTTCTGCCGGGGCCATTCAGTTAGGATTAACAGCCAAAGACGAGGAAAATGTGTTAGAGTTGCTGCGAATCGTTCCGCTTTGTATTGCGGTGCACGACGAACAAAAAGAGTGGAAAACATTAAAGGAGCTAACCGGCCGGCCGGGCGCATTATTTACGGGAATCGGTATCCCCTCTGGAGGAGGAATGGTTTATCATCCGGATCATACCATCGAAGCGTTGCGTAAACCGCTAATTGAGATTAGCGACGGGCAGCAAAATCTTATCTTTCCCGTTAACGGAGATTAAATGAAAACATTTTTAACTTATATCGAACAGTATCCCATAGTTAAATCGCTACTGTTGCTTACAGGGATTTTCTTTTTGGCCTGGTTGTCCTATTTTTTAGTACACCGTATTTTGATTGTCCTTCTTAAGAAAGCGGCGTCTAAAAGCAAGACCAGGTTTGACGATTTTTTAGTTGAGAGTAAAACACTCTCCCGGCTTTCTTATATCGTGCCTCTATTGGTGATCGATAATTTATTATTTTTAACACCAAATATACAGCCGTTTATCAACCGTTTTAGTCATATCCTTCTGATTTGGATCTTTATTCTTGCCATATCTGCTTTTTTGGGCGCCGTTAACGGTTTTTACGAAACCAAACCCAAATCTAAAGAACGGCCTATAAAAGGCTACATCCAGGTTGCCGTTATCATCATATATATTTTGGGTATTATTTTTATCATCGGCAGCCTTACCGGACAATCGCCGTGGGTACTGCTTAGCGGCGTCGGCGCTATGACCGCCCTTGTCCTGCTGATTTTTAAAGATACCATTCTCTCCTTTGTGGCCGGCATTCAGATAACCAGTTACGATCTGGTGCATGTGGGCGATTGGATTGAAATGCCGGAATACGGCGCGGACGGTGATGTGATTGATATTGCTTTACATACCGTACAGGTGCAAAACTGGGATAAAACCATCACCGTAATTCCCACCCATAAACTGACGGAAAAATCATTTAAAAACTGGCGCGGTATGATACAGGCCGGCGGCAGACGTATTAAACGTTCGGTCTACCTTGATCAAAGCAGCGTTGCTTTTTGTACGGATGAAATGATTGAACGGTTTGAAAAAATCCATCTCATTGCGGATTATGTGCGGCAAAAGAAAGAGGAACTGGAAAAATTTAATGCGGAAAATAAAATAGACGACGCGTTAAAAGTGAATGGGCGGCGTATGACCAACCTTGGCACGTTTCGGACCTATGCCCAAGCGTATCTTGAAATGCATCCAAAGCTAAACCATAATTTAACAACAATGGTGCGCCAGCTGCCGCCCGGCCCCAACGGATTGCCGCTGGAAGTCTATGCTTTTACCAATACGACCGAATGGCTGGCTTACGAAGCAGCGCAGGCGGATATTTTTGATCATATTTTATCTGTTATCAATGAATTTGACCTGCGGATTTTTCAGAATCCGAGCGGCGGTGATTTCAGATTGATGGGAAAATAATAAAAACCCGGAAGGTCTGTTTTTAAAAGTTAATCGCTTCAATTAAAGCCTGCCCGTTTTGCTCCCAGGCTTCTTCCGGCCCGATGTCGGGCAGTTCCAGCGTTACAACCGCAATATTTTGTTCCGTTCCGGCATAATTACCAAAGGAACCGGGCGTGGGGTAACCCACATCGGCTGTCACCGGATAGCCGTTGTAGCGTTTGAACATTTCCGCCAGCTTCAGGGCCGGGCCGTTGTAATTATTCATTTCCAGCGCGTCGTGAATGGTGATGATACGCACCGGTTTAAATTCGGCAATCATCTGCATCACCAGGCGTGTCTCTTTTTCGGAAGCAGGTTCGGGACCGGGGTAGTAGCGTTTCTTTTCATAAACCGGTGTCCAGTTTTCGGTGGGGAAATTACGGTTAATATCAACGCCGTTTGCATTAACCCGCGTGCGGTTTAGCAGACCGTCTGGATTGACAGCCGGCACCAGGATTGCTCGTTTGGATATTTTTTCCGGATGGGCTAAAAGCGTATCGGCCAACCGTTTTACAAGATGAAATCCGCTTTGCTCGTCTCCGTGAAAGGCTCCTAAAATAAGGGTTGTCTCGGAGCTATCGCCGATCTGCCGGAAATAAATATTATGTTCCTGTTCCGAGGCGCCGTAAACCTGCCAGGCCGCTCGGGCCGAGGCCATTTCTTGATACACGCTTTTTGTACTGGAATGCAACTGCATATGTTTTAGATAGGGCCGGCCGAACTGGTAAAATAAAACAACGGCCAACAAAACCAAAATGATAAAATTCCACTTAAAATTAAAATGCATACAACAACCGCTCCGGTAAATAATATCTGCAATAATAATCCATTTACGAATGCAGTTCAAGAAAAATCTGTTTAGCCGAAAGGGAGTTTGCGCAAAATATAAAACAGAGACTTGATTTTAAAATATTACATTAACCCACCCCTTTCCTTCGTTCAGCCCCTCCCTAATTCACTTAGGGAGGGGTTTAACGAAGAGGGTCAGATAACGGCTTGCGGCTAAGCTGCACGAGCACGCGTAAAAAATTTCAAAATGCTAATTCATCGCCCGCATGTTCATGTCGCACTTGAGCCGCAGGTTATGTGCACCGTTGAAGACTGTTAAAGAATTTTTTTCCTAACAGAATACAAATCAGTAATATTTTTTTCCTGAATTCTAAAACCTGTACCGTGATTTCTTACTGAGCCTGTGTCTTTAATATGCATCCTAATATCTATTGCAATTAATGAATTTTCAAAAGCTTCAAGAAAATTATCGGGGGAAGGATTTTCTAAAAGATATGCTTCTGTGAAAAGAAACTCTTCTCTCTTAAGTTCATTGTTTATTCTATTATCTGCAAAAACGACTAAAAGTCTTTCAAGCTTTGAAATAAACTTTCCTACAATTGTAAAAATGCTCCAGGTGGCAAGTAAAACACCTGAATTATGGTATAAATGAACTTTATTATTTGACTTATCAATTTCGATTCTTAACTCTTGCGGATTGGATTGTCCGTGAAATACGGTAGAATAAAGCGATTTGCGATTATGATCATCAATATAACCATATTTTTCAATAATTTTTTTTTGAGATAATTGCCAAACAGCACGATTAAAAGTGAATAGCGTAACCATAGAATTAGAAGTCTTACGAGTGGCCTTTAGTTCTACTCGACCGCCAATGTCAGGAATGGCTAAATTATTCTCATTTAAATTCAATTCCTGCTCAAGAGTGTGCCCGATGCCTGTTGGACCTTTTCTTATAGATGGGATATATCCTTTTTCATGTAATTCTCTAAACTTATCTTGCAGCTCTTTTAATGTCATCTAATTTTTCTCGCATATCACTATAAATTCATTTTTCATTGTAGATGATTTAATACCGGGAATATTTGAAGGCGAATTCTGAGAAGGCATTCGTTTATTAGGTATATTTCGTATGATTGTTTCAATATGCCGGAAACCATTTTCTTCAAAAAAATCTTTAGTAATCAAATCCATTGGAATATTGATCCCCTTTACAGTTCTATTTCCGACTACATAACAAACAAATCCGTTTTTCTTTACAGATTTAGATATATTGTCTATTGATTTTTTATAATCGATGAAGAATGATCCTACTTCTGCCATTCTTTTAGAATCTGTTTGTTCAATCCTTTCTAACGTTTCATTTAAATATTGCGAATTAAATTTAAATCTTGAATTATATCTAACACCGCCCATTAATAAATTATCAACTTTTGATGCGTTTTTTATTCCCATCCACTGATTAGCAAGTCTGGAATACTGGCCATAAGCAACGGTCGTTCGTGAATCACCATACGGAGGAGATGTTATTATTATGTCAACAGATTCATCCGGAATTATTTCTTTTGGCACAGAATCAACACTATTAAAATCAAATATTCTGGCTACGGAACCATTACGTTTTTGTTTTATAAATTCCAATAAACCGGCTTTATTACGTGAAAGTTTTGACAACATAATACCAAAGCTATCGGGATTAAACTTAGTCCTTTTTTCTTCTGGAATACGCACTAACTTAAATTCACCTTTTTTTGTATAGGAAGATTCCCGAACAGTCTCGCTAAAGGTGGTGAGAAAAAAGTTTTTAACTTTAGAATCTTTAATATTATCTATATAATCCCTAATTAGTGAAAGTTTTTTTTGAGCGTTTTCACTAAACCAAAAATCAATATTGGCAAAATCAGGAACAACAACAGAAATAGATTTTTGAATATAAAATTGAAATTTAAAAGAATAATCGTAAAAATCTTTTAGATAAAGGTCAAGAGTCTGTATATCAATTGGTGTGGTTTTAGTTTTAGCAATCAATCTCGCCAATGGATTTAAATCCGTTCCGATTGCGTTAATGTCTTTTACATTTGCTTCAACAAGTGAAGTGCCGCTGCCACAATAAGGATCAAATAATGTTTCGGCGGAATCCCCATATTTATAGAGCAACCTACGAGCAACCTGAGGAATCATCATAGCTGGATAGGCATGAAAACAATGTGTAAGTTCTTTTGTGTTGGAATCTCTAAAATCCCAACTAAAATCTTCATATTTCATAGATAAAATTTAATCTTTTTTAATGCTATCTACAAATATTAACAACAATAAGAGGATTTTCTTCTATAAAAAAAGCACGTAACAAAATAATAAACCCGGTTTCTCTTATAAAAAGAACATTTTTATTTAACCGGATACTAGTGAAACATTATATCCGTTTTAAGTAGCTCCGGATTAGTATAACATTTCCGCCCCACTTTCCTCTTGATTGTAGTCTAAATATTTGTTTAATTTACTGCTTATGAATTTCTCTTATGGATTTGTGGAAACACGGGGTTTTATCGCGGCTATTGAAGCGGCCGACGCCATGCTGAAAGCGGCAAAAGTGGAGATCGTTAGCCGGCGAAAAGCGGGCGGCGCCTTGGTGATGGTAATCGTTAAAGGCCGTCTGGACGCCTGTCGTGCCGCGGTGGACGCCGGATGCGCCGCAGCCGATCGCATTGGTGAGCTGGTTTCCGCACACGTCATTTCCAATCCCTATGACGATACGGAGCAGTTGGTATCGCAGTATCTCGGCGGACGAAAAAAGAAAAAACAGGCTAAAGCGGCAGAGTCCATTCGGGAAAAGAAATCAGAAGTAACGCCTACGGAAGAAAAAGGGAAAAGGAACGCTCCTGTCCGTAAACAAAAAAAATCAACGCCTGCTGTAAAAAAAGCCGCACCCAAAAAACAGGCCCCGGAAAAAACGGAAACAGCACCCCAAAAGCTGCGCAAAACCGTTAAGAAAACGGATTCATTTTCTCCCCAGGAAAAACTTCTGCATTTGATTAAAGCGGCGCCGAGGGGAATTACGCTTACCCAACTATCCGAAGCGTTTAAAAAGCCAGCGGCGGAAATTCGGGTTCTGATTAAAAAGCTGATGGATCGCGGCGTGGTTGAAAAGGTTCAAAAAAGGTATTTTTTAATAAACGGCAGACAGGGTAAATGAAGTATATTGTCGTAATTAATAACAAGGGCGGCGTGGGTAAAACCACCAGCGCCGTAAATATTGCCGCCTGGCTGGCAAAATTCGGCCCGCGGGTTCTGCTGGTGGATTTAGATCCGTCGGCCAGTGCCTCCATCCATCTCGGTTTCGACAAAAAGGAAAACAAGCACCGCACTATTTGTGATTTCCTGATTGCGCAGAACCGCAGCCTCGGCGATTATATCTATCCGGCTAAGATGGAAAACCTGTTTGTGCTGCCATCGGAGCCGGCTTTAAGCGAATTTTATGAAGAAATTCAGCAGGAAGAAGATACCGAGTTTTTTTTGGAACGGCGCAGCTTTCCCAATAAATACGATATTATTCTGTTTGACAGTCCGCCCAATATGGGCACCTTGGCCTTAAACGCTTTGGCCATCGCCGACTATGCCCTGGTCCCTGTGCAGACACAATACCTGGCTATGAGCGGTCTGGAAGTCACCAACCGTACCATCGCCAAAGCGCAGCGCCATCTGAATCCGCGTTTAAAAATTTTGGGGTATTTCGGCACGCATTACGACCGCCGTACCAACGTGGCCAAAGAGGTGTACCAGCTCATTCAAAAACAGATGGGTAAAAAGGTGTTCGATACGGTCATCGGTGTGAACAGTAAACTGATCGAGGCCTATAACGCTCAGGAGCCCATTTTAAAATACGCCCCGTCGGCCCGTGGCTCCAAAGAATACCGCGCGCTTGCGGAAGAAATCTTAAAGCGCATTAAACTGTAGGATAAAAATATGAGAAAACTGATTTCGGTTTTAACGGTGGAACGGGCGCACAAAGACGGGCTTAAGGAATTAGCGGCTCCGCCGAAAACAACCATGGTGACCGACGAGGCCAGGACAAGAGCCAAAGAACTCGGTATCCGGCTGAGAGAGGAAGCTGTTGTGCCGGACGACGCGCCGCCGGTTTCTAAAATAGAAATCAGTGAAAACCTCGTGCGGCTGGTTGTGGAAAAGGTCATCGATCGCCTGCCGCCGGAGAAACGGCAGTTAGACGTCATCAAAGAGGTGACGACGGAAGTCCTGATGGAATACGCCAAATAGCGGAGAAGCCGGATTGGAACTGCTGGAGCGCTGCAAACAGCTTTGTTTGAAAAAACCGAAAACGGTGCTGTTGCCGGATGCGCTGGATTTACGGGTACTTCGGGCGGCGCGCTACTTAAAAGATAACAGGCTGGCCGAGCCGATTTTAATCGGCAGCCCGGTGCGGATACGAGAGGTCGCTTCGGCGGCGAAACTGCGTACCAACGGTATCAAAGTCCGCAAACCGGAACACGATCCGCAGTTTGATCACTTGGTACGCGCATTCTGTGACAAACAAAAAGACAAGGGCCTTACGCGCAGGGAAGCCGCCGCGTTGCTTAAAAAACCATTCTGGTACGCGGCCGATTGGCTATCCCGCAAGAGCAACGATCTGTGCGCAACCGCAAGCGCCGTCGGCAACATCGTGGATGCGGGCCTCCGGCTTACCGGATTGCAAGACGATATCCAAACGGTTTCGGGGTTTTATATTCTGGTTGCCCCGGATAACGAACAGACGTTTTTTTTTGCCGATGGTCTGATTGTTCCGAGGCCAACGGAAGCGCAACTGGCGGATATTGCCATTGCTACGGGAAAAAGCTATGAACAACTAAGCGGACAAGAAGCGCGCGTCGCGATGCTATCATTTTCAACGGCCGGTTCGGCGGAGCATCCTCTGGCGCAGAAAGTAGTGGATGCGCTCAAACTGGTTCGGGAGAAACGACCCGGTTTGCTCGTAGACGGCGAAGTGCAGTTTGATGCGGCCGTTACGCCGCGGGTGGCGATGCAGAAAATGCCCGAAGGACGATTGGAGGGACGGGCCAATGTGTTTGTTTTTCCATCGTTAAGTGCGGTGGACATCGGAATTAAAATGGCGCAGCATCTTGCCGGGTATCAGGTCTTTGGTCCGTTTATCCAGGGTTTAAAAACCCCGTTATACCATATTAGCGGGGAAAGCGCCGGTGATGAGATTGTAAATGGCATCATACTGGCCTCTTGTTTGGACTAAAGCCGGGTCGTGTGATTTCGGTTTTGAAAACATAAAAAGTTCCGTGTTCTCTATAACGGAGATTGAAAAAATAATTCGAAAAGTATTCAATAAAGCAGGAAAATTCTAACCAGAGGGAGAAATAAATGGAAGCATTAGGAATGATCGAAACCAAAGGGCTGGTTGGTCTTATCGAGGCTGCGGACGCCATGGTGAAAGCAGCGCGGGTAGAACTGGTTTCGTACGAACAAATCGGCGGCGGTTACGTAACGGCGCTGGTGCGCGGTGATGTGGCGGCCTGTAAAGCGGCAACGGACGCCGGCGCGGCGGCGGCCGAACGTATTGGCGAGCTGGTGGCGGTTCACGTAATTCCGCGTCCCCACGATGATTTGGAAGGTGTTTTTCCACTTACCGTAAAAGGGAAAAAGTAAACGATTCATTAAGATAGAAAACAACTTACTTAGATAACCAAGGAGCGCTCGATGGAAGCATTAGGAATGATTGAGACCAAAGGCCTGGTCGGTTTAATTGAAGCGGCAGACGCTATGGTAAAAGCAGCCCGCGTAAAACTGATTGCCTACGAACAAATCGGCGGCGGCTATGTTACGGCGTTGGTACGCGGCGATGTGGCGGCCTGTAAAGCGGCAACGGACGCCGGTGCGGCAGCGGCCGAACGAGTGGGCGAGCTGGTAGCGGTACACGTGATTCCGCGTCAGCATAATGATTTGGACGATGTTTTTCCCATTAAATTTGACGGGAAAATGGACTAAACCGCGCATAGATTTCGCTTATAAACAGTTATGAAAGAAGTAAGTAAAATCCTTCATAACGAAATAAAACGAATTTCACGAAGCGATTTGTTTTATCAAATATTATTTCTATCTATCTGTGAAAATCTGTGGTAGTTTGTGGCTGATTTACTGCTTGTATGCGATAGGAATACCGAAGGAAATTGTGTATGGATTTAAATACGCAGGAAATTAACCGTATTGTGGATACGGTTTTACAGCGTTTAAACAGCGCCGCTTCTGCCACTGCGCAGTTCGGTATATTTGAAACCCTGGACGAAGCGGTTCAGGCGGCGACGGAAGCGCAGAAAAAAATTCACAACCTGGAACTGCGCGGTAAAATTATTGCCGCCATGCGCCGGGCCGGCGTACAGTATGCGCGCGAACTGGCCGAAACCGCCGTGGCCGAAACCGGGATGGGCCGGGTTGAAGATAAGATTAAAAAGAATATTTCCCAGGCGGAAGGCACGCCCGGAATCGAAGACCTGCGTCCCGAAGCCCTATCCGGCGACCGGGGATTAACGCTAACCGAAAATGCAGCCTGGGGCGTCATTGCCTCGGTTACGCCATCCACCAATCCGGCGGCAACTATCATTAATAATGGAATCAGTATGGTGGCGGCGGGCAATTCTGTTGTTTTCGCTCCGCACCCTGCCGCGGCGAAAACCTCTCAGCGTACCATCAGTCTGTTAAACGAAGCCATCATTCAGGTTGGCGGGCCCAATAATTTACTTACCACCGTACGCACGCCATCCATCGAATCGGCCCAGCAATTATTTGTCTATCCGGGCATCCATCTGTTGGTGGTCACCGGGGGAGAAGGCGTGGTGGAAGCGGCCCGCAAAACCACCAATAAACGTCTGATGGCGGCCGGGGCCGGTAATCCGCCTGTTGTGGTGGATGAAACGGCCGATATTGCCCGCGCAGCTCGGGACATCGTCTACGGCGCTTCGTTTGATAACAATATTATCTGTGCCGATGAAAAGGAAATCATTGCCGTTGATTTGATCGTGAATCAGTTGAAAGCGGAAATGAAAAAAAACAAAGCGGTAGAATTAAGTGCCGCCCAGGCGGAAGCGCTGGCGAAAATTATTTTTGAAAAATACCCGGCGGAAAACCCCCGGGTCAGCCGTGATTGGGTAGGACGCAATGCCAGCCTTTTTGCCAAAGCAATCGGGTTAAACGTTCCTGAAGACACCCGTCTGCTTTTTGTAGAAACCGAAAAAAATCATCCTTTTGCCCAAGTTGAATTAATGATGCCGGTCATTCCGCTCATCCGGGCCAGGGACGCTAACCAGGCCATCGATTTTGCCGTGGAATTAGAACGGGGCTTGAAGCACACGGCGGCGATGCATTCGAAAAATATTGATAATATGCATCGTATGGCGAATGAAATTAACACCAGTATTTTTGTTAAAAACGGCCCCTGTCTTGCCGGGTTGGGTCTTGGCGGCGAAGGCTGGACCTCTATGACCATTACAACGCCTACCGGCGAAGGCGTTACCTCTGCGAGAAGTTTTGTCCGCTCCCGGCGCTGTGTTATTGTTGACCATTTCAGAATCGTATGATGTCGGCGCTACCGGATTTAATCAATGGACATTTAAAGGAAATCGAGCGTATCGTTAACAACGATCAACCGGTTTCGACGCCTAAGGTTTTTCGAAGCGGAATCGATCTCGGTACAGCGGATATCGTGCTGATTGTTATCGATGAAGCCGGCCGGCCGCTGGCCGCTTTTTTAGAATGGGCCGAGGTGGTGCGCGACGGAGTGGTGCTGGATTACTGGGGCGCCGTTGAAATTGTTAAGCGACTGGTGCAACGGGCGGAACAAAAATTACACATTAAAATTGATTCGGCCGTAACCTCTTATCCGCCCGGAACGGATCCGCGCACATCAAAAAATGTACTGATTGCCGCCGGACTTCAGGTGGAAGCAGTGGTGGACGAGCCTTCGAGCGTGGTGCATCTGCTGGAAATAGAAGAGGGCGCCGTGGTAGATATCGGCGGGGGAACGACCGGGATTTCCATTGTTCAAAAAAAAGAAATTGTTTATACGGCGGATGAAGCGACCGGCGGCAGGCATATGACGCTAACCCTTGCCGGTAACCGCAAAATCAGTTATGAGCAGGCCGAAAAATTGAAACGCAACGGACCGGCCGACGAGATACGCGCGGTTATCGCTCCTGTGTTTCAAAAGATGAGTGCTATTGTGCTTGGACATATCAAAGATAAAAATGTAAAGCAGCTCTATTTTTCCGGCGGTACCTGTTGTTTCCCAGGGGCAGACCGCGTTTTTAAAGAAGAGTTAGAAGGTTTGGAAATCATCATGCCCTATCATCCGTTGTATTTAACGCCGCTGGCCATCGCTTCGTATGGTAAAGGATAAAAAATTTATCATTCTTCCCGAATGGATTTTTCGGGAAGCTATTAAAAAAAGAGGTTGGGTTTTTATTGCGCTGTAATCGTTAATCTTAAGGCAGAATTTTTATTGGTTCCTGATTAACGAAGTCGGATTTTAGACGCGGCAAACCTGCCGGGCAAAGAAATTAAAGGTTCTGTTAATGAACAAACAAGAGACACTCCAAAAAATTCGTACGGCCGGGGTTATCGGCGCCGGCGGCGCGGGTTTCCCCACCTATAAAAAATTAGACGCCAATGTGGAACATATTATCGCCAACGGCGCCGAATGCGAACCGCTTTTGTATAAAGACCGTTCGGTAATGCTTCAGGAGCCGCAGGCCTTAATCCGCGGACTGGAAATTATGCGGGAGCTAACCTCCGCGAAAAAAGTGACCATTGCCGTTAAAAAGAAAAATGCGGATGTGGCGGAAATGCTACGTTCTTTGGCCGAACCGAAAGGGATGGCGCTCTTTATTTACGATGATGTCTATCCGGCGGGAGATGAATATGTTCTGGTTTACGAAATAACCGGACGACAGATTCCCCCAGGCGGCATTCCTTTGCAGGTGGGCTGTGTGGTGGATAATGTGGAAACCATCGTCAACATTGCCAAAGCGGCGGATGAAAACCGCCCCGTTGTGGATAAATATGTAACCATTACCGGAGAAGTTAAAAATCCGTTAACGACGGTGGTACCGGTGGGAACTTCCCTGGCCGATTGTATCACTCTGGCCGGCGGCGCGACTACGGCTCACCCGGTGGTGTTGACCGGCGGGGTAATGATGGGCGGACTTGAACGGGATTTAACCGTTCCGGTTTCCAAAACAAACGGCGGCGTGATTGTTCTGCCGGAAGATCATTTTCTGGTGAAACACAAAAGTAAATCAAAAGAAACCTATACCCGTATCGGGCACGGTCAGTGCGATCAGTGTTCCATGTGTACCGAAATGTGTCCGCGCTATTTACTGGGTTATCCCATCGAACCGCACAAGGTAATGCGTACCCTGCTCATGACCGGCGAAGCCAAAGACCGCGGAAGCTTATGGGCGCAGTACTGCTGCGAATGCAATGTCTGTACGCTGATTGCTTGCCCGGAGGGATTGGACCCAAAAAGTATTTGTGTGGACGCCAAACAGACGCTGCGTGAAAACAATCTTTCGCGCACGGCAGCCGAACTGGAGATGTTATTTCGTCCGGTACACCCGGTGCGTAAGGGCCGGGAAGTGCCCATTCCCAAAGTGTATCAGCGTCTTGATATAAAAAAATACGATCGGCATGCCAAGTTTTTGAAGACAGAAAGCAACTTTAAAAAAGCGGTCATTCCCATGAACTCCCACGTGGGCGCTCCCGCCTCTCCGCAGGTTAGCACGGGCCAAAAGGTAAAAAAGGGCGACCTGCTGGCAAATGTGGCGGAAGCCGATTTGGGCTGCCCGGTGCATGCCAGTGTAGACGGCGCCGTTCAGTTGATTGACGCCAAGGGTATTCATATCGTTTAAAGTAATAAACGGAAAGAGTAGGGAAAAAGCTTTAGTCACAGAGTTCCACAGAGAAGAGCAGAGAAAATACGAAAAAAATAATTAAATAATTTTATCTGTATGCTCTGTGAAAATCCGTGTTCAGAAATTAATGAATTTCCAATTACAGGAAAAAATGAAATGCATACAGCAATCGGAATCGTGGAAACCTCCAGTATCGCCAAGGGATATGAAGTGGCGGATGCGGTACTTAAAGCGGCCAGTGTTCAAATAGTAATTAATCGTACCATCTGCCCCGGAAAATATATGGTGTTGATTGGCGGCGATGTGGATGCGGTCAATGCTTCCATCGAGGCGGGAAAGAAAATCGGGGCCCATACCGTGGTGGATGATTTTATCATTCCAAATATTCATCCCGATGTATTTCCGGCCATAAACGGGGCGGCGGCCATGCCCGAAATTAAAGCGCTTGGTGTGATTGAGGGTTTTACGGTAGCTTCCGTCATCGAAGCGGCCGATGCCGCGGTAAAAGCGGCCCAGGTGGAACTGGTCAATATTCATCTTGCCATGGCTATTGGCGGGAAGGGATATGTAACGCTTACCGGAGAAGTGGGAGCCGTTGAGGCGGCTGTGGACGCCGGTTCCGCCCGAATCGAGGAAAAAGGACTGTTGGTGGAAAAAGTTGTGATCCCGTCCCCACGGGTGGAAATTATTAACGAGTATATTTAAGTACAAATTTGAAAAAGCAAATACCAATCACAAAATGGGATTTATGACGATATCCCCGGATCAACAAAAAGGTTCCTCAACCCGACAAATCGGACATTCGGAATGATAAAACAGATGCTGTCAATTCGAACGTAGTCCCAAAAGGGACAAGCGAGAGATCTTTTAATTTCAAAACTATCGGGGGATTGTTTTGTTGCTTATATTTCGCGCCTCGCAATAAGGCCTTTACCCGTCTTTACGAGCATAGCAAAGCAATCTAAGCAAAACGGCCGCGCTAAAGAGAGAATCAAAAGATTTTTTTAAACGATGGACAAACTGACGCCGACGAGAATTTCAGCAATAAAATTACACAATCCGGAGGTTTAAATGAGCGTTGACAGAGGAAGTTGGAGTTCTAAATTTGGATTTATCCTAGCGGCTACCGGTTCTGCTGTCGGCCTGGGAAATATCTGGAAATTCCCATATATCACCGGTGAAAACGGCGGTGGTGTTTTCGTTCTTATTTATCTGGTATCCGTTGCCGTGGTCGGCATCCCCATCATGATTTCCGAGGTGGTGATCGGTCGCGCCTCGCAAAAATCCCCGGTCGGCGCCTTTTCTTTTCTGGCAGGAGAAAACAGCAGTTGGAAGATTGTCGGTATTCTCGGGGTGGCTTCCGGCTTTATCATTCTATCTTATTATAGTGTCGTCGCCGGCTGGGCGCTTAATTATACCTTTATGTCGCTGACTAATTTTTTTGACGGGAAAACGGCAGAACAAATAAGTGGCACGTTTAATACACTTTATGCTTCTGCGGGAATTAATCTGTTTTGGCATTCAATTTTTATGATTTTAACGGCAACAGTAGTGGTTGCCGGAGTAAAAAAAGGCATCGAAAAGTGGAACCGTATTTTAATGCCGATTTTAATACTGATCTTTATTGTCTTTGCTATTTTTTCAATCTTTCTTTCCGGCTGGAAAGAGGCTGTTGAATTTGTTTTTTACCCCCACCTCGATAAATTAAAGCCTTCCGGCGTATTGGAAGCGCTGGGACATGCCTTTTTTACGCTCAGTCTCGGCATGGGCGCCATGCTTACCTACGGCAGTTATCTCGATAAAAAAACAAATATCCCTATGGCGTCTGTTTATGTAAGTCTGTTAGATACGGGCGTGGCGTTATTAGCCTGTATGGTGATGTTTCCTATTATTTTTACATACGGTTTCGATCCGCAGGCCGGGCCGGGTTTGGTGTTCCAGACCTTTCCGGTCATTTTCGGCGAAATCGGCCGGGCCGGTATGCTGCTCTCCTTTCTCTTTTTTATCCTGCTTGTTTTTGCCGCGCTTTCTTCCGCCGTTTCATTGCTGGAGGTTGTGACTTCCTATTTTATCGATGAAAAAGGCTGGGATCGTAAAAAGGCCACCCTTATTACGGCCGGCGCCGTGTTTCTCTTTGGAATTCCCAGCGCTTTGTCGGGTACGGGACTTTTATTTCCGGAATGGCAGTCCATGTACGGTAAAAACTTTTTTGATACTTTCGATTATCTGGCCAGTAACTGGATGCTGCCATTGGGCGGTTTATTTATTTCCATTTATGTGGGCTGGGCGATGGACCCGGCGTTACGTAAAGCGGAATTTGAAACGGGCGGCGATTTTTCGAATCGCTGGTACTATAAAATCTGGCTCTTCTTTTTAAAGTTTATTGCGCCGCTGGCGGTGATTGCCGTTGTTTTACAGCGTATCGGATTAATTGATTTTGATATTTTGTTTTAAACCGCTACCGACTGCCAATAGGGGCGGGATGCGTTTATATTAAAAACGGTGTAAAAACAAAATGAAACAGTACCGGATCGATATTCTTTTTTTATTTCTTTTTTCTGCAATGCTGTTTGCCCAAGATTCGCCGGAGTCGGCGCTTGCCTCTCATAAACAGCGTTTGTCTGATAATGTTCTGTATGCACGTACGGCGCTTAACGCACACCCCGGTCAAAGCCAAATAGATGCCCTGTATAGTGAAATTTATATTTTTATTGACTACGAAAACCAGACAATTGTTGGAAGGGTAAGCCACCGTTTTCGTTCGCTGGACGACAGCCTGACACAGGTTGTTCTGGATTTAAACCGGAATATGCAGGTGAGTAGCGTCAGCGGCGCGGGACAGGTTTTTAATCATGATGTGGATTACCTGCTGATTGATCTGGCGCGGCCTTATCACCGTGGTGAAGAGTTTACGGTTATGGTGCGTTATTCCGGAACACCGCAACCGGAAGATTTTACACATTTTAAATTTGATCAAATGCCAGACGGTTCGCCGCATGTGTGGACCTTAAGCGAACCTTACGGCGCCAGAACCTGGTGGCCCTGCAAAGATTTACCGGCGGATAAAATCGATTCGGCCGATATTTATATCACCGTTCCCGAAGATCAGTTGGTTGGTTCGAATGGAACCCTGGTTTCGATTACTTATAACTGGGATAACAGTAAAACATTCCACTGGCATGAACAGTATCCCATTGCCACCTATCTGATTTCCATTGCGGCCGGCAATTATGCGCATTTTCAGGATTATTACCATTTTAGCGCAAACGATTCCATGCTGCTGGATTATTACGTTTATCCGGATAATTATCCGCAAGCGAAAACAATTTTTGCCGAAATGCACGATTACCTGGATGTGCTCAGCGATTATTTTGGGCCCTATCCGTTTTCTGCGGAAAAATACGGCATGGCGCAATTTGGCTGGGGCGGCGGAATGGAGCACCAGACGCTGACCAGTATCGGCGGAGTCGGTGAAAGCTGGCGCTACGTGTATGTCCATGAGCTGGGACATCAATGGTTTGGCGACGCCGTTACCTGCGCCAGTTGGAGTGATATCTGGTTAAATGAAGGATTTGCCTCCTATTCGGAAGCGCTGTATGCCGAACGCAGGGGGTACAAAGATTTTGCACCGGGATTCGAATCGTATCAGGCCTATATCTTAAAACAGCGCTGGACAGAAGGCGGAACGGTATTTATTTCGGATACCAGTAAGATATCCAATATTTTTAACCGTATCGTTTACTACAAAGGGTCATGGATTTTACACATGCTGCGTCACATGATGGGTGACGCGGTGTTTTTTGATGTGCTAAAAACTTATGTAAACGATATTCGCTGGCGGTACGGTACGGTCCGTACGGAAGATTTTAAGACAATCTGTGAAGAAAAATCCGGCCTGGATTTAGAGGCCTTTTTTACACAATGGCTGCGCTTTCCCTATTTCCCTGAATACGAATACTCCTGGAGTAGGCAAAGGCAAAATAAGGTCGAATATCTTTTACAGTTAGACATTACACAGCTCCAGGACGAAACGATTTTTCGAATGCCCATAGATATTAAAATTTCGTTTGCCAATGGTCTGGATACAACCGTTGTAATCCAAAATAATCGGCGTAAAGAGCAGTATGGTTTTACCCTGTCGGCAAAGCCAACGGCTGTTCAGCTTGATCCTCAGCAATGGATCCTGCGGGATGTCAGACCGGCGGAAGGTGAACATTTTACATCCGTATTGAAATTTAAAACGGTTTACCCCAATCCCTTCAGAACCACTGTGCAACTTACGCTGACAAACTGGAATAGCGATCCGGCACGACTGGTAATTTTTACTGTAAATGGCCGAAAAGTGCAAACGCTGTCTCATAAAAGTAAACGGGGCCACGACTGGAAATATGAATGGAACGGTCGTAACGAACAGGGACAAAAGGTGAGTTCCGGCGTCTATTTTGTTCGTCCCGTCAGCAAAAGGAATTACCCGTTTCGGGTACAAAAAATTATTTTTCTCCATTAATCGGATACTGTTTTTAAAACTAATTCCGAGCTCCGATACACTTTACTTAACTCGATCTGTATCATTCTGTTCTATTCCGTCAAATCTTCCTGTATATAATGTTTAAGAGCGCCCGATCAGTTCGTGAAAAAAATTACAAAAAAAGTTTGAAAATAAAAATATAGTGTTTAAATTCTATAACAAACGTTATAGGTTAACTATAATATATGTTCTATTAAAAACAGGAGGATCATTGAAAAAGTTATTAGTCTTATTATTTATGCTGACCGGTTTTGCCATTAGTGCAGATCACGGGATCTATTTAAAAGTCCTGGAAAACAGTCCGCTTCCCATCGAAAAGGTTGTGGAACAGGTGCGCCTCAATGTGCAGGAATCCGGTTACACGGTGCTTGCTCAAAAAGGAATTTCCAGCCCGGATTTAATTCGTAGAGCGGATGAAAAAAAATGTGGTTATCGCGGGTTTATTCTGGTATTGCAGGATCCGGCATATACGGATTTTCTTGCATCCGTGGGAGAAAAATATATAGTCGCCGCATTTTTAAAGATTGGCATTTACGAATCGGAACATGGCGTGCAGGTCAATATTACCGATCCGGAAACTATCAGCCGTATCGTATTAAATGATTTGGATGATGCCCAATATAACGCGGCTTGTAAACAGGTCATTCCTTTTAAAACAAAATTAATTTCCGCCATTCAACAACAGGCCTCCGGAGCCAAAGTAACCAAAGCGCAAGAGCCGGTTCGCAGCACGGAAGATCTACGGGAAGCGTCTAAAGACATGTTTATGATGGTCGGCCCCATGACCTTTTATGACGATGAGGATCAGTTTCCTGTAATCTATTCTCAATCCACTCAAAATGTGCAACAGGATATTCGAAAGTTAATTGCCCGTGTACAAAAAAATCTGCAATCATTCCGTCCCTCGGAAGGGGACCGCGAATACCAGTGGACGCCGAAAAAGGCAGATCTAAAATGGAAGCTTACCGGGATGCTTTATACGCCAGATTCCAGCGCGGCTTTGCTTGGTCTTTCCCGTAATCGAACGGAAGCGTTGTCTTTTTTGATTGCCGGGAAACCACGGGCTGACGCAAAAAATAATTGTCCCGGACTGGATCATTCCGCCGCCTATCCTATTGAAGTTTTAATTTATGCAGAAGAGGGTAAACTTATTATGCGCACCGCCCGTGAGATGTTTCGCATGGATATGTATTTTTGGGATGCCGGGAAAATGGCCTTTATGGAGTATATGAACCTACCTAAAATGTTGGATAATTCAATTAAAAAAGCCCTGTTAGGGAATAACTAAAAATTACACAAACCAAGGAGTTGTTATGCGTACCAAAAGAACGTTTTACACATTATTCTTCGCACTACTGTTAAGCGGAAGTCTTTTCGCAAACGGATTGAGTCTGAATAGCATTGGCACCAAGGCGCTTGGTATGGGCGGCGCGTTTGTCGGTTTGGCCGACGATTATACGGCAATCTACTGGAATCCGGCCGGTTTATCAGGGCAGGAAACAGGCGTGATGTTTTTTACAACGGATGTAATTCCCTTTGCTACGTATCAACTCGATATGTACGGAATAAGTGCGGTTACAAAGACAAACCACTATATCAGCCCGAATATTTTTGCCAATTACAGCATGGGCGATTGGGCATTCGGTCTGGGACTGTACGTACCGGCCGGGCTCGGGGCGGAATGGGATGGAAACGATCTGGTTGCGTTTGGTGGTCCCGCCTATCTCGATCCGGGTCAGACGATGGCTAATCCGTTTGCCGGAAAAGCTTACAAATGGCGAAGTGAACTGGGTGTGTTCAGTATTTCTCCGGCGGTGTCCTATCAAGTTTCGGAACAGCTTTCTCTCTGCGTAGCGGTAAACGTTTATTATGGCATGTTTGATATGGATCGGGCCGTAGATGCGGTTGACATTACACAAAATCCTCCCGTAGGCGGTTCGGACGGAATGGTTGATAATCAATATAAAGAAACCAGCAGCGGTTTGGGATATGGCTTTACCGTTGGCTTAAAATATATAGCTTCCGAAATGATGAGTTTTGGTTTAACCTTCCGTTCCGAAACAAAAGTTGCTTTTGACGGAACCGTAACCAATACAGCTTTTGCCGCTTATGGCGCTGAAAAATCCGATTTTAGCCGCGACATAACCTGGCCCATGTGGCTGGGCGCCGGTATTGCTTTGCATCCGACAGATCGCATTACCCTGACAGGCGATATTCAGCTAAGTCAATGGGCGGAATCAAGCAAAGAGCTGGTAACCGATTATAAAGATCCCGTTTGGGACAGCGCTATTGATCAACAGGGTAAAAATGTGATGACCCTGGACTGGAAAAATGCCGTACAATACCGTTTTGGCGTGGCGCTTAAAGCGTCACAAGACCTGACCATCCGTTTGGGATTTTATCATGATCCGGCTCCGGCTCCGGACGAAACGGTTAATATTTTATTCCCTTCTTCCACGAACCGCGGTCTTACCGGTGGTTTCAGCTATCGCATGAACGCTCTGGAATTTTTCGGCGCAGCTGAATATCTGATGGGTACCAAACGAATTATTGACCCTGCGGCAGAGAATATGCCGGGTGAGCATCAAATGGATGTTGCGGCAATTAGTCTGGGAATAAATTATTTTTTTAATAAATAAAAAAAGAATTAAATTAAATAGTATACAAAAGAATAGAGCGTGTGGTGCGCTCTATTCTCTTTTTTGAGAGATGGAGAAAACAATTAATACAGAACCTGTTTATGCTATTGGAATAGCGGCAAAAAAAGTGGGTGTTTCCGTACATTTGCTACGGGTTTACGAACGGGAAGGCCTGATTATTACTGCGCGGACAGAAAGCGGACGGCGCCTCTATTCGGATCTCGAAATTGAAAAAGCGCGTTGTATCCGTAAAATGATTAATGAAAAAGGTCTTAACTTTGCAGGAATCCGCCGCCTGCTTGCTTTGTTGCCTTGCTGGCGTTTACGGGATTGTGACAATAATGAAAAAGATGGGTGCAGCGCAGTTAAAGTAAGTGATAAACCATGTTGGTTTACCGAAGAAAAATGCGCTCATCCTTTACCCTCCTGCCGGGATTGCCCGGTTTATCAGCGATCCGTTGATTGTGACCAAATGAAAACAATAATACTAAACACCTAGTGTAAGTAACAGAGATCAGGTATTTTTTCCTCTTTTAACTTCCGGTTATTCACTGCCTCTAACCCGGTTTTTTACATGCAACCTCTGTGATAATGCTTGAAGTATTCGGTTATTTTCCCTACTTTCAGTCAGATGAAAAAGAATATATTTAAATAGAAATACATTATCTAATTAAAGGAAAAAACATGAGTAACTCAAAGATTACATGGACAAAGATCGATGAAGCGCCGGCTCTGGCAACCTATGCATTGCTTCCGATTGTTAAAGCATTTACCAAGCATACAGGAATTGATATTGAAACCAGCGATATCTCTCTCGCCGGCAGAATTATCGCCGCCTTTCCGGATAATCTGACCGAAGAACAAAAATTGCCGGATGCTTTGAAGCAATTAGGCGAACTTGTAAAAACACCACAGGCAAATGTCATAAAATTACCCAATATCAGCGCCTCTATTCCGCAATTACAAAGCGCTATTAAAGAATTGCAGGAAAAAGGCTATGCCATTCCCGATTACCCGGAAGAGCCAAAAAATGAAGCGGAAAAGGAACTGAAAGAACGATTTGCCAAAGTGCTTGGTTCTGCCGTTAATCCGGTTCTGCGCGAAGGCAATTCCGATCGCCGCGCCGCCGCTTCCGTTAAGAAATTTGCGAAAAAGAATCCACATAAAATGATGAAACCCTGGCCGAAAACCGGTTCCAAATCGCGCGTTGCTTTTATGCAGGAGAATGATTTTTATGGAAATGAACGGTCTGCCACGCTTAATTCGGCGACAGAGGTTAAGATTGAGTTTGTTTCCGCGGATGGAAATATACAGGTGGTCAAAGAAAATCTTGCCCTGCTCGAAGGCGAAGTCATCGATGCCACAACGATGAATGTCTCTTCCCTGCGGAAATTTTATGCCGAACAGATTGAAGCGGCCCAAAAAGACGATGTACTATTGTCACTGCATCTTAAAGCAACAATGATGAAAATTTCCGACCCTATTATGTTTGGCCACTGCGTTTCGGTTTACTACAAAGATGCTCTGGAAAAACATGCCGATACCCTCAAGGAAATTGGGGTAAACGTCAATAACGGTTTGGCCGATGTTTTGGATAAACTGGATCGTCTACCGGCAGATAAAAAAGCGGAAATCGAAGCGGATATTGCCGCTGTGTATGAAACCCGTCCCGATTTGGCAATGGTGGATTCCAGAAAAGGCATTACCAATTTACATATGCCCAACAATGTAATTGTTGATGCTTCTATGCCCAATATTATTCGCGACGGCGGAAAAATGTGGAATAAAAAGGACGAACTTCAGGATGTTATCGCCATGGTTCCCGACCGCTGTTACGCCACCATGTATGATGTGATTCTTGAAGACGCCAAAAAGAACGGGCAATTTGACCCGGCCACAATGGGCAGTGTTTCCAATGTGGGGCTGATGGCGCAAAAGGCGGAAGAATACGGCTCACACGATAAAACATTTGAAGCTCCCGAAAAAGGTCTTTTTCGCATTGTAGATGCTTCGGGAAACACGCTTTTGGAACGAACGGTAGACGGCGGAGATATCTTTAGGATGTGCCAGGTACAAGACGCGCCCATTCAAAACTGGATTAAATTGGCCGTTACCCGTGCCAAAGCAACCGGCGTTCCGGCGGTGTTCTGGTTGGATAAGAACAGGGCGCACGACGCGCAGATAATTAAAAAAATACATCAGTATCTGCCGCAGCATGATACAACCGGCCTGGATATTCGTATCATGGCTCCGCAGGAAGCCATGCAGTTTTCGGTAGACCGGATTCGAAAAGGGCTGGATACAATTTCGGTTTCCGGAAATGTTATCAGAGATTATCTGACTGATTTGTTTCCCATTCTCGAACTGGGTACAAGCGCCAGAATGTTATCCATTGTTCCGTTGATGAATGGCGGTGGATTATTTGAAACGGGAGCCGGCGGCTCCGCACCCAAACATGTTCAGCAGTTTATTAAAGAGGGTCACCTGCGCTGGGATTCGCTCGGCGAATATTGCGCTCTGGTGCCTTCTTTTGAAATGATTGCCGAAAACAACAAAAACAAAAAAGCGGCTATTCTGGCGGAAACACTGGATACGGCCATAGCCACCTATCTGGAAAACGGAAAACTTCCGTCCCGGAAGGTAAATGAGCTGGATAACAGAGGCAGTAGTTTTTATTTGGCCCTGTACTGGGCACAAGCGTTGGCGGCACAGGATAAAGATACCGAGCTAAAAGCGCGCTTTGCAGCCGTGGCACGGCAACTGGAAGAAAATGAAATAAAAATTGCTCAGGAACTTCTTTCTGCTCAGGGAAGCCCTATGGATATTGGCGGATACTTTTTGCCGGACGAGACGAAAACGGAAAATGCCATGCGCCCCAGTGCAACGCTAAATGCAATAATTGACGCAATGTAACAATAATGTAGGACCTTCCGGGCTATATAAACCCGGAAGGTCTGTATAATTAAAACGCGTCTTTTATTTGACTGACGGAGCAGTCAAAAGTAAATTTGCGGCTGAGGAGAAAAGAAACAAAAATGGCCGAACAATTTAAAAAAACGTATATATCCGTTCATGAATTTGTCGATTCCTGGGAAAAAGAAATTTATGAACTGACCAATCTGGATTATTTTATCTTCCTGCTTATTAACAATCTTGCCGGCGAAATAGAGACCAATTATTTATCCAATTTGCCCGAAACAAATTTGCTGCGGCTTCATTCCGAAGAAGCAGGGACTCTCTCCTTTAATTTAGGCGACGGGTTGCAGATGTTTTTTGAAGAGTATTGCTTTGAAAGCTGTGCATTAAACTGCCCGCTGCGCATGCAGGATACGCTTTCGAACGAGGAACAAAATGAACGGCAGGCGGTTTTTTCTGATGCGCTCTTGCCTTCCGGAACCTGCCGAGCGAAGTTACAATGTCTCTATTCCGAAATCGCAGTATTTGTAGTAAAAGACACATTGCTGGATTTTTATCAGTTTGAAAAAGGTTATGTTCTGGATGAAAAAGACCCGGGTTTTATAAAGTTTTCGGATTTCATTGTAAAAAACATTCTCGATACAATAAAAAAACACGGTCAGGAATTGTTACAAAATCCTCAGGAGAATGCTTCTTTACAATTTGACAATTTAATAAAAACGGATGATACCGACTGGAACGGAAGTTTTGATCTGGAAGAAGACGAAGATGCGGAGATTCGTGAAGGGGAAGAGTGGAAACTGGCTTTTTCCGGTTCGGCCGATGCGGTGGAAACGTTTAAGAAATCTTACCCGGATGCAAATGAGGAAAGTAGTTTGCTTCTTCTGCTAAACCGATTTTCCGAGTTTCTTACAGAGTTTTTGGAAATGAAACGTATCGAAAACCTTGCTGTAGATGAGGTACAGGAATTTTTTACGGTCATTGTGGTACATGAACTGCTTACCATTGATAAAAATCTGTTAAACGCAGCGGCCAATATGTTCCGCCAAATGATGCGTTTTCTGGATTACAATTATGACATTCAATTATCACAGTCCTTCGATTCGTTTTTATCGAAAGCGTTTCCGCAAATTGAGCGTACGTTTAACATCAGCAGGGTGTACAACAACAAACATCCGCTTGTAAACTATCTATTATCCGAAGAGGCCTCCGAACCGGCTTTGCTGGAAGGTTTTTTTGAAGTGCTGGAAGTTTCCGGAGACGTTGCCGGAGTGGAAGACATTCATTTAAAATCAAAATTTGATTTTGTTGAACTTATCGGCCTTGATACATCGCAATTAAAACCTGGCGATATTCTGCATATGCAAATTTCCGCCAAAGGTCCTAAGTTCCGTTTAAACCGGCTGGAAATGGTTTATCCGGCGCATGCCAAATTATACCTTAATTAGCGTCTGCTTTTTTCGAAACATTTGCGCGGCAATCAGTTTAAAAAAATTACTTTTTATAAAGAGGCGAACAAGAGACAAATAATTAATCCCCGGATTAGCACAGATATAAACCGGTTCCCAGCGCGGTGAAAATTTATTTTTAAACCGAAATAATCCCTCGTAATTGTAAGCAAATTTAAAACGACGGCCTGCAACGCCGGTCATACGCTCTTTAAAAGAACGCGCCGCGCGATCTTTTAAAAAGGGCACTTCGCCAAGGCTCCAGATTTTTTTTTGTTCCTTTTTTAACCGATCAAATACCGATTGAACCAGCGCTTCCATAATACCTGCCGGGGCATGTTTACTGCGCAGTAACAACTCGGTTTGCACCTTATTGGCGTGCACATCCGAAAGGGTTATGGCAGCAAGCCAGTCGCCGTCGAAGTGTTCGAAAATAAAACAACGCAATCCGGATTCGAACTGGCTACGAAAAAGATGCCGAAGCTGAGGACGGGCGCCATAGGGACTTTCTGTTTTCAGACGCTCTATTTTCAGACGGTTTTCTTCGTTAAACGGCACCTCGATAATCCGTCCATGACGCCGTCCCCGGCGAACGAGTTCACGCAACGATTTTTTACTAAACGGGTTTTGTTCCAGATTTAGAAGCGCCTCTCCGCCGATGTACATGGAACGAAATCCGAAAGGGCGCAGTTTATCGGCAACAGAGCGGTTACAGCCGCGAATGAGCACACCATGCCTGAAATGGGTTAATACACTTTGGGAAAGATCGGAATGAGCAGGAATTTCGGCCAGGCTTAGCCAGCGCATCCGGCCTAAGGTAATTGTTTTAAAAGCCGGTTCTTGTGTGGGAATCCGTTTCCAGCTTAACGGAAGATCTACAAAAAGAGACGTCATCAGATTTTTTTGCCCGAACCCTTGTTTATGATTAAACTTAGCGACTTGATTGAATATCAAAACGGAATAATAAAAGAAAAATTCCTTTATGGCGGAAAAAAATACTAAAACAATTACGAATAACCGCAAAGCGCGTTATGAATACGAAATCATAGATTCCTATGAAGCCGGACTCGTACTGCAGGGAACAGAAGTAAAAGCGGTCCGCGAAGGCCGGGTAAATCTTTCCGATGCCTACGCCCGTTTTATTCGCGGTGAGCTTTGGCTGATCGGTATGCATATTTCGCCCTATACGAAAGCCGCAATGGAAAGCCATGATCCGCTACGAAACCGAAAATTGTTGCTGCATCAGCGGGAACTCAAAAAAATTCACCGTCAGATTCAGGAAAAAGGGTTGACCGTTGTCCCGTTAAAAATATATCTGAAAGGGCACCTGATTAAAGCGGCTATCGGCATGGCGCGTGGTAAACGGAAATACGACAAACGGGCGGCCATAGCCGAACGCGATCAAAAACGGGATATGGAGCGAATGAAAAAAAATACTTATTAAGTAACTTTATTTGAACGCCACAGAGAACACAGAGGTTATCTAATGGCCTTTTTAACACGGGCCTTTAGAAGTAAAAACCTGAAAATTATAACCTGTAAACGGGCAACTGAAACCAATGGAGTAACAATGTCTTTTCCCTCAGTAAACGAACAAATGGATTTGATCAAACGAGGAACCGTGGAAATCCTACCGGAAGAAGAACTAATAAAGAAGTTGGAAAAATCCATAAAAGAAAACAAGCCGTTGATCATTAAACAGGGATTCGACCCTACGGCGCCGGACATTCATCTCGGCCATACGGTGGGCATCCGTAAGCTGCGCCATTTTCAGGAACTGGGCCACCAGGTGGTGGTTATCATCGGTGACTACACGGCCATGGTGGGCGATCCCAGCGAAAAGAACAGTACCCGTCCGCGACTTTCGCACGAGGCGGTAATGGAACATGCGCAGACCTATCAGGATCAGTTTTTTAAAATTTTGGATAAAAAAAAGACGCACGTACGGCTGAACGGTGAATGGTTCAGTAAAATGAATTGTGCCGAAATTATGAATCTGGCCTCCAAGTTTACGGTGGCCCGTATGCTGGAGCGGGATGATTTTTCCAAACGCTATAACGGTCAGTTGCCCATCAGCATTCACGAATTCTTTTATCCGCTGATGCAGGGCTATGACTCGGTGGAAATTAAAGCGGATGTGGAACTGGGCGCAACCGAGCAGAAATTTAACCTGGTAATCGGTCGTAATATTCAAAAGGAATTCGGACAGGAACCGCAGGTGATTTTGACGCTGCCGGTTCTGGAAGGGCTGGATGGTAAGCAGCGTATGAGCAAGTCGCTGGGCAACTATATCGGCATCGACGAAGCGCCGGCGGAGATGTTCGGCAAGGCCATGTCCCTGCCGGATGAAATGATTCTGCGTTATTTTGAACTGGTAAGCGATGTGGATGGCGCGGAATTAAAACGCATTAAAACCGAATTGGAAAATCCGCAAACCAATCCCCGCGATGTGAAACAGTATCTTGGCCGAACCCTGGTGCGCATGTATCATAATCAGCAGGCGGCCGAACAGGCACAGGAAGCGTTTAAACAAATCTTTGTAAAAAAAGACGTACCCGACGAAATGCCCGAAATAAAAATTGAAGATGAAAAAATAGCCATTGCCGATCTGATGCTGAAAACGGAAACCAGCGAATCCAAAGGGAAAGCGCGGCGCTTAGTACAGGGTGGGGGCGTTTCCATTAACGGTGAAAAAATAACCGATCCCTATGCGATTATAACCATCGAAAACGGCCATGTATTAAAAGTGGGTAAGCGAAAATTTGTGAGACTTTTAAAGGAATAATCAGCAAAACCGTTTTGTTGTTTTATGAATCGCAAATCCCAGCGCCGCTCCTAAGAAAGTGGTCATAATAAAAATTGGTATCAGTGTGGGCGGTTCTTTCCATCCAATTAAAATGGCGCTGGGCAGCAGAACTAAAAAGGCGGTAAAAATACCTTTCACTGCGGGATTGATTTTTAAATCGACGGAAGCGATAAAAAAGCCAACTACTATCCACAAAGCCAGAGCCGATAAATTGGCCTCCCAGGTTAATCCTTGGGCGATCATCGGAATAAGATCAATCATTCCGGCAAGCATTCCCAGGGAAAGCCCGATTATCCTTTTTTTCATTTCCGGTTTTCCATTGTTTCCGTTATTTTATCCATTACATCATTCCAGTAGATTTTCATTTCACTCCGCTGTTCGGAGTTAAAAAGCTTTTCCTGATGGAAACTAATAGTTGTTTTTTGTGGATGTTCGATGACCCGAAGCTGAAGAGTTGAGTAGTTGTTCCAGTGTTTCTTTTTCCAGTTAAGCCGAACATGCGAGTAAGGACGGAAAACCCGTATAAATCCTTCGATACCGGATTTTGTGATATACGGCTGGCCGATTTTAAACGAAGTTTGCAGTTCACCAAGCCAAATATTTAATCCGGCTTCGGAGAATAAAAACTCCCAAACAAAATTTGCAGAAAAGGGAACGGTTTTCCGCAGTCCAAACTGAAAGCCCATATCCTTTGTTTGTCCGACCGGCCGTTCCATATTTATTCCATTACGGCCCGGTAGGTTTCACGATGTTTGCTATCCAGGGTTATCAATTGCTGCAGTTCTGCATTATGGCCTCGGAATAACTTGGCCAATTCTTTGTGGTGAGACTTGAAAAAGGTTTGCAGGGGTTTCGAATTCGGCAGCATCTTGTAGACTTTTTTTAATCCCTTTAAAACAAGCAAGCCTTCTTTATAGGCGTCCAACGGCTTATCTTGACCAAGAAAATAAAGCGCATCAAAAAACTCCGGTTTCAGTTCGCGCAGAGGCCGGGTGCGTGTGTCTGTAATATTTTGTAATTCCTGAATACGGTAGTTCCAGCCACGGGAATATTTGCTGAGTTTGGCCTGACTGGCAATATCCATAGCCTTATCATAAAAAGGCGTTCCAAGAAGCAGGCCATTTGTATCCATTTCGCCGGCCAGCACCATATACGCATAAAAATCCAGAAAATGCGTTACCGGATCGAACTGCGCTTTGGAATGGCTTAACGGGAAACTGGGCTGGTAAGGGAATTCCCAACTCTTATCGTAAAAATTTTAACCGGAAATACTGGAAATTAAAAACTGGGTTTTATAAATCTTTTCGGCCGTTTTTTTCTGAACGGTTTCCACAATGACCTGGATGTTGCAGTCCACGTCATATTCAAATTCATCGTCCACCCAATCGTAGCCGTTAAAATATTGTTCAATCTTTTCGGCAAAAGTGCTTAAGGCGTTTTGTTCTTCTGTGGGAAGGTGGCCGTATTGAACGGTTACGGAAGCCTTTAATACCTGGCTGTGTGCGAAAACCGCAAAAGTGAATACAATTAGAATACCGATGAAAAAGGATTTCATTTTTTCATACTCCATTAACAGAATTATTGGCATCAATATACTAAACAGCCCGGGAAAATGCTATTCCTTTACATGTACCCTCGGCACGCGCGCGGAAACACGGCAGGTTACTTCGTAAGGAATGGTTTGCAACTTCCGGGATAGTTCGATAATGGAAATCCGCGCCTGTTCCTGTTGCCCGAACAATACAACCTCGTCTGCAATTTTAACCGGACTTTTAGGGCCTAAGTTTACCAGGAACTGGTCCATACAAACGGTTCCAATAACGGGATAGCGTTTTCCGCGAATGAGCACTTCTCCGCGGTTTGTCAGCAGGCGGTTGTACCCATCCGCATAACCGGCGGGAATAACGGCAATTTGTGTTTGCTCTTTGGTGTAAAAACGGCGGTTGTAGCTGACCGGATGATGGGGTGGTAAGGTTTTAACGGCGGCAACCCGCGAAACGAAACGCATGGTTTCTTTTAAATCCCAGGTCAGATTAAAATCAGGCCCCGGTGGATTGCCATACAGCATAATGCCCGGACGCACCATATCAAAATAGGCTTCGGGCAGACGCATAATAGCGGCGGAATTGGCAATATGAAACAGAATATTCTTTGGGGTGCGTTTTTGTATTTCCTTTTGGATATATCCGAATTTAGAAAGCTGTTCGCGGGCGTTGCTTAAATCTTCCTCATCGGCGCTGGACAGATGGGAATAAACGCCAACCACTTCAATCCATTCATCGGAGAGCAGTTTAAAAACCGGATTCAAATCGCCGTCGGCCATAAATCCAACCCGTCCCATTCCGGTATCGATTTTAATATGCACACGTGCCTTTGTATTGAGTTTACGGCACATATCGCCCAACGGTTTAATCTGTTCGCTGTGGGAAAGGGTTAGTTCTAAATCGTATCGCAGGTGGTCTTCAAAAAATTTTTCCAACTGGGCGCCAAAAACCAGAATAGGCGCCGCAATTCCGGCTCTGCGTAATTCAATACCCTCTTCGTGAAAAGCAACGCCAAGGTACTCGGCTCCGTTTTCCAGCATGGTGCGGGCTGTTTCAACGCTGCCATGTCCGTAAGCATCGGCTTTAACCACAGCCATCACTTTTGCAGGAGAAACCGCCTGGCGGATCAGCTGTAAATTATGCCTAAAATTCGTATGCAGGATATATGCTTTAGTCGGCCCCATTTACCAATCATATTCCTTTAATAGTGTCCGGTTAAAAAGTAACAAATGTCTAAAAAGCACTATGTACATCAAAGGTTAGTGCATTTAGTAAAAAACTGAGACTTGATTATTAAACATTTCTTTTACCCACCCCTTACCTTCGGCAAGACCCTCCCTAATTCAATTAGGGAGGGGAAAGGTTCCCGATAAATCGGGAACCGGGGAGGGTCAGAATACGAAATAATCAACCCAATTTTCTTTTTTAAAAAGTTCTTTTATTTAACCGGACACTAATGATATTCCTTAAAAAGCTGGTCCACAGAACGCCCCTTGTAAATGGTTTTTATATCGCTGCCGTTCACCAGATATTCGGCGACGGACGGCCGCAAATTATAATTGGAAGAAAGCGCTTGTCCGTAAGCGCCTGCGGCGGCGGCGGCCAGCAGATCATCTTTGTACAACGGTTGAAGTTCGCGTTCTTTGGCAAGGAAATCGCTGCTTTCGCAAACCGGCCCGACCACATCCACCACCTCTTTTTCGCCGTTTTTTAAAATGAGCGGGATCATTTCGTGGTGTGCGCTATACAGACTGGGACGGATGAGATTATTCATAGCGCCGTCGATAACAATAAATTGTTTGAGCGGCGTTTTTTTACGATACAAAACCCGGCTGACCAAAATACCGGCAGAAGCGGTAACGGAACGTCCCAGTTCGGAAATGATTTTAAATCCGGAATCTTTAAATTCTTTTAAAAAGGGCGCTAAGATTTCGTGAAAATAGTTTTTTCCACTTCCGGCGCCGCGGAAATCATCGTTGTAATTTATACCGATTCCGCCGCCCAAATCCAGATAAGAAATGGGAATATGCAACGCTTGTAGCTGCCGGGCAAAATCCTTCAAAAAAGCAGCCGTGCGTAAGAACGGTCCGGGAGTTGTAATTTGCGAACCGATGTGTACATGAATGCCTTGCGGATCTAACCATTTATCCTGTGCGGCTTTTTGATACAGCTTCAGGGCTTCTTCTACGGTAATACCAAATTTGTTAATATGTCTGCCGGTGGAAATATATTTATGGGTTTTGGCTTCGATATCCGGATTTACGCGCAGAGCGATGCGGGTTTTCTTTTGCAGGCGGGCTGCCGTGGCGGCAACGGTTTCCATCTCTTCGGCCGATTCGATATTGAGGGAATCGATTCCGCTGCGAATGGCAAAATCAATTTCGGCGGCGGTTTTACCCACCCCTGCAAAGACAATTTTTTGCGGATCAGAACCTAAACGCAGAGCAAAATCCAGCTCCCCTCCAGAAACCACATCGGCGCCGAAACCAAGGTCGCGAACAAGCGCAAGAAGATGGGGATTGTAATTGGCCTTTAAGGCATAGCAGGGCATAAAATCGATT
>JAJRSO010000018.1 GCA_024278755.1 Calditrichota bacterium | reverse complement strand
TTCCCTCCCTGATATCAGGGAGGGTGTCCCGAGTATCGGGACAGGTGGGTTATTAAAAATTATTTTCTGTCATTTGATGTTTACGTAATGCGGCGACACTTTACAGGCAGACACGACGCTTTGGCCCTTTACCCACACGGAGCAACATAGAGCCAGTAATTTTTACTATATATCGAAATGCGAAGCCTTACTGATTTTCCAAACCGAAGCGTTGCTTTTATTAATTGAATCCACGATTCATAAAATTATCCGGAGAAAATAAAATGAAAAAAATAATGCTGATCCTTTTTTTACTGTCTTCTATTCCGGCCCTTCTTACAGCCGAAGACAACGCCGACGCCGTTTATCTGAAACTGGTAAAAGAATATACGCTTAACACCGATGGCTCTGTCCGTTACCATCACAGCGAGCAACTGAAGCTGCTCACCTATTTTTCTTTCAACCGACGCTACGGCGAAACCTTTGTTGTGTTTGACACCTTGTATCAAACATTAACGGTTAAGCGCAATACAACCACAATGGCGGACGGCAAAAAAATAAAAGCACCGGCCAATGCTTTTAATCGGGTACTGCCCCGGGCCGCGCGGAATTCAGCGGCCTATAATCATCTTAGAGAAATGGTTATTACCCATATTGCTTTGGAACGCAACGCCGTTATCGATCTGGAATACGACCTCGACGCGCAGAAAGATTTTATGCCCGGTTTAGCGGGCGATGTTGTACTGGCCGAAGACGCGCCCATCAAAAAATTGCTGTTCCGTATCCGCATACCGGAAAATAAGGCGCTAAAATTCCATCTCTTTAACAGCCGCGTTGAGCCGGAAATTCAGACAAAAAACGGACAAAAAATTTACCAGTGGACGTTTACAAATATCCCGGCCATTGTGCACGAAGCACAACAACCGTCTCGCGGTGATTTTATGCCGCGTTTACAGTTCAGCGCCCTTGCAGATTTTTCGGAAGCCGTTAAACCGCTTAATAAAGCGTTGCAGAATTTTACCATTCCGGAGGAGCTCCTTCCTGCCGAAGGCACACCGCTGGAACAGGTTCTTTCTGTTCAGGAAAAGATCGTAAACGATGTGGTAACATTTCCCCTCTCTCCGGCTTCGGTGGGATATAGATTCCGTAAGCCGGAAGAGGTATGGAACAGCGGCGGCGGCACTTCGTTGGAGAAAGCGATCTTGTTCGCTTCGGTCTTGCAAAAATCCGGTATCGACGGCAAAGCGGTTCTGCTGGCAAATCACAGCCGCCTCGACGAAACAATCCCGGGCCTTCCGTTCTTTTCCAAAGCGGCTGTTTGTATTCACCTGTCCAATGGAGAGGCCTTTATGGCTTCGGTCGACAAACTGAATCCGCACGACTTACGCTACGAGTACGGCGGCCGGAACGTTCTTGTTTTTACGAAAAAGGGGCTGCGGCAGGTTGTGCTTCCCACGCCCCCTGAAACTGAAAATACGGCAGCGCTGAAAGCCCGGATTACCATTAATGACAGCGGGAAAATCAGCGGAACCTTTGATTTGGGTTTACGCGGTGCGGCAAACCCCTATCTTGAAATTTTGCGTAACGAGGGAAAAAGCGAGAAAAACCTTCAGGCTGTTTTCCCGCAAAGCAAGCAAACACAGCTTACCGCTTTGGATGCAAACCGCTTTCAGGCAAGCGGCAGCTTTGAAGCATTGGATGTATTAAAGAAACAGGAAGACCACTTATTTTACGATCTTCCGAAAAACCCGTATGGGATTGCTTCGCTGCATCTTTCGGCCTGGGCTGCGGACCGAAGCACACCGTTGCAACTTCCCTATGAAAATTTTACGGAGTCTGTGCATTTTGAAATTCGCATTCCGCAGGACTGGGAAATTATCGCAACTAACAGCACAGCAAATTTAGACAACAAGGTCGGACAGCTTAGCATTCGTTTTACGCTGGAAAAAGGGAAAGTACAGATTGAGCGCCGCCTGAGCTTTAAAAAGCGTATTATTCCGGTCTCCGGGTTTAATGATTTTCTGGAATTAAGACGTTTGTGGGAAGCGCCGGTCTTCCGGCAGCTTGTTTTAAAAAAGAAATAGCCCGTTTGCGTTTATTGCTTTGAATAAAAATTACCATGAAGCACATGAAGTTAATGAAGAGAATTCTTCGTGGACTTCATGGTAATTCAATAGTTGTGGTTTAAAACCAGACGTCATTGCGATCCCGAAATTCGGGAGACGCAATCTCATTTATTTCCCGCTTTGCAGGAAGACAAATAAAACCGGCCAACTTAGATTTTAGTTGATCTTATCGAGCGCCTGTTTTAAGTCTTCGATAATTTCGTCCACATCTTCGATACCCACCGAAAGGCGCACCAGCCCATCGGTAATATGTGCTTCTAAGCGCTGCTCGCGCCCCATAATGGCATGGGTCATAGAAGCCGGATGCTGAATCAGCGTTTCCACTCCGCCGAGGCTTACCGCCAACTGGCAGAGATGCACATTGTTCATCACCACTTTACCCCCTTCGATACCGCCTTTTACTTCAAAACTAATCATTCCGCCGGGACCTTTCATCTGCCGTTTACTCAATTCATGCTGCGGATGCGACGGCAGGCCGGGATAAATCACCTTTTCTACCTTGGGATGTTTTTCTAAAAATTCGGCTATTTTCTGCGCGTTGCGGCAATGTTTTTCCATACGCATAGCCAGTGTTTTAATTCCGCGGTGTACGAGGAAAGAATTCATTGGTCCCAGAATACCGCCGGTAAGATTTAAGGTGCCGCGCAGTTTTTTATAACTTGCTTCGTCTTTTGCCACAATCAAGCCGCCTACCACATCGGCATGACCGTTTAAAAATTTGGTTAAACTGTGCACCACGATATCCGCACCAAAGGTAAGCGGTTTTTGCAGCGCCGGACTGGAAAAAGTATTGTCGACCACCAGCAGTGCGCCCGCTTTATGCGCCGTTTTCGCCGCCGCTTCCAAATCGGTTACGCAAAGCGTGGGGTTGCCGGGTGTTTCCACATAAATAATTTTAGTGTTGGACTGAACCGCGTTTTGCACCGCTTCCATATTATCCGTATCCACAAAGGAGACTTCCACACCAAATTTACGGAACACGGTGGCCAGCAGCGTATTGGTCGGCCCGTAAACGGCTTCCGAACAGATGATATGATCGCCCTGTTGCAAATAAGCGGCAAAAACGGTATGAATCGCGGCCATTCCGCTTCCGCAGGCCAATCCTTTGTATCCCTGTTCCAATTGAGCCACGGCATTTTCCAGCGCTTCAACCGTAGGATTCAGCATTCGGGTGTAAATATAGCCCTGCCCTTTTCCGCTGAACAAATCGGCGCCGTGATCGGCATTGTGAAATTTAAAAGTAGACGTTTGATAAATCGGCGGTACAACGGCGAGATGCTCGTTGTCTTCAATTCCGGCGTGCACTGCTGTTGTGGCGTCGCTGTATTTTTTATTGGGATCCATTTTTCCTCCTAAAAATTTTATTTTTGCATTCCCTTAAAAGACAGGGAACCGATTATTTTTTATTGTAGTCTGATAATATAATAAATTCTTTTGGCAAAATCTCGTAATTACGGCAAATAAGTTGGCTTAATTTACCCTGAGATTGCTAATTTATGGAATGTAATACTAAAAATGTTTAGTTTTTCTTATAAAAAGAGTACATTTACTTTAAACTGTTTGAAAAGTGTTATGCTCCCTTTGGCCAGTTTACGCGCGGTTAATGGATGTGACTCCCTTCGATAAACTCAGGGAGCGGAAAAAAACTTAACAAAACACAGGAATCATTATGAAAAAATCGACTAAAATCAGTTTGAGCATCGGTGGAACGCTGATTCTGCTCATTGCCGCCGTTTTTATTTTTGCATGGATGCTTATCCAAAAGTCCCTTCCGCAGCAGGAAGGCGCCGTACAGCTTTCCGAAATTCAGAAGCCGGTCGAGATTACCTACGATAAAATGGGCATCCCGCAAATCTGGGCCCAAAACGAGCACGACGCTTTTTTTGCCTTTGGCTACCTGCACGCCTCCGACCGGATGTTTCAGATGGATATGACCCGCCGGGTTGCCGAAGGACGATTATCGGAACTGCTGGGCCCTTCGGTTTTAAATATTGACATTCATCAGCGCACCGTGGGACATTATCGCATCGCCGAAAAATTCTTACCAAAACTCAGTACAGAAAATCGGGATAGACTGCAAGCATACACAGATGGCATCAATGCTTATAAACATAACTGCGAGGCCCTGCCTTTCGAATATCAGCTTTTACGAACCGATTTTGAAGACTGGACCATTAAAGACTGCCTGAGTGTGATGAGTTTTCAGACCTGGTTTTCCGATTTTCTAATGAGTCCTGATGCGTTCCTCGCTGAAATGTCCGATAAACTGGGTCCTGATAAAATCCGTTCACTCAATATGCCCTACCCCAAATGGGCGCCCTTTTGCACGCCACAGAACAAATCCGGTGATAGCGGTATTGCAGGCCGTGCGGCCTCTGCTCAAAATTTAATTGCCGCGCAGCTATTCAAAAACAGCGATCTGCCCTTCCGCATGTCCAATTCTTCCAATACCTGGGTAATTGCCCCGCATAAAAGTAAAAGCGGCCGGGCCATGCTGGCCAGCGATCCCCATCTCGAAACAACCCGTCTTCCGCAGTTCTGGTACCAGGTGGGTCTGCATATCCGTGAGACCGGCGCCGATGTTCTGGGAATTTCCACACCCGGTTTGCCCTTCATTACGATGGGGCACAACAAAGAAGCCGCCTGGGCTTTTACCGTAAGCGGAGTGGACGTTAATGAATATTTCATCGAAAAATTTAGTGCGACGGACAGCACACAATATTTAACCAAAGACGGCTGGAAAACCGTGCAAACCTTCCCTCAGGAAATTACCATCTCAGGATACGATAAGCCGTTTACTTTTAATGTACGCACGACCGAACACGGGCCATTGGTATTTGAAAACGATTCCTTAAGACAGCATTATGCGTTACACTGGGCCGGATTTGATATTGATTTGGAGCGATGTTTTAGCGCCGGTTTTCATCTTGCTTATGTGGATAACTTTGCCGATTTCCAAAAAGACGTCACCCGCTTCGGGGCTTTGGACGCCAACTGGACTTACGCGGATGAAAGGGGCAATATCGGCTACCAGTTGGGAACGCCGGTGGCCATCCGTCCTGAAAAAGAAGATAATTTGCCGGTAGCGGGCTGGAGCGGCGAATACGACTGGCAGGGATTTTATCCGCTGGAAAAAACGCCGCATAGTTATAATCCGCCGCGTGGCTGGCTGGCTTCCTGCAACAACAAACAGGACAGCGACCATCCGGAAATCAATATCTACGGCAATTACGCTTCCGACCGTATTTTGCGGATCACACAATTATTAAACAGCAAAGAAACGTTTTCGATGCAGGATATGTACTACTTTCAGATGGACACGACCGACGTGTATCTGTTGCGCTGGAAAGAAATCATCAGTAGCCTGTTACTGAATGCCGGAAACGCAACGGAGGCGGTTAAACTGCAGAACTGGGATGGAAGCTGCGGCATCCATTCCCGCGAGGCGGCGCTGGTCAATTTATTTCTAAACCGTCTGCGTCATTTAACCTTTGATGATGAATTGGGCGCCAAATCTTCAAAAATGCTGAAATCCGATCTGGATCATCTCTGGCACAACGGGCCTTACGAATGGTTCGACAATATTACCACAAAAGAGGTGTTCGAAACCAAAGAGCAGATTGCGGCCCTTGCGCTGAAAGAGGCGCTGGCAATACGCGGCGATAAACGCTGGGGCGATTTCCAGACACTGACCATGCGCCATCCGCTGTCCGTGGTTCCGGTTGTTTCGGATCTGCTAAAATTGCAATACGGCCCGCAGCCCTGGGCAGGAACAATGGGAACGCTGAACGCTTCCTTCTATTTTGAGAGCAAAGACCAGCCCAATCATTTCGAATCTACCGTGGGGCCGAGCTGGCGTTTTGTGATCGACTTTGCCGATAAAGACGCCGCTACATTTGTACTGCCCGCGGGGAACTCCGGTAATCCGCTTAGTCCGCATTTTATGGATTTCTTCGATTTCTGGAAAAACGGAAAGCGCTGGACCGTTCCCATCAGCCGGGAAGCGGTTTACGAACAGGCAACGCATATTTTGGTTTTTAAGGAAAAATAATGATTAAAATTTTAATTGCCGACGATCATGCCATCGTTCGGGAAGGATTAAAGCAAATCGTCGCCGAAGAAAATGACATGCGTGTTCAGGGCGAAGCAGGCGACGCACCCGAAATGTTTAAACTGCTTAAAAAAGAGCCCTGGGATATTGTAATTTTGGATATCAATATGCCCGGGAAAAGCGGTTTAGAGGCGCTTAAAGAAATTCGCGCGGAGTACCCGAAAACGCCCGTATTAATTTTAAGTATGTACAGTGAAGAGCAATACGGACTGCGATCATTAAAAGCGGGCGCGGCCGGTTACCTGAAAAAAGTGAGCGCTCCCGAAGAACTGGTAAAAGCCATCCGCAAAATTGTAAACGGCGGAAAATACATCAGCCAGGGACTGGCCGAAAAGATGGCCTATAATCTGGAAACCAGCCACAAAGTGCTGGCGCACGAGGCGCTTTCCGATCGTGAATATACCGTTATGTGCCGTATTGCTTCGGGACTCAGTGCGGAAAAAATTGCCGACGAATTATCTATAAGCGTGCACACCGTGTACTCTTACCGCAGCCGTATTCTGGAAAAACTGGATCTTAAATCCAATGTGGAACTGACCCGCTACGCTCTAAAAAATCAGCTCATTGAGAATTAGTTTAGTGCTTAGTCTCTTCGCTCAGCAAAAAAGATTCCTCTCCCGATAAAGCGGGTGCGCTCATTTCGAACGCAGTGAGAAATCTTATAAAGATATTGATTAGTATCTGTCCATAAAATGTAACTGCATTGCTTTAAAATCAAATTACAGTAAATTTTGTAAATAATACCCTCAGAACCCACCCATCCCGATATTCGGGACACCCTCCCTGATTTCAGGGAGGGAAAATTCGGCGATCGTTCGACCCGGCTCACGACGGGCAGCCGAATAGGGAGGGCCAGAATATTGAGTAAGCTACAAGTGCTTTTTGACTTTATAGACAGACACATTAGTGTCCGGTTAAAAAGTGAATGTTATGGTTTGTTGAAAGTTCAAAATAATAACCCTCCCCTTCCCGAAATCGGGATTTCCCCTCCCTTCAAAAAAAGGGAGGGGATTAGCCGGAGACGAGGGGTGGGTTTGTACAGGTTTAATTTGAAGTCTCAAAAAACGAATTG
>JAJRSO010000017.1 GCA_024278755.1 Calditrichota bacterium | reverse complement strand
AAGGGAATCTGTCCGGATTGCCGAAGGCGCTTTGTATAATCTTGACAGATTCCCTGCTGGATGGTAGATTTAGTCCGTTTTGCCGAACAGTTTATACACATAAATGAACCCCAAAAGTCCGATTCACGCTGAACCAAGACACTTCTACGAAATTAAAGTTTCTATATATCTTACGGATTTCCGGAACATCATTAATTGATAAAATAAACTTCCCTTTAATACTCAAAAGTATATTATTGAGTACCTCAAAATCCTCTTTAGAAAAAATACCCTTACCATAATAATCTTCACAATTAAAGTATGGCGGATCTAAATAGAAAAACGTATGTGGTTTATCATATCTGGCGATGAATTCCTGATAAGGTTTGTTTTCTATAAAAACGGAAGAAAGCCGGATATGTGCTGCTGATAATTCTTCCTCAATCCGTAATAAATTAAATGCTGATTTCCGATATGTGGATGTGGCAAAATATGGATTTGCAATTTTTGCAGCGAATCCAGTTTTAAGAAGATAATAAAAACGAACAGCTTTTTGAATATCTGTTAAAGTATTCGGATTTTGATTTTTAAACAGGTCGAACTGATCTCTGGCGACAAGTATCCATTTTAGGTAACGGACAAACTCTTCCAAGTGATTTTTAACAATACGGTAAAGATTAACCAGGTCGGTATTAATATCATTAATGACCTCGACTTTTGAAGGCTCTTTTTTAAAGAGCAGCCAAGACGCCCCGGTAAATACCTCGCAATAACATTGGTGCTCAGGAATGTGCGGAATGATTTTGGAAGTTAATAAGGACTTCCCGCCAAGATAAGATATAAAACTCTTCATAAGTTCCTCCTTGAACTTTGAATAAATATTATATCTAAAATACGAAAAAGAGATGTTTTCGGTAGGGTAAAAATTTATACCTAAATTTTAAAGTTTCTCATAACCAATACCATATAATAATTTCAAATTAATCTCATCCATCACAGACTCAGGTATTGTAAATGCGTAATCAATTATATCCTCTTCATTTAGGGTATATATCTGGCTACATTTCGCAACAGCACCATATTCGTGACCGCAAACTGAAGGGGCTATATGAACATCACATTTTGAAACATAATGTTTTTTTTGGTTAGATTTTTTTATTGAGTTTGAATTAAGAAATATCGCTGTAAAATTATTATAAAGCTGAGTTATTTTACCAGTTTGAAGGCAAATGGCAAATTTTGTATCTCTATCTTTTATGCCATATTTTTTTGCATCAATAATATAAACAGCGCCGCGAACCAGATTTCCGTTATATGTCATCACGCTTCCAAAAGAGATTTAACAGCCTTACTTTGAATATAACTATATTTTTTTAAGTCCTTTTTTTCTGAGGACGAAGGGAGAATGGGGGGATGAGCTTTTTGCTCGGCTGCTAATTTCTGAAGACCATTCTTCAAGAAATCAAGCTTTGAGGCGAGCCGATCTTTTGTTTCTATATCTAAAGAGGTTTGCATTCTAATTCTCTCATTTTCTCGAACCATTTTGTTTTTATTTATATCCGGACTACAATCTCTTTTTTTAACAAAATATGGAGAAACTAATAAATCTTTACCAAAATATTTTTTTCCTGAATTGTATCTATCTTCAAACTCCTGAAAACGTTTCATTGGAAATGTAGAATATGCAAGGTCTTTTAAAAACTCCCAGTTGCTTATAGGGTGCTGTTCTATTATTTCATCAACCGGAGATAATATTTTATTGAATACATCAGACTCAATCGGGGTAAGATTAAAAGAAGCGCCGGGCTTCTCACCCGGATAAAACGTATGGGCTCTTCCAAATGGCTTCATTTGAAGATGACCATGATATTCCATCCTTTCTAATAAATTGTTATGATTGGTATAAACCGGACCGCGTTCTAAACGTATTATTTTTACTTCAGTAAGTTTTTCACCGAAATATTGTAAGTATCCGAGTTCTAAAAGATATGCAATTTTCATTAATGCATGCGTATTAATACCAGGGTATTTTGACAGAATAAAGTAAATGAAACCTGTAAACTTAACAGGACATTCTTTGCGTGCGCGGGTCATAATAAAATTTCGTTAATTTTACACTTATATTCGTGTGAGAATTGATTTAAATTAAGGTTTTAAATTGCCATGGTCAATTTTATGTATATTAACGCAATAATATCTAAAATCGTTCCCAACGGTCTTTAGTATATATATATTAGAGTTAAAACCAAAGGCCAAGATTAAAAGTGAAAAAATGCCGTATTGATATTTCTCCGCCAAGAACCAAAAAATTGAACAAAACAATATCCAGACCGCCACCGGCATCGGTATACCATAAATATTTCTGTTTATATTGTTTTCTGTCCGGGAAATAGCTGTTTTTAATACGTAAAGACGGGCCGATGAAAATCTTTCCTATTGTTCTTAATTTACCGTTAAAACATATACCGTTTGTATTTGAGAAGACAAAAGTAAATGAATAATCATGGTGCCTGGTAAACATTGCCGAAAGACTGTCAGGAATAGATTGCTTTTTAGTATATCCTCCAGGAAGGGTATTTTGAAACTGCATATATCGGAATCCTAAAAAACCAATCTTTGAGGGAATTAAAATCGTGCCTCCCATAGAATTATTTGAAGAGGTATGAACCACAAACCCTTGTGAAAAGCCAAAAGAATAAAAGATAAAGATTAAAAAAACTATTTTTTGTATCATCTTTTAAACTGCCCTATTACTTTCAAAATCAATTCTATCTGTTCATCCGATAAATCATTAAGATTATCAAACAGGGTTCTTTGTTTACCCTTATGAATATATGTATAAAACAAGTCCCGGTGAAAGGGGGATGAATAAATAATTTTTTGAATATCCTGTATTTTTTCTGCCGCTTCTTTATCCAGTGTTTTGTATTTGCCTATATTATCATTTGTATATAAACCCTGCGGTTCGTCTGAAGCCTTAACCTCTCCACCATTTAAAACCCAATCGATTGTAATTTCATTCTCGCCAGCCTCCCGTGCCAAATCAATGATTTTACTGAGAATCTCAAGTTTTGGAATTCTATCTTTTAAATATCTGGAAATTGCTTGTTGAGAGACATTTAATTTTTTAGCAAAGTCATCTTGGTTTAATCCCAAAATAGTCTGAATAATCTGAATTCTATTACAAATTTTTTCTACCGAATCCATACACCTAACCGTTGTATTAAAATAAATACTAAAAAGAACGTTTTTTCTCTTGCAATACTCCTTTGCGGTGTATATATTGGTTTACACCGAGTTACAAAGGGTAACGAAATGTCAACAAAAAAAATGCAGCAAACTAAACGCACCATCCGAAAACGCCTTATCGATCTGGATAAAAATCAGTCGGATATGGCCAGAGACCTTGGATACCGGCCACAATACATCGTGATGATACTTAATGGTAAACGTGAAGCTCTGCACGTGAAACGTAAAATCGCCAGGTATCTAAACATGAATTTTAACGATTTGTTCGCCGCTTAATATTAACAGATTGCAAATTATGACAAGCGAAAACTTATATCAAGTAAATAATAACGATAGAGCAGTAAAAAGAACACCGCTTTTTTTACCGCAATTTGCCGCTTTTTATCCAATAAAACGAAGGAGGTTATGATGGGTAGAGGTACGCTGTGGCCGGATTTGGCTAAGCTGACTTACAGCCTTATCCATCACGGAAGATATAACCAGAAACGGATGTCCGAAGAGATTAAGAAACGATATGGAATTAAAATCGGGAAAAGCACCATCAACCGCAACGCCTACTCTTTTATGGGCACTACTTCCGAACTGCCCATTACCCTGCGTAATTTAATCGTTTATATGGAAGCGCAGAACGACTTTAAAGTGCTTAAAACAATCTGTAATTATTTCGGATTTATTATGTCCCGCCTTCCGCGAACGGCCCGCAACCGCAAAGCCTGTGAAGAAAAGATAAACGATCTGCAAAGCCTCTATTCCAAAATAATACAGGCCTTAATTGATTATAAAAAAATGCCCCTGGCGGATAACCGCGCGCACGCCATCCGTATGCTGCTTAAGGGGACGGAATACGAAACAGGCCTTATCCGCGATTTAAAACACAATTTAAATCAACTGGAATTACCCTTATACGCGAGCGAGGTATGATGAATTATTTAGCGATATATCTCTACCTGGCGCTGCTCACGATACTTGCGCTGCGACTAAACAAAAACAACCAATAGGGAGGTTTTATGCCTGAACACGAAATTAACACATCTTATATTATCGAAAGCCTGCGCGACAGCTGTGAAGTGCTAAATTTTATGATGGCCGATCTTTCGCCGCATCAGTATTATTCCGTTACCGAGCTTTCCAAAGCCTTTCCGAATTTTACGCAAAATAAAATATACCGCATCCTGCAAACCTACCTGTCTATCGGCTGGGTGGAGAAGGACGCCAAAAAAGGCAAGTCTTTTAAGGTGGGGCATGAACTCATGTATCTCTCGCACCGCTACCTTAATAAACTGAGGGAAGAGCAACTAAAAATACAGGATGAAGTGAATACTATAATGAGAGGATAAGAATACCGGTATCTTTTTTAGACACCGGCAATAGATAAAATCATTATACGGGAGGGAAAATGATAAGTAATGAGCGCAAAAAAGAACTTAAAGAAAAGCTGGCTATAATGATTGATTTAGCATGGCGCAGCGATGAATACGACCCGGATGAACCGCTTTCTGAAGAAGAGTCTGAATACGTTGAAAAGCGTGTTTACGCGATTATTTTTCAATTGGTTTAAAGGATTGGTTTTGGACACGTTGTCTTTTTTTGGACAACGTTGTCTTACAAAAAGGACAATTATATGGCTGTAGAAATTGAAAAAGTTGTAAAAGATGTGCAGGATAATGCAAAGGTTCTCTATGAACAATTGAAGCGTATGATCCCGGGATTGCCGGATGAATATGATGCAACCAAACTGGCCAAGGCTTTTGATAAACGAAGGAAAGAAATTGGCTTAGCTTTTATCGAACAAAGCGCAATTTGCTTTGTGGTTAAAAAGATGGAAACGCGCGATCAGTATGAGCGAATTCTAAAGAACCTGTTCTCTATAGGCCTCAAAACAGGCGACCGTTATGCAAAGACCTTCCAACTGGCTACCGAAAAAAACATAACAAATGAGCGCATCGAAGAAATTGGATATAACAAATTTTTACTTTTAGATGGCGCTCCGGATGAATACATCGAAGAGTTTAAAGAATCAGGAACAATTGAAGGTAAAAAAGTTTCAGATACTTCTGTTCGCAAACTTAAAGAAATAATCAATGATATAGAAACTTTTAAAGAACTACAGGAAGCCGAAAAAGCAAAAACCGAGTACGACCTGGAATTTGAAAAAGAACAAAACACCACCCTACTTCAGGAAAACAAACAGCTTAAAAAGCATGTTAAAATGCTTAAAGACCAGCTGATGTCCACCCAAGGCCGCCTGCTGGAGTTCCAGCACGAAAGCATATTGATAAAAACAAAATTTACCCTGCAGGAGGCCAACCGCCAGCTTACCGAAAAACCACTCGAAAGCGAATTTGTACAGAAAATGGCAAATGCCATTTTGCTTGATATAGAAGATGAAATGCACCGCTTAGTCCATAATGTACGCGGCCTTGTACATCCCGAACCGTATGACCGTAATAATCCCGATTTAAAACGAATCAAAAACGATCCGCGCTTTGACTGGACAAAATTAAACGAGACGGAGTAACCGATGAGGCTCAGCAAAACTGATATTGAAGAAATTATGCAGTGCATGTTTGGTTTGGAAAATGGCAGCGCACGGGCGATGGCCGAACAGTTAGCCAAAAAGTTTAAAGTGGACGTCAGCCGCATTTATCATTATTCGAAAGGAGTGCGCCCGAAACGGAAAAAGCGCAAGGATAGAGGGGCAGTTAAAAGCATCGGGAAAGCCGAGCTTGACAAACTGTTGGTTTATACGATTAAGCATGATTTTTCAGCCATGCATCTTGCCGAGGTTGCCGAAGCAAACGGAATTAAGATTAATCCGGGAACCTATAACCGTATATTGCGCGAAATACGTTTATCACGTAAGGACCTTAAAAAGAATTTAAAACCGTGGCAGTCGTTTGAAGCAAAATATCCCAACTTAATGCATCAGATCGACAGTACCGTTGCCCAGCAGTTTTATCTGGACGACGACGGCTCCATCGGTTACGAAGCGCCATGGGAACGGTATAAAAACAAGCCGGGCAATAAAAAGCCGCGTCTTAATCTGGTTTCCATTGTAGATGACAATTCCCGCGTTTTATTTGCCCGCTTCACGTTAGGAAATCACACATCGGCGTGGATGGACACACTGTACCGTTTTTGGTCGCCAAAAGAAACGCCCGCTTTTCCGGCATACGGAATTTGCAAACTTCTTTACAGTGATAATGACTCTGTCATAAAATCCGGCCGCTTTAAACGGGCAATGGAAAAATTAGGCGTAACGATTATATCGCACGAAGTAGGCAACAGCCGCGCGAAAGGCAAGGTGGAACGCGCCTTCAGGATACTGCAGGAATTTGAAAAAGTGACCAAGGTAAAAAAGTTCAAAACGCTCGACGAGGCAAACGAGGCCCTGTTTGATTTTCTGATAGGTAAAAATTCAATTATCCACTCCGCCATTAAAGAAGCGCCCTTTGCGCGATGGATGAACATCGATTCTGAAAAGCTACGCAATACGCCGAGCGAGAAAATTTTTAATATCCTGCATTTGGAATCAACACAGCGCCTTGTACACGGCGATTTAAGTATAAAGATGTTCGGCAAAGATTTTTACCTGCCGCGCCGCGTCCCCTTTATTAATTACGTCGCCAAAAAAATAGAGGTGTGCTGGTACCCGCGTCAGGAGACGCAGATATTTGTAATTATCGAAGACAAAGAACATGAAATCCTCTGGGCGGAAAAACCGATGCTCGGCGTGGGACAGGCGCCCATGGCCATCGAAGCCGAACTTCCGGACCATCTTATCAAACGTCAGGAAATTGAAGAGATGGAAACACCGGACTGGAAGCTGACCGGATTTTATGCAGAAAAATATGGAAAGCAATGGATAAATAAAAAAGGCAAAGAGTTTGATGAAAGCCGCATCACCGGAAACACCCCCATTAAACGCCTTCAAACAAAGTTCTGGCTTACCTTAAAGTTGCAGTCTCAATATCTTATAGAGACGCCACCCACCTTAGACGAAGCCGCTTTTATCGATGGAATTTTTGCCGGAAAGGAAAAACTGGAAGAAAAATATCTGGAGGATATTATTAACCGCCTGCGCAACGGGGATATGGACATCCCCCGCCGCCAGGCAATGTAACATTTTGGGAGGAAGTATGGATGTTAAATTTAGCGACATGAAAATTGAACAGTGCCGGGTTCACACCGGCGGAGCAATCAATTTTAAAAACCGGATTTATGCGCTCGATATAAAAGCGCCCCTGTTCAGCAAATTCGAAGGAACTGACATATACTTTTTTTATAATGCTTTAAAGGAGTATGCCGGCGATCTTCCTACAACATTATTCTTCATTTTAGACGGGAAAATTTTTGAGCAGAGCTTTACATTAACCGCAGACGGGACTATGGTTCCATACTATCCGCGTGTGGTGTTTCTGAAAGACAGAGTTGAGGCAGATCGCATTATAGAGGTGCTTCAAAATACAATTGACGAAACAAAAAATGAAATATCGGAACCGGAAAAAATTGCAAAGTACATCTACAGTAAAGTACAGGCGGCCGCCATACGTTTAAACAAAGCCGCAGAAGGAGGAAAGCGATGACTACAAGAGATGAGATTAAGGTAATGGCGGTAGGTTTTATCATCATCCGGCCAAATTATGAGCTCCTGCGCATCGAACGAAAAAGCGAAACCGGCCTTAGATGGGAGACTCTGGAAGAAGTCTTTACTTCCATCTCTGCTCTAAACCGGCGTATGAATGAGCTGTTGGACGATTATAATTACATAGAGGCCTGAGTTATGGCTACCCTGTTATTTTTAAAGGACGTGATAAAACGGCATCATATCCGCCTGACAAATTTCCAAAAGCAAGGGCTTAGCAAATCTCTTGTGTGCCAGATTTATAACCACAATATCTGGCCTGCCGGTCAGGATCATGACAGAATAAAAGAAGGTATCGAAAGCGTTCTGCGTGAATCCGGAATTAATGAAGCTGAACTGACCGGTATCTGGGATGAGGAGGAAAGCAGTGAAAATAAAACAAAAAAGCAAAATCAAAATATACGGAAAAGTATTTATAAAGGAGGTCCCAAAATGTTACCGGAAGTCGTGTTGCAAAAAGCAGGATTATCAAAAGACCCTTTTACTCATGAAGTGGGTGACGTTGGCGATGTTTTTGACGCAAAGCCCCAGATGTTCGTGTTCCAGAAAATGGTAGACGCCGCTGAAAACCAGAAATTATTGGGCGTCTTTGGCGAGGTTGGCAGCGGAAAAACAATTATCAAAACGGTATTTCTTGAGCAGCTTAAACAAAAGCGAAACTTTATTGTTTCGGAACCGCTCATTAACCAAAAAGAACGCCTTATGCCTTCCTCAATCGTCGACGGACTGATTCAGGACGTCTTGTACGGAAGCGGAACCATTGGGATGAACGGCCGCCTGCAAAGCCCGCGCTCACTGGAAGCAAAGAACCGCTTTTTAAAGTATCACCTATCCGCGAAGCGGAAAAACGGTATTAAAACCGTGCTCATCATCGACGAGGCGCACGACCTTACCCTAAGCACCGTTAAATCTCTTAAGCGTCTGCATGAGCTGCAGGACGGCTTTAAAAAGCTACTATCCATCATCCTTATCGGCCAGCCTGAGTTTGAAAGTCTGGTAAAGGATTACCGGGTGCGCGAAGTTACCGCCCGGCTGGACTTTGTGCGAATGGCGCCCATTAACGGTATGTTTGATGATTACCTTAAATGGAAAATTGATCATGCCGGCGGAAAGCTTGAAGAAATATTTACACCCGAGGCCGTAACCGGGATGAAGCGGCGCATCTCTACCGCCACCCCGTTATCTATTAATGTGATGGCCAGCCACGTTGTTTATATGGGCTGGAAAATGGACTCCTTCCCGGTCTCCGAGGAACTGGTTGAAATGGCATGGAAGGAAATGGCCTGATGACAGACGCGCAGATTGCCGTGTATCTAAAGCTTCCGTCGGTATTAGTGAAATATCTGCGTCAGCGCAACTTTGACGCGGCGATTGAGGAAATACGAAGGATTAAAGAGCGCTGCGAGGATTATACCAAAGCATATAAAGCGGCGCCGCTTAAATCGCCGGTTAAGAGCGATATTGTTACCGCCGCCGGCGAGGATATTTCCGTGAAAGATTACAGCGAAGGCGTTAGTAAACTGACGTCCAATTTGAGCGGCCGGCTTAATATAAATAAAAAGACGCCCCGCTGGGTAATTGAGGCCAGACTCAATATTAAAAATTTGAAAGAGCATGTCATTAAAGAGGAAGATAATTTTAATACGCAAAAAATATATAAGCGTATCGAAGGGCTTACAAAGCAATTAGGCAACGCGGGATTTAAACCTTAGGAGGGAATCTAATGGCACGAAAGAAGAAAGTAGTTATTACGGAAGAAATTAACCGCACCAGGGCGGCGGAAATATTTGGCGAATATGCCGAATATCACAATAAAATCAATACGATTATTGTGGAAATGGAAGAAGAGGTGCGTAAAATTCGCGAGCGTTATCAACACCGTCTGGCGGAATTAAGGGAAAAGCGGGAAACCTGCTTCAACCTGCTGGAACATTTCGGAAGAACCAATAAAAAGCTCTTTGAGAAACGCAAAACGATGGGTTTTAGTTTTGGTAAACTGGGATTCCGCACCGGGATGCCGCAATTATAAACGCTGCCCGGTTATACCTGGAAAAAAGTATTAACCGCCTGTCAGACGGCTTTCCCGCAGTATATAAAACAGAAACCGGAACTGGATAAAGAGGCAATAATCGCTAAACGAAAAGATGAGCGGGTAAGAGCGATTATGCCATTAATGGGTGTAAGAGTTGTGCAGGACGATACGTTCTTCGTGGAACCAAAAAAAGAGGAAGAATGATGAACGCCCTCATGCACGCCATACCCATGAATAAAGAAGAGCTGCTCATCCTGTCGTTGCTAAAAGACCGTCCCAGGCACAGCCCGATTTTAAACAACGAAATACAGATTAAAACGGGAATCCCGGAGCGGAGAGTGCGGCGGATTGTGCAGCAGCTTATACTAATGTACCGCCAGCCCATCGGTTCATCCACCGGTGTACCGCAGGGGTATTATTGGATCCGGAATATCGAAGAGGCGGAACAGAATTACCGCCGTCTGCGATCCCGTGCGCTGGTAATCCTTAAACGCGCGGCAACGCTAAAGGGAATCGGTACAGACGAACTTATTAACCAGTTGAAATTTGATTTAAGGGAGATATCAAATGAGAAACAAAAGAATAAAGAAAAGCGCCGCTAACCGGGAACTGGTAATACGTTGTGATTATTGTTACGCGGCGTTTGTGGGACATAAGGCGATGAAGCAGTTTAACCGGCATCATCTCAGGATGCATAAAGGCCAGCTGTCCCTGTTTACGCAATTATATGTCATGCGCGATCAATACCGCGAACTGGATTTTGACACCATGCAAATACAGGCGGCAGGATAATGCATTCGTGGCAAAACAAACAAATATTCGGCCTTGCAAAAGAATTAAAACTTACGGTAGACGACCTGCGCGATATGGCTGCGGAAACAAATAAGGGCCTTCGCAGCCTGAGCGCACTTAATCCGTCACAGGCCGGTGAACTGATTTATCATCTGCGCAAAAAGGCCGGCAAGCCCGCCCGTCGTCATTACCGGAAAAAAGGCATTCGCCTGGCAAAGGGGCATCCTGAAATGCGTCCGGACGACCGTCCCTGGGATTATATGGCTAATGGCGGTAAATGGTCGCAGTTAGATCTGGTTTATGATTATATGCTAAAACTGGGCTGGAAAATATGGGATTTCAAACGCTGGATTCGTAATTATTTCCGCGTTGATTCTCTGGCATGGACAGATACGGGAAAAGTGATAGAAGGGCTAAAAGCAATATATAAACGTCAGCATGATGGGGAGAAAATTGATTTATAAAAAAGCAGTTAAAATAGCGCAAAAATATAAAGAACTGTTCTTTCCTTTTTGCGAAAGAATTGAAATTGCCGGCTCTATCCGGAGAGAGAAACCGATTATAGGCGATATTGAACTGGTCGTGATACCTAAAAAAATTACAAAACGAGTTGATTTGTTTAAGGACGCGGAAATAGTAAGCCCGGAATTTATAAGCCTTGTGAGCTCATTTGAGAAAATTAAAGGAGAGCCAACCGGTAAATATACACAGTGTCTCCTGCCCGAAGGAATTAAACTGGATATATTTATAGCAACACCGGAAAACTGGGGATTTATTTTGGCTATACGTACCGGTTCCGCTGCCTATTCGCATAAAATTCTTGGCACCGCATGGGTTAAGAAAGGATATCATAGCGAAAATGGCACGCTCTGCAAATTCGGTTTGCCGGTGGCTGTTCCAGAAGAAGAAGATTTGTTTAGAATTTTGGAATTACCCTTTTTGCATCCACGAAAGAGGACTTATAAAGGTTTGTAATGGACAGCAGATTAATCGAAAACATCAATCCGCATAAGAAATACCGAATCGACGAAGCGAAAGCAGAGGAAATACTAAACTGCTCCCGATCGATGGTGTATAAATTAATGTATCTCGGAGAGCTGGATTATGTCGAATTAGGCACACATCGCCGGATTCCGGGATGGTCGCTGATTGATTATTTACAGAGGAACGATAATGGAGGACCCTCGGATTTATGATTGATATAAAAATTACAGATGATGGTGACTGGGGTGGTTTGTACCCGTACTGATGGGTTTGTAATGTTCCGAGATAAATTAAATGATGAAAAAACCTCTAAATTGGAAAACATCTTAGTTGATTTCTATAATGCTTTTTGGGGGAATCGCAATGAGCAGATGAAATACATAGAACCAAAATTATAACGGCCGGGGCATAACCAGCGCCCCATAAACAATAACTAAAACAATGCCGCACGTGAGGGCGTCTGGTTGATGCCCTTGATATTTCCTAAAAGGACCTCCCGTTTCAGGGCTTAGCCCGGGTATTGAACTCTGGCTTTCCCACTACGATATTATCGTACACAAACTAAGGAGGTCCATTATGCTGTATTCTGGTATCGATTTACACAGAGACAATTT
>JAJRSO010000016.1 GCA_024278755.1 Calditrichota bacterium | reverse complement strand
GTCCAATATCCTGTTATTGTTTCCGAATTAGCACAACTATTTAGTAATATGCTAATTAATAAAAAAGGAATTAATTTTAGTTTCATAATATTCTCTCCTGTTTATAAATATTCTCCTGTGTTGTTTTTAATGAACGCTAACCGGTAATTAAAAACCCTGCCCTCTTACATTCGACACGACCGGGCTTGTGTTTAGTTTTCTGTTTTTCCGACAACGTTCGGCATGTAATATTACAAAATGTTTTGCGACAGGTAATTGACATCTGTCATGTTCTGTTTTCTAACGATTAAACAAAACACTATTTAAAACTTTTTAAATAGGCCGACCAGCGTGGTAAGTTTAAAAACGGCTGTAAAGAAGGGGCCATTGTACGACCGGGGAAATGTTCTTTTAAAACAATCATATTGGTCGGTTCAATTTTTAACGAATCCAGAATATTGTGATAAATATTAATGGTATTCAATTTTGCTTTTTTAATCAGAAACGAATCAAGTTTTTTTTGAGCGTCTTTATCAGTTCTTTCTTGTTCCAAATGTTTTGCTGTTTCCAAACTCAGTAAATAGTCTCCCCAAAGACGGGTTTGTTGTTTTACATACTCTGTTTTATCCAGTCCAAGGTCGAGGCTGCGTTTCAAAAGCACTTCATCATCCAAAACATGCTTGGCCGAAACAATGAGGCTTTTTCTGAAAGCGCCCCTGGTTTTGGTTTCAATGAAATACGAAGAAAGGGACATTTTTTTTAACAATTGCCCGGCGTTCCACCGGCTGCCATCGGCAAAAGTTACGGCGGTCTGTTTTAGTAAATGCTTGTTTTTCAGCTTCGGAAGCGATTTGTTTTTTTCGTTACTCTCTTTTAATTGCAGCGATTTTTTAGAATTAAACAAACGATTGTCAAGTTCTACGGCAAGCGCCTTAAACACCTTTGTGTCAAGCCGATATAAATAGGGCTTTAGTTTTTCTTTTTCGTACGTTTCGTATGATAAAATGGTTTTGTTTTTCTTTAGCCTCTTTTTTAATTCTGCACGCCTATTACGGAAATCATCTTCTGCAGTAAACAGGTTTTTTTGAACAGAGACCAGTTGAAAAACAAAATACCAGCGTCCTTCCTTTACCGGCGCTCCGGCTTCCCCCGTTTTTAAGGCAAATACGTTCTCTTCCGCATGCGGTAAACCGCCGCCAAATTTTATCGTATCGACGGGGACAAAAATATCCGGCCGCCCAATGGCCCTGCCGGCCTGTTTAAAATTTTTCCCTGATTTTAAATACTCGGAAAATTGCTGCGCTTCCCGCAGAGCAGAAAATTTTGCAAATTTTACAATGCGTTTTTCTTTTGATTTAAAATACGCTTTTTTTAATTCCTCTTCTGAAATCCTTATTTTTGAAAATATTTCTTCTTCCCAGAATTTCTCAATGGTCGCCTCATTTTTATATTGATTAATTTTCTGATTGATCTGCGTTAAATTACCGATAATTTCCGGCGCTTCCTGCGCCAGAATTTTTTCCGCAATCAGAGCAAACAAAACCGCCTCTTTTAAAGATTGTTTTTCCTCATTAAAACCGGGATAGGCGTTAAAAGAGATAATATCCTGCAATTCGGAAATCGTTACGATGTTGTCGCCCACCTTCGCAACAACATTCTGCTGCTGTTCGGGAGTGCAGGCCATAAAAAAAAGTATGGCCGAAAACACCGGCCATACTTTACGTTTTATTTTAATCATTTGTTTAAGTCTTTTTATTAGAAATGAACACCAAGGGTAAAGCGATCAATTTTATCCAAACGGCCGAAATCGGCATAGGCATAATCAACCTGCACTTTTGTTGTGCCCAGTAATCGCAGATTAAAACCAAATCCTGCCGTTAAGCCCTCTTCCGTGTCTTTCTGAAATAAGGATTTATAGCCGCCGCGTAAAAACAACACATCGTTCCAGTTGTATTCGATACCTGTATTTATCGCTTCAAAATTATCATTCGGCGTAACCGCGTCTATTCCAACAATCAGGTTATGCTTTTCGGCCAGTTGGAAATTTTTTGACAAACCAACCTGAAAGGATAACGGGAGACGGTATTTTAGCATTTCATATTCGGAATTAACAACATACACATTCCCTTCGTTGCGCGGATCCGGATCGTGTGCAAATTTACTATCCTGTCCGGATAATTGCATCGTTGAACCAAAGTTTTTAATACTCGCCCCCAGATTTACCCCCCAAAAGGGTGTGGTGAACAGGAGCCCGATATCCAGAGCAAAGGCATTGGCACTCATATGCCACAATTTCTGATTGATATATTTTCCCGTAACCCCAAGGGCAAAATGATTGGTTAGTTTTTTTGCATAAGAAACTCCCACCAAAAAATCCTGAGTGGAAAAATATTCTCCCGTGCCATCCGGCGCCTCAATGGTACGCACAAGCATATCTCCGGAATCAAATGCAGAGACCATAATTCCGAAACTGCCATATTCCTGCAAGTTCAGTGACAGGGCTGCAAAATCATAATTGGTTCCGGCAATCCAGTTCGTATGGGTAAACATGGTCTGGTAGCCGGCGCTGCGGGCCAGCCCCGCAGGATTCGTAAAAATAGCGCCGATATCGTCCGATACCGCCGTAAAAGCGCCAGCCATTGCAATGGCCCGGGCGCTTACGTCAATTTTTAAAAACTGCGCTACTGTGGTTCCTGTCTTTGAAATATCCGTTGATGATAAGCGTTGTGCAAACGCTTTGGAACCCGAGAACACAAGAACAAGAGCCAGAATATTTAATATAGTCTTTTTCATTTATAGCCTCCGCCGAAAACGATCCGATTTACTTTATGATTACAAATTTACCTACTTTTTCTCCGAGCCCCGGAGCGTCAACATGAAAAAAGTATAAGCCGTAAGCTGTTTCCATATTATCTTTTGTAAGTAAATCCCAAAACTCCTTTCCGTCATCAATAGTCGAAAGGTGTTCTAAAGTTTTTACCAATTCTCCGGCCTGCGTATAAATGCGAATGGTACATTCCATGGGCAGATGATCAAAATAAAGCCGGCGGTAACCACGCGAACTGCGCGCTATTTTGTTGGACGGTTCAATTACGTTGGTGGCTACATAAGGATTGGGCACCACACAAACGTCCTTTAGCGTTTTCTTCGCTTCTTTTTTGTCAATCTTTGGCGCCGATGTTGTAAACGAATAACGGGCCCCGTCTTCAAACGGCTTATCGGTAGCGAGATAAAACACATCTCCCGCTCCCGGCGGATGTGTTAATCCTTCTGCGGGAACCGTTGATTCGAATTTCCAGACAATATAGGCAAAACCGATACCGCCCCTTAAAACATAAAAGGCATCTCCCGGTTCCCAGTCTTTATTGCTGGATGGAGTCGCTAATATCATATATTCATTATTGATTACATCTTTTACTTTAAAAGGTACGCGGACATTGGTAACGGTTGTGTCCACAATTTCATCATAAAAAATAATTTCATAATCGTACGGATCATCTTTATAGGTCGGTTCGCGAATAACATTAAACGCCATATCCGTTAGGCTGGAACTGCTCCATCCGGTCAGCTCTTCATTAACGGCAAATTTTGACTCGGTAATAGACAAACGCAAACCGTCAAAAATGGGATTTGTCAATTGGCCGTTAACCGCCGTGCTGTTTATGATAGGAAAATATGTGTAGGCAATTTTATATTCCGTATCGTCTGCCATCAAAGCGCCGCTTACACTGTCCGGGCTGAAAACCGTTATGGAACCGGCCGTTCCGTTTAGCAAATAATCCCGGCCTGCTTCGTATGTTACCGTACCGGATAAATCCGTTACAATGGCCGAAGCGGGATTTATCGATCCGTGGCTTAGAACAACCGGAGTATTGTAAAAAGACACAAAAATATCTTCCACCGGTTTTGTATCCTCAACCGAATAACTGGTGCCGACTGTATCGGATACGGAAAATGTAATTATAAATTTATCCTCATCCTGTTGTGCGCGGTCATCCACAATTTCAAGGTTAAAAACACCGGTGGAATAGCCCTGCTCACGCACAATACCGGAATTAACATCATCGTTCTTTATTTTTCCCGGGACATAACCGGCAACTCTTCTACGCGGAATAACTTGCGCCGTATTTACATCGAATGCATAGCGGTTTGTATTGGGATTATAAGAAATAATTTTAGAACATAAAGACGGTGGTACTTTTAGTGAATCGCTGCCATGGTCATACGCAACAACGGCATAAAAATACGTTTGTCCGTTTAACACCTGGTTTGAATCTACAAATACGTGGCGCAGACCTGTATCGTTGCCTAAATCGAAGGCGATGCCGCGCCCCTGAAAAGGCACAGTACTTAGGCCGGTTATACCATTTTTCAGGTCAAATTTCGCTTTGGCGCCGTTAACGGTTGTAAGGGGCTGAAACAGGAATTTATTGCCATTCACATCCGTAATAGTTTGCTGATCCAGAAAACCGGGGTCTAAACTGCGATAAATAATATACCCCTCAAAGTCTTTTTCTTTCGATATCGGGTCTACCGATTTTTCTGCTATATCATCCCAGTATAACGTCACTTTGCGGTCTCCCGGGACCACGCTTAAGTGCGGTTTGGCCGGTGGTTTGGCAAACTGGTAACCGGAATTATAAATACGCTGCACCGTTTTGGCATTTAAAATCAAATCTGCCTTATCCTGCCCGACAGTCAGAGCAATTGAAAAACGCTTAATGGCTTCGCTGGCGCCGGCGCCGGATGTGTTATAAATGGATTCCATCGGGAAAATACCCGACCCGTACAAAAAGACATAATCGCCCTGAATGTCGGTAGTATCAAACACGCCGGGCTGAATATATTCTGTCCACATTTTTTCGTCATCATTAATTCGCAGACCGCTGAACAGGGGTTGCGCAAAACTGGTTAAACCGATCATATCCGATTCGTCTATATCGGTAAATTCAAAATTCGGTTCACCCGGCTTGGTAATATCAAACGGATCGCCCGCTGTGGGAACGCCGTCTTTTTCGCCTTCATCTCCGGTATTGGGTACACCGTCAATTCCAACATCATCGTTATTAATATCCCAGTCACCGTCATTGTCGATACCGTCGGTCCAGCTTTCATCAACATAACCGTCGTTATCATTGTCGATGCCGTCGGTTGCCAGTCCCGGACTCTCTAAGAATTTATAGCCGAGATAACCGGGAACAATATCCGGGTTGTTAACACTAACGCCGTCATCGTCCCAGGCAAAAACCATTTCGAGATTCGTATCAAAATTGGCCCAGTCATCACGCCAGTCATCCGGACCGCCAATATGCGGATCACCCCACATACCGAAAATGACTTTATCCAGTTTAAAATTGCTTTTGTTTTTTATCTTGTAAATTAGAAAAATAGCATCTTCGGCTTCAAGATTGGACCACTGGTAATAACGCGCTTCTACTTCGAGGCCCAGTCCCTGCCGAACGGTATCGCCAATATAAGGAAAATATTTAAACTCATGGTTATCGCGGTCATCCATTACAAAAAAGGCTTCCATGTCGGCATTTGTTGCCCCCTGGCCCAAAGCGCCCGGCCAAACATAGGCACGCAGGTTTTCGTTGTACCAGCCGGAAGGCCAGGTGTCCGGCCGGCCATCGCCATTAATATCCTGATCTGTACTAAGCGGAATATTGGATGATTCCAGAGATAAGAACTCATTTAATCCGTCGTCACTAGCAATTAGCGGCTGCCAGCCCCAACGGGTAAGTCCGTCCGGTGAAACTTCACCGCCACCTGATTTAAGTCCGTCGGACAAAACATACGCAAAATAGGTCGTGTCACCATTTGCATCGATTCTCATATGTACATCTTCATGGCTGCCACGCGGTACCGGTACTTCGGAACCGACAAAAGGCGCAAACTCATAACCGTAACCAAGGCCTTCCCAAACGATATCGTTCACTCGTTCGCCCGGGGCGGAAATAGAACCGTAGTTCCAAATTTCAGTTGTTATTTTATTTCCTCTCATTACCGCATTCTGGCGTATAGAACCGGCAGAGGCCTTAAGGAAATGACGTTTTTCCCAAGCCAAATATGCTTCTGTTTGGGCCTGTGACCATGTTTTCTGGTGTCCCAGTATAAACAGACTGTCCTGATTCTGTTCGGAATAAACCAGAGCTGTCGCTAAAAATATTATTATTAAGGTTGTCAGTATCCGCATATTTATTTTTTCTCCCAGTTTAACTGTTTGGGTTTTTTAGAAATCGAGACTTAAACCAAAGCGAACCGAACGCGGCGCCCGGTAGTATTGTGGCCTGATATTATATTCATCGTACGTATGAACGCCGGGTTCGCCATAATGTTTTTTAAAACTTTCCGGCTCATTTATATCCCGCGAAGCAAACGTATAGGAAGCCGTACCGGTATCATTAAATACATAGCGTTCGTTAAGCGTATCAAATAAGTTATAAACTTTCATAAAAAATTTCATCCCGATTTTGGCGATTTTAACGCGATATGAAATGCGGATATCTACATTTTTAGTCGTTGGTTTTCGGCCGGAATTCGGTACAAAATCATAGTTTGTATTTAGCAAATACGGTGAATACGGATAGCCTGTAGACAGACGGCCAATCATACTTAAAGCAAGCGCCTGTGTGGGAATATAGGTGATGGAGGCGTACAGGTTATGGCTTTGATCCCAGTCCAGGGGAATGATCTTTTTAATATTTTCCTGTCCGGACAGAGAGTTGTAATAAAAAGCCGCCGGGTCATTATCATTCCCTTCGGAAATTTGAAACGTGTAGTCGATTTTTGCTGCAATAGGACTGCTGGCATTAGAACGTTTTTCCAGGGAAAGAGTAATACCCATGACGTTTGCATAATCCTGGTTTCGACGAATCCGGTAATTTTGACGGTCACCCTCGAGGCGGGTAAATGTAATTGTTTGCCAGGCCAACAGGTTGCGAATGTCTTTATAAAAACCGGTCACGTCAATTACCATCATACTGCCTAACTGTTGTTTTAAGCCTAGTTCATAGGTAATCTGTTTTTCGGGTTCCAGGTTGGCATTCCCAAAAACCGGCGTTCCGGTAACCGGCAGATAAAAACTAGGATTTGTATAGAGATTGGAAAGCGCAGGCATCTGATAAAAATGACCGTACGAAAGATGGATGATACCCTGTGCCGTAATTGGAAATGAAATTCCAAGGCGTGGAGAAAGCATCTGTTTTGGTTTTGCATGAGCGCGTTCACCGTCCGGCTGCAGCTCGTCCACCGCATAATCTGCATCCGAATAGAAATAATCGTAGCGCAGCCCGGCATTGATAATCATATCTTCATATTCAAGCTTATCCTGCGCGTAGGCCGAAATCTGAACCGGATATTCCACATAAGCCCCGCCTGAACTGCTGTATACTCTGGTCGGAACCTGATATTGATTCCGGTTATACCCGATTGAGTAACTTTCTTTATCCAGCCGGTGTTGGCGGGCTTCGATACCTGTTTTAAATAAATTACTTTTGTCAAGCTGGCTGGTTAAATCAAATTTACCCAAAACGGTGGTTGAATTTTCAAAGTTTTGCCCCATTTGAGCTCCCCCGAACAAAAAGGTCGTACCGCCGGGATTGCCCTGAATTTTATTAGACGGCGCATAACGGGGATCATTAATGTCTTTAAATGCATATTGGCTATAATCCCGTAAATTATAAGCTATCTTTGCTTCATAAAAAGTGCTATTGGAAAGTGTGTGTGTAATGCTTAACGAATTATTGTAACTCTGGGAATAATAATTGTAAATCCCGTCCGGATCATATTTATAAGCATGGACATAGGATTTACTGTGGTTTTTTTCATATATGGTCTGGATACGTAAACTTAAAGAGGGCTTTAACTGAAATTTCATTTTACCAAGAAGGTTCAATCCTTCTCGGGGATTCATTGGTACAAATTTACCATCGCCTTTGTTTTCTATATACCACTCATCTCTATATTCGGTTGTTGTAATAAAAGATTCTTCATCTTTCTCAATTGTCACATATTTTTTACGTTCAAAGTTTGCAGAATCTGTGGTTAAATGCTCACGAATTCCGTATAGATAACCTTCTGACGCATTGTACCGTGCAGACATAAAAAAAGTGTTGCTGTTTCCGTCCAGCCCTAAAAAGGAGAGCGGGCCGGAAAGAGTACCTTCGAAATTATGATTGGCAAAAGGGCTTACATCGTCAATATTTATAAATATGTCTTTATGCGAGCTTATATAATCGCCACTGTAAAAACTCAGGAAGGCATTAAAATCCGGCGAACCGTCTTTTGTGGTGAAATTAACGATCCCGCTCATAGCGTTTCCGTATTCGGCATTAAAAGCCCCGCTGATTACAGACATTTCCTGAATGGAGTTGGTGGCCACACTGGTGGCAATACCGTTTGTACTAAAGGGGTTGGCAACGGATACGCCATCCACAAGGTAGGCAATTTCCGTGGAGCGGCCGCCGCGGATATGCAGCTCTCCACCGGCGCCCTGGGTTACACCGGCCTGGGTAAGCATAATTCCGGCAAATGTTTCTACCGGTAAGGTCTTAATCTCTTCTGTTGTGGTTATATTTTTAGATGCGGTTAAATCTTTGCGTACCAGTGGGCGGGTTGCCGTAACAACAATACTCTCGTCCAGTTCCATTGTCTGCTCGGAAATTTTAAAGTTAACAACCGTTGTTTGATCAGAAGAAACCTGAATATTTTCCATAACCACCGACTGATAACCTACGTAAGAACACTCTACCTTATGGTTACCGGGAGGTACATTTAAAATAAAATATTCGCCGTTTAAATCGGTAGACGCGCCAAGGCCGCTTCCCTGCACAACAACATTCACACCTATTAGGGGCTCACCGCTTGCTTTATCGGTAACCAAACCGACTATTTTCCCCGAGTTCCCGGCAAAAAGCTGAATGAAAGAGAAAGCCAAAAACAAAATTATCACTTTTACGGGCTTCATGTACTGCCTCCAAATTGATCCTAGTATGTTTGGGAGTTTAACAAACCTAAGGTTGGATAGCAATCTAAAAACAATTGCTTCATTATTCAACCTCTTTTTATTGTAGGTTTTATCCAATTTGTTAAGGACTGGCGGTTTTAATTCAATATCACTTACGACCGGTATGACTTATTTTTTATTCCCATATATGTCCTAATTTAATAATAAACATAAAATTTGCTTTTTTGGTGTTTAATTTATTAGATTCCTTAAAATTCGTTCAGCATCTTAACAAACACTCAAACCAAGGAGGTTTTCTTATGAAGAAAACATTTACAGTATTGTTTCTTGCCTTTATCCTGTTGATGGCTTTTGGATTGCAGGCACAAACAATGGATTACAAAACCGGATATCAATTCCCTACTATTGACCAGGATTCTGTTCTTAGCGGTTTAAGAAGTATTCGTGGTTCCGACTATAACGCCAATCCGCTGGGTGACGGCGTTCCCGCTATTGTTGTTACCAATTATTACGGCAATGGCCATATCCATATTTTAAAAAATATCGGTAATGATGCAATGGAATTGGTTTGGTCAAGCCCTGATCTTGATTACACAACCAGCACTGTTGTTCCTCGTTCAGTAACATGGGGAGATTTGGATAACGATGGTATAATTGAAGTAATGGCTAATTTTGGCGGTAATGGTATTGTTATCTTTGAGTGGGACGGTGTAGCCGGAAGTTGGAATTTTGGCGATGCACCTGCACGCATTATTGCTTCTCCTCTGTTCCCCGCAGATTCCGCTTCTTATATTCAGTCCGAGCATATTGAAACATCCGATATTGACGGCGACGGAAAAAACGAGTTATATCTTTCCAGTAATTTCAGCGGAAGCACCTATGACGGCTATTACATTTATAGTATTGAAGGGACTTATTCAACCGGCGACCCCGGTTTTTCCAGTGTTACACGAGAAGCCGTTTGGCATAAAAACCGTGGTGAATATGCTGTTTATGGCGGCGGTACTCCATATGCAATGGTTGCGGCTAATTTAGACGGTACGGGAAACCCGGAATTAGTTCTCGAAAACTGGAACTATGGTCATGTTTCTGTTGTTCGTGTACCTAACGCGGATACCTATCTTTTAGCTGACACAGCTGGCGGGCATCACTATATATATGGTAATTATCCGGATGATTGTGTCTCTCTTGGTGGTGGTACTGCCTTTGATATTGACGGTGACGGACGTGACGAAGTTTATTTTCCTCTGTACAGTGCGAACGGTTTAGTAGAAATGGTTCACTTCGAAGAAGGGGACGATCTGGCACACATTGACAGTTCAAATATTTTTATGCTTACACCTAATGGTTCCGCTTCCGGCCGTTTTGACTTTTTTGGACGCGCAGGATTTGGTGACTGGGATAACGACGGTAAACCGAACCTGTACTTTGCAGCGCGTCATGGCAACTATGTTATGTCTGCCGAATTTCAGGGTGGCGACAAAACGGATACTTTGGCATGGACCTATGAAACCATTTATGACGGTACTGATTTAGACAACTTTGTATATAGCGCCATGACTATTACCGATTCTGCCGGCACGGCTGATACATCGTTTACTTTACAGGCTGAATCCGAAGGTACTATCGCATTTCAATTAGCTGCTTTTAAAACTTTTTTTGATGATGACAAATACGAAGATATCCTCATGCCTTCTCAGACATGGCAGGATAGTATCGCTGTAACCAAATATACCTGGAACGGCACTAAATATGATACAAGCGAATACAATATCATCGAACCGCACAGAGTTGCGCTTCGCATGCTTGAGTCTTCGGAAGTAAATTCTATTAAAGCGAAAGATATTACTCTTATTCTGCCCAGCGATTACAAACTGGAACAGAACTTCCCCAATCCTTTCAACCCGACCACTAAAATTCAGTTCTATCTGCCTATCAACAAACGTATCAGTTTAACTGTATACAATGCTTTGGGACAGAAAGTTAAAACACTTATCAATAACGAGCTCCTGACCAAAGGTAATCATTTTAGTGAATGGAATGGTACAAACAACGCTGGCGTTAAAGTTGCTACCGGTATGTATATTTATGAATTGAAGTTCGGTAACTTTACAAAGCACAAAAGAATGATGCTTGTTAAATAAACACGTTCATTTTTCTTTTATAGGGCCGGCTTTTGCCGGCCTTTTTTGTTTATTGGTAGGAACCACGATTTTAAAAATGTTCGATGGAAATAGGAGCTAATTATCCTTTACTGCTTATCCGAATAACTCTATTCCGGACGGAGAAATCGCTCGTTTTTAGAGTGTCGTTAGTCTGTTTTTAGAAAAATGGTGCCATTTGGTTTCTGGTTAAAAAGCGCAGTGTGCACTTTAATTTTCTACTTTTTCTTTTTTTAAATGAAACTTGCTTACCTGAAAAATACTATAAACCAGAATCAGAACGCCTATCCACTGTGGAACACTTAATATCTTGTCATGGACAAAATATTCCAGGACAATTGCGGTTAGAGGAAAGGCTAGTTCGCCAATGGCTGCGACCGAGGCACTGATACGCATTAATCCAAAATAATATAAAAATAACGCCGGGCCTCCGGCAGAAAAAACAATCAGAAGAAAAATCAGCCATTGAGAAGCATTGACCGTTCCTATTTTTTGAATGTCCATCAACAGAATTGAAACAATTAACATTACAAGCGCTGTTAAAACAAAACGCAGATAGGTACCCATTTTATAGTCTACATTTTTTAAGGCCCGCTTACTAAAAACAGTAGACATGGCAAACGATACGGTTGCAATAAAAGCAAAAAATACCGCCGGAAGTGTTTTATCTCCCGTATTCATATCCGGAACGGTAAAACCAAAAACCATAATCACCGCGCCAATAACTGCCAAAAAGGCCCAGATAAAAAATATTTTAGGCAACCGCTCTTTTAATAAAACCGCCGCCAAAGATATGGCAAATACCGGTTGCAGCTTTTGTATTAATACAACGATAGAAAGATTTACATAACCCACATAAAAAAGCGCTTTTGTTATTGCCATCGTCCCTATGGCTCCCCCAAAAACAGCAACCGCAAAAAAGGACATCCAGTCTGTTTTTCCCAGTTTTTTTAATGTTGAAAGGTTTTTAACAAAAAATGGACTTAAAAAAAGAGCTGCCGCGGCCGTTTCGATAAATACAACTAATGAAACCGGTAGGGTATAAAGCGCCGGACGTAAAACAATTCCATCCACCCCCCAAAGAGCGGCAGCCAATATTACAAAAAGAACGGCATATTTTTGCATTGATTTAACTTCTCCACAAATATTGGGGCGAATGTACGAAGGGTCGTGGATATTAACAACATTTAGTTTTTAAGGAGAGGTACTTTGGGGTAGGCTACTTATAAAAAACTGTTCGGTAAAGTATTTCCTTTTAATACTACTCGAACATTGGCATTAATTGATCTCTAAAAACTTTTTCCATCTTATCAATTTTCTTTAAATCACCGCGGATAAGATCCGCGGAAGTATGAAATTCGATGGGATAATTCGGATAAATTTCCGGATTATCCTGTTTCCGGGGCGGTACGTTCTGGCGTAATTCAACTAAAAACAGAGATTGATACAGATACGTCCGTGCTGTTTCAAATTCACCGCGCTGAATGAGACACAGGCTTTTGATATGGGTATAATTTGCTGACGATGGATTTTTTGAAATAGCGATATTTATACAGTGCAGAGTTTCATCAAAATGATGACGGTCGTAATTAACTATTGCAGACAGGTAATTAATATACTCGTCGTTGGGATATTCTTCGCAAATGGAAAGCATATAGGCGTCATATTTTCTGCGGTATGATTTCCATGCAAGACGACTGTTCATTTCAAAAATTTTTTGGATAAGGGCCGGTGTAATTTCCGGATTATCTTTTTCGAGCGTTTTAAAAATTTCCAGCGTGCGTTCCAAAGAAAAGGGTTCATCATCCATAATATCCGGCGCCTGGCTCTCCGGCCGTTCTTTAAACTTCTCCACCTCTTCGGGATTGTTTTTCTGAAAGACCTCGTTACCAATTTCAAAGATATTGCTGATTGATTCTAAGGTAAAAGCCTGAGTTTCATTGCGTTGGAGATAAAGCGCATAAATTTCACGAATTGATTCTTTCATTTTCATTTTAGAAAGCATTTTTCTGCCCTGTTTTTCCTGTTTTAATTATAGTCGCAAGAATAGAAAAAACATTAAATTCATTAAGGGTTACGATTAGTTTCCGTCCGGCTTTCTACCAAAATTAATTTATAAGAATATAAAAATAGCTTTTTAAAAATCAAAACATTTTAAGGGTGGAAATTATTCCGCCCTTTTTGTGGACAGATTTAATTGAATTTATAATGCTCTTTTTATAGCTTACAAAGCAGTTTAATATATTAACTTGTTTGGGACGTTCTACTTGAAAACATTAAATTACTTTTTACTTTTATCTTTTTTTGTTTTTTTCTTTTCCTGCCAACCGAATAATATCATTAAAAAAACTGATACGTCGCCGGATATCCGGGTTTTACTTGCAGAAATTCAACAGAAAACAACAATTGAATTTCATGGAACATTTGTACTTTATACGGAAGAGGCTGCATACGATTTTGGCCATAAAAACAGTAGCCTTGATGTCTCCCTGATAAAAAACGGTTATAAGCTTTCTAACCCAAACAGGATTTTCTCTTTTCGTAAAGAAGACGCGGTTCGTCTTGCTCCCAAAGATAAAACAGCCTGGTTTACTTTTAAAAACCGCGCTTATAAAGGCGGTATTCTGCTCTCTGTCAATAAAAATGGACTTGTTCAAGTAATTAACAAAATCAACCTCGAGGAATATCTTAAAGGTGTCGTGCCTGCCGAAATGCCATCCGCCAATCCGGCTTATCTCGAGGCGCTTAAAGCGCAAGCCGTTTGCGCCCGTACTTATTCTTTGAAGAAAATGCTGGCTCGAAAAAAATATCCTTTTGACTTATATGCCGATGTGCGTGATCAGGTATATGCCGGCCTGAGTGTTGAAACTCCTCTTGCTTCCGAAGCGCTGAACGCAACTTTCGGCGATATTTTAATGTATCAAGACACCCTCGCTACCGTGTATTACCATTCGACATGCGGGGGCCTTATTGAAGCCGCTCAGAATGTTTGGCATACAAAAAAATTTCCATATTTACAAGCACAACAGGATGTGCTTGGCAATGGATTTGCCTGTAGTGTTTCACCTCTTTTTCGTTGGAAAAGAGTATTTACCCTTCAGGAGCTTGATTCCCTTTTTTATTTACGATTTAACCGCTCTTTATTAAATCAGGTTGTTACCGATACGACACACCTCGTTTTTCAAGCTCAGGTCTTAAACCGATCTGCGCAGGGCCGGGTTCAAAAAATGCACCTCTCCTATGGCGATACCAGTTTTGTTTTAGAGCGTTTTGATATTCGTCGTTTTTTTTCTTCAAAAAATACGGGCGCTTTACCCAGTTTGTTTTTTGAACTTTCTTCTAATGATTCTACCTTTATTTTAACCGGCGGCGGAAGCGGGCATGGGGTTGGTATGTGTCAATGGGGCGCACTTAATATGTCGCAAAAAGGATTTAAATATTACGATATTTTAGTAAACAAATATTTTAAAGGCACTTATTTAAAGAAGGTCTATTAATTGATGCTGAGAATAATGGCTCTGTTTTCTCTGTTTGTTCTGCTGGTTGGCTGTGCTTCGCAAGCTGTTTTTACAGTAAAAAATTCCGCTGAACCGGATAGTGTTTTATTTTACCAACAGCAATCGGTTTCCGATCCTTTGCTTGATGCCATTCTTTCAGATCCGGGGGATTCCGCAGAAATTTTTATCGATCTGCTTCCTCCTCCTCCCGCCGACACCGTTCGGTTGGCCGAGGGATTTCGGGTTCAGATATCTGCCGGGCTTGATTCTGCTCGGGCAGCCATCATGTCCCAAAAAATATCTGCTGTTTTGCAGGATTCGGTTTACCTTTTTAAAGAGAAAGGCCTCTTTAAAGTTCAGACTGGTGATTTTTTATATCGACCGCAAGCCGATTCTGTTCAGCGGGAGCTGACCATACGTAGCTTTCCCGGTACATGGGTTGTAAAACGTATGGTTATTGCACGGGATTCGGTTTCGGCGCCGTCTCAGACGAGTAAAGCGCAGGATTTTAAATACACGATTCAAATATTAGCAACTACCGATGAAAGCCGTGCTTTGGAACTGATAAGTAAACTTCAGAATCAATTCAAGCTTCCCGCCTATTATAAAAATATGGCCTCTGTATTCAAAGTTTTTGTAGGTAAATTCTCAAATCGGCCGGACGCCGCTAAATTTTTAAAGGTGGTACGGAAAAGCGGTTTCCCCGATGCCTGGATTGTCCATTAATTAAGTCAGCCATTTCCGTTTTTGTGAAATAAACACAACTTCTTTTGGGGAGTTCCATATCGAGTTGTATGGGTACAACCAAGTATTAAAAAGATTGACGCCCCTGAGGCCTCAACCCAGAAGCGGGCAGCCGGGAAAAAATACCCTTTTAAAAAGATTACCATTTTTTTCGTATTTTTAGGATTGGGTTTTGTTGATTACAATTGTTTTTAAAAGTACGATAAAATTGCTTCGTATCTGTTTTTAATGGGCCTTGAAACGTTTTGGCAACGCCTGCATCCACTATAATAGCCGCTAATTTCATAATTTCTGTAACTTCTCTGCCTTTTTTAACCTGTATTAGTCACACAAAACGACATAGATTTTTTTTAATTATTTGATTTCAAACCAATGAAATCAAATGAGAATTGTATCCTTGTTCTAATACGTGTTTGTTTTGCTTGCAATGTAAGAAACATGAGGTGAATTTATCTCAGAGAAATAGTCTCGTTCACTAAAAAATCTTTTGTTTTTTCCAATCGTTGAGAATTCGTTGGGTACTTCCCGTGTGATTTTTTGCAAACAGGCCTGCCTGTTTTCCTAATTTCAGCCGATAAGAAGATTATTTTAACAATTGGTTTAACGCTTCGGTTAACTCTTTTGCGTTGTTCACAACAATGCTTCCTTCCTCCCGATGTAAAAGGATTGCCTCAAAAGAATTTTTATGGGCCGGACCATACAGCACCGGTATTTCATATACCGCTGGCTCCATTACATTATGAATGCCCTGTCGAAAACTTCCACCGACATACGCGACATGCGCATATTTGTATAAATCCGCCAGTACACCCACCTTATCCACAATCAACACCCGGCTCTTTGCAGAAAGGGGTTCGGAAAAAAGTCCGGTTTGTTCGCGTCCGGTTTTCCCGATTATTGTTTGTATGAGAGCTGTTTCCGGCTGATGTGGCACGAGAATTATCTTTGCTTTTTCTTTTCCGGCAAGCAATTGCCATATGGCTGGATAAATATGTTTGAGATCTTCCGGCCAAATGCTGCCGAAAAGCAAAATAATGTTGTCTTTTAGCCAGTTTTGCGGTAGAATCTCTTTTTCCTTTGCCTGTTCCCTGCGCAGCAAAACCTGATCAAATTTCGTATCTCCCGTTACTTCTATGGCGCTATGTGGAAATTTATTTTTAAAACGCCGGGAATCTTCTTCACTAATCGTGTAAATACGCGTTAAAGAACGATAGATGTATTCCTGAAAAAATCTTACAAAAGGATTAATACGCGATGAACCGGCAGAGAGCGAAGCATTAATTAAATATGATGGAATCGCGTGCTTTTCTGCGTTCCAAACCTGATTTGGCCAAACATCATGTTTGGAAATTATCAACATTTTGGGCCGTAATAGTTTATAGACTCGGTTCCAAATAAACTGAAAATCGAAGGGCAAATAGAGAAAAAACAGAACGCCCGGAAATTCTTTAACATTTTCAAAACCCGATGGCGAAAAGAAGGTAACCACCGTTTTAACATTATATTCGGTATTTAATTTAGTGATCAACGGTTTTACATGTTCAAATTCACCCATTGAAGAAGCGTGCAACAGAACAAGGTTTCTGTTTTTCCGTTTTCCGTTGATTCCTTTTAAAATTTCTTTTTTAAATTGATAACGTCCGGCAAGCGCTTTGCGAATATTGGTTTTAAAAAGCGCCGCTATGTGAAAAAGGAAAATTATTAGCGGATAAATCAGAGCGGAATAAAGAATTTGTAGTACTGTTTTCATTTGTTTAAATCGGTTAATTGTTTTTTTAATTCCCTTAATACACGTTCCGGCGTTAAATTACGCATGCAGTTAAAATGTGTTTTGGGGCAAGTCGAGCGGCCAATATGTGAGCAGGGGCGACAGGGCACCGTGTTATCTTCCAAAACAATATGATTGCTGCGGTAGGGGAAAAAGCCAAATTCCTTAACAGTAGAACCAAATAGAGCTATGGCTGGGATTTCTACCGCAGAAGCCATGTGCATTAAACCGGAATCATTTGTTACTAATATTTTTGACCGTTTTAAAACAGATGCCGATTCCAGCAAACTGAGCTTTCCGGCCAAGTTTATAACGCGATCGTTTATTATTAATTTATTTAAGTCGGCCTGCTCGGAAGCGCTTCCCAATAAAACAATTTTGCCTTTAAAAACAGGACTGATGTTTTGAATAATTTCTTTAAAATAGTCCGCCGGCCATCGCTTAGTGGCATGTGCCGCACCCGGCGCCAAGGCAATAAACCCGTCATCTAATTTTATCTCTCTAGATAAACGATCTGTTTTTTTCTCTATTTTTTTCGGCCAAAAAAGTTCCAGTCCTTTTCCGTCATCTGTAATACCTGCCTGCTCGCCTGTTTGCAGATAACGCTCGGGGATGGGAAGAATATCTCTGTAATAATTTTTTTTAAGATAAACTAAAAGCGTTCGTTTAATACGATCTTTATGAATTACCGTTTTTGACAACCCGGATGTTAAACTTTTTGTCCGAAAATTATTATGCAGATCAAATATATGGTCATAAGATCGTTTATGAAATATCTTTTTTAATTCCCGCAGCCCTTTTTGTCCCAATTCGGGCTTCACTTCAAAAACAGCGTCCAGGTTCGGATTAAAGCGCACTAAATCCGAAAAAGAACTTTTAACAACATATTCTATCCGGGCCTTGGGAAAAGCCCTCCGGACCTGTCGGATAAAGGGACTTGTTAACAGAATATCACCGATAGAGCTAAGACGAAGAATCAGAATTTTTTTAGGTGTCATTTTTTTCTTTGAATTGTAAAATCTACAAATTTATACATGGCCGCTTTTACCTTACTGTCCGGATAAGGCTCGAGGCATTCCTTTGCTTTTTGGGCATATTCTTCCTTTTTACTATTAGCATATTCAATACCGCCCTTCTTTTCCACAAAGGCGATAATTTCTTTAACCTGATTCGCAGTAACGCCTTTTTTCAAACGCCGTTTAATCGCAGAAATTTCTTTAGCTTCCGATTGTTTAAAGGCATAAATAAGGGGTAGTGTTATTTTCTTATCCTTAAAATCATTTCCTGCCGGTTTTCCAAGTATACGTCGGTTTCCGTAATAGTCCAGAAGATCGTCTTTTATCTGAAAGGCCGTGCCCAGGTATTCTCCAAAGTTTTTTAAACGTTCATGATCTTCAATGTTTTTTGAGGTGCTTAGTGCGCCCAATTCCGATGCGGCGCCTATTAATGCGGCTGTTTTATCGGATATAATTTCAAAATACTCTGTTTCGGTAATATTCAGCTTACGTGATTTTTCTATTTGCAACAGTTCTCCGCTGCTTAAACGGCGCGACGCTTCCGCTAAAATTTGCATTACCCGTATTTTGTTGGTTCCAGCCGCCCCTATTAAACATTTGGACAACATATAATCACCCATCAGAACGGCTATTTTATTTTTCCACATGGCGTTGATGGATGGCAACCCGCGACGGATGTATGCCTCGTCCACCACATCATCGTGTACCAGGGAAGCAGAGTGTAATAGCTCCACAATAGAAGCCGCCGTATAAGTTTCTTCTGCCGGACGACCAACCAGTTTTGCCGACATTATTACTAAAAGAGGGCGGAATCCTTTTCCTTTATTCTTTACAACATATTTAATAATTGTATCAATTAATTGCACATTGGATGATAAAATATTTCGAAAGGTGCGATTATATTCGATAAGCTCTTTTTGAAAGGGCTTCTGTAATTCTTTTAAGTCCATTGTTTCCTATTCAATGTTACCCTATTAAGAACAATTAATTTAATTTTTTCAAATGATTTAATCAATTAAGTTTACGGCAATTTAGGGTATTAAGAAGAATATATGAGGGCTGTCGTTCTATATGGAAAACTATTTAAACACAGATAGCCGGCAATGTTAACCGCCGTACGGCAAATGTTTTAAAGACATTAATTAAATCTCTTTGCAATAATTCGGGACTTTCTTGGATTTTCGTTTTTTTCTACCCGTCTTTACTTAGAACCAAGAATAAAACGGCCGGAAATAAATAGTTTGACATATTATGCTTCGGATTCCGGCTTTTCTTTTCTTCTGAAAAAATAGCTAATCCAAATTGTGGCTTCATATAAAATCAACATGGGAACAGCCAGCATAATTTGTGTCGTCGGGTCTGGGGGCGTTAATATGGCGGCAAAAATAAACATCGAAACGATGGCGTACCGGCGGTATTTTTTTAATAGTTCCGGTGTTAATATCCCCAGGCGCGTAAGTAGCAAACTCACAACCGGAAGCTCAAATACAACACCAAAAACCAGAACAATGCGCGCCACAAAACCGAAATAAAAATCCAAGGCAATGTTATTTGTTACGCTTGCCGGGGCAAGGCCCAGAAAAAAATCAAGCGCAAGCGGAACAATAACGAGGTAGGCAAAGGCCCCGCCAATTAAAAAACTAACGCTGGCAAAAATAATAACCGGCCAAATATATTTTTTTTCATTTGGGCGTAAACCGGGCGATATAAAAGCAAATAGTTGATACAGGATAATCGGAATACTTAAAACGATTCCAAAAATGAGAGCAATTTCTAATTTAATTATAAAAATGGTCTGAACTTTTAAAACCTGTAGATTTATCTGGTGTTCCAGCCCCTTTATCTGAAGCAGAAGAAGGTCCAGAATATATCCGGAAAAATAAAAACAGATAACCGTAAGAACCAAAACGGCAATAAGGGCTTTGATCAGCCGCCAGCGTAATTCCTCGAGATGGTCTAAAAAAGGAAGTTCTACTTCCTGAATATTCTCTCTTTTCATAGATAGACGCCTATACCGCCTGTCCTTTTTAAGCCGCTTAAATTTCCGGCCATCGGATTATCGCGTTAAATCGTATAAAGTGTATAATCTTTGTTTAATTCCATTATTTCTTCGGATATTTTTTGTGCGGTCTCTTCACTGTCCACGGCTTTTAAAACCGTATCGATAAATCCTGCTATTAATTTCATCTGTTCCTGTTCCATACCCTTTGTGGTCAAGGCTGCCGTTCCCAAGCGAATTCCGCTGGTAACAAACGGACTTTTGGTATCAAAAGGAACCATATTTTTATTTACTGTAATTCCAGCCGCATGAAGTGCATTTTCGGCGGCTTTGCCGGTAATATTTTTAGCGCTAAGATCAACTAAAAAGACATGGTTATCTGTTCCGCCGGAAACAATATCATAGCCTTTTTCCACAAGACTTCCTGCCAGGGTTTGTGCATTGTCAATAATCTGCTGAGCATATCGTTTGAATTCGGGCTGAAGCGCTTCACCAAAAGCAATGGCCTTGGCCGCAATCACATGCATCAGCGGTCCGCCCTGAATACCCGGCATTACATTGCTGTCTATAATTTCGGACATCCTTTTCACCCGGCCTGATTTCGGAGCGACAATTCCCATTTTGTTTTCTGTATCTTTACCAATCATAATCATCCCGCCCCGTGGACCACGCAGGGTTTTATGTGTTGTGGTTGTTACCACATCACAATACGGAAGCGGGCTGGGATGCAAACCGGCCGCAATTAAACCGGCAGGATGGGCCACATCGGAAAACAGAATCGCCCCCACTTCGTCGGCTATTTCACGGAATGCGGCAAATTCGTAGTGGCGGGAATAAGCGCTGGCTCCAACCACAATCATTTTAGGCTTGTTTTCTCTGGCCAGGCGGGCAACCTCCGCCATATCAATTCTTCCCGTTTCTTTATTTACGCCATACGGTACGAAATTGAACATTTTACCGGAGAAATTCACATGCGAGCCGTGGGTTAAATGCCCCCCATGTGCCAGATTCATCCCTAAAACCGTATCTCCGTGTTGCAGGTAGGTAAAATAAACCGCCATATTGGCTTGTGATCCTGAATGTGGCTGAACGTTCACATATTCGCAGTTAAATAGTTTTTTTGCTCGATCACGTGCCAGATTTTCAGCAATATCCACATATTCACAACCGCCATAGTAGCGTTTGGAGGGATACCCTTCAGCATATTTATTAGTTAATACCGAACCATTGGCTTCTAAAACCGCTCGTGATACAAAGTTTTCTGATGCGATGAGTTCCAGCGTATTGTTTTGCCGCCCGATTTCCTTTTCGATTGCTGCAAATATCTCCGGATCTAATTTTTTAATGTTTTCTAACATAACTGCTCCACTATTTTCCTGTTAATTGCCCTATCAGATTAATGCGGTTTTGATGACGGCCACCCTCAAAAGAAGTGTTTAACCATATCTCCACAATTTCGATAGCGGCCGATTCTTCCAGGATTCTGCCACCAAGGCATAATACATTTGCATCATTGTGTAAACGACTCATTTGCGCCATTTGCGGGTCATAGGCCTGAGCCGCCCGGACGCCCTTAATTTTATTTGCCGTAATGCACATTCCGATTCCGGTACCGCAAACTAACACGCCCATTTCCGCTTCACCCGAGGCCACTGCCGTCCCGACTTTGTAACTATACTCCGGGTAATCGCATGAATCCAGCTTAAACGTTCCCACATCTTTATATTCGATGTTTTTTTTATTGAACCAGGCTTTTATTGCTTCTTTTAAAATATATCCGGCATGATCGGCGCCAAGTGCAACCTTCACCATATACTCCTATTTTATCCAACTCGTATAACATTTTGATTTAATTTTTGCGTTTTTATGCATAAATTTATCTTCTTTTGTCGGTAAAAACGGAACAATATTATTATATTTACTTTTTGCCTTCATTCTAAACGCCGGGTCTTTTTGCGCTTTTTTATATTCCTGCGCCGCTTTCAGATAAACCAGTTTATCCTCGTATTTTGTTTTTCCGCCTCGTTTTTCCATACAATGAGAAACGGCTGCCTCATATATTTCTCCCATTGAAATGTAAGCTTGTCCGTAACCCGGTTTTTTCCGAAGTACTTTATAAATCCAGGTACGGGCGCTGGCAAAGGCATGATTACTTCTATAATTTTCCGCAATGCGCAACATAATGCTTACATTATCAGGATCCAGTTTCAGCGCTAATTTATAATCATTTATGGCGTTAATATTTTTATTTAAATTCTCATAGGCTTCCGCACGATAAAAACATGCTTTTTTGGTCGGCTTATTTGAAATTACTTTGTTTAGAGGAACTAGCGCTTCTTTATATTTTCCGGCCTGTATTAAAGCAGAGGCGTAGCTAAACGCAAAATCGATATTAGAAGGATCCTGATCGTAAGCTTTTTTACGATATTCCAAATCGGCCCCTTCACCGTGAAAGTAGGAAACATATATCGCCAGATTATTTTTTTCTTCGGCATTTTTCGGATTAAGGGCAACCACTTTTTCCTGCGCTTCAATGGCTCTCTCATCTTCATTTCTAAAATATAAGATCGCCAATGTTTTTATATAATCCTTATTCGTAGAATCTGCTGCTACCAACGCCTCGTAATGGGGAATCGCACAACGGAAGCGTCCTAATTTGTTTTGCAGTAAACCGGCATAATGGTGCAGAATTTTTTCGGTCGGAAATTTTTCAAGTCCCC
>JAJRSO010000001.1 GCA_024278755.1 Calditrichota bacterium | reverse complement strand
TTGGCCGCAAAAATTATCTGTTTGCCGGAAGTCATAACGGGGCTAAGTGGGCGGCTATTTTGTATACGTTGTTAGCCAATGCCGAATTGAAAGGATTAGAACCAAAGTCCTGGTTAAAGGAGTTGCTTCAAAAAATAGCGGACTATCCGATAAATCGTTTGGAAGAGTTGTTGCCCGCCATGATAAATCGGGATAATTTCCCCCGCCAAGATAGTGGCGCCGCTTAATTCAAAGCAAGATGCACTTCACCGGACGGATACCAAAAAAAGGATAGGCATTTGCTATCGAACCGCCGAGAATGACAATTTGCGGGTCAAGCACGGCCAGTATGAAATGGATGGCCTCGCCCACGTGACGGCCGAATTCGCTAAAAATCTTCAGAGCCGTTTTATCGCCTTGGCGAGCGGCCCTCGATAAGGTCAGACTATCCGTATCGTATTTTTTCCTGAAGAAGAAACTGCTACAATATTCTTCCAAATTGGAATCTCTGTATTTAACATTGCAAAATTCACCGGCACCTCCGTTCTTCCCTTCGTAGATATGCCCGTTGATAACCAACCCCACGCCGAGGCCGGTGCCTAAGGTCAGGGCGACAATATTGTCATATCCATTACCCATTCCGAAATATTTTTCTCCGACGGCATAACAGTTGGCGTCATTATTCAGATATACCGGAACCCGGAAATGGTTTTCCAAAGTTGCTTTTAAAGGATAATGATTCAAGGAAGGAATGTTTTGCACATCCCATACAATTCCTTTTTTAGTATCAACCAATCCCGGCACGCCAATACCGATTCCGGCAACGTTTTCGCTAAACACATCTTCTATCGCTTCGATAATTTTGGAAGCAATAATATCAGCCGATTCTTTGGCCGGGTTTTTAAAATAATTTTGTTTTAAAAGCATTCTGCCGCTTACCCGCCCGGCGCTTATTTTTGTTCCCCCTATGTCCACTCCAATCAGCATTCTGTCAATCATTAACATTCTCCGTTTCCAGCATTCCTTTAGCAATCTGTATTTAGAGTATCTGTTTTCATCCGGTTTAATCTTCATTTTCCTTTTTGTTTACGCGTATTCAGGATTTATGACAAAGAAAACATCAACTCCATTCTCATCTTATTTTCTACGGCTTAAAACCTCTTGTTCGTATTTCTGCACTTCATCCAGCCAGCTTGTACCCGCAGGCACGCCTTTTTTGAGGCAATAGTAATCCCATACCGCGCCAACGGGTTGTATGCGCTGTTCTTCCAGTAAGGCTAAGCGCCTTAACAAATTGTTGCTCTCTTCAGCCGTTTTAAGCAAAGTATGCGGCTCCAAAATAGCGGACAGCAGCGCTTTTAAAACCGAACGAACGCCTAAGACGTAAGCGCCAACGCGGTTAACCGTGGCGTCGAAGAAATCCATGGCAATATGCACCCGTCTATCCAGACCGGGCCGGACTATTTGTGACGTTACTTCGGCGATTTCATCGTTAAACAGGGTGATGTGGTCGCTGTCCCAGCGCAGCCCGCGACTGAAATGGAACATCAGTTCATCGGAAAACAGCAAGATAGAACTGATTTTATCGGCCACGTTTTCCGTGGGATGAAAATGCCCTAAATCGAGGCAGACCATAAGGTTGTTTTTTATAGCATACCCCAGATAGAATTCATGCGAACCGACCACATACGCTTCGCTGCCGATACCGAACAGTTTGCTCTCCACCGAATCCTTCATTTCACCGGGATGATATTTTTCGGCGTAGATGGCATCCAAACTTTCTTTTAAGCGCTGCCTCGGCGCAAGCCGGTCGTAAGGAATATCTTTGTAGCCGTCGGGTATCCATAGATTGTGAATGGACGGCATGCCTAATTGTTTGCCGAAATAGGCTGTAATAATACGCGCTCGTTTTACATGTTCTATCCAGAAATCCCGAACAGCTTTATCTTTATTACTTAAAGTAAATCCTTCGTCGGCCAACGGATGCGAAAAACAGGTGGCGTTGAAATCCAGGCCCAAGCGGTGCTCTTTAGCCCAGCGCACCCAGGCATCAAAATGCCGCGGCTCGATCTCGTTTCTGTCCACTTTTTTGCCTTGAAAATCGCCGTATATGGCGTGCAGATTTAAACGGTGGCGTCCCGGTATCAAGGAAAAGGCCTTTACTAAATCTTGCTGTAATTCATCTATAGTGCGCGCCTTGCCGGGATAGTTCCCCGTAACCTGAATGCCGCCTCCGGAAAGTCCGGCCTCGGGATTCTCAAAACCGCCCACATCGTCTCCCTGCCAGCATTGGACAGATATGGAAAACTTTTCCAGTCGCTTTAATGCCTTCTCCGTGTCGATTTCGATGTGGGCAAAGAAATCTTGCGCCGCTCGGTAATTTTGTTCGATTTTAACTTCTCTGGTCATTGCTTGCCTTTCTCATTTGAACTATCTATCTTCCATAACTTTTAGTCCTTGTAACTTAGGGGAAAATCCGTCGTGATTCAATCACTAAGAGTAGAATTATAATCGCGTTTTTTTCCTATCCAGACGACGCTAAACGGGCTATTCGGTTGCCTTTAGCTCTATTATGGTTATCGAATGAGCCGGAAAAGTATATGTAAAATGACTTCCGGCATCGGAAAAGTTTTTTTCGGCAATTTTTACATTGTCCGGCTCGTCAAAATCATTGGCCGTCTTTACCTCAGGCGCGTTCAGCTCATAAACCTTGTATTTTTTATCGGGTTTAAAACCATTCAGTTTTATTTCCGTTTCCATATTTTTATCTTTATGCCGGTTTATGGCCGCAATGTAAATGCGACCGTTCTCACTATCCTTGGTTACGGAACAATCCAGATACGGCACCTGCCGATTTAAACCTACTCTATCCGTAGCCGTATAACCGGCCACATCCACCTCAAAAGAAAGGAACTGGTCGCCGGTGTAATTGGTATACATCACAAAAGCATGATAGATGGGATTAACATATAATCCGCCATCCTCTCTAGTAACGATGGCCGGAAGCTGATTAACCAGGTCGCAAAAATTAGCCATGGTTACAATATCGCTGTGCCGATGAAAAATATGAAACATTCCGGCTGCATACAAGCCGTCTATCAAAGTGCATTTTTGCATTAATCCGTTATACGTTTTGGCTTCCTTGTGCCATATGTTCCATTCGTCAACCGTTATCTCCAGCTTGTTGTCAGAAGGGACAAGCCTTTTAATCATTGCCCGTACGGAATCGATATCCGCTTCCAATTTTAAGGGACAGGCTACCACATCATAGTATTCATCGTAGAAGTAATAAGCGTGCAAAGATATATAATCCAAAAACTCATTGGCTTCTTTTAAAATGGTATAGTTCCATTTATCCGCGCCTTTTATATGCGGGTCGTTTAGTCCGGAGGCTACAAGCGAAATAGACGTATCGGCCATCGTCTTCATTATTTTGGCATATTGTTTAATAACCAGGGCATAGCTTTCCGAAGTATGCCAAAAATAGGATTCGTTGCCGATACCCCAATATTTTACATTATAGGGTTCCGGATGACCGTTTTGTTTGCGTAAGGCTGCGTATTGCGTGTCGCCGTCGCGGTTGCAGTATTCTAGCCAGTTGGCGGCTTATTCCGGGGTTCCCGTGCCCACATTGGCGCAAATATACGGTTCGGCGCCGATTTCTTACGTGGGCGGCGGGGTAGCCGAGCTCTCTGCAGTTATCCATAGAGGCAGTACAAAACATGAAGTAGTAAATATTAGAAATATTCAATCGAAAGCTCTGTTGTTATGGAACACAGACTTCATAGTCACTTTTCCCTTTCTTTTACCCTTTAAATTTTAAGGTCAAAAAGTGTTTGGCTTTTAGGGATAAAGCCAATAGGTAATGTCTTTTTCCTCTGATGGTGTTATAAAAAGGTTAAAAAAATATTCGGACTCTAATGAAATGATATAAAATAAAAGAAGCTTCGCAGTTATTTACGAAGCTTCCAGCCCAGTGTAGCGCGTACGGGATTTGAACCCGTGTTACCGACGTGAGAGGCCGGCGTCCTAGACCCCTAGACGAACGCGCCTTTAAGAAGGCAAAAGAAAAAAGACAAAGGAAAAAAGAATTATCAAAAATCGTAACCTTCTTCTGCAAATAACAGTAAGTAGAACCGTTATTTGATTTTTCTTTTTTCTTTTGCCTTTTGTTATTTAAAAGTACGCCCGGGAGGATTCGAACCCCCAACCTTTTGGTCCGTAGCCAAACGCTCTATCCAGTTGAGCTACGGGCGCACATATATCTTTTCGAAAACCCATCCCGACACTTCGGGACCGTAGCCAAACGCTCTATCCAGTTGAGCTACGGGCGCACATAATAAAAGCTGCGGGACAGGGATTCGAACCCCGGCTACCTGGGCCAGAACCAGGCGTCCTGCCACTAGACGATCCCGCAACAAAGTCTTATAA
>JAJRSO010000015.1 GCA_024278755.1 Calditrichota bacterium | reverse complement strand
ATTCAGGGGCAATCGTACCGTTTAGCCATGAAACGCAAGATGGGACTGTTTGCAAAAACATGAAATATTTAGTTGACTATGGAAACTAAGTGGGGAATTTTAAATTCCGTTTTTTGGGGAAAATTAATTTCCGTTTGACAGTTATCGCCGTTTGCCCGGGCGACGGCGCGAACGGCCTTTGGATTATTAATCGCTTTTGCCTGTTCTTCATAGGAACGGGTCTTCCCGTAGGGAATGGTTTGCAGTTACCGGCCGCAGGGCGTCAAATCCGCTGATGTTAGGGTTAGCCTGTCCCGGCGCTGTTTATAGCCGTAGATGGCTTCGCTCCGCTGGCAACGACAGTAGCGCCGAAGGGGGGGCTCTGGTTAAATCAAAGAATAGATTGCGGCGGACAGGGGGGATAAAAGCGCGCCGGACGCCGCAAAGCGACCGTTTGGGCTAAAGCCCTTCTGTTTGGATGGGGATTCGTTGCCCCCGAGATAAATCTCGGGGTTATTCAATTATTTTGTCGCGCGCCGGTTGCCGAGCATAGTCGAAACATAGCGCGTGGACAAAGCATGGCCAAATTACAGAAACAACCGAAAACTGAACGGGTAATTGTTATGATTTTATTCGGATGGATTCCGTTGTCTGATTAATGCGCAGCAAACGCAGTATAAAATCAAAAGCGGATACAGGCAGTAAACGCAGTAACGGAAGCGTATACAGCAGTCGGGGCATCAGTAATTGCTTTTTATTCTTTGCGATTGCCTGCACAATTTTTTGACTTACCCGCTGGGGTTTTAAAACAGGCAGTAAAAACGGAATGCGGCTGCGCACGCCGGGTACCATTTTGGTGGCAATGTAAAACGGACAGACGACCGTTGTACGGACGGCGCTACTACGCAGTTTTAATTCATGACGCAGAGTTTCGTTAAACCCCACGGCGGCAAATTTACTGGCCGGGTAGGAAGCCAGTCCCGCCGAAGCCGTTAGGCCGGCTGCCGAAGCGACGGTCACGATATGCCCCCGGTTTGCCGACAGCATTTGCGGCAAAAAAGCGCTGGTCAGCCAAAACAGGGCGGCGCTGTTTACGGTGATTATTTTTTCCAATTCCGTATCCGTACATTCCCAGAACGGCTTATTTATCAATAAACCCGCATTGTGCATTAGTATCTGCGGCGTTCCGGAACGGCTTTGAATCTGCCGGGCAGTGTTTTTAATTTGGGTTTGATCGGACAGATCGCAAACATAAAGTTGTATCGTTGTCTTTGATGAAGCGCATTCCTCTTTTAGCGCTTTCAATCTATCTTCATCGATGTCTATTAAAGATAGTCGCGCCGCGCCGCGTCGGATAAATTCCATAGAGAGGAGTCGTCCCAAATCACCCGCCGCCCCGGTCAGTGCGATGTGCGCTCCGCTGATCTTACTCAACCGCCGTTCCTCCGTGCAGACGCGATAAAAATGCAGCGGTCGTTTGTGCCACAAAGGGACGGACGCCGTCCAAACCCAGCGCGTGCAGCGTCTGCGCCATTGGATGCGCGCTTGGGCCGATTCGCAATTTCAATCCTGTGGCAAACGCGGTTTTAAAAGCGCTCTTTACGTCGACAATTGTGCGTAGTTGTTGGTTTTTATGGTTGGAAAATAAGAGCAGGTCAAATCCCGGAAGCGGCACTCCCGGATTTAGCGGGCCTCTAAGATTCAGAATTATTTGTCCCTCCGGATCGAGCACGGAAGCGTCGAAATGATCGGCCGTTAATGAAAAGGGCAGCTCGGTGGTAAATTTAGGGAAGCCCCAAATTTCTTTGCCGGCCGCGCAGGCCGCTTCGGTAGAGACCGGCAGATGGTGAATATAAAATCCCAGCTTGCGTTTTTGCGCGGGACGCAGAAAATCCGGCAGATACAATTGCGGCTTTTCTGTTTTATCGGAGTAAACGGCGGTGGCCAGACCCACTTCGTTATAGGGGCCGATATCCGAATCGCGGTATTCGTAAAAGGCCAGACCGCAGAGCGCGCTGCCGTTAAAAAACTTACAGGCCTGCAACCCTGTTCCGCTTAACTGTTTAGCCGCTTTCTGGTAATCGGTCCAGAAAAAAATCAGCGCCGCGGAAACATCATAATAAAAAATAGGCAGTTTTACATCACCCTGCGAAGTGCTGAAAACTTCCTGCGGCAGGTTAAAAAAATTGTTTTTTGCGGACATTTTTACTCCTTTTCAACAAAGATAATCTAACTGGCTTTATTGCTGAAATTTTTCTTTTCAATAACCACTAACGGTTTGGTTATACAGAGTGCGGGATTTCAAAGTACTCATCTTTCAATTTATCACTTAAATCTCATTACTTGCATAATCTTTCAATTTCCGATAAACCCCGCATTACGTATAGCTTTTGTTGTAGCCAGTTTATTCATCTCTCAATTCGTATTTGGTGCTTCTTCCTCCAGAATTCGATTTTATCAAAATACTTTTATCAATCAAATCTTGTATGTCTCGCAATGCTGTATCTTGTGAACACTTTGCTATTTTAGCCCACTTTGATGTTGTAAGGAAACCGGTAAATCCTTCTAATAATTTATTTAATAGCTTTTTTTGTCTTTCATTTTTTATTAACGTTCCGTAAGTATTCCAGAATTTATGTTTCCGAATTACCAAACCAAGCGTTTCCTCCGAATTTATTACTGCTTTTCGCAATGTATTTAAAAACCAACTAACCCATTCTGTAATATCAAGTTTTCCCTTTTGTGTTTTTTCAAGTATATCATAATATGATTTTCGTTCTTTCTGTATTTGTGATGACATACTGTAAAATCTTTGTGAAAGCCCGTCTGAACGGGCAAGTAGCATATCTGTAATAGCTCTTGCAATTCTTCCGTTACCATCTTCAAACGGATGTAATGTTACAAACCACAAGTGGGCAATACTTGCTTTCAATACCAAATCTATATTTGTTTTCCCATTAAACCAATCTATAAAAACTGTCATCTCTTTGTCTATAACATTTGCGGGCGGCGCTTGATAGTGAACTTTCTCTTTACCCATTGCACCGGAAACTACTTGCATTGGTCCCGTTGAATCATCTCGCCAACCTCCAACAATAATTTTATACATCCCGCTTCTGCCCAATGGGAATAATGCAAAATGCCAATCGAACAATCTTTTTTTTGTCAGTGGTTTGTCAAACTTACCGGTTGCATCAAACATCACATCAACAATTCCCTCAATATTTCTGTTGATAGGGAGAAGTCCACCAATATCAATTCCCAGCCTTCTTGCAATAGAGGAACGAACTTCCTCTTTATTTAAAATAATACCTTCAATCTCATTTGTTTTTAATATGTCGGAAGTTAATGTTTCCAGAAACGCTTCGTTTT